>CACZER010000001.1:0-116583 GCA_902780195.1 uncultured Bacteroidia bacterium
TACCCGCTTCGGTCAAGGAGATGCCTGTTACGGAGATTCAAGGCAAGGCGTATCCTAATCCAGCAAAGGATGTTCTGAACATTGACCTTAGCGAAGTGGAAAACATTGATGGCTGCCGCATCAGCATTACGGATGCCCTTGGCCGTCCTTGCTTGGACAGGTTTATCCGGGGCGAGGGGAATGTGCTTACTGTGGATGTCTCGGGCCTTAAGGCGGGGGTGTATGGTTATCGGGTGTATTGTGAGGATGGAGAATTGTTGAAGGGGAAGTGGATTAAGGAGTAACCCTCTGCTTTTCTTTCGGGTGGAAGAGGTAAATATGACCAAAACGATTTTTGTATTAAACACTATATAACACATTAATTGATTTACAAACAAACTAAAAGTAAAAGGAGAATCTAAAATGAAAAGATTTACGAAAACTTTGGTTGCGGTGATGATTGTTGTTGCAACTGGTACAGCCATCATGGTTGGCTGCAAGAAAGAAGAGAGTGCACAAATGAAAAATGGTGTTGCTCAGACGGAACAAAACATGTCACCAAGTGAGCAAAAGATAATTGACTTTATGGATGCCTACTCTTCCATGAAACAAGGTGCAAAAGTGGAAGGTGAAGCGGTAAGTCCCGAGGATGCCCGATGGTATTGGGAAAGTGTCCTGAACTACCGACATAGTTTCACACAAAGTTACCTTGTCGACACGAGACGTGATACCGTCCGCTTGACTATGCCTAAAACAAATGCGGAAGGCAACATCTCTTATGCCGACCTGTTGACCACATACGGCGACATTGTCGATGCCGTGCGTGAGGCTTATGTGTCCATCGACATGGATGATAAGACCCTGCAATTCGTCTCCATGAGCATCAAAGGTAACATGAGCAAAGACGATGACGCTGAAGTGGTGGTTTTGGTGAACACGGGGCGGAACAACGGTGGAAATAACAATAGCAGTTACAACAATGACGTATGGTATGGACGCCCTTTCGTTGCAGGAGATAACTGGATTTGCGGATTTAATCAGGGGAGTTGTGACGGTACAATCCTAAATAGTGATGCTCCAAAACAAATCACAACGCAAGGCTCTATTTATGACATGAGACACTCGAGGGAGTACAATCCTTGTCCAGATTGCTACACCTATATCTTGAATCCCAGAATAGTCGATTCCATCTTTGGAACCCCTTATACTGACTCCATCTTTTATGCTGAACATCTAACATTGGACGAAGCAATGTCATACTGCATTGGATGGAATGACATGAATAAATACTATGGTAAGATGATGACTTTTTCGCACTACCCAGGGATGGTTATCAATCCTTATAACGTTGATTGGTACTATCGCGTTGAAACCCTTGAAATACTGCAAGGGGAAGGCGGTGAGTTTTATAGAGTTCTTCATAGGATAAACAAATGGAATTGCATCCGTGAATGGAGGCACCATGGTTTGACTCCAGTTCCAATCGACGACCCCCAGATTTGAAAACAAGGCAATTAAAGCAAAAGGGATTATACCACAAAAGTCCCTTTTGCTTTCAGTCATATACCGTTATGAGAAAGCATCTGATTACTGTAGTTCTATTGTTTATGACGACCGTCATCTGTTTGGACGCTCAAGAGTTTCAATCGATTATCGAAAACGATAATGGTGGATTGTACACCCCTATCTATCAAAACGCCACAGGTAACAAAATACTTTTTCGGCATGTTGAAACTCCTGGCACTTATGGGTCGATCCTTATAATTGATGATGATGGGCACTATATAGATACGCTGTATTTTTGGCCGAAAGAAACAATAGATGAAGTAGCTTGGGTACATTATTGTTTCAACAGAAACGATCATGGTGAGCCGTGTTTGTTTTTCCTGACCCATACAAACGACTCTGCTTGCCTGTATCTCGCGACCATACATGACGACTTTTCAATCAGTCGCAAGGAATGTGGGAAATGGGAATCGATGAATTACTGGGAACACGATGACTCCTGTGCCAGCACCAATGCGGTGCTGAACAAGGATGGGAGCGTTGTGTTTTCCTTTCCGCTTGAGAACCCGTATTTCTTTCCTCTTTCGCTGCGCGTAATGAAATTTGATGTTTTTGGCAATATTTGTGCAGAAACGACACTTGAAGGGCCTCGTAGTTACTATGCTTTTATGCTGTCCTCAATAGACTCTGTGGGGTGCAGGGTTATTATGCGATGCCCTGAATCAACCAATGATCTCATATATGATTGCCTTACTCTAGATGCCGAATTGAACGTCATTGCCCAGAAGCATAACATCGACAATCTTGCCTATCCAGTGTTGAGTTGTTACTATCCAGCCAACTTGCGTTATAATCCTATCACGGGCAAAGCCTATTCCATCAACACTTTTACCATTCCAGCAATGAATGGGAATCCAGGCTATTATGAGGACATTTTTATGAGTGCTTTCGACGAGGACTTCAACCAATTCAATTATACTTGGGGTATTCACACTGAAGAGAGAAGTTTTGCTGCTCAATACTTTAATGGGTCGATAGGTTTTGGACCTGAGGGCGACGTGTATATGATAGGCACGATGGATCCATTAACCCCCAATGGTTCTATTGGCAGAAACCTCTACATAGCTTATTTTGATGAGAACCTGACCAAACTTGGCGAAATATACCATCAATTTGAAGACGAATCTGTCGGAAGGATGCCACGTGGTATTTGTGGCAACACAAACGGTTGTGTGTTTAGTTTGGATAATCTCGATTTGGATGCGGTCAAAAGATGGGATGCAGTTTTCAAGGTGTCAAAGGGGACTTTTGACAATATTGAGGAAGCCCACGACTGTGGCCTGAAGGTGGCAATTGCCTATCCCAATCCGGGGAAGGATGTGCTGAATATCAGGACGGGATTGCGGGATGCTTGGGTGGAGGTGTATGATTTAAATGGGAGGTTGATGCATAGACAGGATGTTATGGAGAATGTGACCGCCATCAATACGACGAATTGGACTGATGGGACTTATGTTTGGAGGGTGATGGCCAATGGCACGGAGGCGGAGAGTGGGAAGTGGATAAAGGAATAACCTCATACTTTCATTCAGAATGAAGCATTGAATAAGACCAAAGATGGTTCTTGGATTAAACACAAGATAACAAATTAACTGATTTACAAACAAACTAAAAGTAAAAGGAGAATCTAAAATGAAAAGATTTACGAAAACTTTGGTTGCGGCGATGATTATTGCTGCAACAGGAGCGGCCATTATGGTTGGCTGCAAGAAAGAAGAGAGCGCACAAATGAAAAGTGATGTTGCTCAGACGGAACAAGGTATGTCGCAAAGCGAGCAGAGAATAATTGATTTTCTTGCGGATTTTAAGGCGATGAAACAGGGAGCAAAGGCTGAAGGCGAGGCCATGACTCCAGAACAGGCCCGTTGGCAGTGGGAGACCACACTTAACTATTGCTATGGGTTTACGCAGACAGACCTTACAGGTATGAGGCATGACACCCTTCGTGTGGCTATGCCTAAAACCGATACACAAGGTAATGTTGACTACTCCGACTTGATGGCAACATATAATGACATCGTTAGTGCGGTGAGAAACGCATATGTGGGTATCGACATGGAGTACAAAACTCTACAATATGTCACGATAAGCTTGCCTGAAGAGACTTCAAAAAATGGCGATAATGAAATTGTGATAATAATGAACACGGGAAGTGATAACATTGATGATGAGCCATGGCAAGGAGAGCCGTTTGAAAACGATCCGTGCTGGGTTTGGGGGCGGGAAGGTGGTTCCTGTACTGAACCATATATTTTGGCTGGTGATGCTTCAAATAGAATTGAAGAGGAAATTGCCATTTGGGATTATAACCATAGAGGATTTGGAGTATCGTGTCCAAACTGTGAAATTGTTATGGAGAATCCATTCAATTTGGTTTATTATTGGCCATACAATGTGCAGTCAGACTCCTTATTCCATGTGAGTGGATTACCTTATCAAGAATTGATTCATTATTGTATTTGCCCAGAAGAAATGCAAATGAATTTCGAATTCATAATGAATCTCTCTCATTATGAAGGAATGTATACTTGGCATTACAATGAGCCTTGGTATTACAAAACAGAAATTAAAGACTGTATTTATCAAGAGCAACCTGGTGTAGATAGTTATACAGGGTATTATCTCGTGTATGTATGGTATGCCACCCGAAGCATCAGGTTTAACCAAGGCATTTATCCTATTTCCATTGATTCAGATAATTGACTAATCATATAAAACAAGCATAAAGTTCTTATTTCAATTACGTCATCTAAATACAATAATACCAATTGCTATGAGACGAATAAAAGTACTATGCTTTTTCATGTTGATTTTTGCTATCAAAGTAGTATTCTCTCAAGAGTGTCCACAAGACCTCAATGTGATATACAGCTCTGACAACGTTTATGTCACCGTTGTGAAAAGCATCGATGACAAAGCCTTTTTGGCTTTCGGCGGGACACAATCTGGCGACCGTACCCTTATGAAAATCACATACGATGGCGAGATTCTTGATTCCATCGGTTTGCCTACAAATCGGTTGGAATATTGGGAACAAGGCAATTTTACGAATGGCAAGTTCCGTTATGTATCGTTCGGCGAGGACGACAACGACACCTTGCCCCGTCTCTGCGTGGTGGATGTCGACCCTGATGATTTGTCGTTGACCTATACAGGTTACAACTGGGAAGGTCTCGACTTTGATCACCCATCGATCACGGCATTTTACAGGAGCCAGGTCTATACTGTGTTTTCAAAGGACGGAAGCCTGACTTTGTCCTATCCCGTTGACAGCCTTTGGATGATTGACCAAAAAGAATCCATTCACCTGATAAGGTTCGATGAAGAAGGTAATGTGGCAAAGGAAAGGATACTTTCTGACTGCACTGCTACCCTAACCAACTTTTTCTTCTCCGCTCCTGATTCTTTGGGCTGCCGTATCATCCTCAGGAATACTGACAACCATGTATATGAATGCTATACATGCTATACATTTGATGCTGAATTGGAGACTGTTTCCGTTGTAGAAGATATTGGACGCGTTTATTATTCTAGCCCCAATATTAGCGGATGGTTCAATACGATTAGCGAGGTGCCTATTGGTATAGAATTCAATCCGTTCAATCGACGGACTTATTCATTTGGCAGTGAATGCCCTTTCGGTAAAAAAACGGAAACGGATGTCATTATGGGTGTGTTTGACGAGGACTTTAACCATTTGAATTGGACCTGGGGCATTATCAATCCCGAAGGTAACGATGAAGGCTATGGCGTGTGCTTCGGTGAACAAGGCGAAGTATTTATACTTGGTTGGATGGATATAAGAACTGGTTGGAATTTGTATGTAGGTTTTATGGACGAGGATTTGAACAAGTTGAGTGAAATCTATTTCAAACCAGAGGATTATTATCTTGGCCCTTTGGATATTGCAGTTTGTCCGAATGGAGGTTGCATCGTTTGTTCCAATCGGTCCAAAACGACTGGCTATGAGGACTACTGTATATTTAGAATCACACCTGAGGATTTCTTGAATGTTGAAGAAGCCCACTCGCATGGATTTGCGGTAGCTACTGCCTATCCTAATCCGGGGAAGGATGTGCTGAACATCAGGACGGGGTTGCGGGATGCGCGGGTGGAGGTGTATGATGTGAATGGGAAGCTTGTTCACAGCCAAGAGATAGCGGAAAATGTCACAGCCATCAACGCTGAGACATGGCCTGCTGGAATGTACGTATGGAAAATGATTTCGGATGGGAAGGAAGTGGAGAATGGGAAATGGATAAAAGAATGATGTGAGTTAATTGTTTGAAAACAAAGCATTCATAAGAAATTACTGATAATAATTAAACTAAAAGTAAAACTATGATAGAAAATGTATTTATTAAATTGGTAACAAGCGGCTTGCTGGAGGAGTTCCAGTCTGGCGTTGCTTGGGAGAAACCTTTGGCGCATTCCGTAAACGAATCATTAGGTAGTGGATTCAAAGGGTTTACTTTGCTGAATATTCAACCAAGTTGTTTTGAATGGTGGAATTTTGGCATTGCAGTGTTTGCTTGTGTTGTTACGGTTGTTACATGTATATTTACAATTTATATGTATGTCCTCCTCAAGCAACAAGTGGTTGACCAACTTTCCCAATCTTTAAAGAATGAGGAAAACAATAAGTTGACTTTCGAAAAGAGTAGAAAACATGTAGAAGAGATTAATATCCAGATACTCAACAATTCATTGATTAAACTTATTGAGAAGAAGCACAATATCAACAACAATTATGATTACTTGTGTGATTATTTGTCAGAGCATTCTAGTTTATTAAAAGACGGACCTGTGGTTATGAAAGAGGGTTCTTTGGCTCCAATCATAATAGATATTGAAAGAAATCTTGGTTCAGTGAATGAAATCATGAAAGTTTTTGATGTTTGGAATAACACACTTGAAGATGCCTCGAAAGCAATCAGTGATTCATTAGATGAATTAAAAACAGAAGATGTTATTGCTTCAAATTTTGATGAAACAGACAAGTGGCTGCAAAGGTTTAGTGAGAATGAAACGATGTTTTCTCACGCAATTGACAATGCAGTCGCGCAAATCAAAGAAAGAATTAAACACAAATAAATATGAATACAATATCAGATTATCTGGAGTTTTCTCCTTTTGACAACAAAATTTCTGGAGAATTTCTTAAGGACATTCCTGAGAACTCGTCTGAACCTGACAAACCAATTGATGAGGAAAACGAATTTTGGAATAGGTTTTTTTTCAAATATTCAGAGAACCAATACGAAAACACCATAGCGGCTTTGAAAAGTGCCATTGGAGAATCGAACAGGCATTATATTTTGTTTGTTGGGCCAAGTGGATCCGGAAAGACAACTTTTTTGAATTATCTAATCAAAAACAGGCATCTTTATTTTGATGAAAACTTGGCAATCGACATGACAAATCTGATCAAAAATGCTACTAGTGCAGAGTTAAAGTCGAATCTTCTACATGAGGTCTTGGATGCCAAAATACTGGAATATTTGGATGAAACTGTTGTCACGGAAATTTCAAAGAACCTAATAGTGCATGATAAGAAAGAGTCGTCTTGGGATGTGAAATGGTTAACGGGGAACGAGTACGATGATCACGAACTGTTTTATAACTTTATTGGGTATTGTAGAAACCGTTTTTCAAAAAGCCGTGTTAGGAGTTTTTGCCGTAGTATTAAGGATATTAGTGATAAAATCACGTTGTATTTCATCTCCTTTATTTTCAATCAATGTTTGAAGGAAAAAAAACCATGTGTTTTCATTTTTGACAATTTAGATGAGTTAGAACAGACTTATTTGGTTGAATCACTTAATTTTGATTTACTTACTTCGTTTTCTAAAGCACAGGAATTCTTCAAAAAAATCGTTTTAACAGATAAGTATCCATTTGTTTCAAAGTGCACTCTTATGGTGTCGGTACGAAGGAATTTTGTGGCCACTGTGAATTCGTGTCAGTTTATTGAGAGGGTGGAAGAAAGGGCTGCAACTATCAGATTTGACAGTGGTTATAAGCAAAATTTATTTGAAATTTTTGAGAAAAGAGTTCGCATGTTTCAAGCGTATCAAAACATTGTTCTCAAAGACGGGGCTTGGAGCGCTAAAAACTTCAACATTTCCACTATCGAAATCGAAAAGCCATATATTGAGCGTCTATGCCGTTTGTTCAACCTTGATTACAGAATAACCTTAAGTTCACTCGCGGATGCTTTGGGTGAGGAGATTGTAACATGGGGAAATATTGCTGCAAAGGATAGCGATTGTCGTTTAGGCATACGAGGTTTCTTGTTGTTTTATGTGCTGAAACGAAGATTAAAAAACAATATGTCACGTTTCTCAAAATATGTTGATGATGAATTGAGCCGTTATACTTGCAATAGAAATCGTATGTATTTTTCGTTATTGACAAATATGTACGAAGACGAGGAAGGTGGTGCGAAGAAAAAGCGACAAACAGATATTGTTCATGTCTCTCTATTAGAGTTCACAAATAGAGTAAAGTTATGGTATGAGGATGTCTCGGTTAAATCCATGTATGAAACTCTATTTGTTTCAGGATACCACAATTATTCTCTACCGGCCAGCTTAGAGGGGGATACTATTAATAACTATCTACGCGAAGAAAAGTATAATGTGTCTTTGCAATCATTATGCAATTACGTTGCCGAACTTTACACCAAAGACAAGGATGAGCTGAGTAATGTTGAAATAGTGGTTAATCCATTATGTTCAGAATACACGAGACATGTATTTATACATTATGAGTATTTTAATCTTTTGTCAGTTGCAAATGAAAGAAATACTGAACTTTTGTATGGCGCAAAATCGCTATTCCAACACGAAACCAAGGAACAAATCAAATCGTGCATGGACAAGGTTTTTGAGATGACACAATGGGTTGTCAATAAAGCCGATAATCATGTTTGTCAGATTTGCCACAAGGGATGTGATAATGGAAAGAAAAATGACTGTAGTGGAGCCATAAAAACCCTGCAAGATAATGGGTTTTTAATCCAAAACAACATACTCTACACCTCAAGAGTGATTACCTCGCATATCAATTATCTTGATTCATTCAGAAAGTTTTTGCGGAACAAGCTTCATGAAAAGAGCAGGACAGAAAATGCAGAAATGCAGAAATGCGTGGTGGAAGTTATCGAAAGGTATGTTGATTTGTACCGCAAAAAGCAGGTTGAGAACAGAGCGGCTGACGTGGTTGTGAAGAGCATCGAAGAAAACATCTTGTTTGCAAAGAACAAAGGTTATGATGTCTGGACACCTATCAAGATTGGCTTGGGGAGCAATGAAGAATAATCAACAAAGGTAATTAAGAAATGAAGAATATCACAAAAACTATCATTCTTGCAACAGCAGTGACGGCCTTGGCCGTCCTGCTGTTGGCGGGATGCCGAGATGGAAATAAAAGACGTTCTGCGCAGAAGGAGCCTGAATTTCACATGCCGGCACCCATCGACACGTCGAAAATGGACGAGGAGTTTTACAGACGAATGCGAGAGTTTGAGGCTTTGCACCCGGATACACCGCTGGATAGGTGAGTTTCAGCTTTCCGATGGGGTTGTGAAAGCCAGAAAATGTCGTAGTTTTGTAGGCAGATATAGCAAAGGATTAATTAAAGCATGATTATGGAAGGTAAAGACATAAGGGCGATACTTCGGAAACCGATTGAATGGTATTATGATATGTGGGTGATTTCCAAGCGGGCTTTCTTGGTGTGCATGGCTAATGAAATATACACTGTGGGCGACCTTCTTCGCGCCCATCACGATAATGTTTTGCCGAAGCTGCGTAATTGTGGAAAGAAAACCATCAAGGAATTGGAAGAGGTACTTGCCCAGCTTGGTCCAATCGGACAAACATACGCCCTTCAGCTTATAAACAAACAGGACAAGTACGAAGATTTGTCGGAAGCACCGAAGCATATCATTGTGTCGGCTTACAATAAGCCATTGTTTAACTTCTCCATGGATTGCATAGACCTGTTTTATGCCACATTCAACGACCCTCGTTCATTTTATTCCTTCTTCTGCCTCGACCAAAAGAACCTGGCAGAAAGGTTCAACAACCTTGATAATTGGGAGCTGAAGCACTATTGTTACCAACTGCTTTCCGAAATCCGTGCTTCGTTCTGCAAGGAACAACTGTCTGATACGTTCACATACGAATTGGTTGTCATTGCGCGGACCATATTATGGTTCTGTGATGAACAATTTGCCGAAGAGATTGAAGCCTCGGATGAGACTCTGAAGGTTAGGAAACGCCTCCTTTTGGCTGATTTTGCCGAAAGCGTAGATAAGCTATCAAAGCAATCGAAACGCATTCAGGAATGGTTCATACCTACCTATCTGAAGGCGGTCGCAATGTTTCTGCTCTCTGAAGACCAAGTGGCAGAACTTTTGCCTCAAATATGGCTTCATAGAGCGCCCCACGGCGAGATATTCCGTTTCTTGGCCGACTTGAACGATGTGCTGTTTCAGTATGAAAACCTCAATGGGAACGAAATCAGTAAAACCCTCATTGCGACCAAATATCCTTATCTGACGGAAGAACAAATCGGTTTCGTTATCGATTTTTTCAACCATTACGAACATTTTCCGATGTTCTACCTTTTGAGGGAATACCTGGCCAAGTCGGATAAAAGGTTAGATAAGGTTTTTGCGATGGCGACGGGCATTTGTGGTGGAAATCCTATGAACATGGCCGAAATTGGAGAAAAGATAGAATGCACCAGGGAGCGTGTCAGGCAGCTGATGGAGAAGGCTCCGAAAGACTTGTTTGAAGACAAGAATTGGTCGTATTACCAGTTTGACAGCACCCTTGTTATTGCTGAAGTCGATGATTTGTATTTGAATGTCGTTGAACAGGAGAAAGTGAATATCTCATTCGAGTCGTTCGCCCAGGTTTGTATCGAGGGGTTCCCGTTGAAAGCGATAAAGGAAAATGACATGCGTTTTCTCGTCAATAGACGACTGAGCGGCCAAATCATCAATAGAATCTGCGGAGAAGTCAACAAGCAAAACAAACGGATAAGGTCGGGAATCGATTCCATACAGCTTGAAGACTTATTGAAAGATATTCCCGATGACAAGAAGGATGATTACAGGCAAGCATTGCCCGTCATCATCACCAAGGCATACAGATTGGTCGTTGACGAGAATGGGAACATCGTTTTGCCTCCCAACGGGGTCGATATAGTCTATGAACTGTGTGAAATCCTGCGCGAAAAAGACAGACCAATGAGTTTGAGGGAATTGTATGCAGCACTGATACAGAGATGTCCGGAGGTTGGGCATAAAAGCTTTGAACATGTCAGGGCAAAGGTGTTGCAGTCGGAGGCCTTAAAGCCCATCGGGAAGTCATCGATGTACACCTTGGCCGAATGGACCCATGTGTATCGAGGGAGCATCCGTGACTTGGTGGCCGACATTTTGAAAAAATCCAAGACCCCTTTGCATATCGATGAAATCATGAAGAAAGTGTTGCAGGCTTATCCTTACACCAACAAGAACAGCGTCACGTCGAGTTTGGGAAGCGACAAGGAGCGGTTTGTTTTGTTTGGAGAGGGGTATTATGGGTTGAGGAAGAAGAAGTATCGAGGGGAGCATGTTCAGGAGAGGAAAGGGAAGATGTGAAATTGACTCCTCTGTCTTCGGCTTGGATTAGTTTAGGGTTGAGTGTTTAGAGTTAATCCCCCTAGCCCCCTTAGAAGGGGGAAATGGGTACCCCCAATCCCCCGGCCTGCGGCCACCCCCTTAGAAGGGGGAAGTGGGGGAAGAGGGGGAAAGGACGGATAGGACAGATATGACTAATAGGACAATGAGTGAAACCAAGGATAGTGTGAAGATACGGCATCTGATGGAGCAGGCGGAGCGGCTGCCGAAGCGGGACTGTGTTGTCGTGCTGAAGGCGTTGCTGGCCACAGTAGCAGAGGAGGACGGCGACTGGATGCAGACGCTGAGGATGGCCATCGAGGAGGCCGAGGAGCGGCAGGAGGCTACGGAAATACATAGTGTCTATAAGATTTCAAGTCGACAGGTCACGACTTTTGTGAAGCTGTTCCGCATTGTTTATGACCTGCATATCTTTGAAACGACTGATGGTAGGATTGCCTCCAACTCGGAGAATTTCATTAATGACTTGGCGCGTTTCTTCAACACGGAAATCAAACATACGAGAAACCTGCTTTCATCGGCTAAGCGCACAAGCACTTTTATGGATGTGTTTGATAGGCTGCATGAGCTGGCGCAGGCGTATTATGAGAAGGGGGAAGGGCTGGATGCCGGAAAGCGGGTTGAGGCTCGGGAATGGCAACAGAGGATTGATTTTGATTGGGGCCAATCCTTGTAATTTTTCGCTGTTTTTGGTTTGTACATGGTGGAATTGTCGGGAATGTTGTAACTTTGCAGTCTCAAATAGTTAAACGAAGGAGACATGCAAAGAGTGATTATCCCCAACGTCTGCGAGGACGAACTTATGGGCGGCAGCTTCAACCACCTCGTTCAAGTGGTGGGGCAGACGCGTCAGACGAACTGCGATGACACCGTGGTTTGGGACTTCCATGAGGTCACCTTTCTCCATCCTTTCTTTCTCGCCCCGTTAGCCATTTTCCGTCAGCAGGCGGGAGTGGACATCCGCTGCGAAAACATCACCTTACAGATGCAATCCTACTTGAATGGCATCCACTTTGACCGCATGCTTCATTTTGAGAACGCCACCCGTGAAACAGCCGAGCAAGTGATGGCCCAATACGCCGACCATAATTACCTGCCTTTATGCAGTTTCTCGATGACGGATGACAACAAGGATGCTTTCTGCTCAATCGCTCGCAATATCATCGTTAGGCAAACCCGTGTTGAAGCGGCCGTCACCACTCCCATCAGCTATTTTCTCAGCGAACTAATCGACAACATTTACGAGCACTCTGGCAGTCCCAACGGTTATCTTTTCTCGCAATACCTTGAACGCGAACAATGCATCAACCTATGCATCGCCGACAATGGCATCACCATCCCGGGCAACTATAAACGAGCCAATCTCTACCAACAGGAAATTGACAACGACCCTGCCGAAGCATTGCGACTGGCCAATGAGGGTCGCTCTACCAAGAACCGGCCTGAAACTGAGAACCGAGGTTATGGCATCTCCACGTCCAAGCGTATGCTTGTCGAAGGGTTGGGAGGCTCGTTCTTCATGCTGTCTGGCAGTGCCTTTCATCGCTACGAGCATCAAAGCTTGAACTACTATGCCAACATCAGCCGTTTCTTCCACTGGGACGGCACCCTCATTCTCCTTCGCATACCTGTCAATGCGCCCGAAGGATTCAACTATATCAATTACCTCGAATAAAAGCAACAAAAGATATGAAACAGATCATCAAACTCTACGACATTTATCACGCCGACCTTTTCTCGCGTGCGAAAGCCTCTATATTGGCTGATATGATTAGTCCTGAAGCTGACAATGTGATACTCGACTTCGAAGGCATCACCTTCATGTCGAGATCCTTTACCGATGAGCTTTACAATATCGTCATCACTTATTCTGAAAAGACGTTCGGCTATACTGGCCGCAACGATGACATTCGTGTCATGATGGAGAAAGTGGCTGAAGGGCGCACACGTGAACGTCAGCTTGGCATCCCTCCGGCGCAAATGCTCACTTTTGACTCGCAGAACAAGCTTGCCGATTTTCTTGTTGTGCAGTAAACGAGACGGGAATTCCATGGAAGTTGGATTCTGAAAATAATAATTATACGTACAATTGTAGTATAATTCATAGTTCAACATAAGGCCTCATCTTTGCCCACGATTTAACCGTCGTGGGCTCTCCTTTTATAGGTACCGTGAAGGAGGCCCGCGCCTAAAACTTAAGCATTATGTTAGACACCATTACCTTTGACCAACTTCCCAAGGCCGTCGGTGACATCCTTGACGGCATCGCAGAGATCAAGGACATCTGCAAGGAACTCCGTGGCGACAATGCCGCAAAGGACGAGTTCCTCACCATCGAGCAGCTTCAGGCCTACCACCCTGACCATCCGTCGCTTCAGACGGTGCATCGTTGGAAGAGCCTGGGCTATATCCCTTTCTACAAAGACCCGGCCACGCGACGCGTGAAGTTTAAGAAGTCGGAGATTGACGCATGGATCGCTTCCAGCAGGCACATGTCGCGAAAAGAGCAGAATGAGTTGCATGACGCCCAGGTTCTTGGTAGGCGGAAACAAATGGAGATAGGAGGGGATGAGGATGAGTGATGAGAGAAGGAGGGCTGCAGACGGGTCGTCTGCTTGCCGGTTTGCAGACGAGCCGTCTGCAGGCCAATGGGCAGGCGAGTCGCCTGTGGGTCAGTTTGCGGACGAGCCGTCCGCAAGCCGGCCTGTGCTGTTCGACTGGATTGAGCTGTCGGATTTGCTCATCATGCTTCATATCACCAAGAACACCCTCAAGGAGTGGTGTTCGGAAGGCGAATTGAAGTGCAGCCGCATCAAGAACAAGACCTATTTCCTGCGCCAGGACATCGAGCGCTTCATGTATTCACACTACCAAAACTACAGGCCATGAACATGGATAAGACCAACGCCCCGGCGATGTATTTCTGGGGCACGCCGAATAATTACGCCGTGAAGCCTTCGGCAAAATGCGACCTGAAGAAACTGCCGGGTTTCAGCATCTTCAGGCGACCCATCACGAACAAATACCCTTACCAGGTGGTGAACCTGATCGATGTGTTCAACTACATCATCAGCGACTACGCCAAGGATCGCACCAGCGAGTACCGCACCATCAAGGATGAGCGGTACCGCCGACAGTATAAGTCGGACAAGTTCGACTACTGCACCTTCTCCGGCATCTTCTCGATGCGGACGGACAAGGCCATCATCCAGCACTCGGGCTATCTCTGCCTCGATTTTGACCACCTGAAGGACGTGGAGACCGTGTTTGAGGCCCTGAAGGAAGACCCGTACTTCGAGACGCTGCTGCTGTTTCGCAGTCCCTCGGGGGACGGGCTGAAGTGGGTGGTGTCGTTCACGGATTCCTTCTTCCGCTATGGCAGCGACGGGGAGACCTTCGGGGAATACCAGGTGCGATTCTTCGCGAGCCTCTACAACTACATCTTCAACCACTACGGCGTGGAGGTGGACCGCAAGTGCCGCAACCTGTCGCGCGCCTGTTTCCTGCCGCATGACGCGGGAGCCTACCTCAATCCCTCGCTGCTATGAAGAAAGACGTTTTCAACCCTGACGAATGGGGCGCTGCGGGCGTGGAGAAGGTGAAGAAGGAGCCTTCTCCAGTCGTCGGCGTGTCGGCGCAACAGTCGGCCATCCTTGCCGTGGTGGAGGCTGTGGAGGCTTCGGGCATCGACATCACGGCCGACTATTCGGACTGGCTGGCCATCGCGTTTGCGCTGGTGTCGGAGCTGGGTGAAGGCGGGCGTGAGCTGTTTCACCGTTTGAGCCGATTCTATCCAGGCTACGACCCTGCCGAGGCCGACCGACAGTATTCGGCCTGTGTGCGCGACGGCAGCCGAGAGATCACCATTGCCACGCTCTACGGCATCGCGAAGGCGCACGGCATACAGTGGGCTGCTGGTGACGTTTCCCATGCCCCGTTTTCCTCACGAAAACGATGTGAGGAAATTGAGGAAAATGAGGAAGTGAGGAAAACGGAGGCTTCGCGCATCGGCACCTTCTCGCAGTCGGTCGGGGTGCAGCTGCCCGGCATCCTGAAGCGGATCGTGGCCGATGCCGTGTCGCCGGTGGATGCTGACCTGCTCATCCTCGGCTCGCTGACGGTGTTTTCGGCCTGCATCCCGAACGTGTACGGTGTGTATGACCGTCGAGAGGTGTTCGCCAACCTGTTCTTGTATGTGACGGCCAGCGCGTCGTCGGGGAAAGGGCGGCTGTCGCTGTGTCGACATCTGGCTGCTCCATTGCATCGGGAGTTGCGGGAGCAATACCGCAAGTCGATGGAGAAATACAAGCAGGAGCAGGTGCAGTATGTGGTGAACAGGAAGAACGGCGACATGGAGGAGCCGAAGGAGCCGCCTTTCCTGACGCTGTTCATCCCTGCCAACAGCACGGCGACGGTGGTGTATCAGACCCTGTCGCAGAATGACGGCGTGGGGCTGCTGTTTGAGACCGAAGGCGACACGTTGGCCAATGCCTTCAACTCGGACCTGGGCAACTACTCGGACGGCTTCAGGAAGGCTTTCCACCACGAGGCGATATCGTACCTTCGGAAGAAGGACCGCGAGTATGTGGAAATCATGAAGCCGAAGTTTTCGGCCATCCTGTCGGGCACACCAGAGCAGGTGTTCAACCTGATACCGTCGGCGGAGAACGGGCTTTTCAGCCGTTTCATCTTCTATGTGATGCCGACGGAGGTGGTTTGGCACGACATGTTCGACGCGTCGGACGGGCTGACTGCCGACGACCTTTTCAAGGAGATTGGCAGGGACTTCTACCAGTTCCATAAAATGCTTGACGCGCAGGCCATCCGTTTCAGCCTGCAGCGGGAGCAGCAGCGCAGGTTCAACGCCTTCTTTGCGCAGACGCAAGAGGAATATGCGGCGTTGTTCGGCAATGACATCATCGCCTCGGTGCGTCGTCTGGGGCTGATCTTCTTCCGAATCACGATGATTCTGACGGTGCTTCGCCAGATGGACGACGGCAGCTTGCCGCTGCCTGTCGGCGATGGCGAGGGGGAACGGCAGGAGGCTTTGCTGGTCTGCGATGATGCGGACTTCGAGACGGCCATGGCGATGGTGAAGGTGCTGCTGCGGCACTCGGCCTCGGTGTTTCAGAGCCTGCCCCGCAGGATGGAGCGACGCTTCAGGCAGGGCAGGCAGCAGCGCACGGAGGGCAGCCGACAGGCTTTGCTGGCGGCCTTGCCCGACGCTTTCAACCGCACGGTTTATCTTCAGGCGGCGGAACGGATGGGGATTAGAGAGAAGACGGCGGAGCGGTATATCGCGGAGCTTTGCAGGTCGGGACAGCTGGACCATCCGGCTAATGGGCAGTATAGGAAAACGTCCTGACCATGGAAGCACTTATCCATATTGAAACCTATACTGTGGCGGCTTACCGTGCCATCCGTCCGGCAATCGTGGCTAGTGGCATAGGCTATTTTGGCGTGAGCGGACTGCTGATTTCGGCGAGAATCAAGACAAAGGATTATTCGTACCTGGTTGCAGTTGTCAACCAAGCTGCGGAGTGTGCCGGAGTTGATCGCTCTGAATATAGCATCGTCTTGATGGAGATGCTTAAGGCATAGGTTTAAGGAATCAGTTTGGTAAGGCCTCGGCATCGCCAACGATGTCCGAGGCTTTTTTATTGAGGATCATGAGCCATTGGCGGGCTTCGTTGAGTATGGGTTCGCGCTCATCGAGGATCTTGGCCACTTCTTGGATGCAGTTTTTCACGGTTTCATCGGAGGGGTCGTTGTCGAGTAGTTCGTCGATGCTGGCCATGCGCCTGTCGATGTCGGCGATTTGCGCTTTGAGCTCTTTGAGGCGCTGTATGATGAGTTTGTCGTCCATGGGTTGTCGGTTTGCCGTTTGGGCATAAAGAAGGCGCAGACCCAGCTCCATTTCTATCTGGGCTCTGGCAAGCCCCACACAAAATGAATGCAAAAAGTCCGCGCCAAGGCGCGAACTATACAACTCCGCTTCCTTTGTGTGTTGAATTTTGCCAGATTCAGATAGAAAGAAACGCGAGCGTAAAGCCCTAATTATGTCTTATATGGGTACAAAAGTAAGACTTTTCTGTTTTTTACGGTCAAAATCGGGAAAATTCCGCCATTTGTCGGTGGGATTTTCCTCGTTTTCCTCGTTTTCCTCGTTTTCCTCATTTTCCTCAGGTGTGTTTCGTGAGGGAAAGGTGGGGTGATGGTGGCTTGTGGGGATGTTCTTGGTGAGTGTTTGTGAGAGGGAGGGTGGGAGAGACTTTGTTTTTTGTCGTGTCAACGGAGGGGGTGAGACGTGTCAACGATGGCACTTTGTGGGAGGTGTTTTGTGCCACGAGAAAACAAACATCTCGAAATCGGTTGACACGTGGTTGACACGGGAGGGGGTGTTTGGGGTATGAAAAAACCCTAACTGCTTGATTATCAGTTAGGGTTTTGGAAATTGGTGGTAGTCTCTCCGGGATTTGAACCCGAGTTACCAGGATGAAAACCTGACGTCCTGACCAGACTAGACGAAGAGACCACTTCGTGTCGTTTTTTGACGCTGCAAAAGTAGATAAAATTTCGATACCTACAATATTTTAGGAAAGAAAAATATAAAAAATTTTGTAATCTATTGATTTACAATTAAATAATAAACAACAATTATTCAAACAAAAGGGAGACTTGGAATAGTTTGTTGCGCAATTTGTTGATAGGAGCGGTGTATATAAAGGCTTCATTCTTGACTACATCGATCAATCCATAGCTCATTTTAACTTCAATGCCCATTTTGAACCATTGGTTGTAAATGTCGAAACCGGCACCCAGCTCGGCGGCACAGTCGAAACGCTTGGTGACGAGGTTGTTGATGAATTCATTGCCTTGGGCGTCAACTTCTTTGTTGTCCTTCTGCGAGGCAAGGTCGAGTTTCGGGTTGATGCCGCCAAAAACATAGGCTCCGATGTTATTGTAACGTTTTGAGCGGTACTTGATGTTGAGTGGGAATTCGACAAATGTGGTGCCGATAGATTTACGGCAGGGCATCAAAGTATCAACGCCTGGGAAGTCATCCTTGTAATCGACCCAAATGGAGTAATTTATGGTGCGTTCGCTGAAACTCAATGAGGGAATAAAGCGCAAGTCGAAATAACGTCCCAGTCGTTTGCTGCCGATGATGCCTACGGTAAAACCAGGGACTTGCTCGGTCTCTATGTTGTATACATAGAGGTTCTCGGTGTTGTCAGCGCTATAACCTCCCATGGGCCATGATTTGGCGGGCAGAGGGATGTTTTGATAGTCTTTGACGGTTTTGATGGTATACATCATACTGTTGTATGCCAACAGGAAACCAAAATGATAGGGCTCTTGCTCATACTTGGGCAGGTAGTGGATGACCCTTCTCTGGGCCTGGACTGGCACGACCGTTGCGGTGAGCAACAGTATGACGGTCAATATTTTTAGTGCTTTTTTCAAGATACTTTTCGTTTGGATGTGAAATTAACGCAGTTTGTCCGCTTTTATTGCGGTAAATCTGCGACAAAAATAGAAAAAAAAGGAATATCTCAAGCTTTAATGGCGGTGTACATTGTTGCGATGCCAAAGGCCATTGGTATCATTTGCCCTTGTTGAATCCCATATCGATCCAATATGTCAAGGAAGACTTTTGGCATGGGGAAGCGTTCTACAGATGAGGGGAGATAGGTGTAGGCGTTCTTGTCTTTTGAAACTATTTTCCCGATTTTGGGTAGAATGCGTTTGAAATAGAACTGATAAAGCTGCTTCACAGGGAATTTCTCCGGCATCGAAAACTCCAAAATGACGGCTTGTCCACCTGGCTTCAAGACGCGGCTAATTTCCGAAAGCCCTTTGTCCAAATCCTCAAAGTTACGCACGCCGAAAGCCACGGTGACGACATCGAAAGAGCCATCCTCAAAGGGCAATGTGGCTGCATCGCCGATGCGAAGCACTATTTGGTTTTCGAGATTTTGTTGTTTTACTTTCTCTTGGCCGATTTCAAGCATTTTCTCTGAGAAGTCCATGCCGATGATGCGAGCCTGTGGGTTATGTTTCGCTAGGGCTATGGCCAAGTCGGCTGTGCCTGTGGCAAGGTCCAAAATGTCTGCGGGATGATGTTTGGCAACTTCCTTGGCTGCTTTGCGCCGCCACACTTTGTCTATATTAAATGAGAGCAAATGATTGAGCGCATCATATTTCGGCGAGATGCGGTCGAACATGGCGGCGATGGGGGAGACGCTCATTTCAGGTAAGGGCTTAGCTTTTCAACGATTTGGGCAGGCGTGATGCCATTCATGCAGGCATGGTCGCCACGCTTACAAGGCTTGTTGCCGTATACCGAACACGGGCGGCAAGGTAAATCTAATTGGACGCAATCGTTTGGATTTTGGTTCCAGCCCAGGAATCCGGCATATGGATGCGTGCCGCCCCAAATGGAGACAGCGCGCGTCCCGACCAAGGAGGCCAGGTGCATGTTGGCCGAGTCCATGCTGAGCATGACATCGAGTTGGCCCATCAGGGCAAGCTCGCCCTTCAGGCCTTGCTGGCTCTTGGCAGGCTTCACATGCTCATATTTCGAACAAAGATGTTCAATTTGTCGGTCTTCCTCTGCTCCGCCGCCAAAGAGGAATAGGGTAGTGTTTGCCCTCTCGTTCAAGACCTTGATGACCAGCTCCATCTTCTCCAATGGATACACCTTGGCTTCGTGTTTCGCAAAGGGCGCAATGCCAATCCAAGTCTCATTGTCTGTTTTTTGCGTCTCGCAAAAAACCGAATAGTCGAGTTTCATGAATTGCGGCTTCACGGGGAAGCCCAATTGTTCCAACACCTTGGCATATCGTTCAAACGAGGTGTCTTGCTGGACGAATACCTTGTTCTTCTGTCGGGTCAAAGCCTTTTTGCCTTTGCGTCCTTTGTCGATCTTGGCCACCTTCTTGCGTCGCAGACAGCCTTCGGCGCGCAACCACCAGGTACGTAGCACGTCATGGAAGTCGGCGATATAATCGAAGTCGGTCAAATGGGCATCGCGCCATAGTCGGCAGAGCCCTAACAACCCTTTGTGTCTCCCTATCAAGTCGGCGGCGAGGAAATGCACATTTTTTGGCATGCGCTCAAACAAAGGTTTCGCCATCTCGCGGCTGAGCATAGTGATATCCAAATCAGGGTATTGGATGGCCAAATCATAAACGACTGGCACCGTCATAGCGATGTCGCCCAAAGCGGAGAACCGTATGATGAGGAGCTTTTTCATTTTTGCCCGTAGAGTACTGGATTCAATGCGGGGTCGTTGTACATCTTCATCTGCTTGTAGACCTTCATCACCTTTTCGCCTGTTTTGTAGCATTCCATCAGTTGGTCGATGGCGGTGCAGAGGTCCTTGTCCTGTTCCGTCAGCACGTCCAATTTCGCTTGGCATTTGGCCTTGTGGGCTTCGTCGACATCGGTACGTTCCACCTCGGCCTTCATGTGGTAGATCTTCAACTGCAAGATGGACAGGCGGTCGATGGCCCATGCGGGACTCTCCGTGTTGAGTGTAGCCGTGGGTTGAGGTTTTACTTGGTGGAAGAGCTGCCAGTAGTATTCATCGATTATCTCCACGAGGTCGGTGCGATCCTGGTTCGATTTGTCGATGCGGCGTTTCAAGGCAAGAGCAGCCACTGGTTCGATGTTCGGGTCGCGGATGAGGTCTTCCAAGTGCCATTGTACCGTATCAATCCACGCCTTGTTGTAAAGGTACCATTCGATGGTCTTCTCATCGTAAGGGTTCTCACAAGGATGGTTCACGTCGTCGAACTTGTGGTAGTCGGCGATGGCTTTGTTGAAGATGTCGAGAAACTGTGTCGTGCTGGTCATGTAAGGGAACTTTGGTATAGTAAAAACGCTCCGTCAGCGCGTTTTATTGCCAACGGAGCGTTTAAGGTGTTGCCTTAGTGCAGTTTCGCCAAGGCGGCTTTGATGCGTTTCACGGCCTCGATGAGTTTGTCTTCGCTGGTGGCGTACGACAAGCGGATGCAGTCGTCGTTGCCGAAGGCGTTACCAGCCACGCAAGCCACATGGGCGTTGTAGAGCAGCCACATGCAGAGGTCGTCACTGCCCTTGATGACGGTCTCGCCGTCGGTCTTGCCGTAGAACGACTTCATCTCGGGGAAGACATAGAAGGCACCCGCAGGGGTGTTGCACTTCACGCCTGGAATCTCGTTCAGCAGCTTCACGAAGGTGTCGCGACGGTGACGGAAGGCAGCCAGCATGTCTTGAATCTCTTTCGAGTTCTCGGGGCTGAGCTCCATGGCTTTGGCGGCAGCGGCTTGTGCGATGGTGCAAATACCAGAGGTGATTTGGCCTTGAATCTTGTTGGTAGCCTTCACGATGGCTTGCGGAGCGGCGATGTAGCCGATACGCCAACCAGTCATGGCATAGCCCTTGGCGACGCCGTTGACGAGGACGAGACGGTCTTTGAGGAAATCAAACTGTCCCATGCTCTCATGCTTGTGCTCATATTGGATGAACTCATAGATCTCATCGGAGATGATGATGATGTTCGGATATTTCTTCAGCACCTCTGCGATGGCGGTCAGCTCGGCCTTGGTGAAGACGCTACCGCTGGGGTTGCAAGGCGTGTTGATGAGCAAGGCCTTGGTCTTACGGGTGATGGCATTCTCCAGCTGCTCGGCCGTGATCTTGAAATCGTGGGCCATGTCGCTCTTGACGATGACGGGCACGCCGCCAGCCAACTTCACCATTTCGGGATAAGACACCCAGAACGGTGCGGGGATGATGACCTCGTCGCCGTCGTTGATGATGGCGAGAAGCACGTTGTTGATGGCTTGCTTGGCACCATTGGACACAAGGACGTCAGTTTCTTTATAGTCCAAACCGTTGTCACGTTTCAGCTTGTTGGCGATAGCTTTGCGCAATGCGGGTGTTCCAGGCACAGGCGGATAGTGCGTGTCATTATTGTTGATGGCGTCGATGCCAGCTTGCTTGGCCGATACGGGCGTGTTGAAGTCGGGTTCGCCGATGCTCAGGCTGATGACGTCGATGCCTTGGGCCTTCAGCTCGCGGCTCTTGTTGGTCATGGCCAGCGTTGCCGACTCGGCCATGTTCAAAACTCTGTTGGAAAGGATGATTTCGCTCATATTTGTTTTATGTTGATATTTTGTTGCTTTTGATTGGGTTTGCAAAGGTAGGCCTTTTTTTGATTGGGTCGGCAGAATAGCACGAAAATTTGACGATTGAAGGAAAAACCTGTATTTTTGCACCAAAAATCTAACGAAAATGAATATTTGGATTATCGTTGCTATCATGTCAGCCGGCCTTTTGTTGATGGTCGCGGCACTAGTCATATTGCTTCGCCTTTCTAAGATGAAGGACGCCGAATTGCGCAATGGGAAAGCCATGGAACTGAAGGTACAGGCGTTGAAGATCATTATGCCGCTGAAGGTGCAGGCTTATGAGCGTTTTCTGCTCTATCTCGAGCGGGTTCAGCTGCCTCAACTGGTGAAACGCATCTATACGCCCGGCATGGAGAAAGGCACTTTGCATCTGCTTCTGCTGCAAAATGTGAGAGAAGAGTTTGAGCATAATCTTGCCCAACAATTGTATGTCTCGGATTCCACCTGGAAGGCCGTTGTGAATGCCAAAGAAGAACTTGTCAATCAAATCAATACGACTTTCGAGCAGCTGAAGGATGAAGAGGATGTCTCTATCATTGCCCAGAGTCTGGTGGCCTTGCCCAATCCAGTAGTGGAGCAAGCTGTCTCTGTCTTAAAGCACGATTTTGAGCGGCTGCTGTAATAAAACAAGATTTTAGCCGTTCTGTTATAAACTCCCAATGGAATGAAATTTACCGCTACGCAAATCGCCGAGCTGCTTTCTGGAAAAGTGGACGGCAACCCTAATGTTGAAGTCTGGAATGTGGCAAAAATCGAGGAAGGCGCTCCTGGCATGCTCAGTTTTTTGGCCAATCCGAAATATACACATTACATCTATGAGACCCAGTCGTCTGTCGTCATTGTGAACGAAGACTTTGAGCCTACGGCACCCATCAGCGCTACCTTGATCCGCGTGCCTGATGCCTATGCCTCCTTTGCCAAGCTTTTGGCCTTCTACGACCAGATGACGCAGAACAAGCAAGGCGTCTCGTCGTTGGCTTTCGTCTCTTCCACGGCACAATGCGGTGAGAATCTTTATTTGGGTGAGTTCGCTTTCGTGGGCGAGAACGCCAAAATCGGTAACAATGTGAAGCTATACCCTCAGGTGTATGTCGGCGATGGCTGTGTCATTGGCGACAATACGGTGTTGTATCCAGGTGTGAAGCTTTACCGCAATACGGTGGTGGGCAAAAACTGTATCCTTCATGCTGGCGCGGTGTTAGGTGCCGATGGCTTCGGTTTTGCGCCACAACCCGATGGACATTACGAGAAGATTCCGCAGGTGGGCAACGTGGTCGTCGATGACAATGTGGAAATTGGTGCCAACACCACTATCGATCGCTCTACCATGGGTTCAACGCATGTTCATAAAGGCGTGAAGCTCGACAATTTGGTTCATCTTGCCCATAATGTGGAGGTGGGGGAGAACTCGGCATTGGCGGCTCAAGTTGGCGTAAGTGGCTCAACGCATCTTGGCAAAAACTGCGTGGTGGGTGGACAATCAGGTTTCGTTGGCCACATCAATATTGCGGATGGATCGAAGTTCGGCGGGCAGAGCGGTATTATGGGCAGCATCAAAGAGGAGAACAAGGAGTACATGGGCACTCCAATACAACCGTTGAGGCAGTATCTGGTCTCCAATGCACGTTTCCGCCATATCGACGAGATGGCACGCACCATAGAGGAACTGAAAAAAGAAATAGCAACCCTAAAATCTAACACCCACCTTTAACCCGCCAACTCCTCACTTTTCACTCCTCACTTTTCACTCCCCACTCCTCACTAATCAAATCCATCCTTTGATACGATAATAAGTGAGGGCGATGTATTCCCTAATACAGGTGATTTCCAACTTCAAATAGTTGAAAAACGTATAACGCATTTTTATGCTTTCTATCGAAGGAACGAGTTCGTTACCTCCCAGTTTTTCTTTTTTCAGCGAGAGGTCGAAGTCGACGGTGGCGGGATAGGCTGCTACGCCGATGACATTGTTAAAACCGACCTTGTTAAGGCTTTTTACAGTGCGTCTGACGTGCTCAGGGGAAGTGACGATGATGAGTTGTTGGTTGAGAAGTTGTGGATATGCTTCTTTAAGTTCAACGCATTGTGAGCGAGTGTTTGAGCCTTCTGTCATGTAGCTGATTTGATCGATGCTTCCTTGGTGAAGTAGCCGCGTCATCTCGGCTTGGCAAAGTGAGTCTTGGGGGTGTACTAGTAATACGGGTACTTCAAAATGTCGGGCCAAGGCGGCAGTATGATACAGCCGCATCAGGTTGTCTTCAGAGGGCATCCCCGCGCCACCAAACATCACAACTTGCCGAGGGGCAAAAGATTCAATTTCGAGGTTGGGACTTTTGCCAAGATTGTAATATCTATAAAAAGGCACTGAGGTAAAAGCTAGAGTGATTATGATGGCGGAAATGATTCCAAGAAGAAATAGCAGAATTTTTATTAAATTTGTTAATCGCTTCATTATAAATGAGTTAATATTATATGTAATGGAAAAGTGTGTAAAGATACGCTTTTTTTTGGCGCTTGAAGGAATAATTTATATTTTTGCACGTTTTTTGTGGAGATTATCCACATATTTGTCTTTTTATGGAGAAACAATGTACGCTCAAAAATAGAGTCAGCGTTAGAGGAGCAGGTCTCCACACACGTCAGTGCGGTACCCTCACCTTCAACCCGGCTCCAATAAATTCAGGAATACGTTTTCGTAGAATTGACCTGGAAAACCAGCCCATCATCGAAGCCGATGTTGACAATGTTATCGATACAGCCCGTGGTACTACCCTCGGCAAAGGCGGTGTTAAGATTTACACTGTGGAGCATGTCTTGGCTTCCTTGCGTGGTATGGGTGTCGATAATGTGTTGATTGACATTGACGTGGAAGAAACACCTATCATGGATGGCAGTGCAAAGCATTTTGTTGAAGCCATTCACAAAGCTGGCATCGTCGAGCAGAACGCTTATCGCAACTATCTGGTCATCGAAGAGCCTATTTCCTACAAGAACGAGGTCTTGGGCATTGAATTGAGCATTGAGCCTTGCGACAGGTTTGAAATCGATGTTAAGGTCAAGTATAACACGAGAGTGCTTGACGAGCAACATGCATCCTTGCATGACCTCAAGAACTTTGAAAATGAGATTGCCCCTTGCCGTACCTTTGTTTTCCTTCATGAATTGGAGACGCTCATCAGCCGTAACCTCATCAAAGGCGGTGATTTGACCAATGCTATCGTGTTCGTCAACCGCAATGTTTCTTCCGAAGAGCTTGACCATATTGCCGCTTTCTTCAAGAAGCCAAAAGTAACGGTGAAAGAATGTGGCATCCTGAACAATGTCGAGCTGTATTTCGACAATGAACCCGCTCGTCACAAGTTGCTGGATGTCATCGGCGACCTCACCTTGGTCGGCCGTCCTATCAAGGGTAAGGTGACTGCCGTAAAGCCAGGCCATTTCTCCAACACCTCCTTTGCCAGAAAGATCAAACACACCTTATTATTCTAAGCATGAACCAGCCTTTAGCCTATATCCATCCAAATGCCCGCATCGCGGAAGACGTGAAGATTGAGGCGTTCGCTTGGATTGGCGAAGACGTTGAAATTGGTAGCGGCACATGGATTGGCCCTAATGCCACCATTATGGATGGTGCGCGTATCGGTAAAAACTGCAAGATTTTTCCCGGAGCAGTCATCTCGGCCATTCCTCAAGATTTGAAATACAAAGGTGAGAACACCTATTGCTATATAGGTGATGGCACTACCGTGCGTGAGTCTGCTACCGTCAACAAAGGAACCGTGGCTTCTGGAAAAACCGTGGTGGGCAAGGACTGCCTGCTGATGGCGTTCACCCATGTGGCGCACGACTGTGTTTTGGGCGACCATGTCATTATGGCCAACGCCGCCACACTGGCTGGCCACATCACAGTCGACGATTGGGCTATCTTTGGCGGCTTGGCGGCAGTGAGCCAATTCTGCCGTATCGGTGCTCATGTGATGATTAGTGGAGGCGCTTTGGTTAACAAGGACATTCCGCCGTTTGTGAAGACAGGCCCCAACTATCCTGTATGCTATGCTGGTGTCAATTCCATCGGTCTGATGCGTCGCGGCTTTTCGCGCGAGCGTATCAACGCCATACAAGATGTGTATCGCGTGATTTATAGCGTGGGCATGAATGTCACCCAGTCGGTTCAATACATTCGTGAGAATCTTCCCGCTTCGGAAGACCGCGATTTCATCCTCAATTTCATTGAGAGTTCTAAAATCGGCATCATGAAGAATGCTGTCGGGAACGAGGATTAAGCTTTCCCCATTACCTTTTTGTACTCATCAAAAATCTGCTGCCCGATGTTTTGGACGGCAAATGTTCTTATGGCATAACTGCGAATGGCTTCGCGGTTGTATTCTTGATAATGGTCAAGCAGACTGTTCATGCCTTGTAACAAGGCTTCTTCATCACCTTGTGGGATAAGGATACCTCTCTCGTTATTGACAATCTCTGCGATGCCGCCAACAGAAGTGGAAAGCACTGGCACGCCACTGGCAAAGGCCTCTACGATGACACAGGGCAGGTTCTCGAAGTTGGAAAACAACACGAAGAAATCGGCATTTTGATAGGCTTCGGCTACCTCGGCAGAGGTTTTCTTCCCATGGAAGATGACGCAGTCCTCCAAGTGGCGTTCTTTCACAAACGTCTTGAATTCTGGAGCATCATAGTCGTGGATGACGTGCAGCTCAAAGTCGTCACGCTGCTGCCTTAATCTTTCAATAACACGTAGGATGCCACTGAAGTTCTTGGCCTCGTCGCGCAAGGTGGAGATGTGGAGGATTTGTTTCTTACCTGAGGTGTGTGGCGCTCCAAGCTTGAAAATGTCCGTATTCACGAGATTGTATATTACCTTGAAGCGGTTATGGATGCCATGCCCTTCCATGCAACGCTGTAAATCGAGGCTGACGGGCATGATGAGCTCGGCATTGTTGGCAATCTTGACGATTTTGCGTTTCAGCTTTCCGACCAAAACCTCCTTGTTCTGCGGCTGGTAGATGGTCCAGTGTTCGGTGAGGACATATTTGTAGCCAAAGAGTTTCTTCCAAAGCAAGGCAACTTGCCCAAGCGGGTACGCGACATGCAAATGAATCAAGTCAGGCTTGAAGAAACGTTGCTTGAGGTATTTCAAGCCGTATTGGTACATTCGCAGCATCTTGAGTTTGCGAACGATGCTGTTTTTTGGTGGACGAATATAGATCTGCACATGGGTGTGGTGCGCCCCAGGAATCTCCTTGACTTCAAATGATTTCGTCATGTCCTTACCGTCGCAGACAGAGAGGATGACGGAATGGCAATCTTCAGGCAATGCGTCAATCATGCGGACGCAGAAGTTGCCCAAGGTGGGGTCGTCGGGAGTAGGGAACCAACTTAGCAGGTGCAGAACGTTCATCGTTTAGCAAATATGCGTTTTAATATCAATTTCGAAATATTTCTTAGGCATCTCATACGGCACAAGCTTATGCGTGGCGAAGTCTTCAGGCAGGTAAACGGCGCACAAGGTGTTGGATACATGATAGATGTGCTTGCGCTTCTCGGCAGGTGCACCGTCCAAGATGGCGCCCATTACGTCCCAGCGGATGGTCTCTGGGTCGAGGCCATAGTCGTGCCATACGATGATGCTGCGCTCTTCTTTCAACAGTTTGAAGGCCGTCTCGGTGTCCTTCTTCACGCTTTCGTAATGGTGGTCGCCATCCACGAAGACCATATCGTACTTGCCAAAATGCGGGCCGAAGTCAAAAGCCTGAGAGTCACCGTAGAGTTGTTCCACGTTGTCCAAATCCTTGCTAAAGAAGCTGTGCAAGTCGGCGTATAACTGGTTTTTGGTCAACTTGACGATGTCTTCCTTTGGTAGGTTGAAGGTGACGCAATGCTCGGCCACATCGGCTAGATTGGCCACGCTCTCGCCGCGCCAAGTGCCGATTTCGAAGTAGTCCTTCACTTCGTAGCGTTTCGCCAATGCCCTTAACAAGGCAATGTCGATGGGCATGGTGGCACCCGAAAGATAGGCGTATGGTTTCGCGATTTCGTGGAAATCAGGGAACAATTCGTTGATTTCGATGACGGGCAGGCCGTCAGCGAGACCATATTTCCGGATGACGTCTTCCTTGTTGCTGCCTTCGTCTTGAAGGACGAGGTTGAGCAGGTAAGGATGCTTGATGATTCGCCCAAGGGCTTTGGTGAATTTATGGAGTTTATTCATTTTCGATAGGTTGTTTCAAGAATTGTTGTTTCAGACCGGCGATGTAGTTCTGTATCTCGCTCTTGGTTAACAGGAAGTCACGGCCTTTGAAGTGCGACTCCTTGACGAAGAACACGAACAGGAACACTGCGTTGACCGTATACGACACCGCCGAGGTGATGGCTGCACCTGTGACGTCATAGCGAGGTATCAGCGTGAAGCCGCATACGAAGGTGACGACCAGTCCGCAGAGTGCCGCAAAGGTGTTCATCTGATAACGTCCGGTACCCGAGTAATAGTGTCCGAGGATGAGGAAAATGCAGTAGAGCAAGATGCCTGGTGCGAGTATGCGGATAAGTCCTGCCATCTCGCCGAACTCGGGACCGAATACGAAGGTGTAAACCGCAGGCGGTAACAGACACAACACCACGACAGCCACGGCGGAGATGAGCAGACAGATTTTGCTTAAATCGAGGGTGAGCTTTTGCGCGTAAGCACGGTCGTCGGCGTTGGAGATACGGGCATATTGCACGAGAGCGATGCTGTTGCTGATGATCCAGATGGCCTCGGCGAGTGAGAGGGCATTGGAGAACACCCCCACGCGTCCCACGCTGATGTATTTGTCCAACAGATAGTAACTCAAGCGAAGGTTGAAGAACTGCACGAAGTGCCCCGTCTGGTTAAGGAAACCGTATTTGAAGAGGTCTTTCAAGACGGGTTTGTAGTCCTTGTCCGTATCACGACGCAGGTTGGCATATTCTTTGCGCAGCATCCACACACCCAGAAGGAATGTGCCCCCGTAGGCGGCATACAGCCCGATGACATAGCCGTAGATGTCGGTTCGTTTCAGCAAGATATAATAGATGACCAAGGTCAAAGCCAAAAGCACAGGTTGGAGCAGCGTGTTGTAGTTGGCCTTCTTGATTTCTTCCTTGCCGACTAAAAAACGGAAATTGATGTTACTGAGCGAGGAGATGAACGATAGGATGGCCACATGTGCAATCAAATCGGGTGCCAACTTTGGATAGAACAGCCAGATGGCGAAACCCATGATCACTGCAATGAGGGCCGCCCAAATGGTTGAGGCCACGAGTATCTTCTTGAACGAATGACGCGGGGCGAGGTAGATGATGCTCGCGCCACAGATGATATCGGAAAAGATGAGGATGAAGGAGATGGTGGTCAAAAGCAGTGCCTGGGTACCTTTGCCTGTGTCGCCCAGGGTTTGGGAGATGATAATGGCAATGGCGAAGTTGATGGCCGCCGCCAGTATTTTGGTTCCAAAGGTATTTAGGATTTTCTTGAACACGGGATTACTCAGTTTATCAACGGCAAAATTAGTAACAATCAATTATTTCTCCAAATCTTCCCACTGCAACTGTCACTTTCAGCCCCGGTTACTGAAGACAGCACATTGGTCTTTCCCTCCAGTCTCAAAAGCCCGAGGAAAGCAAAGACCAAAGCCTCCTTGTAGTCGATAATCATCTTATCGGGGATGACGACTTCATGCGAGCTGCGGGCTTGAAGGCGTTCCATAAGGAATTTGTTCCTCGCACCGCCACCGGTGACGAGGATCTTCCCCTTGGGCAGATGGCTCACTCCCAATGCAATTTGCAAGGCGATGTGCTCCACAAAGGTGGCCAGCATGTTTGGCACAGAGGGGCCTTGCAAAAGGTCTTTTTGGCTGGCCTCAAAGAACTCACGGCCCAATGATTTCGGCGGAAACTGTCCATAGAAAGGATGCCTGTTCAGCTGTTTCAGCAGCGTAATGTCGACCTTGCCACTACGAGCTAGCTCCCCGTCACGGTCGTAAGGCAGACCATTCATCTGGGCAAGATAATTGAGGGCTTGGTTGGCGATGCAGAGGTCGAAGGCGATGCGCTTGCCGTCTTCGTCATAGGAGACGTTGGCGATGCCGCCGATGTTGAGGCAGATCTCATAGTCGTCGAAAAGCAATTTGTCGCCAATGGGAACGAGCGGTGCGCCTTGTCCACCCTTGCTGACATCCTCGCTGCGGAAATCGTTGATGACGGTGAAGCCACAAGCCTTGGCCAACTCTTGTCCGTCGCCGATTTGCAACGTGTAATGCTTCTCGGGACGGTGGAAGATGGTGTGGCCGTGCGAAGCCACGAAGTCGGGCGTGGCATTATGCTTCTTTGCGAAAGCCAGCACCTGCTCGCCTAGGTATTTGCCGTAGTCCTTGTCCAGCTGCACCAAGTCTTCAGGCTGTTTGTGGAAGGCTTCGGAGAGTTGCTTGGTCCAGTATTCAGGATAGGGTAGGGTCTCGGCCTGCAAGATTTGGAAGTGATATTTGCAATCCTCTTCTTGGAAGCGCACAAGGGCGATATCCAGCCCGTCTAACGAGCTGCCCGACATCAATCCTATGGCGATGGTTTCTTTCATTTATAATAACGGTAACACCTTCCCCAATTGTATGCTATTTGATCCTTTGACGAGTATCGTCTTTCCGCTGATAGGATGGCTCTCAAGGTATTGGCATAAGTCTTCCACTTTTGTGAAGGTCTTCCAATCAGGGTTCTCGTTGTAGGTGCAGAAGTTCGACCCGACCAACAAAGCTTCCTTGAATTTCAACTCTTTCACCAAGTCAAGGATGTTACGGTGCTCTTCTTCTGACGCATTTCCTAGTTCGCGCATGTCACCTAATAATAATAGGTGTTGTTCTCCACAGATGCGGGCAAAGTTAATCAAAGCAGCGCGCATGGAGGTGGGGTTGGCGTTGTAGGCATCCATGATGATGCGGTTCTTGCCAGTCTCAATTACCTGCGAGCGGCTGTTGGTGGGCGTGTAAGCCTCCAAGGCTTCGATGATGGCGTTCTCGTCCACGCCGAAATACTGTCCCACGCAGATGGCGGCAGCCACATTCTCGAAATTGTAGCTTCCCACGAGATGGGTCTGAACGAGGTGGTTTTTCCAGCCGACACTCAAATATGGGTTGCAGGCAGCAGGGGCAACAGGGCAGAAGGCAGCGCAATGGCGACCGTAACTGATGCGTTCCTGCCCCTCGGATTGTTCCCATAGTAGCGGGTTGCCTTGGTTGACGAAGACGGCCTTGCCGTTGGCTTTGATGTGTCTATAGAGCTCAGTCTTGGTCTTGATGACGCCCTCGAAGCTGCCAAAGCCTTCCAGATGTGCCTTCCCAATGTTGGTGATGAGACCATAGTCGGGGTCAGCGATCTTGCATAGGAAATCAATTTCACCAGGATGGTTGGCCCCCATCTCCACGACGGCGATTTCGGTCTCGGGCTTGATGCTAAGCAGGGTGAGCGGAACTCCGATGTGGTTGTTGAGGTTGCCCAGGGTGTGGATAATATTATATTTCTTAGCCAGTACAGCTGAGACGAGCTCCTTGGTGGTTGTCTTGCCGTTGGTTCCGGTGATGCTGAACACTGTGGCCTTGCTTTGTGAGCGGTGGTAGGCTGCGAGGTCTTGCAGTGTCTTCAGCGAATCGTCAACGATGAGGATGCGCTCGTGATGGGGCAGGTCCTTACGGTCGGCGACGACGAGGCTCGCCACACCTTGCTCGGCCACATGAAGGGCAAAATCATTGGCGTCGAAGTTTTCTCCTTTCAAAGCGAAGAAGACAGCGTCATGCTCGATCTTGCGGCTATCAGTGGATACTTTGTGGGCCTTCAAATAGTGCTGATATATAGTCTCAATAGTGCTCATGGTATTTGTTTTTAATGAAAGAAGCCGCCTGACGGATCAAACGGCTTCAATGCTATCATGAAAAAGAATCTATTATTTACTTGGCAAATGAGCTACCCACCTTGTTCATGGCACAACGGAAACCGATGGTCGATGCTGACTGGTTTTGGTTAAGGAAGCGGCGATTGCCGGGGCTCAGATAGTAAGGTCCGTCGGCCCAAGAACCTCCTTTATAAACTCTCGATTCATCGCTGATAAGCGTGGTGCCAGGGTTGTCGTTGGTGGCATATTCGTACATCTCCTTGGTGAAAACGCTTTGGTCGTCCTGATTGTCATTCCACCTGTTGCGGATGGCTGACATGTAGTCACCGTCGGCGTAGTTGGAATTAAAGCTCGTGCGGTAGTTCTGGCGTTTTGCGGCTTCTTCTTGTGGGATGGGTTCTCTTCTGATACGACCCAAGGAGTCTTTCTGAAGGAGGAAGCCTTCGTCGTCGACGGCCTTGCGGGTGAACACATTACCACGGAATGGGCTATAGTCGGCAACGTCTTCGAAGGAAAGCGGACGATAGACATCTTGGCACCATTCTGAAACGTTACCAGCCATGTTGTACAAACCGTAGTCGTTGGGCCAATAAGAGCCGACGGGAGCAGGAAGTGCGGCACCATCGTTCAGGTGGCCGGCAACACCCATATAGTCACCAGGGCCTCTCTTGAAGTTGGCCATGAAGCTGCCATAGTATTTCTTGTTGTCGGTGCGCAGGCCGTCACCATTCCAAGGATAAACTTTTCTTTCGCTAACGATTTCGTTGGAGGTGTTGCCCACCAGGCCAACAGCGGCATATTCCCATTCAGCTTCCGTGGGGAGACGATAGGAAGGCAGAAGAATGCCGTCTTCCATGCGGATGTTACGCAGGCCGTCACCACCTTTTGAAAGGTCCTTCTTGCCGTTTTTTACCTTGCCGGTGTATTGTCCAGCCAAATATGCATCGGTGTTGAAGTTTTCTTCATCCTGTTGGGTGGGGTCCCAATCCAGAATGCCGGCTTCAACAAGCATCAATTCGTTGACACGGTCGGTGCGCCACGAACAGTAGTCGTTGGCTTGTACCCATGTCACACCTACCACAGGATAATCGTTGTAGGAAGGATGGCGGAAGTAAATCTCCACCATAGGCTCGTTATAAGATAAACGGTCACGCCACACCAGCGTGTCAGGCAAGGCATTGCGAACAACTTGTGGGTAGTTCTGGCCGTACACGCGGTTTAACCAATAGATGTATTCCTGATAATCCACGTTACTGACTTCGGTGCGGTCCATGAGGAACGAAGGCACTGTAACCTTACGTGGGGTATTATCCCATGAATAGGTGATATTGTCCGTCGTGGCACCCATGACGAAAGTGCCGCCTTCAATGGCAATCAAACCGGGGCCGATTTCTTGGTCGTTGATTTCGGCAACTTCAAAACCGCCATTGTTGGCGTCGTTATAAGCCCAACCGGTGGTTCTTGAAGACTTCTTGGCGCAGGATGCTGTGAGAAGCCCTGCCAGAACGATGACTGCTAATGTCTTGAATCCTGATTTTCTATACATTTTTGACAAAAATTTGTATCTATAACTCTGTTATTTTCCTTTTATTGTACCCCTCAACGATATTTTTTTCAACATTTATCATCATTTTTTTCTTCAAAAAAACATTTTAGGGTTGTTTTGATCAATGTAGTATAGTTTTTTAATTAGTTGATTTAAAATGATTTAAAAACAAAAAATGGTACTTTTGTCGTCACCGAAGTACGCTATGAAAAAAACGTACAATTTTACGGATTTTTTTTGAAATGAGTTACGTTTCTCAAAAAAAAGTTTTTTTTGGACTAAAAAATGGATGATTACAATAAAAAGGTTGTATTTTCGTTTCCAAAATAGTAGTTTTTTTTATAAGGAGTATTAATTTAAGACATTGATATTTAGCGAGATGAGTTTAAAATCCAGAAGGTTTTTCAAATATTGCTCGGTTTGTTGTTTGGTTTTGGCTTTTGTCGTGGTTCAATCCCATGGCTTGAAAGCACAGGTGACATCATTGCACTCACTGCAGTTAAATTGGCAGGGAGTGGGTGCAATGCCTACCTCATATGACACCATATACTATATCCAGTTGGAGTCTGCCTGCTACGAAGGCTCAATACCAATTTATGTGAAATCGTTCCCGATTTATGACAACCAGGTGAAGGCCGATGTAAAACTACAAGATTTGAAGACGGCATCACTTTCTGAAGAAGAACTGAAGATTGTCAATGACTGCGATTTTGGCGAGGACTTTAGCGTTAGTGCCATTCCCTTGCGTTCACGTGACGAGTCATGGCTTTCATGTAGAATTCACCCTATACGTAAACATGGCGGTAGTTATGAAAAGCTTGTTTCGGCTACGTTGTCGGTGTCATTGATGCCAATTGCCAATGTTCAGAAGGATAATCCGGTATATGCGCATACTTCTGCCATGGCTTCTGGAGATTGGTATAAGATTGGCCTGCCAGAAACTGGTATCTATAAATTGTCATACGATGACCTTAAGGGTTTGGGTATCAATGTTGCAGGAATTGATCCGCGAACCATTCGCGTCTATCATAACGGAGGCGGCGTACTTCCTGAAATGAACAATGTCTCTCGTCATGACGATCTGGTGGAAATACCCATTTATGTGGAAGGTGAGTCAGATGGTTCGTTTGACAAGAACGATTATGTGCTGTTTTATGGAGGGGGACCTGTGCGTTGGACTTGGAATGCCTCGAAACAGGTGTTTGAACATGTTCAGAACTATTATGATGACTATGCCTACGCTTTTGTTGTGACAGGGAAGGGGACGGGGAAAAGAATCACGACTTCAACTGCGCCGACTGCTGCTGCTGAATCTGTAGTGACAGAATTCCTTGATTATCAAGTACACGAGTCGGACGAATACAACTTGTGGCATTGGGGACGCTCTTACTATGGTGATGCCATGCATGGCATGGAATACAAGACGTTCAGTTTTGACTTTCCAAACATGGTGTCTTCCCGAAAGGGATGGCTGAAGTCGGAATTGGCGGGTAGAAACTTCACTCCGGCTTCTTTTGAAGTGTATGTCGACGAGGAGAAGAAAGCGACATATTCTCTCTCGTCCACGTCGCCATCAGGGTCGGTTTATGCCCATGTGGTTGGAGGATGGGTTTCTTTTGTGCCGCAAGGGTCTGCGGTAAGTGTTAGGTTAAGACATGTGTCGACGGGTACCTCCACTTCCGATGGATTTGTCGATTACTTGGCATTAAACGCGTGGCGCAGCTTGAAAATGGTTGGAAGTCAGATGGCATTTCGCAACCCGGAGGCTTCACTTTCCAATCAGGTTTATGAATACCGCATTTCTGGCGCTTCTCAACAGATTCGTGTTTGGAATGTCAGCGACCCTGTAGCTCCTTCCATTGTGCTAGGCACGTTGAGCAATTCCGTCTATTCATTTAAGGTGTTAGGCAATCAGGACAATGCCTTTGTAGCATTCAATGGCAATTCCTATTGTACGGCAACCGCCATGGGGAGGGTCGGCAACCAAAACCTTCATGGCGTCCGCGACGTGGATTATCTGATACTTACTCATTCCGATTTTATAAGTCAGGCTGAAAGGATAAAAGCCATTCACAATCGTTTGGATCCCGACTTGAATGTGTATATTACCACACCTGAATTGGTATATAATGAATTTTCGTGCGGTGCCAAGGACGTTTCAGCCATCCGCGACTTCTGTCGTATGCTTTATCTCGACAGCAATTCTGGTCGCAAGATCAAGTATTTACTATTGTTGGGTGATGCCTCCTACGACCATAAGAACCGGGATGGTTTGGTGGATCTTATTCCTGCTTTTGAGTCGCTTAGTTCGCTGGACCAAAGAAGCACGTTAGTGACCGACGACTATTACGGTTTTATGGACGAGGGAGAAGGTGCTCTTGGCTCCTCGTTGGCGGATATAGGCATAGGCCGCTTCCCTGTCGCCACTTTGGAACAGGCAACTAACATGGTCGATAAGATTGAAAGATACATTGCAAAAGATGAGGCTTCAATGCAACCATGGCGTAACATGGTCACTTTCTGTGCTGACGATGACAGCGGATTGAATGGAGGTTTCCCCGGAAATGCTGAGACGTTGGTGAACCTTATGAAGAGCGTTGGTGGAGGGGATATGTTGGTTGATAAGATTTATTTGGACGCTTATCCTCAAGTCAATGCACCGGGCGGACAGATTGCTCCCGACATGAATGCCGCTATCAACAGTAGAATGGAAAAGGGGACTTTGGTGATGAATTATATAGGCCACGGTGGTGAAGTCCAACTGGCCACCGAAAAGATACTCCAAAGAAAAGATGTTGACTCATGGCGTAATGCCCCCATGTTTCCGTTGATGATTACGGGTACTTGTGAGTTTAGCCGTTATGATGACCACAACCGTACTTCCCTTGGTGAATACGCTTTTTTAAATCAATATGGTGGCATGATCGCCATGTTTACCACGGCAAGGATTACCTATGGTGATCATAACCTGCGGTTTATGAAAGGGATTTACAACAACCTGTTCCGTATTAATGGAGGCGATGTTTATCGTTTGGGTGATGTGTATCGCATGGGCAAAACCCAAGGAGACATCGATGAAAAACGCTATGTGTTTTTTGGCGACCCTGCTTTGCGTTTGGTCTATCCAAAATGGAAAGTGGAGACGAAGCGTATCAATGGCATTGATATACAACATGACTCCATCCCAATCAATGATACCATCAGAGCGTTGCAGCCTGTTGAGATAGAAGGTGCCGTTAAGGATTTGGATGGCGAAGTGGCCTCTGATTTCAATGGCATTGTTTATGTGACCGTGTATGACAAGGAGACGGATGTGACGACTTATGGTGATGAGGCCAGTCCATTCACTTTCAAGTTGCGAAACAGCGTTGTTTTCAATGGTAAGGCGGAGGTGGTGAACGGTGAGTTCAAGATCAACTTCATCGTACCCCGTGATATTTCCTATCGGTATGGCAGTGGCCTGATCAGCTACTATGCAACCAATTATGTTACCGATGCCATGGGCAAGTTCGACGAATTCATCATTGGTGGATTCTACGATAATGCCATTAGCGACAACGAACCACCTGAAGTCAGGCTGTTTATTGACGACACCTTGTTTGTAAGCGGCGGTCTCACGAGCGAGAATCCCACTTTGTTGGCTTTTGTGGAAGACGAAAGTGGTATCAACACCACGGGTACGGGTATCGGACATGATATCATGGCAACTTTGGAGGGTCCTTACAAGACTTCTTATCGGCTTAATGATTATTTTGTGTCGGAGATCAACAATCCCGGCAAAGGCAAAATTGCTTTCAAAATGCAGAAACTTGCTGATGGCGATTATACACTAACCTTGAAGGTTTGGGATATATTCAATAATTCAAATACGGCATCTGTCGACTTTACCGTGGTAAATAGTACGGGAATGTGTCTTGAGAACCCAGCCAATTATCCGAACCCTGTTAATGATATCACCTATTTTACTTTCGACCACAACCAGATCGGCAACAACTTGAAGGTGCAAATCGACATCTTTGACATTATGGGTCGATGGGTCAATAGGATCAACGAAATAGTCACAGGTTCGTCTACCCGTGTGACACCTATTCGCTGGGATGGGCGCGGTGCTCATGGTGAACGACTTCGTAATGGGGTTTATGTGTACCGTATTCTCGGTACCAACGATTCGGGAGAAACCACTTCTGTGGTGTCGAAATTGATTTTAAATCAGTAAAAATCAATCTGTCATGAAGAAAAGAGACCTTTATATTAAGTTTTTCGTTCTATTGTTGCTGTCATTAGGTATGCAGGTTCAGGCGCAGAACAATGCTTATCATTCTGTTTTGGCCGAACATTCATGGTACCGTCTTGCTGTGGCCCATGAGGGGGTATATAAAATCGACAGGACATCTTTTGTGGAAATGGGCATTGACGCTGAAGGCGTCAACCCGGATCAGATCCGAGTTTTTGGTGCCCCAGCTGGTATTTTGCCGGAAAAGAACAGCGATCCTCGTCCCGATGATTTGGAGGAGCTGGCGATTTTCGTTGAAGGTGCTGAAGATGGGCGTTTTGATGCCGAGGATTACGTGTTGTTTTATGGTCAGGAACCAACTTGTTGGAAACTGAACTCAAGCCTGACACAAAAGTATGAGCGGCAACGTAACTATTATTCTGACACTACATACTATTATCTATGTGTTGACAGTGGAGTGAATGGATTGAGAATAGGAGAAAAGGCATCGTTGCCCATTGAAGAGGCATCGTCAGTTATTACTGAGTTTTTGGATGTCCGTTGGCATGAGGAAGAGCTTTTCTCGCCTTTTGTTTCGGGCCGTAATTGGTATGGTGAGTCGTTGACTTCGGCAGATTCTGTTTTGGAATTGACATTTGACTTCCCTCATCTAGTGAAGTCAAAAGCCGCTTATTTGAAGGCTGAGTTGTTGGGTAGGGCATATAAGAGCACTTTGTATTATAACTTGAGAGTTGACAACGACCTGTTGGCCAATAACGTCGCTATTGGTTCCTACGGAAACAATTCTTATGGATTGCCATCGAGTGTATCGAAACAGCTTTTCTTGGAAAGTGATACTGCTAATGTTCAACTTCAATTGCGCGCTACTGCCAGCGGACAAAGCTTGTATCTTGATTTTATTGAGTTGTATGCATGGCGCCAATTGATACGAGAGGGCGGTGTGTTCCCATTCCGGCTTATTCCAGACCAGTTCGAACAGGAGAGCAATGCCGTTTGGATTCAAAATGTTAGCCTTGAATTCCAACTTTGGGATGTCACTACGCCACTTTGTCCTATGAGGCAGCAAGGCCGTCTGACTTCTGGCAATCTGGTTTTTGCCACCGATGAGCACGTGGAGAAACGTTATGTTCTATTCGATGTGTCGGCGGCATCTTCGGTGAATTCATGGACTCGTATCGATAACCAAGACCTGCATTCCATATCTTATGCCGACATGCTGATTATCTCGACTGACATTTGCATGGGGCAAGCCCAGGTTTTGGCCGATTTCCATGCAATGGAGGATGGTATGGATTGCCAAGTGGTCAACGTGCACCAAATTTTTAATGAGTTCTCCGCAGGGATCTGTGACCCTACAGCGATTCGCGATTTCATCAGAATGGTGTATCACCGCAGTGCTGGTGGATTGAAATATGTGACCTTGTTTGGGAAAGCCTCGATGGATTTCCGCAACCTTAAAGGTTATTTGTCGGATTTCATTCCCTGTTATGAGGCACAAACCATGCCATATCACATGGTGAAGAGCTTTTGTACCGATGATTATTTTGGCCTGATGGAGCCGCATGAAGGAGAAAACAGCATGGGTACTGTCGATATAGGCATTGGTCGCATTCCTGCTTCCACAGAGAAAGAAGCTGAAACCGTGATGCGGAAAATAAGGCATTACAACGACATAAATGCGAACCAAGGTATCTGGAAGACGGCACATCTTTTCGTGGCCGATGATGAGTCGACGCAATATGTGAACGACAATGAATTGTATTACAGGATGGAGGACACGTTGTGCCATCCTATGACTGCGAAAAAGATTTATGCGCAAGGTTATGGGCATGTAAACACGCCTGCAGGAATTAGGATCCCTGAAGCCCACGACGAATTGTTGAGGGACCTTGAAAAAGGAGCGTTGGTAATGACGTATACAGGCCACGGTGGCGTGAGAGGATTGACCCAGGACGGCCTTTTCACCAATTCTGACATTGCCTCGCTTAGTAACTACGACCGCATGCCCTTTGTGTTCACGGCCACCTGTGAGTTTGCCAAATATGACGACCCAACATTGAATTCTGCTGGTGAGCAGATGTTTCTTTTGCCCTCTGGTGGTGCCATTGCACTTCTGACATCCAGCCGTCCTACTTTGGCGCCTAACAACGTCTTGTTAGGTAAAGCATTAGCTAGATCTTTGTTCCAGCGGGAGGATGGGGTGCCTATGCGTTTGGGCGACATTTGCCGGTTGGCTAAACGTGACCCTCAAAATTTCACTGCCACTGAATGCAAAAACATTTCTTATTTGCTTTTGGGCGATCCGGCATTGCGTCTTGCTGTCCCTGAAGAGGAAATCGTGGCATTAAGACTCAATGGAAAGGATTTGTTAAGTGAAGACGTTACACTGCATGCGATGAGTATGGTAAACATGGAGGGTGAGGTTAGGACGGTTGAAGGGCGGCGCGATGCCGATTTTAATGGAGAACTGTGGGTGCGTCTCTATGACCAAAAGTCGCGTATCAAGTTGGAGTATCAGAGCACTTCAGGAAATGTTAATGTGGTGAACTGCTATCATCACAAGGACGTGCTGTTCCAGGGGTATGTCAGTGTGAATTCGGGCCGTTTCTCAGTCTCGTTCCAAGTGCCCAGTGACATTACTGCCTCATATGGCGCACCTCGTTTTAGCTTTTATGCTTTCGACTCAATCCGTGGGAAAGATGCCATGGGTGTCTTCGACAACTTGACCATGGGCGGTCTGGATCCTTCCATTATCGTCGATGATGAAGGACCCAAAATTGACTTTTATTGGAACAATCCTTCGTTTAAAAACGGCGACGTTGTGGAACGTAATGGCGTTTTGTACGCCGATTTGTATGACGCGCAAGGCATTTACCACTACGATTATGCTTTGGGCCGCGATATAGTTATGCGAAGCAATGCTCCGATGTGCTCCAATGTGGTGTTGAATAGCTATTTTAAGCCTGTTATTGACGATTTCAGACGGGGAAGCATCGCGTTTCCTTTGGAGGATCTTGAGCCTGGGAATTACCAGTTTGAACTTAAAGCTTGGGACATGCAGAACAATTCCTCAAGCGCAAACTTGTGGTTTGTTGTAGGGGAAGATATCTATTTGGCAGGTGTGCGCAATTTCCCCAATCCTTTTAATGAATCGACTTATATAACGTTGAAACACTATGGTGAGGATGGCAATTTTGATGTTCACCTGGAAGTGTATGACATCACAGGACGGCTCGTGGATGCTTTTTCACAACGGGTGAGTTGCACCAATGGCCAAATTGAGCCTATCCGTTGGGATGGATGCAACCAAGGAGGGAGCGCTTTGCCAACAGGGCTTTATCTTTACCGTCTAACCCTTTCGGGCGAGGATGGTTATTCGAGAACGGTAAGCCAAAGAATGATGATATACCGTTAAAACTTTTTTTTCATTGATGTACAATAAGCAAACAGAATAATCGTTATCTCTTCAATTTAAATTATAATTTAAAATGAAAATCAAGCACATGTTCCTGGCTGCCTTTGTTTTTATGGCGGCACATTCTTTTGGTCAAGGTTATACGGGCCAAAATTATCAAGTCTCACCTAACGTTATCACAACAGCGGTTCCTTTTGTTTCCATCTCCCCGGATGCTCGAGGTGGTGCCATGGGCGACTGCGGTGTGGCTTCCGAACCCGATGTGTATTCGATGCATTATAATCCGGCGAAGTATGCCTTCCTGAATGAAGACATGAGCATCGGCCTTGGCTATAGCCCTTGGCTGAGGAATCTGACAAACGACATGAACCTTGCCTATTTGGCTTTCGGCAAGCGTATCAACGACAGATCGGCCATCGGTGCCACGTTGCGTTATTTTAGCTGTGGTGAGATCAATTTCAGGGACGGTAACAATACGGACCAAGGTACATACAGCCCCAATGAATGGGCTATCGACGCCACCTATTCCCGTATGTTGGGCGATTATTTGGCAGGTGCTGTTTCCGGTCGTTTCATCTATTCCGACTTGAACCAAGGCGTTCAGGACTATGCCAAGAAGGGTATTTCAGTGGCCGCCGACGTGGCTGTTTACTACAAACGTCCCGTTGAATGGTTCAGCGATATGGATGCTGATTTTGCTTGGGGTGCCGCAATCACCAATATCGGTAGTAAGATCAGCTATAACAGCTCTTCGGAAAGAAAAGATTTCATCCCCACCACTTTGCGTGCTGGTGCCAACCTGAAGCTTGAGCTCGACGAATATAATTCATTGGCATTTAATGTGGATCTTTCCAAACTTATGGTTCCTACACCTCCAGTCATTAAGAGAGACACCCTCTCTGGTCAACCTATCCCTGATCCGGCAACGGGAGGCTATCAGATTCTTTACGGTATGGACAATAACGTGTCGGTCGTGTCGGGCATGATCCAGTCGTTCTATGATGCGCCTGGCATTGGTTACAATCAATATACAGGTGAGTGGGAAAACTACGGTAAATTCTATGAAGAGCTTTGCGAAATCAATATAGGTGTCGGTGTGGAGTACTGGTACAACAATGTGTTTGCTGTGCGTGCCGGCTATTTCAATGAAACCGCTTTGAAGGGTAACCGTAAATATGTAACCCTTGGCGCAGCCTTGAAGTATAATGTGTTCGGTTTGGATGTCTCCTACCTGATTCCTGTCAACACAGTCGCTGGTTCCAACCCTTTGGAGAACACGCTGCGTTTCAACCTTACCTACAATATGGGTAAGAAGAAAGGTTGATATCCTTCGTTCTGAAACAAAAAAAAGAGGCTCGGTGAGCCTCTTTTTTTGTTGTTAGTTAGAATATCAAGGCTAGTAAGACATACAGCCAGTGTGCTGCGATGCCGGCGCAGAGGCCGCCGATGGTGTGCGCTCCAATGGCCTTGCCGATGAGCTTGCGATAGCCGAGGCTGTCGAGCATGGCGGCATGGGTGCTGAGGAAGCCACTCCAGCACATGCCGATGGCGGTGAACACGGCGATGGCATTGTTGTCGATGATGCCTTCGGTGATGAAACGCGGCACCAGACCGATGGCGGCGCCCACAGCACCAAGAGCGGTCATGGGGAAGGAGATCAAGGCGCCGTCTTTGAAGCCGAAGAGCCATTCGAAGATGAAGTTGACCTTGTTGGCCGCCCAGCTGATGACGGGCACACCTTCGTAAGCCACGCCAAGATATTCACCGTTGCTGCCTGATGCACCGAAGGTGAGCATCATCACGATGGTGGAGATGCAGAGCACGCCTGGGATGATGGCGAAGCCGATGCTAACGCCGTCCTTGCCGCCGTCGAGCAACGAGTTGAGGAAACGCATGAACACGCCCCCTTCACTCTTGAAGGAGATCTGCTGCTCGTCGCCGCCAAACTCCTCGTCGACAGGTGTATCCAGCTCAGGATAGGCTTTCAGGGTGGAGCGTTGCATCAGACGGGTTGAGACGATACTGCCGATGACGGCACCAGCTACGCCTACCAAAGCGCCTTTGCCGAAGCCTAGACCCGTCATGAAAGCCACGACGACAAGACCCATGCCGAAGGCTGTACCAAAATTGGTCAGCGAGACGAGTTGGTACTTCTTGAAGTAACGGTTGAAGTTCTTGTCGTGTGCCAAGGTGATGATGGCGGGGTTGTCGCTCAAGAAGGTCATGATGGCACCCAAAGCGGCCACGCCAGGCAGGTTGTAAAGTGGCTTCATCAATGGGCGCAAAAGGTTCTCCAACAGACGTACCACACCGAACTCGGTGAGCAACTTGCTGATGGCGCCCATAAGCACACAGATGGCCATGATGTAGAACACGGTCTCCAACAGCAGGTGATAGGCCGTTTGCATGAAGGTGTTCAGCATCTTGGGCAAGGTCATCTTATAGGCTAGCAAGCCAAAGAAGGCGAAAAAGATGATCAAGAAAACGATGGCCTCGAAACTTCGCTTGGTCGTGAATTTCAGCGGCTTTTTGAGTTTTTCTTCAAATCTCTTGAAGATTCTTTCCACCCTCTCGTGGTAGTTAAGGGTGTTACGCTTGATGGTGTTGTATTTTGTTTTTGCCATAGCGGATTAGTTTTTCTTGATGTTGAGCAGGTTGATTTTCCAAGTGAGGCCAAGGTTGGCTTGGAACTTGCTGGCGCCATCTACGCTTGTATGTGATCCACAGAGGTGTAGGCGCACACTGCGATCGCCCAAGGGATAATATTCGAAACCAAGGCTCTCGAAGTCAACTTTTTTCCCAGGGGTGACATACTGGTCGTAGGCTTCCGTGTTGGGTAACTGGGCTTGGTTGAAGTCGTAGCCGGCCTTAGCGAAAACGATCCATTTCTTCCCGATGTCGACGCCGATGCCATAGATGGCAGTGATGTCTTGACCAAAGAACCGATCTTGCTCAAAAGAAGCACGGTTGATGACGTCAAGGTACATCTCCACGCCTTTGAACTGCAGTTTGTTGCCCAAGGCAATGTAGTTGATGAATTTGCCAGGCTGGTATTCGATCATATTGGCGGAATAGGCCGTCTTGAAGACTCCGAAGTTGCCATACCACATCAGGTTGTATGCGTAAATACTCTGCATGGCCTGGTTGATGAAAGGCGAGTTGCACATCTGGACTAGGAAATGGTTTTTGCCCGCGTTGTCCTTGTAATTCAAGGATGCACCCACCTCGTAGCAACATACTGTGTTCCAGAACTCGGTGCCATAGTAGATGTCGATGGGGTTGGAGTCGTATTCCCAGCCGCCTATGGCCACCACTTGTTTACCGGCAGAAAGGAAAAGGTTGTCGGTGAAGTTCCAGTTGAGGTAAGCCCAGTCGGTGCCTTGGAAAAAGGTGTTGGCAAAGCCAATGTTGGGCGCATTGATACGCTGACGCAGGTGGTAACTGAACTTACTGCCAATGGTACCATCCAATGCCACAACGAGATATTTTCCTGCAAAACCATGGTCGGTGCTAGGAGCAACCGTATCATGCCCAGGATGGTAGTCGAGGGTGAAGTCGGCGCGGGTGTTCAGATGCAGGTTGTCCAAGGTGACAAAGGACTTCCCGTCTTGCGAAAAGGCCTGCAGAAAGGCGATGATGGATAAAAAGGTGAGGAGTAACGCTTTTCTCATACGCAAATAAATTTGCTGCAAAGGTAAGAATTAAAAGCGTGGGATTAGAATTTGTGGCAACAAAAAAAACGGGGCGGATGATTCCGTCCCGTTGTGGGGTTGTTTTGGGAAGACTTTAGCAGACTTCGATGGTCTGCATGGCCTGTTTCTTTTCTTCAACGGTCACCTTGGGGATGACGATGTCGAGGATGCCGTTTTCTACCTTGGCGCTGATCTGTTCCTTGTGGATGTCCTCAGGCAGCATCACTGTCTGGCGGAAGTGTTCGACCGAGAACTCGTGACGCAGGTAGCGCATTTCTTCCTTCTTCTCGTTCTTTGTCTCCTTGACCATCTCGACAACGAGGTTGCCTTCGGCATCGATGCTCAACTTGACGTCTTCCTTGGTGAGACCAGGGATGCAGAGCTCAAGTTTGTAGTTGTCCTTCGTCTCCATGATGTTCATGCGGGGCGTTGAATACGTTGTGTCGTTCCAGTTCATCAGTTCGTTGAACAGCGTAGGCATAAAGTCTTGATTTCTTCTAGTTACTAACATGGTTTTGATCTCCTATTTTTTAGTTGTTTATTTAATTTCGATTGACGACTCCATCTAGTCAAATTCTTTGCCAAGGCCAAAAACGGGTCAAAAGCCTTGTTTTTAATGACAAAATTTCCGATTTGCATAGTTTTTTTGTTATTTTCGCATGACAAAATTTCCGAAAATAGGATAAAAATCTATCATTTAATTCCGTACTTTTGCAAGCCAAAATGCTTTACATCCAAACGAGTTAAACGAATTGTAGTCATGGAAGAAAAACTATTCAATAAGAATTATCTCTGCCTTTGTGCGGCTAATTTCTTGTTTTTCTTCTCGTTCTACCTGTTGCTTCCAGTGTTGCCCTTCTTCATTATGGAGAAGTTTCAAGCTGGCAATGCTATCATTGGTACCGTCATCTCTTGTTACACGTTAGCTACTTTGGTGGTGCGTCCCTTCTCAGGCTATATGATGGACACTTTCAAACGTAAGCCTTTGTATTTGTTGGCATTGTCCATCTTTACAGCCGTGTTTGTGGGCTATCTTTTTGCCGCTACCATTACCATCTTAATAATAATCCGTATTGTTCACGGCTTGGCTTTTGGCCTCACTTCGGTGGGCGGCAACACCTTGGTCATCGACGTGGTGCCGTCGGAACATAGGGGAGAGGGCATCGGCTATTATGGCGTGGCCAACAACATCGCCATGGCGGTCGGCCCGATGACAGGCTTGTTTGTCTACGAGCATTTCAGCTTCAACGCCATCTTCATGGGTTGTATGGCTTGCAGCCTGTTGGCGGCTTTGTTTGCCTCAAGGATTCAGACCAAAGTAAGGCCGCCCGTGAAACGTCCTCCTATCTCTTTGGACCGTTTCATTTTGTTGAAAGGCTTGCTGGCGGGCATATCGTTTACCTTGTTGGCTTTCGCCTATGGACAGATCTCCAATTACATCGCCCTTTATGCCAAGGAGATGGGCTTGACCATCAGTAGCGGCTTGTTCTTCACGGTGTACGCCGTCGGCCTAATTGCCTCGCGATTGTTTGCCGGCAAGATGGTCGATAAGGGCAAGGTGACGCAGACCATTGCCTTAGGTTTGGGTATCGTCGTGTTCGCCATGTTCGGACTAGGTATGTGCCATCATTGTAATGCTTTGGGTACAGACTACACGGCCGCGGCTTTCCTTTTGATCGCCTTGTGCTGTGGCTTGGGATTTGGCGCAGCTTTCCCGTCGTTTAATGCCTTGTTCATCAACCTGGGCACCAATGCGCAACGAGGCACCGCCACATCCACCTATCTCACCACTTGGGATCTAGGTCTTGGCATCGGCATCTTCTCGGGCGGCATGCTTGCCGAGCATTTCTCGTTCTCGGCAGCCTATCTGGTGGCTTCGGCCTCGGTGTTGGTATCGCTCATCTTTTTTGTTGTCATTGTGACGCCTCATTATCAGAGAAATAAACTTCGCTAATGCAGCCCGTTCTTCCCATAGTCCAGCTTCGTGATGCCACATCAGATGACGCGCCTTTCGTTGCACGAGTGGTGTTGGCGGGCATCGACATGTTAGAAATTGATGCTGCCATTCCAGATGAGCAACGTGCCATCTATGAGCATTTGATTGATATTTGCCTTATGGGCGACACCTTATACAGCTACCTCAACACACGCATTGCTGAGATTGAAGGATATAGGGTAGGCGCCCTAGTGGCTTACGACGGAGCTCGCTACGCTGCTTTGCGTGCCAAGACCTTTGGCCTCGTGCAACAGACTTCAGGCATGGATTTGAGCCGCAATGCGATGGAAACCGGTTCGGATGAGTTCTATCTAGACAGCATGGCGATTCTGTCCGATTACAGGGGCATCGGCATTGGCAAAATGCTGATACGTGACCGCATGGATTTTGCTTTAGGAAATGGTTTTCAAAAGGTCACTCTGCTTGTCGACAAGGATAAGCCGCGTTTGCAGGGATATTATGAGAGTTTGGGATTTGTCTTCAGCGAAGAGATGTTTGTGTTTGGGGCTTGGTATAATAAGTTGGAGAAAAATCGAGAGAAATAAGGAATTTTTCTACTTTTGTCCCAATTAAAACTGTGTTTCGATGAAAAAACTCCTTCTCTTCGCCCTTATTGTGGCTTCACTTCAGCTTTCCGCCCAGCAAATGCTTGTCGGATCCTACAACATTCGATACAAAAACGCCAACGACAGTCTCCAAGGCGAGGTGTGGGCCAAGCGTTGTCAGGTCATCTGCGACCAGGTGAACTTCATGGCGCCCGATGTCTTTGGCACGCAGGAAGTGCTATGGTCACAATTGCAGGACATGAAGCAGGCTCTTGATGGCTATGACTATATCGGCGTCGGTCGCGATGACGGAAAACAAGGCGGCGAGCATGAAGCCATCTTTTATAAGAAAAGGAAGCTACGCCTTCTTGACCATGGCGATTTCTGGCTGAGTGAGACGCCCGACAAGCCTGGTTTGGGCTGGGACGCGGTTTGTATTCGCATCTGCACCTGGGGTAAGTTTGCCGTCAAAACGCAGAAAGAACAACGAAATGGGGTGTTCAACCGAAAGAAGTCTGAACCGGCTTTGGAATTCTATTTTTTCAACCTCCATATGGACCATGTTGGGGTGATTGCACGGCGCGAGGCGGCCAAACTAGTGGTGCAGCGCATTCGCGAGATGGCGGATGGATACCCCGTCATTCTCACGGGCGATTTCAACGTTGACCAAAACGATGAAATCTATACCATTTTTACCGAGTCGGGCCTGTTGAAAGACTCCTTCGATGCTGCCCGCATCCGCTTTGCGGAAAACGGCACATTCAATGCTTTCAAGACCAATTATTTCACCACAAGCCGCATCGACCACGTCTTTGTATCGCCTACCACGACCGTAGAGGCCTACGGCGTTCTCACTAACAGTTATTGGACGCCTGATGAGGATCCCGACGACACCATCAAGGCCTCCGATGCGCCGCAGCAGATCTCATTTGATACTTACATCCGGCACAATCCTTCGGACCATTATCCGGTGTTTGTGAAAATCAAGCTTTGATTTTTCGCCTCCTAATCTCGCTCCAAGTCTGTAGTACTACTGAAATGATGATCAGTGCGATGCCGATGCAGAACGAGAAATTCAATTCCTTGTACTCTCTGAAGATAAACATGGAGAGTATGATGCTATACACAGGCTCCAAGTTGTAAGTCAAATTGACCGTAAAGGCAGGGATTTTCTGCAACACGATGATTTGCAGCAGGCAGAGGCCGATAGTGCACACCACGACCATGAAAGCGAGATAAGGATAGTCCATGCCAACGGGATAGAGCCTTCCGACAGGGATGAACAAATTATATATAGGTATTAGGCAGGTCAGGCCAATGAGACCGCCCACCATTTCCCAAAGCAGCATGTTTTTTGCCTCGTAATGCTTGCCAACACGCTGGTTGGTAATGGCAAACAAGGCGTACAAGGCCGAAGAGATTACTCCTAGAATGATACCCAAACGATAACGCGAGTCAAAATGGAAGATAAGGTAGATGCCTAGGATGGTGAGTAGGCTAAAGAAAAACTCGCGCCCAGAGAAACGGTGCTTATTGATAATGGGTTCAAACAAGGCCGTGAAGAAACCAACCAAGGAGAAACATACTACACCAATGCTGACATTGGAAGCCTTGATAGAGGCATAGAAAAACACCCAATGCAAACACAATAACATACCTACGCCACCCATCTGCAGAATGTCCCTGAATCCGTAACGATTCAAATCTTTCTTAATGGCCAAAAAGGCCCACATCAGCAATGCTGCTGCTGCCATGCGCCACCATACTAGGATGGCTGAATCCAAGGTGATAAGGCGCCCCAAAACACCGGTGAATCCGGCGATGAAAACGGAGAGATGCAACAGGAAATAGTCTTTTTTCATGGTTTTCTCCTTTGGCGGATAGCCTCGAAGGTGACGATGGCTGTGGTCACTGACACGTTGAGCGAGTCGGCGATGCCGTTCATGGGGATGATGATGTTCTGGTCGGCAGCCTCGACCCAAGCATCGGAGATGCCCGTAGCCTCAGTGCCCATCACGAGGGCAGAGGCCTTACGAAAATCGGCCTCAAGGTAGTCGATGGAGGCCTTGAGGTAGGTGCAGTAGATGGTTATGCCGTTCTTTTTCAGCCAGCTGATGCATTCTTCAGTTGAGCAAGCATAGACAGGTACGCTGAAGATGCAGCCGATGCTAGCGCGGATGGCGTTGGGGTTGAAGAGGTCGGTGGCGGGGTCGGCCACGATGACGGCGTCGACACCAGCGGCGTCAGCCGTGCGCATCACGGCCCCGAGGTTGCCTGGCTTTTCCACTGTCTCCAGCACGATGATCAAGGCGTCTTTTTTCGGTTTGAACTCGTCGAGGCTCTTGTATTTGGGTATGGCTACGGCTATAAGGCCATCGCTGCCTTCGCGGTAGGCGATCTTGTCGAACACCTCTTCCGTGACGGTCTCGATGAACTCGGCTTTGATGGCGAGCGGTCCGCGCAGCAACGACTCGCAGACATACAACTGCTCAATCACGAAGCCGCACTTTTGTGCACGCTCAATCTCGCGCTCTCCTTCAATAAGAATGCGGTTCTGCTCACGACGCTCAGAAGCCTTCTGCAGTTTGACGAGATTCTTGATTTTAGGGTTTGTCTTGCTGGTAATCATGGCTTTTTCCTTTCAATTGTGATAAGACTAATCCGAACACCACCAGCAGAATGCCGATGATTTTATTTGTCGTCAGGGCTTCATGGATGATGAAGTAACTGAAGATGGCCGTGAAAACAGGAATCAAGTTGGAATATACATTGGCACGTGAGGCACCAAGTTTGCTGAAAGCAAACGCCCATAAGGCATAGGCAAATGCACTGCAAAACACGCCCAAGCAGACCAAAGGAACTATGTACCCACCCACGTTGGCGAAGTTGGACGGCTCAAAACGCTCCATGATGAGGACCATAGGGGCGAAATACAACATGCCGATGATGTTTTGCACCCAGGTGATGGTCAGGGGTTTGTAAAGCTTTGTTAACTTGATGAGCGCAATAGAATAGCCCACGGCTACCAACACGGCTCCGAATAGGAATAGGATGCCTTTAGTTGAAGCAATGAATTCAAGGTTTTTGTTGAGCAGCATGATGATGACGCCGACGAAAGAGACGATGAAACCTACGATGTTCATGGGCGTAAGCCGTTCTTTTAAGAAGATGTGTGCTGCTACAGGGGTCACCAAAGGGATCATGGCGATAATACCTGAACCGATGACTGGAGAGGTGTTTTTCAATCCGTAGCCCTCGAAAATGAAATAAAGGAAGGGCTCAAACATGGCCGCCAGGGCGAAAAGGCCTAGATGTTCTTTCTTGACTTTTTCGTTCAGCCGAAATGTATATAGTATTGCGGTGAAAAAAAACGTAGCCACCACAAGGCGCATAAAAATGGTTGCCGTTGGGTTGAGGTTTTGGTAGACTTGTGTCGACCAAACAAACGACATGCCCCAGAAAACCATGGCGATAACGCCTGCAAGGTGAACTATGTAGTTCTTGTTTTTCATGCTGCAAAATTACGTTTTTTTGAGATTGTTTTTCCGGTATGGAAAAATTCGGCAAGATTTTTGTATGTTTGCAGTCTTGAAAGAAGACAATCAAATTAGTTTAATATTAAAAAATCTATCAAAATGAAAAAGTTAAGTATTATCTGCATGACGATTTTGGCGGTCTTGTCAATGGCTTCTTGTCGCGGTCGCGATGGCAACGCCAATGTTGCTTCTTCAACTGTGGTTGTTCATTCTGATGACTGGCAGTGGGTCAACAACTGCCAATGGATGGTGACCATCGACTTTCCGGCCATCAATGGTAATGTGTACAACCATGGCGCCGTGCTTGTCTACATGAAGGTTGGCAGTGCCTGGTCACAAGTGCCGTTGACGTATTATTATCAATATACAGCCCACTATGAGGATGGCACCCAAGAGGTCCTCAACTGCGAGGCCTCCATCGAGGTGGCTACTTTGAACGACGGTGGCGTGAGCTTGTATTGGACGGAGAGCGATTTCTTCGATGGCATGCGTCCCGACAAGCATGAGTTTAAGATCGTTGCTATCGAAGCTTCGGTATATAGTCACCGCAGTGATGTCGACTACAGCAACTATGAGGCTGTGAAGACCGCCTTCCAACTGGCTGACTGATAAACAATAACGGTGATTATAAGATGTAGAGACGTAGCGCGCTACGTCTCTACTTTTTTTATTGCATAGCCAAGGAGAACCACATGAAACCGATGTAGCCTAAGGTTAGGAATGCGCCTTCCCAACGTGAGATTTTGCGTCCTTTGCCTGTGAAGACAAACAAAAGCATCAGGATGTTGGCGGCAAAGAGAATCATGAGTTGCTGGTTCATCATAGGCTCGAAGGGTAGCGGCGTGATGATGGAGCTGATGCCTAATACCATAAAGATATTCAAGATGTTTGAGCCTAATACATTACCGATGGCGATGCCGGAATTCTTTTTCAGGGCAGCCACAATTGAGGTGATGAGCTCGGGCAACGAAGTGGCAGTGGCGACTATGGTAAGCCCGATGGTACTATCGCTCATGCCCCAGTTGTGGGCAAGGATCTGGGCATTGCGTGAAACCAGTTCACCTCCAATATACAGTCCAACGATACCAGCCAAGAGTGCAAGAATGGTCTTGCCCCAAGGCATGGCTTCCTGCACGTTTTCGGCCTCTTCTTTAGGGTCATTCTTAAGCATGGTGAGTAGCAGATAGGCGAATCCCATGAGCAAGAGTACGATGCCTTCGACCCAGTTGATGGTGCGCGCCTGCCTGGTGAAGAAGTAATTGGCCATCAAGGTGATGGCGAGTGTGGCGACAAATCCTGCAGGAATGTCGCGTCGGATGGATATGCGGTTTACGTCGATAGGCCAAATGAGAGCGCTGACACCCAATATGAGCAAAATGTTCATGGTGTTGCTACCGATGATGTTGCCGATGGCAAGACCTGGACTGCCTTTAGCGCATGAGAACACATTGACAATCATTTCTGGTAACGAGGTGCCAAAGGCTACGATGGTCAAACCGATGATAAGGGGCGACAGCTTGGCGCGGATGCCCACGCTGGTGGCCCCGTTGACGAGCCAATTGGCCCCCAAAATCAAGGCGACAAAGCCGACGATGAGCAGTAATAGAGGTACCAGTGAATTCATCATACATTATAATTTCGTGCTCCAAAAATCTTACTGCCAACGCGAACCATGGTAGCGCCTTCTTCCACGGCAATCGGATAGTCGTCCGACATGCCCATGGAGACTTCCTTGAAGTGTGGCTGACCGGCAAAATACTCGTTTTTCAAAGTGTCGAAAATCTCTTTCAGGTGCTTGAATTCCTTGCGGACTTCATCCATGTCTTCTGTGAAGGTGGCCATGCCCATCACGCCGCAGATGCGTACATTTTCCATTGCCTTGAAATCCTCTGAATCAAGCAGTAGCTTGGCTTCTTCCATGTCGAGGCCGAACTTAGTCTGCTCTTGGGCGATATGGAATTGTAGCAGGCAATCCACTACGCGGTCGTGCTTCTTGGCCTCTTTGTTGACGGCTTCCAAAAGGTTGGCTGAATCGATGCTGTGGATGAGCGTGACGAACGGGATGATATATTTGATTTTGTTGGTCTGCAAATGGCCGATAAAGTGCCATTGGATGTCTTGCGGTAGCACCTCATGCTTGTCGCGCATCTCAAGAGCATGATTCTCACCAAAGATGCGTTGCCCCGCATCGTAGGCTTCCTGCAAGTCGCTGACGGGCTTGGTCTTGCTGACGGCAACCAGAGTCACCGACTTGGGCAGCGTTGCCCTGATTATTTCCAAGTTTTCTTTGATCATGGTTACAAAGATTAAAAATCATGCAAAAATAGGAAGGTTTTGTGGTAAATACGCCAAATAAGCGCAAAAATTCTTACCTTTGCACCCAAATTTTTGAAACTATGTTTGAAGGTTTAAGCGAAAAATTAGAGCGTTCTTTCAAAGTCCTTAAAGGACAGGCTTTTATTACGGAAGTCAATATTGCCGATACGATGAAGGAGATTCGTCGCGCCCTCTTGGATGCCGACGTAAGCTATAAGATTGCCAAGGATGTTACCAATAACATCAAGGATAAGGCTCTAGGCCAACAGATCCTCACTTCGGTGAAGCCTGGTGAGATGATGGTCAAGATCGTGCATGACGAATTGGCCGAGCTGATGGGTGGTGAGGCTGTCGACATCAACCTGAAAGGCCAACCTAGCATCATCTTGATTGCAGGTCTGCAAGGTTCTGGTAAGACTACCTTCTCTGCCAAACTGGCTTCTTATCTGAAACGCAAACGCAGCAAACAGGTGCTGCTGGTCGCTGGCGACGTGTATCGTCCAGCAGCTATCGAGCAGCTGAAGGTGTTGGGCCAGCAAGTCGAAGTTGAAGTATACAGTGAAGAAGGCAACAAGAACCCTGTTGAGATTGCACAGCACGCCATCGAGCACGCCAAGGCTCAAGGTAAGAATGTAGTCATCATCGATACTGCCGGTCGTCTGGCCGTCGACGAGGAGATGATGAATGAGATTGCCAACATCAAGGAAGCTGTGAAACCGCACGAGACCCTGTTTGTGGTTGACTCAATGACGGGTCAGGATGCCGTCAACACGGCTAAGGCCTTTAACGACCGCTTGGACTTTGATGGCGTAGTGCTTACCAAGTTGGACGGCGACACTCGTGGTGGTGCGGCCCTCACCATCCGCACGGTGGTGGAGAAGCCCATCAAGTTCGTCGGTATCGGCGAGAAGATGGATGCCTTGGATGTGTTTCATCCCAAGCGTATGGCCGACCGTATCCTCGGCATGGGCGACATCGTCTCTCTTGTGGAACGCGCCCAAGAGCAGTTTGACGAGGAAGAAGCACGCAAGCTTCAGAAGAAGCTGGCTAAGAACGAGTTCAACTATAACGATTTCCTTAAGCAGATCCAGCAAATCAAAAAGATGGGTAACCTGAAAGATCTTGCCAGTATGATTCCTGGTATGGACAAGGCCATGAAGGGAGAGGAAATCGACGATGACGCTTTCAAGAGCATTGAAGCCATCATTTATTCGATGACGCCAGCTGAACGCGAAGATCCAAAACTGCTTAACGGTACGCGTCGTAAGCGCATCGCTGATGGTAGCGGTACCAGCATCGTGGAAGTGAACCGCCTTGTAAAGCAGTTTGAAGAGACCTCGAAGATGATGCGTATGATGACCACTGGCGGTGGCAAGAAACTGATGCGCATGGCAGGAGCCATGAAACGTCGTTGATTGGGTATGTAGAATTCAAAATGATTAAATATATGGATAACAAGATTATAGATGGCAAAGCCATTTCCGAACAGATTAAGAAAGAAATCGCAGCCGAAGTGGCTGACATGATTGATCATGGCATTGCTGCCCCGCATTTGGCGGCTGTCATTGTAGGCGAAGATGGCGCTAGCAAAACCTATGTGGCCTCAAAGGAGAAAGCCTGCCATTCGGTAGGTATGACCTCGTCAGTGTATCGTTTGCCAGAAAGCACTACCGAAAAGGAGATGCTTGACATGGTGGAGTTCTTGAACAATGATCCTGAGATTGATGGCTACATCATCCAGTTGCCTTTGCCGAAACATATCGACGAAAACAAGGTCATCAATGCCATTAAGCCCCAAAAGGATGTGGATGGTTTCACCAGCGTCAATGCGGGCCGTATGCAATTAGGCCATCCATGCTTTGTGCCTGCCACCCCTAACGGTATTATGGAACTTATCAAACGCTCTGGGGTCGATACCGTAGGCAAGAATGTGGTTGTGTTGGGCCGCTCCAATATCGTTGGTACTCCAATGGCTATCCTGATGTCGCGCAAGGGCATTGACGCTACCGTCACCATGTGCCACAGCCGTACCAAGAATCTGCCCGAAATTGCCCGTCAAGCTGATATCCTGATTGCCGCCATCGGCAAGCAGGGCTTCGTGACTGCCGACATGGTGAAGCCAGGTGCCGTTGTCATAGATGTTGGTATCCACCGTATTGAAGATGCTTCCAGCCCCAAGGGCTATAAGATTATGGGCGATGTGGATTATGATGAAGTCTATAAGGTTGCCTCAAAGATTACACCTGTTCCTGGTGGCGTAGGCCCCATGACCATCGTCTCACTATTGCAAAACACACTGAAAGCCGCCAAGGGCGAAGTGTATCCAAAGTGATTATGAGAAGGGCGTTGTTAATAGGTTTTGTGCTGTTGTTTTCCTTGCTTGGCAAGGCCCAAGAAGGAAAATGGGGTGAATTGTCTCCTTTGCTGAAGTCGGGATTGCCTGAAGAGGTGAAAGAGACTTCGGGACTCTTATTCCATAATGGTCGCCTTTGGACCCACAACGACAGCGGCGGGAAACCCATATTATATGCGCTTGACACCACAACCTTTGAGGTCGTTCAGAGAATTACCTTGGACAAGGTAAAAAACAAGGATTGGGAAGATGTGTGTACCGATGGGGAAAATGTTTTTGTGGGAGACTTTGGCAATAACAAAGGGAATCGTAAAGATTTGAGAATCTATATGTTTCCTCTTGCTGATATTCCACAAGGGGGTGACGCCGTTTTGACTGTCGATTCCATTACTTTCCGGTTTGCCGACCAAACGGATTTCAGTAAGCGTAAGGTGCACGATTTCGACTGTGAATCGTTTTTTGCTTCCGACAAGAACCTTTATCTATTTAGCAAGGGTTGGGAGACTGGTACTACACGTTTATATCGACTCCCCAAGACGCCTGGCGATTATGTTGCTGAGGTGGTCAATGGGTTTGATTCGCAAGGACTTTTGACGGGGGCTGACTACGACAGGGAAAACCATGTTTTGGTATTGGTTGGTTACGTCAAGACCATTTGGAAGCCTTTCATGTATCTCATTTTCGATTTTGATGAGAATGGTGAGAGACTATCAAACTGTCGTTTCGAAATGCCCCATTTGGCAGGAGCTCAAACTGAAGGGGTTTGCTTCTTCGATAATGGAAGATGCTATCTTACCGCAGAGACTTCTCCCACCGTGACCTCCAGGGTGTTTGTGGTTGATTTCAGGAAATGGATAGATAAAGAACTGATAGATAGGAAAAAGTGAAAAAGATTGCCCTGATAGTTATTGCGTTGCTTTCTGTTGTCGCAATGGGTTATTCGCAGCATCCGAAAAAGGCTGTGAAAGCTTATGAAGCGGCGGAGGAGGCTTTTTTTAAGGGCGATTACAAATCAGCGTATCAACAGGTGCTTAAGGCGGTGGTGGCCGATCCCAACTATGCCGAGGCATGGCTTCTGGAAGGCGAGATCGGCATGGAAACGAAAGACTATGACATGGCCATGTTGGGATATGAGCGAGCCTTGTCGTGCGATTCGATGTGTTTTCCGCCAGCAGCCATTTCATTGGCCCGTGTTTACGACAGTAAGGGCTCCTACAAGAAGGAGGCAGCCATGTTACGTTGGTACCAATCCAAGCATTTGGGCCACGCAGCCAACGATGCCACTGTGGCAGAGATGCTGGAGCTAGCTTCTTTTCGCGATTGGGCTACCAGCCATCCTGTGGATTTTGAACCCGAGAATTTGGGGAAGGTCGTCAACACAAGCGATGATGAATATGTGAATATGTTGTCTTTTGATGGCACGCAACTGCTATTTACACGAAAAACCATGGCTGCCAATGGCTATCAAAAGGAATCTTTATTCGTGTCTTTGTGGGACGGCGAACGATGGGGTGAGCCGCAGATGCTGTATATTGAAGGCTTTTCTGACGACATCGATCCTGCTGCTGCTTTTATTTCGGCGGATGGAAAAAAACTATTTCTGACGGGTTGTGGCTGGTTGCGTGATAGAAGCTGTGATCTATATGTCTCCGAATGGAGAGACGGCCAATGTGGAATGCCTCGCCCCTTGTCGGGCTCTATCAATACCAATAGTTGGGAGTCGCAGCCATGCATAAGCAGCGACGGCAAGGAACTTTTTTTTGTCTCAAAGCGCTCGGGGAACGCTGACATCTATTGCAGCATGCGCAATGCTGAAGGAACATGGTCGGAACCTCAAAGCTTGGGCGCACCCATCAATACAAAAGGTACTGAGATGGCGCCTTTCTTGCATCCCGATGGGCGCACCTTGTATTTCTCTTCAGACAGGCATGTTGGCATGGGTGGCTTCGACCTTTTCATGAGCCGAAGGGGAGAAGACGGAAAGTGGAAGGAGCCTGTGAATCTGGGTTTCCCTATCAACACCCAAGGCGATGAGATCAATTTCTTTGTGGCTGCCGACGGCAAGACGGCTTTCATATCCTCGCAGCGTGAAGGCGGCGTGGGTAAATACGACATCTATACCTTTATACTGCCTGAAGAGATTCGACCCGATTCGGCCAATTATCTCTCAACAGTGGATGTGGTTGAACTGACACCAGGCGACGCGGTGGTCCTGCAAAACATACAGTTTGAATACAACAGCGCTGCTTTGACCGAAGATTCACAGGTGGGTATTCAGATGCTAACGGATTTTCTTCATCGCAATCCAGAATTGAAAGTAGAGTTGGCTGGCCATACCGATGATATAGGCAGCGATGCCTTTAATTTGAAGCTTTCTTCGGAGCGGGCTGAAGTTGTAAAACAGGCGTTGATTGATAATGGAATAGAATCCGTTCGGCTGACTTCCAAAGGTTATGGTGCTGCACGGCCCTTGGTCCCGAATGATAGTGAAGAACACCGTTCCTTGAATCGCAGGACGGAGATGGTTGTCATCGAATGAAGATTCTGACGCTGTCTTAATGCCTAAAACGGTAGCGAACCGTCAGCTCGTCGTTACTCGGTGTTGGGACGTCCCAATAGGGTTTCTCAGACGTTGAATCTATCGATGGGTCTGTGACTGAGTCTTCCGAAGCACCATTGTCATCTTCCTCCTCTTCCCAATGGTACACCTCTTTCTGTGGCCCTTCCTTGCGCAGGAAGACAGCCAGCAACACGCCAATGATAGCACCGCTGAGATGACCTTCCCATGAAATGTTTTGCGGTATGGCTAAAGATGGAATCATTCCCCAAATGAAGCTACCGTAGAGAAACACCATGATTAAAGAGACAACGATAAGCATGCGATTGCCGCGGATGAAGCCGCTTGCAATAAGAAACAGGTTGAGCCCATAGACGAGGGCACTTGCTCCGATGTGGGTGGAATTCGGATCGCCGATGCACCAGGTGATCAAACCACTGGCGAGGTAGATGACGAGCATCACCCTATTGGCGAGGGTGGGGTAGCAGTAGTATAAGGCAGTACCGAGAACAAGAATGGGTACGCTATTGGAGATAAGATGCTCCCAGCTGCCGTGAAGGAAGGGGAGAGTGAGAATGCCTATAAGTCCTCTGGCTGTATGCGGCCTTAAGCCATATGCTCCTAAATCGATGCCAAAAGACACCTCGACAATTTTCACCAACCACATCAAAACTACGATGATAAGGGGGATGACGAGGCTGCCTAGAAATTTCTTTTTCTCTTGTTTTTCTTCCATGCAGCTTTTAGTATCAAGAATCATTCCGCGGCAAAGGTCGGAAATTTTGGCAGGACTTTTTTTTAGTTCAAAATGATAAATTTCTTCGACTGATTGCCAACCCTAAGAATGTATATGCCTGTATTAAGATGAGCAGATAGTGTAACCTCATTAAGACCTTCCTCGAAGACAAAAGTCGAATAATAATACCGCCTGCCTATGTTGTCATAGATTTGAATATCAGTTAATCCGACTTCTTTTGCTTCAACTCCGACTTGGATTCCATTATTCGTAGGCAAAATGCTTAAATAGCTTATCGTAATACCATACATATCTGAAAGATAATACCGGTGAAGCATGTCATTTATATCGTCAACTCGTTGTGACAGGAATTTGTCGATGCTACGCATCCGTTTCTTCCATACACCCATGCTTTCGGGATTTCCAAAACGGTTTATTTGGTTGGGTATTTCATTTATGATGGAATTGTATGTTTCGTCGTAGTACTCTTTTGTTGAATGGTAATTGAAAGTGGTTGACAATAGATGGTCGAAACGATGGAGGAAAGCTAGTTTGAAAGTGTCGTTTTCCATTAGTCTCCTGAATAGCAACGTAGACGTTTTACTTGCTGGATATAGATCTTCTCCATCATAGATTGCGTTGGCAAAAGCGTCAAAGTCCGACATGGATCGAGTGAGACAAGCGTCACCATCAAAAAAAATGAATCTCCATAAACTATTGTCGGCTTGCCAGCAACGCAGGTTGTTTGAAGGCCAGTCGCGGTTGGCGCTAAAGATTTGGAAGATTTCATAATCCATGAAATTGCTAATGTCGATCCGCTCCTTCACGTATTGGTAGTTATCGTCGTCGGACAGATCGTGTTGCTCTAACCATTCAAACAACTCTGTTAGGGCTTCGCCAGACCCGTATTCGCAGTTGGTGCCATTCCATGAGTTGACGATGTTAATGTCGTCAAGGTCGAAGTCATAATGGTCCTCGATATAGCGTTCATCAGGTTTCTCCTGTAAGTAGTAAATCCCCCAATATTCTCCATTGATGAACAATACCACAGGCCTTGATGAGAGGCAGTCTATGTCAAGGTTTCGTGCAAGTCGCTCACAGAAATGGTCTTGACATCCTGCACCCGTCCAAGATCCTTTAAATGATTTGATTTTCAAGTGTTTAAAACGCTCTATCTCTGTGCCTTCAAAGAATTTATAATTGAATCTCTTTTTGCCGTATTCTTCGCGAGCATAGATTTTTAAACCTTTTTGAGGGTATCGTCGGGTGCTATTGCCTTGAACTCTGACGCCAGCTTGTTGGTTGATACCGTTGTTGTCAGTTTCGTAGAATTCGACATTGCAGCATCGTTCCCAATCACGTCCAGTTTGGTAGTAATTGCCGGAATAGTCGTGATTCTCTGTATTATAATGAATGCCTGGGACGAGGACGCCTTGCTCATAGTCGAATAAATCAAGCGAATCTGCACAAAGAGAAATGACTGGAAGTCCATGCGTGTCGCACCCTAATGAGGCGATAAAATAGCTGTTGGTCGCTACTTCGCCAACGCGATGCCCTTCGGCGTCAAAGGCTGCTGCTCTGATTACGATGCATTTTTGAACCGTTTTGGGGACGAACCAAAGATCCTCTGGGCTAGTTCGAATAGTGAAAATATCGGATTTGGAATAGAGGTTTTGATTTAACAGGAGGGGATTTGAATAGATGGGGTCTTCTACAGTGGGGATGTTTCCATTGGTCGTAAAATGAATGACCTTGTCGTACGACCAGCACGACAAGGTCAGTTCGAATGGTTCTTCGTAGAACCCGCCATTGGTTGAGAAAATCACCTCTTGTGAACTTGCTGTAGAATAAAACAGCAATATCAATATCGTTAAGAGGTGACGAGGATGGGTCATGGCAGGAACGGCATTTTCACCACGACGGCTTTGATGAGCTTGTTGCGGATCTTGATGTAGAGCTCCGTGTCCTTCTTGCTAAAGGCCTTCTTCACCAGGGCGGTGCCGATGTTCTTGCCGGTCGAAGGCGACGGGCTGCCCGAGCGGACCATACCGATGACATTGCCTTCGGCGTCACATACCTCGTAACCGTTGCGCGGGATGCCGCGGTCGATCATCTCGAAGCCTACAATCTTTTGGCTCACGCCATTGGCTTTCTGGGCAGCGAAAATTTCGCGGTTGAGGAAGTCATTGCCGTCGACGAACTTGGTGATCCAGCCTAAGCCAGCCTCGATGGGGCTAATGGTGTCGTCAATTTCGTGGCCATAGAGGCAGAAACCTTTTTCGAGGCGAAGGGTGTCGCGGCAGCCCAGACCTGCGGGCATGATGCCGAATTCCTTGCCAGCCTCAAAGACGGCATCCCAAACTTGCTTAGCGTAGGCAACGGGGATGTAAATCTCGCAGCCGCCCGAACCGGTGTAACCAGTGGTTGAGAAGATAATGTTGTCGACACCAGCGAAGTTGATGATTTGGAAGGTGTAATACTCCATATCAACCACATTGGCCTTGGTAAGCTTCTGCATGGCTTTCAGAGCGTTGGGGCCTTGTACGGCCAACTGAGCCCATTCTTCGCTTTCGTTTTTGAAGTCTTCACCGAGGGTCATGCCGAACTTTTCGGCAATCTGGCTCATCCAAGCCCAGTCCTTGTCGATGTTGGCAGCATTGGGCACCATGAAATAGTGGTCGTCGGCGATGCGGTAGACGAGCATGTCGTCCACGATGCCGCCCTTGCCGTTCGGCAGGCAGGTATATTGTACCTTACCATCGCTCAGAGCGGCGACGTCGTTGACGGTGCAATATTGCATGAACTGCTTGGCCATGGGGCCTTTGGCGCGGAACTCGCCCATGTGCGACACGTCGAAAACGCCGACGTTGTTGCGAACGTTGTTGTGTTCTTCGACAAGTCCAGTATATTGGATGGGCATGTCGTAACCGGCAAATTCAGCCATCTTGGCGCCCAAATCATGATGGATTTGGTTGTAAGGGGTTTTCTTTAATTCGATGTTTTCCATTTTTGTATGTGTTATTATGTAGTTTTGTTCTATGAGGCCGCAAAGATAAGGAAAATGTAATTATCTTGTCGTGTCGTGCAGCGATTTCTTGAAGCTGGGGCCGAAATACAGTTTTGTGTAATTAAGGTCATAGACTGTGACGACTCTTGGGGCTTCGTTGTTCACTTGACGTTTGAGTGTGCATCCGTTGGCTGGGTCAACCCAATAACGGATGACGGAGCCATCTTCTTGGTCGACGAAGAACATCCAACAATCGACATCCAACACTTTTTCCATGCCGATATAGTACTGCGAAAGGTCCTCTTTGTTCACCTCGTTGGCAAAAGAATTGAGTGGGAAGAAGCTTTCTCCCAAAGGTTCAAACTCCCAGTCCACATCGTCGGTCCAACCTTGTGCGTCGGGGCGATAGAACCAGTTCTTGCCGGTTTTGAGGTTCCAGAAACGGTCTGTTCCAAGACCGTCGTTGTAGGCTTCGTTGTCTCCGACTTTCACATAGGTCTCGCTGCAATTGCTGCCAGGGTTGGTGACCGTGACAAAATAATGGTTGGTGGGAGGAGTGAAGTTGTAGGAGCCCAAGAAAGCTTGGGTTTCGGGCTTTTCAATCTTCTCGAAAACAGGCGCAACATATGGATCGTTGACGATGATGTTGATCACCATGGTGGAGTCGTTGTCGTTGCAGGTGGCGATGATGCTGCTGCTACCAGCCTGCTTGGCGATGATCTGAATTTTTTCGCCATAATGGAGGTGCTTGAAACTAATGACTTTAGGACCTGAGATGCTATAACCAATCATGTTGCAGTTGTCGAAAGGCTTCCAAATGGTGGTATCGCCTGTCGTCATGTGGATCTCTTCAGAGGTTTGGGCGAGCATTACTTGCATGGCGCCAGCCCATATGAGAAGTAACAAAGCTAGTTTTTTCATGTTAGTATGATTTATGGATTAAACTATCTGTGGTTTTGAGGCTTCAAAAATAGGAAAAAAAGAAATGTACAAGTAAAACTTGTTGCTGATATGTTGTCGGAATGATCTCCTAAAGTTCCATGTCTCGCAATTTATCGTATTCTTTTTCAAATGTTTGCCGAAGTTTGTTTTCGTCTCGGATGATTTTTCTTAGTTCCTCCAATCTTGGAGCATTGTCTGACTCGGGCAGCCAAAGACGCAGATAACCCCTGTCAGAATATTTTTCCGTCATGTGTTCTTTGAAACGCTGATATTGGCCTTCCTTGTCATAATCGGGATAATGGTCCAAACCATATTGAATAGTTCGTTTTATTACAGTTTCAGGAACAATAAGGCGGTCAGCTTCTGCCACGATTTTGCCATAGATACTGCGAGGCTCATGCGTTGATGAGGCACGATGGTCCTCGGCGGCTTGGGCCATTGTTTCAATTTGTTGCTCGTCGAACCAATCATGCAATCTTTTATCTTCGCGAATGATACGTCCCGAAACGAGGTGATGCGTTTCGCGTCCCTCACAGATGCCGGTGTCATGGTAGGCAGCAATGGCATAAACCATGTCTACATTAACATCATAGTGTTTTGCCAGCTCAAGGCTGCGAAGGATGACAGCGTCGATATGGTCGCGCTGATGGGCAGCATCATAATGCTCATATCTCGGAAGTATCTCCTGTTCAATGTATTGGACTAAACTGTTGTTGATGGTTCTTTGCATAGGCGTCGGATTGTTGTGGCAAAAGTAAGAAAATTGTATTTTTTTTGGTAACTTTAAATAAAAACAATAATTTTGTAGGTTGAAATAAACTATGACTTGATATGAGTTACATTTCCTGGGACAAGAAGAAACTAGTTAATCTGGAGTTTACACTCAATCGTGAGGTATTGCGCTCCAATGCTTTGGGAGCGTTCCTCGCCACCACGGTGATTGGTTGTAATACGCGAAAATACCATGGATTGCTGGTGGTGCCGCAACCGCAATTGGACAATAACAACCACGTGCTGCTGTCGAGCCTCGACGAGACCATCATCGAGAACAAGGAAGAGTTTCACCTTGGTGTACACATGTATCCCGATGGTGTCTTCGCCCCACGTGGACACAAATACCTTCGTGACTTCACTGCCGATCCCATGCCGAAGCTGACCTATCGCATCGGCAATGTGGTGCTTGACAAGGAGCTGATTTTCTCTGCGACGGAGGCCCGGCTCTTTGTACGCTACACCTTGCGCGAAGCTGTTGTGCCCATCACGCTGCGCGTACTGCCTTTCCTGGCCTTCCGCAATGTCCACATGCTGACGCATGAGAACCATGAGGCCAGCCGCAAGGTGGACCTCGTGAAGAACGGCGCGTCGTGGCAGCTCTATAAGGACTACTCGAGACTGTATCTGCAGTTCTCGCGTGCAGCGCAATACACCCACGTGCCACATTGGTATTACAACATGTTCTACATCCGCGAACAGGAACGTGGCTACGATGCCGTGGAAGACCAATTTGTCCCTGGATTCTTCGAGTTGCAGATGAAACAAGGCGACACCGTAATCCTTTCGGTAAGCCTTAAGGAAGAAAGCCCGACTGCCATCAAGCGGCAATGTGAGGCCGAAGTGAAGCGATTGCTACCACAGCATAGCTATGAAGAGTGTCTCGTGAAGGCCGCCGACCAATTCATCATCCGTGATGCGAACGGCACAAAACTTTGGGCCGGATTCCCCTGGTTTGGCTCGTGTAGCCGCGACACCTTCCTCTCTTTGCCGGGCATTACCCTAGCGCAAGGCGACGAGAAGACTTTTACGGCGGCACTTGATTACCTCATCTCGAGGATGCAAGGCCCGTTCTTCCCGCACCGTTACTATCAGAAGAGCCTCTATTTCACTGCGGTCGACTCGCCGTTGTGGTTCTTCTATGTGCTGCAGCTCTATGAGAAGATGCTCGGCAAGGACAAGAAAGACATCTGGAAAAAATACAAGAAACCGATGACGACCATCCTCGAGAGCTTCATCGCAGGCACGGACTTCAACGTGCATACCTTGGACAACGGCCTGCTCTATGCTGGTAACCGCGACTTGGCTCTCACTTGGATGAACGTCTTTGCTCAAGGCAAACCGTGGACGCCTCGTACGGGATTGGCCATCGAGGTCAATGCATTATGGTATAACGCCCTGCGTTATGGTGTTGAACTGCTGAAAGCCGCCGAGCCGAACAGCACGCTGCTCAAGAAATGGCAGGAGTTGGCCGACAAGGTGAAGGCTTCGTTTGTCGGGACCTTCTATAATAAAGCGACCAAGGGCTTCTATGACTTTGTCAATAGCAACGAGAAGAACGAGCAAGTGCGTCCCAACATGATGCTGGCTGCAGCCTTGCCCTATAGCCCGATGAGCGACGAGATGCAGAAACGCGCCTTCGACATCGCCCATTCCGAGTTGTTGACGACACGAGGCATTCGCTCGTTGTCGCCCAACGACGAAAACTATAAAGGTATCAGCATTGGCAGCCACAGCGAACGCGAACGTGCCTACCACAATGGTTCTGCTTTCCCGTGGCTAATCATGTTCTACGCCGACCTCTCTGTGAAATTGTTTGGGAAGACCTCGTTGCCTTATCTAGAAGATCTGTACAATGGCTTCGAGGAGGCCATCAAGGACAATGGCATTGGCACGGTGTCGGAGATTTACGACGGCAACCCGCCCTTCGAAGCAAGAGGTTGCATCTCGCAGTCGACGAGCGTGGGTGCCTTGCTCTACCTGCATTATCTGATTGAAGAACTAAATAAGAAAGGAGGCTCAAAATGAGAGTCCTGATGTTTGGGTGGGAGTTCCCGCCCCATATTACCGGTGGCCTTGGAACGGCTTGCTTCGGCATGACCAAAGGTCTGGCCAAGAACGATGTGGACGTGCTCTTCGTGGTGCCGCGTGCCTACGGCGACGAGGATGAGACCAACGTGCGTCTGCTCAATGCCAGCGACGTGACCATCGACATAGACCACGAGAAAGACCGCAGCTATTGGGAGCGCGTGCAGTACATGGAGATTGGCTCCAACATCATCCCGTATGTTGGGCCGGAAAACTTCGCCAATGTGCTGGAAAGCGACCGCCATGTGGTGGAGCATTTCAACCGCACGGGCTCGGTGTTCGCACGCAACTACCAGTTTTCGGGCAAATATGGCATGAACCTCATGGAGGAGGTGGCGCGCTACGCCTTGATTGGCTCGTCGTTGGCCACGAAATATGACTTCGATGTCATCCACGCCCACGACTGGCTGACCTATTCGGCAGGCATCGCCGCCAAGGAGACCACGGGCAAGCCGCTGGTGGTGCACATGCATGCCACAGAGTTCGACCGTTCGGGCGAGAACATCAACACGGATGTGTACGCCATCGAGCGCAGGGGCATGGAGGCCGCTGACCGTGTGATTACGGTGAGTAACCTGACGCGTAACATTGTCATTAACAAATATGGCATCGACCCCGCCAAGGTGGTGACGGTGCACAACGCCGTGGAACCTAACGACAAGCCCAAGTCTGAATACGAGCGCAGTGGCTTGGATGCCAAGGTGGTGACCTTCCTCGGAAGAATCACTTACCAGAAAGGTCCTGAGTACTTCATCGAAGCGGCATACAAGATTCACCAGGTCGACCCGAGCATCCATTTCGTGATGGCGGGCACGGGCGACATGCTGGAGAAGATGATCCGCCGTGTGGCGCAACTCGGCATGGGCAGCCACTTCCATTTTACGGGCTTCCTGAAGGGCGAGGCCGTCGACCAGATGTTCGCCATGACCGACGTGTTCGTCATGCCGTCCATCTCCGAACCGTTCGGCATCGTGCCGTTGGAGGCCATGCGCTTGAACGTGCCGGTGGTCATCAGCAAGCAGTCGGGCGTTTCGGAGGTGGTGAAGCACGCTTTGAAGGTCGACTTCTGGGACATTAACGGCTTAGCCGACGCTATCTACGGCCTATGCCACTACAAGCCTCTGGCCGACTGCTTCAAGGACGAAGGCAAGGACGAAGTGGACAGCCTCAAGTGGGAAGCCGCCGCAAAGAAGATCAAGGCGGTATATGAATCTGTGGTTTAATTAGCGAATAATAAAAAATACAAGATATGAGCAAATCAATCTGTTTCTATTTCCAAGTGCATCAGCCTTACAGGCTCCGCACGTATCGTTTCTTCGAAATCGGTAAGAAACACTATTACTATGACGACTACAGCAACCGCATGATCATGCGGCGCGTGGCCGAGAAGTGCTACCTGCCCATGAATGAACTCTTGATGCGCCAGATCGAGAAGTTTGGCGACAAGGTCAAGTTCGCGTTCTCGTTCTCGGGCGTGGTCATCGAGCAGATGGAGCAATTTGCGCCCGAGGTGCTGGAGAGCTTCCAGAAGCTGGTTGCCACGGGTAGGGTGGAGGTGCTTTCTGAGACCTACGCCCATTCCTTGGCCTCGCTGTCGAATCCCGACGAGTTCAAGCGTCAGGTGACGGCCCACAAGCACAAGATGAAAGAAGTGTTTGGCGTCACGCCCAAGACCTTCCGCAACACCGAGTTGATCTACAGTGACGAAATCGGTGCAGCGGTGGCCGACATGGGCTACAATCTCATGCTCACCGAGGGTGCCAAGCACATCTTGGGTTGGAAGAGCCCCAACTACATGTACGCCAACGCCATCAACCCGAAGCTGAAGGTGCTGCTGCGCAACTTCAAGTTCAGCGACGAGATCGCCTTCCGCTTCGTGCAGGACGGCTTCCGCACCGAGGACTTCGTCAACTGGTTGAATGCCTTGCCCGAAGAGGAAGAAGTGGTCAACGTCTTCATGGACTACGAGACCTTTGGCGAGCATCAGAGCGCAGAGACGGGCATCTTCAATTTCATGGAGGCTCTGCCTGAGGCCATCCTGAAAGGCAGCAAGTTTAAGTTTGCCACGCCACAGGAACTGGCCAAGAAGCTGCAGCCTGTCAGCGCCGTCAATGTGCCCAATGTGCTGTCGTGGAGCGACGAGGAGCGTGACCTCACGGCCTGGCTCGGCAACCCCTTGCAGGATGACGCCTTCCGTACCTTGTACGAACTCAACGCCAAGGTGCATCGCATCAAGGACGAGGAGCTGCAGCAGGATTGGACCATGCTCCAGACTTCCGACCATTTCTACTACATGTGCACGAAGTGGCTCTCCGACGGTGTGGTGCATAAGTACTTCAACCACTATGCTTCACCCTATGACGCCTATGTCAATTACATGAATGTGCTGACCGACTTCACCGATAGGGTGACGAAGCTGGCGAAACGGAAAGTGAAAGCTGAATCATAAAAACGGATTCCCTGCGGGAATGGAGAAAAAAAGGTTATCCTGCGGCGGTAGCAACCGCTACAAGTCAGAAACTGGTTTTGCCGCCGCTGGACAACAAAACAATAACACCATTGACTTCGTCGAATCTTCGATTTCCCGAAGGGAATCTCAACAGTGAATTATAATCTTTATATATAAATCAACAATGAAAAACCCCGAATACCTTTTTGAAACCTCTTGGGAAGTGTGTAACATGGTGGGTGGCATCTATACGGTGCTGTCCACGAAGTCGAATGTCATGCGTCAGCTGCTTGGCGACCATTATATCACGGTCGGTCCGGATGTAGTCAAGGAAGCACATGAGACGTTGTATTTTGTGGAAGACAACGAACTCTTTCCCGAGTGGCGTGAAAGGGCATTAGCCCAAGGCCTGAAGTTCCGTATCGGTCATTGGAAAATCGAAAGCAGCCCCATCGCCATTTTGGTGGACTATACACCGCTTTATCAGTCGAAGAACGAGATACTTGGACACCTTTGGGAACAATATGAGCTGGACAGCATCCGCGGCCAATGGGATTATATCGAACCCGTTTTGTTTGGTTATGCCGCCGGTCAGGTGATTGAGAGCTTCTGTAATTTCTACTTACAGCAGACCAGCCATATTGTGGCTCAATTCCACGAGTGGATGACGGGCTCCGGCGTGTTGTATATAAAGGAGCATTGTCCTCAGATTGCCACCGTCTTTACAACTCACGCCACTTATCTTGGCCGTGCCATTTCGGGCAATGGATTGCCACTGTATGACAACCTAAAGACCTACCTGCCTTCGGTGATGGCTATGCAGTTCAACGTGGTCTCGCAGCAGTCGATGGAGCAGAAGGCGGCCAAGAACGCCGATGCTTTCACGACGGTGAGTGACATCACAGCGCAAGAGTGCGAGCAGTTCCTCTACCGCAAACCCGATGTGGTGACCAAAAACGGCATCGACCATACCTTTAGGAAAGACAATGCTGAGTTTGCCGAGAAACGCAAGGCAACGCGTGAGCAGATCTTGAAAATCGCTGGGACCTTGTGCGGCGAGACCCTCGACCCCAATTGCTTGATGGTGCTCAACAGCGGCCGTTATGAATTCAAGAACAAAGGTATTGATCTTTTTATTGAGGCTTTGCGACGCTTGAATGAAGACAAGAACTTGCCTCGTACCGTGGTGGGTGTAATTGCTGTTCCGAGTAATATTGCTGGCCCTTCAAAAGACTTGCAACATCGCCTCGACGGCACCAATGCCATCATGGGACACACAGACTTCCCTGCCACTCACCATATCTTTGAATATGAGAACGATGCAATTCTGAATACATTGCGTAACTCGGGTTTGCAGAACGATGCCAACGACAAAGTGAAGGTGATGTTTGTGCCAGCTTACCTAAACGGTAGCGACGGCATTTTCAACCTGACCTATTCCGAGTTCCTCTCTGCCTTCGATTTCTCGGTGTTCCCGTCATATTATGAACCTTGGGGCTACACGCCGCTTGAGAGTGTCTCTATGGGCATTCCAACTTTGACATCCGATGTGTCAGGGTTCGGAAAGTTCGTGCAACAGGAGTGCAAGGGCAATGGAGCTGTGACGGTGGTGCCACGTAAACAAGGTGATTCGAATAAGGTGATTGACGAGATCGTATCGGCATTACGTAGTTTATTGGCTTTGACCGATAAAGGTGTGGCCGAGACTTCGGAAGCTGCATTGCAGGTGGCTAACAAGTTGCTGTGGAAAGACTTGATTGTTAGCTATCAGAAAGCTTGGGATGTGGCCTTGGAGAAGTCAGGTGGCCGTCATTATATGATGGAACCAGTCCCTTATGCTGATATGCTACATGAGGTGGTTTATCAGAAAAACGACTCTCCCAGTTGGAAGAAGGTCTTGGTGAAGCCGATTTACTCCCCTGAGATGAAGAAACTTGAAGAGCTGTCGCGTAACATCTGGTGGTGCTGGAATGTGGATGCCATCGAGTTGTTTGAGAGCATCGACCCGGAAGCTTGGAAAGCCACGGAACAGAATCCTGTTGCCCTGATGGAAAGCCTCTCTGTGGAACAAATAAAGGACTTGGAAAACAATGAGGACTTCGTGGAGCGTCTCAACAAAGTCTACGACCAGTTCAAGAACTACATGGCACAGCCTACACAACAGAAAGATCTCATCGCCTATTTCAGTATGGAATACGGCCTGATGAAGAGCCTTAAGATCTATTCAGGCGGCCTAGGTATTCTTGCTGGCGACTACATGAAACAGGCCTCAGATTCCAATGCCAATATGGTGGGTATAGGCTTGTTGTACCGATACGGTTATTTCGCTCAAGAGATTTCTGTTTCTGGCGAGCAACGCGCCGAGTACATCCCGCAGAAGTTCTCACAGCTGCCTTTGCAGCCCGTGTTCAACGATAAGGGTGAATGGATCAAGGTGAGCATCGCTTTCCCGGGTCGTTCGGTCTATGCCAAGGCATGGCGTGTTAACGTGGGTAGGATAGGATTGTATCTCTTGGATACCGATATCGAGGAGAACTCGTCCGAAGACCGTGGCATCACAAGTCGACTCTACGGCGGCGACAGCGAGATGCGTATCAAGCAAGAGATGTTCCTCGGTGTGGGCGGCATACGTCTGCTCGAAGCCTTGGGTGTGAAGCCTACCATCTATCACTGCAACGAAGGCCATGCAGCCTTCAGCGGACTGGAGCGCCTACGTGTCTATATCAACAAGCACAACCTCGATTTCGATGTCGCGCTTGAGTTGGTCAGAGCTTCCACCTTGTTCACAACGCACACACCCGTGCCCGCTGGTCACGATGCCTTTGAGGAGCATCTCATTCGTACTTATATGCCACACTATGCCAACCGCATGAACATCAGCTGGGAACGCTTCATGGGCTTGGGCCGTTTCAACCCCAACAACCCGAACGAAAAGTTCTCGATGAGTGTGCTGGCCACCAACCTGAGTCAGGAGGTGAATGGTGTGAGCAAGATCCACGGCCGCGTGTCGAGAGAGATGTTCCAGTCGTTGTGGCCGGGCTATTTCGCAGAGGAGAACCACATTGGTTATGTCACCAACGGTGTTCACTTGCCCACTTGGAGCAACCGCTTGTGGCAGCGCCTCTATAAAGATACTTTTGGTCCCGATTACATCGACACTCAGTCGGATGTGAAGATGTGGGAGCAGATTAACGAGGTGCCGGATGAGAAGATTTGGGACATCCGCAAGCAGTTGAAGCACGAACTGATTGCCTATCTGGGTGATAAGATCAAAGAAGACATGCGTCAGCGTCAGGAGAGCCCCAAACTCATCATGCAGACGGTCAACAGCTTGAATGAGAATGCGTTGATTGTCGGCTTTGCCCGTCGTTTCGCAACTTACAAGCGTGCCCATCTGCTGTTTGGCAATTTGGAACGTCTGTCGCAGCTTGTCAACGACCCGAAGCGCCCCGTCATCTTCCTCTTTGCCGGTAAGGCGCACCCCAACGATAAGGCTGGACAAGACTTGATTAAGATGATCATCGACATCTCGCGTCGTCCCGAATTTATTGGCAAGATTTTGTTTATCAGCAACTACGATATGGAATTGGGAGGCCGCCTGACCAGCGGTGTGGATGTGTGGCTCAATACGCCGACACGCCCGCTCGAAGCCTCTGGCACAAGTGGCGAGAAGGCCGTGATGAATGGTGTACTCAACTTTTCCGTCTTGGACGGCTGGTGGGCCGAGGGCTATCGCCCCGATGCCGGTTGGGCCATCCAAGAGAAACGCACCTATCAAGACCAGCGCTATCAGGACGAGATGGATGCCGAGACAATTTACAACACGCTGGAAAACGAGATCGTCCCGCTCTACTATGCCCGCAATGTGCATGAGGTGCCTACGGGATGGGTGGCTGCCATGAAGAAGTGCCTCAACGAAATTTCGCCTTGCTTCACCATGAAACGCATGATGGATGACTACTTCGAGAGGTATTACAACAAGTTGATCGATCGCACCCACTGGATGCGTGCCAACCGTTACCAGAAGGCGTTCGAGATCAATGCGTGGAAGACACGTGTGCGCAACAACTGGGACAAGGTGGAAGTGAAGTCGTTGATTTTGCCCGATACCAATGTGCGTCCGTTGACCTTCGGCGAACAGTTCATTGCCGAGATCACGTTGCTTACACCTGATTTGGAGCCTGGCGACCTGGCCATTGAGCTGTTGTTTGGAAAGAAGAATAACGATGTGGTGGATGAAATCACTGCCGTGGAGAAGATGAAACTCGTTGATTCGGGCGACGGCTGGGTGAAGTATTATATTAAGGTGCCAATCAGGCGTGCCGGCGTTTATGATTTCACTTTCCGTGTCTATCCTACCAATAAGATGCTGCCGCATCGTCAGGACTTCCCGCTGGTGAAATGGATCTGATACCAAAATGAAAGGTTGCAATCTTGCAACCTTTTTTTGTAAGTGGAAATTGATTATATTTGCATCGTTAAAAACGTAATATTATGCAAGCATATCAAATTTGGCTCATTGTCACCATTTTGCTCCTCATCTTCGAAATCTGTTCGGCGACCTTTGGCGCCATTTGTTTCGCCATAGGAGCGGGCTTCTCAGCCCTTGCTGCGGGCTTGGGTGCCAACATCACTTGGCAAATCATCATTTTTGTGGTGGTCTCCCTGTTGACCTTTATCTTCCTAAGGCCTGTCGTAATGCGTTTCTTGGAAAGGAAATCGAAAGATGTGAAGACCAATGCCGATGCCATCATCGGGCGAAAAGGAGTGGTCTCGGAACGCATCGATGCTGAGCAACATACTGGTCGTGTTGCCGTTGACGGCGATGATTGGAAGGCTGTGTCAGAAGACGGTTCGGTCATCGAGAAGGGCGCTACCGTGGAAATCGTGAAATTAGACAGTATTATAGTAACCGTTAAAAAATAACACTATGAATTTTGGAATGATTATTCTCTATGTCTTGGTTGCACTCGTGGTAATCTACATTCTTCGAGGCATCAAAATCGTATCGCAGTCGGAAACCATGATTGTGGAACGTCTCGGTAAGTACAACCGCACCCTGAATGCGGGTATCAACGTCATCCTGCCTATCATCGAACAAGCCAAGGAAACCATCGTTCGTCGCCAGAATGGTGCTTTGGCGCGTACTTCGCGCATCGACATGCGTGAGCAGGTGTATGACTTCGACAAGCAAAGTGTGATCACCAAGGATAACGTGATGACGGAAATCAACGCCTTGCTTTATTTCCAGATTGTAGACCCAATGAAGGCCGTCTATGAAATCCAAAATCTTCCTGTAGCTATTGAGAAGCTGACCCAAACGACGCTACGTAATGTGGTGGGTGAGATGGAACTTGACGAAACCTTGACTTCGCGTGACACCATTAACTCGAAATTGCGCAATGTGCTTGATGATGCCACCAACAAATGGGGCGTGAAGGTAAACCGTGTTGAGTTGCAGGATATCACGCCGCCTGAAAGCATCCGCCGCACCATGGAACTCCAGATGCAGGCCGAGCGTAACCGTCGTGCCGAAATCTTGAAGGCAGAAGGTGAGAAGCAGGCCCAGATCTTGAATTCGGAAGGTGAGAAGCAGGCTGAGATTAATGCTGCTGAAGCCGACAAGCAGGCCAATATATTGAAGGCTGAAGGTGAAGCTCGCGCCAAAGTGTTGCAAGCTGAGGCCGAGGCTGCTGCCATTCGCAATATCGCCGACGCAGTCTCTGATCGTGGCGCCGACCCGGTCAATTATCTGCTGGCTGTCAAGTATATCGAGACACTGAAGGAAGTGGCTGGCGGTCAGGATAACAAGACGGTCTATTTGCCTTATGAAGCCACCAACTTACTAGGCTCCTTGGGAGGCATTAAGGATATGTTCGGAAAATAAAAACCAATCACATGATCGCATATAAAGAGGATATTTTCATTGGCCAGATGATCAAGGACGAGCTGAAGAAGCAGGGAAGGAGCGCTTCATGGCTTGCCAAGAGAATCTATTGCGAGCGGACAAATGTATACAAGCTTTTCAAACGCAAGAGCCTCGACTTGGAGCAATTGATGCAAATATCCCGCATCTTGGATCATGATTTTTTGAAAGATTGCTATCAATAGAATAACGCCTAATTTTGGATTTTTATTCCAAAATTAGGCTCTTTTTTGTCCTATTTTCTACTTTTGCGCGGAAGATAGCATCCGATGATTAAAAAGTTCTGTTTAATGGCAGTGGCGCTACTGCTAGTGTTTATCTCGTGTAAGAGAACCACCAGTTTTTCCCCTTTGTCACGGGATATCCCTGTTTTCAAAGATATCTATTCGATAAAGAATACCTGTCCAGACAGCGCATTGAAATTGTTTCAAGCTGTGGCCGATTCCCTTGATATGGAGAAACTATATGCTTCTTCAAAAGATCATTATGCTGAATTCCAGATTCTTGAAGTGGAGTTGTACTATATGAATTTTCTCCGTATTAAGAATGACAGTGCTTTGTCGGTTGCCTATGCCCATTTTGATTCGCTTATGCCTGGACGTAATGTCAGATGGGGAGAAGAGGAAATTGGCTTTCAAAAAGCACGGGCCTGCTATGCCAAGGCTGTTGTCGAAGAATTTAAGAAGAAGGAAATAGTGGAAGCATTCTCTGGTTATTTGGATGCACTATGGATTATGGATGGTTTGACAAAAAAGCGCCATTTCTTTTCTTCTTCAAACCATGACCCTAATTATGAGCATTTTACGGGTCTTATTTACGATCGTTTGGCATGGCTTTTTTATATGTACGATGCTTATGGCACTTCGTTGGAGTGCCTGGAGAAATCCAATGGTAGTTTTCTGATGGAAAACAACCTTTTAGGGGTGGCCAACAACTATGAATTGATGGGTGATGTGTTTCTGGCGCAAGGTGACAAGATTACCTCATTATACTATTATAGGAAGTCGGATAGTATTCATGAAAAGACTCTAAAGGATCATGGCAGCCAGCATTTCAGCAGTTTGTATCATAAGGCTCTCGACATGTATAACGTAGAGGAGAAACATGCTGCCTATGATTTGCTGAGTCATGCCTTGGAGGAGGCGGACAATAGTTGGCTGGAACGGCAGATTCGTTTTTCTCTTGGCTATTTGTTTTTTGAGGACCAACAATACGATTCGGCTTTGTACAACTACGAACGCGGATTCCCCTTATTGCCACGACAAAACATCAAGACATATCGAGGTATCATTAAGGCTGCCAATACACTTGGCATGCATGATAAGGCTGCGCATTATGGCGAGTTGCTGTCGGACCTGTATCTCGATCAATTGTCGAAGAGCGGTGACAGAGTTCAAATGATTATGCGCTACGATGATTATAAGGCTGATAGTCAAAATGCTAGGCAAAAAGATCTCTTTTTCTTCGTGCTGTTTATCATCGTTGTTTTGTTACTTATTTTGGCTGTAAACATCTGGCTCGTCAGAAGGCATAAGCGACTTCGAAAAAAAGAGCGTGAGGCCAACGAAAAAATCAAGGCGTTGCTTCAAGATGAGATTGAGACCACCAAAAGGACAACGCGCCAGAAAGAAGAGAAAATCAGGTCGTTGGAAGACAAATTGGACAAGGTGATTACCGCGCCCGATTTCCAGAGCCTCTCATTGGATAAAAAGTTGGAAGCCCTTCGTGAAATGCCGATCAGTAAGAGAGTTGTTAAGGTGAAGTCGGCCAATGTGAAAGCAGGCTATGCTTATCCGGAATGGGTATTGTCGGATGCCCAGACAACCATGTTGGTCAATGCTGTTGATGCCGTGTTTCCCAAGTTTTCTGCCAAGATCATGGAACGCTATCCTCGGTTGAAGCGTTCCGACATTGTATATTGTTGCATGTATATACTTGGGCTGTCCGAGGTGCAGGCCGCTGCATTGATGGGGAAGACCTACCAAGCTGTATGGGCTCGCTCATTGAAACTACACGAGGTGTTTGGCGACAAATCAGACCTTCAGTTTGTCTTACATGGTTTTTTAAACAATTGGGAAATAAATAGTTAGACCCTGCGTCTTTATTTGACTTAGATTCCAATCAAGCATTTGTCCAATTGTTTGATTTTCTTTTATCATTATAATAACTAATTGATTCCTAGTCAAAAGCAAGATTCTTTTTTTATTTTATTTGATTCGTTTTTGTGAACGTTTTTGGACGGTTTTTTGGCCCTCACCCTACTTTTGCGACAAAATCAAAAGCATCAGTTATGAGATTCAAGATGAAAGACGTTCACATCGGCAACATGATTCAAGATGAATTATGGCGTCAAGGCAGGACCGTGGTTTGGTTTGCCAGAGAGATTTATTGCGAGAAGTCGAATGTATACAAGATGTTTAAGCGACAAAGCATCGATTTGGCCCAGCTGATGAAAATATCGGAAGTGCTTGGGCATAATTTCCTGCGCGATTGCTTCGAGGAATTTGAATAACACCAGTTTTAGCAAGGAATCTATATCGGCTGCGTCCTGTTGGACGTGGCCTTTTTTATTCCGGTTTTCGCCTCAATTTGGGAGATGTTTTTGTTTTTTTACTATCTTTGCAAACTGTAAAAAACGTTATGTACTTTGCTCTTTTGAAGGCTAATGGCGAACATGGAAATCTTGGATTTATACGACCAACATTTGAAACCCACTGGGGGAACTGTCGAAAGGGGACAGCCTATACCTGAGGGGACCATGATTCCCATTGTGGCTGTTTTCGTCTATAACAACCAAAAGCAATACCTGATCCAAAAAGTAGCTCCATCGAAGGGCAATTATTATGCCACTACGGCTGGACATGTGAAAAGTGGCGAACGCGACTTCGCCTTGTCGATGTTGCGTGAGCTGAAGGAGGAGATAGGCCTCTCGGTGACGAAAAGCGAGTTGAAACTGGTGGGAATCAGGCGCTTCCGATATAAGTTTACTTTGTTGTATATGTTAAAAAGCAATGTGCCGACATCGATGTTGCATCTGCAGAAAGAGGAAGTTGAGTCGGTGTCATGGATGAGTAGGGAAGAGATTGCCGACTTGTGTGAGAAGAACCTTTTCAACAAATACCATTACCAGCTTCTTCTCGATTGTGAAGTGCGCCTGAACACACCTCATGTCTGAAATGCAAAAAACAACAATTTTTTTTTACAATTCTTAGTCTAAAGACTAAGGGTAAAATAGAAGTTGTGAGTCATACAAATGTCGACAACGTATAAAAGCGCTTTTACTATGCATTCTTTTTTTGGTACGATGCTTAGCAAAATAGCCGTCACCATGCCATTGTGCACTGGTGCGTTTCCTATTTATACGAATAGAAATCAATCAAATCACTTTATTATTAACTTAATTTGTTCATTATGAAAAAGAAAGTATTTTCTTTGATGATGACGCTTGTGCTTGCCTTTATGGGCATGTTACAAGCTCAAACCCAAACCACATTGTCCTTTGGGTTCGAGGATGGCTCTCTGCCGTCTGGTTGGACTAAAGAGGGCCCTGGTTCATGGGTTGTGACAAGTGGAGATCACTCCACCAGCACTGGTACCCACACCGGTACTTACAATGCACTGTGTGATCACAGTACTTCAGGTGTGATTACCTATCTTGTCACTGACGCAATGGATTTTAGCGGGGTGACTGAAGGTACCATCAATTGTTGGTTCATTAACCGTTCATGGGCGGGTGACACCGATGAATTTGGTGTTTACTACCGCGTGAACAATGGTTCGTGGAATGAACTTTATAACACAAGTTCAGCTCACTCATCATGGTCCGAAATGGGTGAAATTGCCCTTACAGGATTTGCGGCCAACTATCAGATTGGCTTCAAGATGAAAGACAATTATGGTTATGGCGTCGGTCTTGACGACATCACTATTACTACAACTGCTGGCGGCGACGAGCCTGGTGGCGACGAGCCCGACGAGCCTGGTTATGTCTACACCGACGGCCTGCACGTCATGAGCGCCGACGGCACCATCGACACCGTGAAGGTGGGCAGCCGCCCGCTGGGTGCTTGGATGGCCCCCTATGTGTTCAAGATGTACAATGAAAGCGACGATGACTACACTATTACTGTGCTTGACTTCACGCCTAATGATGGTCTTTTCGAGAACCTGACCGAGGTTCCGTTTGAACTGGCTGCTGGCGACACCACCAACATCTCTATCGATGTGAATGCCACCGCTGCTGGTACCGTCGAGCGCCAGTTTGTGGCTATCTACCACGGCACCCGTGAGGCCCACATCTGGCCCATCATCGCTGAACTCTATACCCCCATCTGCCCTGACGTGGTCGAAGTGGCTTACGAACTCAACGATGGCGAGGCTATCGAACCTGGCTTCACTTGGAAGGAATTCATGTCCACCATCTGGGCTGGCGAAGATACGATGGACCTCCACAACGACTACACGCTGCCTTATCCCGAGATTCCGGAAGGCAAGGACGCTGTGATGAAGTTCACGCTTGACAAGGCCATGATGCTGAGCGCCAAGGTTTCGACCGGCGAAAACGGCAAGGTCGCCCTCTACACCGAGGACTTTAACGGTGAAGATGGCCCGATGGCTGACAACATCTACACTGGCACCGGATTCAATGGTGGCGGCGGAAGCAGCGCTGGCGGCGAACTCACCGTGCACGATGGTGAAATCACCAATAGTTATGTTCCAGTTTATGGCTTTAATGCTGACAATTGCTTAAAAGCTGAGATGGTTTATTCTGCTGCCGAATTGAGCGACATGAGCGGAAAGAACATCAACAGTATGAAGTTCTACCTTCAGCAGACAGCTAGCCAGGGTAACCCTTGGACAGGTCCGTTCCAAGTGTTTATGAAAGAAGTGGCTGGCACCACGATTTCCAGTTTTGAAGGTCTTTCTGGAGCTACCATTGTTTATGAAGGTGCTATCGACGGTACTACCTCAGAGGTGACCCTTAATTTCACCACGCCTTATCATTATAATGGAGGCAATTTGCTTGTTGGCGTATATCAGACAACTTATCATTCAATGGTTGGATGGGGTTCTGCTTACTTCTATGGAGAAACCATCAGTGGCGCTAGTATTAATGGTTATGGCTCTTCTCTTGAAGGCATCACCAGTCCCACGCAGCGCAACTTCTTGCCCAAGACGACCTTTGCCTATGGCAACAGAAGCTTTGACCGCGTCCTTGACGAAAACATCCTTGCCAAGATGGCAGCCGATCCTACCATCGAGCGTTGCGGCAATTCCACCAACGTTTCCATGGGTGGTAACCGCGCTCCTTGGGACTTGGTTGCTTCGTTTACTGGTTCTTCTGCCGGTCAGCAGGCTATTGCTACCGACGGTAACTACATCTACACCGCTAGCTGGCAAGCTACTCCTGCTGGTGGCTACACCTTCTATCAATATGATTTGACGGGAACCTTCATTGAAGGTTTCAACATTGCTGGTGCCACTGGCATTCGCGATCTGAGCTATGACGGTCAGTATTTCTATGGTTCTTCTGGAGGTGCCAATATCTTCAAACTTGACATGACCAATAGGACTTTGGTTGGCACAATTACATGCACGGGCGCTGTTTCGCGCCACTGCTCCTATGACCCTGTCCGTAATGGTTTATGGGTGGGTAACTGGTCGACTTTGGCACTTTATGACATGAATGGAACTTTGATCCAAAACGGTCCTGCTCCGACTAGCGCCTATGGTTCTGCCTATTTCAAGGACGAGAATGACGTTGAACACTTGTATCTGTTCTGCCAGAATCCCTCTTCTACTGCCCATGTTTTTGATTATAACATTACTGATAACACGCTTGGCACTTCACCTCTGTTTAGCTTCACTGACAATCTTCCTGGTTGCTTGGGTAGTGCTGGTGGTGCTTTTGTTGCCGACTTTGCAGGAAAGACCTGTTTCTTTGGTAATGTGCAACAAGATCCGAACCTTATAGGCATCTATGAGCTTATTGAAGCTCCTGTTGATCCTGAACCAGAACCAGATGAGCCTGTTGCTGGTGTCGGTCCTGAAATCGACAGTTTGAACGTGCTGCCTGGTACCTACTACCTGGTCGCTTCCTCCACAGATGACGACTTCGAGGTGGAAATCAACATTGACGAACTGCCTTGTCCCGAACAGGCTGTGGCCGTTTATCCTGCCGACAACGCCGACGGTATCGAGCCTGCCAGCGTGACCCTGAAGTGGCAACTCAGTCCCTACTGCACCGAGTACCGCCTCGTGTTCAGCAGCACATACTGGCCGGATGATGAGCCGAACAACCCGTTCACCATCATGACCGAATGGAGCAGCAACCTTGCTGAGGAGTACACCGTCACCAACTTGTTCAACAACACCAACTACTTCTGGCGTATTGACCAGCGCACCAATGGTGGCGAGGAAGAAGGTGGTTGCACTGTGACTGGCGAAGTGTTTGGCTTCACCACCCACCTCAACATTCCTCACCAGCTGACTGCCACACCCGACGAAATCTTCGTTGGCGAGACCGTCACCTTGAACTGGACTGCGGTTGTCGACCGTACTTATCGTCAATACTTCATCTACAAGGATGGCGTGAAGATCGGTGAGACCACTCCCAACCAGATCAACCAGAACAGCTTCGTGGTTCCCGCTACTGAACTTGCTTACAACATGCAAGGTTATGTCTTCAACGTGACCGCTGTTTACGACGAAGGCGAATCCGACTTCTCGAACGACGCCATCGTGAAGGTGAGCGGCTACAGCAACACCACTGGCATCAACGGCCATGCTTACGAGCAGGACGGCGAAACCCCGATTGCTGACGTCACTGTCACCATCACTGGCACTGACGAGTTCAACAACTCGCACACCTACACCGCCACGACCGATGAAAATGGTTACTACCATGTTCAGGTCTACGTTGGCCACTACACCATGGCTATCGCTAACAAGGATGGTTACCAAGAAACGGTTACCAACCATGTGCTGCCCTTCGACGTGGCTCTCAATGGCCAGGTTGACAATGTTGACTTTATCATGGATGAAGTGTTCTACGCTCCTTCACACGTTTGCGCCGAACTCGTCAATGTTGGCGAGGTTGACGAACTCGTGAAGGTTTGGTGGGACTTCGGCGGCGGCTCCGGCGCCAGCGGTGAACTCACCGTGTTCGATGGCACTGCCACTGAAAGCCATGTGCCGATTTACGGCTTCGATGCCGACTATTGCCTGAAGAGCGAAATGATCATGCCTGCTGCTGACCTTGCCCCGATGACGGGTTCTGACATCAACAGCATGAAGTGGTACATCACGTCGCCTTCCACTCAATCTGGCGCTTGGGATGGTCCTTTCACCATCTTCATGAAGGAAGTTTCCGGCACCACGCTGAGCAGCTACCAAGGTATGGATGGCGCTACCATCGTTTACCAAGGCGCAATCGATGCTCACACCACTGCTGAACCTTATATTGAATTCACGACTCCTTACCGCTACAATGGCGGCAACCTGCTGATTGGCGTTTACAAGGATGTCTATCAGTCGTTGCAAGGTTGGGGCTCGGCTACCTTCATGGGAGAGACCCATACGGGCGCTTCCATCTGGGGCTATGGTCAAACCAGCAATGGCATCACTGCTACGCAGGCCAACTTCTTGCCCAAGACCACCTTCGTTTATGGCAACCGTGAGAACAGAGAGGTCGCTATGAATCGCAGCCTCCACCACTACAACATCTATCGTACCGACTGCTACAACGATGGTCCTTACACGGATGAAAACACGCTTCTGCTTGCCACCGCATGGGTGCCCGATACCGCTTACATCGACGTGAGCTGGCCGGAAGCTGAACCTGGTGTTTACAAGTGGGGCGTCAGCGCTGTCTACCAAGGCAACCGCGTTGAATATCCCGCTGAGCCTCGCGAAAGCGACATCGTTTGGCATACCGACTGCGCTCCTTGCATCGACAAGGATATGGAAACCCAAGTCACGGTTAACGTGCTGCTCAACAGCGCCGACAGCCCAGAGGGCACGGTGGTGAGCTTCACCAACCTGAACGAACTTGAACAGCAAGCTCATCCGCAACCTTCCGTCACTTTGGATGAAAGCGGCTTCTATGCTTTCGAAAACTTCCGTAAGGGCGATTATCAAGTGAAAGTTGAGCATCTTGGCTATGAGAGCATCATCGACGAGCCTGTGAGCATTTGGGAGCCCACCGACCTCCGTTACGTGATGATCGAAATCCATTTCCCGATTCAGAACATCTATGTCAGCCGTACTGGTTGGGCCATGTGGGACGAACCCGACATGTCGGGCACTACGCCTAGCGGTGGCAACACCATTATCGACTTTGAGACTGGTGACTTCAGCCAATACACATTCGACAACACCATCTCCAGCTATCCTTGGACGGTCGTTCAAGAAGGCAATGACGGCTACTGCATGAAGAGCGCCAACGCTGGTGTTGCCAGCAGCACTTCAGCTATCGAGGCTTCGAAGAACTTCGGCTCCGATGGCATGGTCAGCTTCGATGCCCTGTGCCAAGGTGAAGGTACTTCCACACACTGGGATAAGTGCCAATTCTTCATCGACGGTGTCGAAATGATAAACCACGGTGCTGAGGTTTCAGGCTGGAACAATTACAGCTATCCTGTTACTGCCGGTGAACACACCTTCAAGTGGTCATACACCAAAGATGGTAGTGTCAACCCGACAGGCGACTGCTTCAAGGTCGACAATATCAGCTTTACCATTGGTCGCGAGAGCAATGAAGAGCGTCATCTTGAATATTATAAGGTGTTGTGCACCAGCATCGACGGTGTGCCGATCTACAACCACAACACGGTGCATCCGTTCTGCCAGCTGTCAACCAACGAACCTTACAATGCACCTCTCGTAGAGGGCGAGCATTACCTCTGCAAGGTCGCTGTGATGTACAGCACAGGTATGAGCGAATGGAGCGAACCCGTTGAATGGGAGTATGAGCCTTGCGATCACTGGGGACCTGTTGACGAAGTCACTGAAAACACGACCACCCAAGGTAACCACATTGAGTGGGTGTTTGAACATGGCTTCAACCCGTACGGTGGCGACACCCCGACTCCGGATCCGGAACCTGGTGAATCCTTCGAAGATGACTTCGAGGCTGGTAACCTGAGCAACTGGACGACCCTCGATGCCGATAACGACGGTGACACTTGGCAGATTGCCACACCTGCTGCTTACGGTATCGGCGATGCCCATAGTGGCACTTACTGCGCCAGCTCTTGGTCATGGAACAACTACAGCATGGATCCTGACAACTGGATGATTTCACCTGAGGTTGCTGGTGCTACAAGCATTAGCTACTTCGTTGCTACCAACACCGCATATCCGGATCACTATGCGATCATGGCTTCTTCTACTGGAACCAATGCAAGTGACTTTACGATGGTGTTCGAAGAAGATGCTCCTGCCTCCAAGGGCGTTGCCGCCAATGGTGTCAAGTCTTCGACGACTCATGCTGGTGACCGTGCAATGAGTTCATGGAATGCCAGAACGGTTGACCTGCCTGCTGGTACCAAGTATGTGGCCTTCCGTCACTACAACAGCTATGACATGAACTACCTGTTCATCGATGACGTGACGATTGCCACCAGTGCCAAGGGTGGCTACAGCTTTGACAAGGGCGGCGAGTTCTACACGCAATATGCCGATGAAGGCGTTCTGCTAAACTTCTTCGCTGAAGACAATGTCTACTTCAGATCCTTCTTCCTCTACACCCTCAGCAACGACAGCCGCTTCACAGTGACTCCTGAAAATGAGTATGGCAAGTTCATTGTCAACCCGGCTTATGAGATGGATAACTTCATGGAGGAATTCGAAGACTTCTATGTGAATGCCGAAACCGACTTCTCCTTGCTGAGCAAGGCTGACGTCACCAACCAGATGAGTGTGTGGAAGAGCTCCGTTGAAGCCTCTGACTACCTCTCAATCATGATGGATGTGTATTCAGTCACTTCGAGGGCTGAGAATGACCATTGCTTGAGCTCTATGCCGTTCTGCACCTCAGAAGTGATAGAGTTTGAAGCCGCTTACCAAGGTGGTGCCACTGGAGAGCCTGGTCCTGAATACGGTTGCCTCCTCAGCCAACCTTATCCTTCGTGGTATCATATGAGAATACATACTGCTGGTAAGTTTGTCATCCATATGGAAGCCCACGATGCTTCTGGAGCCGGTCATGACATTGACTACTGCATCTGGGGACCGTTTAGCGATCCTTACGCACCTTGCGTAGCCGACCTGACTTGCGAAAAGATGGTCGACTGCAGCTACTCTACCGCTAGCGTTGAAGATGCTTATCTTGGTTATCCTATTTCGGAACACAACCACGGATCTTCCTCACTCGTTGATGGTGATTGCGTTATTTCTAATAACAATCCGCCTCATGTGCCTGAAGTGGGTGAGTACTATATCCTCATGATCACAAACTACTCATCACAGCAACAAACCATCTCCTTCACCAAGACTGAAGGTGAAGGTGAGACCGACTGCGATATTGTGACTCCTACCAATATCCTCGGCTTCTTGATCACCAAGGATGGTGAATATCTTGCCTTCGCAGATGCTAACGTTCGCGAATACACCGATACCGATGAATTTGGCGAGCATGAATACTGCGTCCGCCCGATCTATCCTGGTGAAATGGTGCTGCCCGACCACAACTATGGCTGGTCAATGGGTTGCCCGGTCTGCGCAGAGCCCGAAGTTATTGAGGATTGCGCTCCTGTTGAGAACCTCAGTGGTTATTACCTGAACTACAATGGTCAAGAAGGTCTTGCCATCGAATTCGACGAGCCTGAAGGTGCAACGCAACTTGCCTTCTACGCTGACGGTGAGCCAGCTGGCACTCTTGCTGCTACAGGTGGTCATCGTGCCATCTTCCTCAGCTTCGATGGGGAAGTTCCTGAGCACACCTTCGTCATCGGCATTGTGGCCATCCACGCTGACTGTGAGTCAGAAATGGTTGAGACCAGTATCTACTACGATGAGGTTCCTGAGAACAGCGCCGAGATTGCCCTGTTCCCGAACCCGACCAAGGACAACGTCACCATCAAGGCTGCTGGCATGCGCCACATCACTGTGACAAGTGTCCTCGGCCAGGTGGTCTACGATGCTGAGGTTGACGACAACGAAGTGATCCTCAACATGTCGCAATACAATGCTGGCGTGTATATGGTTCGCGTTGTCACTGCCAACGGCGTCGGCACTCGCCGCGTGACCGTGGTCAGATAAGACTGTATGCATGTAGAGACGCATTCGTTGCGTCTCTACAGACCTAAGAAAGGCGGCCCCCTCACGGGGCCGCCTTTTTTTTGTTTCTAAAGGAAAAAACCTTATCTTTGCAGCAAAATAAAACAGTAAACAATACCTTATTAATATGATAGCAAAAGAATTACTTAATCCGAGAAGCATTGTCGTATGCGGTGCCTCGTCCGACATCCATAAACCAGGTGGTAAATCATTGAAGAACCTCCTGGAGAGCCCTTTTAAAGGTCAGGTTTATGCTGTGAACCCCAAAGAGACCGAAGTGCAAGGCGTGAAGTGTTACGCTAAAGTGGATGACCTTCCTCAGGTTGACTGTGCCATCCTCTGCATTGCCGCAAAGTTTTGCGCCCAAACGGTCGATGTGTTGGCTAAAGAGAAGGGCTGCAAAGGCTTTATCATCGTCAGTGCTGGTTTCTCTGAAGAGAGCCACGAAGGCGCTGAAATCGAGAAACACATCGTTGATACCATTAACAGCGTCGGCGGTTCTCTCATCGGTCCCAATTGCACGGGTTTCCTTAACGTGAACTATGCTGGCTGCTTCGACACCCCCATCCCTCCGTTGGATCCTAAGGGCGTGGACTTCATCACGGGTAGCGGTGCCACCGCCGTGTTTATCAAAGAATACGGCATGAGCAATGGCTTGAAGTTCAACAGCGTGTGGGCCGTAGGTAACAGCGCTCAATTGGGTATAGAAGATGTGTTGGAACACCTCGACGAGACCTTCGACCCTGAGAAGTCGAGTCATGTCATCATGCTTTACATGGAGAAAATCGGTGACCCACAGCGTTTGCTCAAACATAGCCGCAGTCTCATCAACAAGGGCTGTCACATCGCTGCTATCAAGAGTGGTGGTAGCGCTGCAGGTAGCCGCGCCGCATCATCACATACGGGCGCCCTGGCCACTAACGATGCTGCCGTCGATGCCTTGTTCCGTAAGGCAGGCATTGTGCGTTGCCATAACCGTCAGGAACTCACCACTGTCTGTGGCGTGTTCATGCATCCCGAATTGAAAGGGAAACGCTGCGCCGTCATTACCCATGCCGGTGGCCCCGCAGTGATGCTCACCGACGTGCTCAGCAATGGTGGCATGGAAGTTCCTTCGCTGAAAGACCATCCCGCCAGCCCAGCCTTGCTCGCAAAGCTTTACGGAGGCTCCTCTGTGGGCAACCCCATCGACTTCCTCGCAACAGGTACTGCTGAGCAACTTGGCTATATCATCGATACTGTCGAGAACGAGTACGATGAGATTGACTTCTCCGTGGTCATTTTCGGCTCGCCCGGCCTGTTCAGCAATAAGGAAGTGTATGATCTGCTCGATGAGAAGATGAAGACCTGCAAGAAGCCCATTTTCCCTGTGTTGCCTTCCATCATCAACGTCAAGGAAGAGATAGAGGACTTCATTGCTAAAGGACGCATCAACTTCCCAGAGGAGTGCGTGCTGGGTAACGCCATATGTAAGGTCTACAACACTCCGAAACCGCAGCCAGAACACGTGGAGCTGCCTCAAGTCGACGTGGCGCGCATCCGACGCACAATCGACCGTTGTAAGGATGGCTATTTGGAGATTGCCGACTACAACGAGTTGCTTGACGCCGCCGGCATTAGCCGTAAGAAGAGCGTTGAAGTGAGCAAGAAAGAAGATGCCCTCGCCTTTGCCAAGGAAGTGGGCTGCTCGAAGGATGTCCCGCTCGTTATGAAGGTCGTCGGCCCATTACATAAAAGCGACGTGGGTGGCGTGACGCTCGGCGTTAAAGATCTTGACACGGTGGCCAAGGAGTTTGACCGTTTGATCGTTATTCCTGAGACTTATGCTGTGGAGATGTATCCGATGCTTGACGGTACTGACGTATACATTGGCGCCATCAAGGATGCCAAGTTCGGCCATCAAATCTTCTTCGGACTGGGTGGTATTTTCATCGAAGTTCTGAAAGATGTCCAATCGGCATTGGCACCGATCACGGCTGACGAAGCCAAAGAGATGCTCAAACAGCTCAAGGGCTATAAGATTTTGCAGGGCGTGCGTGGTCAAGAAGGCGTTAACCTTGACCTTTACGCCGACCAGGTGGCTCGCGTTAGCGCTTTGGTACAAGCTGCTCCTGAGATTGCCGAGATGGACCTCAACCCATTGCTGGGTAATCCTCGTTACGTCACGGCTGTGGATGCACGTATTAGAATTGAAAAATAATTAGGGTGCTGTAGAGACGCAAAAACCTTGCGTCTCTACACACCAAATCATTTGAAACATGATTACCGAAAAAGCAACCTATTACCTTGTCTATGCTGCATTGGTCGTCGTCACCTTTTTGCTCGACAACCTGCTGCTGAAAAAGACCGACAAGACCAGTCGTACCATTGGTTACATCCTTAGTGTCATCGTCGATTTGGCCATTTTTGGCTATGGCATTTACCTATATCTTGCCAAAGGTGAAGACCAGACCGGTTTCGTGTTAGGAGGCATCCTATGCGGATTGTGCCTGTTGTGCTTGCTGGGACGTTATTGGCAGAACAAGGAACAAGATAAGAAGGCGAGGAACTTGACTCGGGATGAATAAGTCATGTAGAGTCATACTGTTACTGCTGTTTTTCCCTTTTATACTTTTAGGGCAGACGGATACGGTGCTTTTTTCCAGCCGCGGTGGGTTCTATGACGAAAGCTTTACCTTGGCTATGGAAAGTCAACAGGGTCATCGTATTCGCTACACTTTCAATGGAGAGACGCCAACGGCAAGCTCGACACTTTATAACGGCCCAATTTTTTTGGACGAACATTGTTTTTCTAGGTCAAACATCCATACGATTGTCAATTGCATCCCGTCGGTTTATCATGCCGTGACGGATGTTGAACGGGTTATTGTGATTCGGGCTGCGGCTTTCGATGACCATGATAACTGCGTCAGCTCGATAGTCACCAATACATATATAATAAAGTCATTGGGTAGCGATACTCATGGCTTGCCAGTAGTTTCCATTGCTGCTGATTCTTTGGCGTTGTTCGATTACGATACTGGTATTTTTGTTCCAGGGGTGAATTATGATCCAGCTGATTCTACCCATACGGGCAATTATTGCCAAAGGGGCATTGAATGGGAACGGCGAATCAATGTTGAGTTCTATGAAACCAATAACTGGGGTATCAATCAAATATGTGGTCTTCGTACACATGGAGGTGCCTCGAGATGGTTCCAACAAAAAGGAATGCGTATTTATGCAAGAGAGGAATACGGGAAGAAACGTTTTAAGCATCAGTTCTTTATTTCCACTCCTATCGATAGTTACAAACACCTCAGTCTGCATCCATTTCGTTGTAGCAATTGGTTGCAAACGGGAGGGCAGGAGTATCTTTCGCAAATGGTCGGTGCGCAACTTAATGTTGATGGTCTTGGGGTGCGCGAAGTCGCAGTTTTTATCAATGGCGAGTATTGGGGCATCTATACCTTGGAAGAGTCGCCAGATGAGCGCTATCTTGAAGATCATTATGAAGTGAATCTCGAGGAAGTCAATGTGTTGAAATACTGGGGAGTGCCGCAATATGGTGATCCTACGGATTGTCGTAATTTCAGGGCTTGGATTAGTGATGCCGACCTGACTCAACCGGAAGACTCAGCTTATGCCTTTTCTCACTTTGATGTTCCGAGTTATATCGATTATTTTCTCCTTGAAACATACGGAGCCAATTTGGATTGGCCTCAAAATAATGTCTTGATATGGCAACCTGCTACTGGAAAGCCTTTCCGTATGCTTTTTTATGATGGGGATGGATGCTTTACAAGATGGTATTTTCATGCTGTCTATAATGCAATGAATCAAGGTGGAAATAGTTTGATTACCAATAAGTTTTTTGAGAATGAGGGATTTAAGAGAATGTTTCAGGAACGTTACTATGAGTTGAGAGCTTCCGTGTTGAGCTACGATGCCCTGAAACATATTTGGGACGGATACCGCTCTATTATAGAAGAAGAGGTACCAAGGCAATCCGAACGTTTTGGATTCCCCAAAAGTGTGCAACGTTGGCAATCGGATATGGATAGTACCGAAGCCTTTTTTCTCAAACGCAGTCGTGCCTATGAGCAGGAGCTGTTCGATCTGCTTAGCGTTGAGGAGGCGGCCTCGTTAGAGTTCTCGGTGTTTCCCAATCCCAATAAGGGAGCGTTTTACATTCTTTTAGATACGGACGAGAACGTTGTGTTGCATATAGAAATGTTTGATTGTCTTGGACGTCGTGTATATTGTAGGAATAGTTCATTTGTCGGAAAGACAAGCGTTCGAGTTAGTGCAGAATTGCCGCCTGGATTGTATTTACTAAGGGTCGGCCATCGTTCGAAACGAATCGTCATACAATAGAAATATGAAAAAATCAGATCTTATCACATTAATCGTTGTAGGTGCCGTGATATGCGGCTTTGCATTCATTCCAGGCGCATGGGATTGGTTCAACACAACCACCAAAAGCCATGGCCTGCTGATGAGTTTCTTCAAGTTCGCAATTTTGGGTACTTTTGGTGAGATGTTGGCATTGCGCATTCGTGAGGGTGTGTATCACAAGGAAGGTTTCGGTTTGCTGCCTAAGATGCTGGTTTGGGGTGTATTGGGTGTAGTCATCGCCTCGGCCATGACCATCTTCAAAAACGGTACTATCGCTTTGTTGGACGGAGGTTTCCATCTTGATGGGAAAGCCGCGGAATGGTTTAAATCCGACCTTTGCTGGGGGAAGGTCTTTGTCGCGTTATGTATCAGCGTGCTTATGAACACTTTGTTTGCGCCTGTCTTTATGACCTTCCACAAGATCACCGATATTCATATTGCTGAGACAGGGGGGACGTTGAAAGGCTTTTTCAGCGCTCCTTTGAAGATCCGTGAGACCTTGTCAAAGAAGATCAACTGGGATATCCAATACGGTTTCGTGTTTGCCAAGACCATACCGTTGTTCTGGTATCCTGCTCATACCATTACCTTCTTGCTGCCGCCAACTTTACAGGTGCTGTTTGCTGCTCTCCTTGGCGTGGCTCTGGGTGTCATCTTGAGCATTAAGAAATAAAACTTATACGGTCTAGGAAAAACCTGCTTGCGACCTCTATTTTATTCAACTTTTATGATACGGTGCACACTATGGCTGCTGCCGTGGTTGACTTGTAATAGATAAACGCCAATGCTTAAACCACTCAAATCAAGTTCGAATTGTGTGCCTGAAACAACTTGCTCTTTCAGCATTCGACCAAATACATCATATACTTTAATACTCTGTGATGCTATCTCTGTAGTAACACTTAATATTGAAGTGAACGGGTTGGGATAAAATGTACACAGGTTTTTGTATTCTTCGATATCAGAAGTGTTTGTGATGCCGATTTCTTGAATGTTACCACCAATCAAAGGATAGTTGGTGGAGATTACGCGGAGGCGGTAGTGCTGTCCGCTGGGCACATTGGGGATGCGGGCGGTGATGCTGCCACTTGTGTGGGTGGTGATGCGCCCCAATTCGGTGGGATTGTTGAAACTGCCGTTCGCATCAGAGAGCTGGGCAATGACCTGGTTGGCCGAAGTGTTGAGGTTTTCAGGCGACATGGTTCCCGTCAAGGTGAAGGGAATGGTGATCGCGTCGTTAAGCACAAAATTGTTGGAGGCAAGCTGCCCCATCGTAAGTGTTGGGTTATAGATGAGCAATACATCGTCGATGAATAGGTCATCGTTGGTGCTGCCCGAGCCAGGCGTCTCGTTGGTGGTGGCAGTCATGAGGATATAGCGCACGTCGGAGCATGGGCCATTGTTGTTGAAAGGGATGCTTAAGCGGCGCCAAGTATAGGCTCCACTGGCCACCGAGGTGCGGGTAAACGAACGAACTGCTGTGGCCACATGCATGTTGGCCGGCTCTTCGGTTCCATTGGCAATGATCCTGTAATCGGCGTCACCGTGGACGACAGCTTTCACTTGTGCCTTGTCGGATGTGCTTTGGCTACGGAAGCATACCCAGATGGTGAGAGAGTCGGGGAGTTGGGTGATGGGGGTGTTGAAAGCCGTCTCTGAACGTTGCGTATAGTTGTAATTGCCCGAGCCCGTTGCCGACATGCTGCCGGCATTCATGCGTCCATTGGTGATGTTGCCATTGGCTGTGACACCTAAAACTCTGTCGGGGAAAACACGTACACTCTTGCTCCCGTTGGAACCAGGACGTGTCTGAGAAGATTGCTCTATTTGACTCGATACAAATCCCGAAAAAGAGCCCGTTGCCGTGCCTCCTGAGTGCCAGTGTGAGGGCTCGCTAACAGCGTTTTCATCCCGTGAGGTCCATTGCTCAAAACCTCGGTTGTCAAATTGAAGACCATTTTGGGCCAAAAGTCCCAGATTAATAAAACTGAAAATGAATAAACTTAAAAAACAAACAATGGTGTGTTTCATAGCTAATCTGGTTATATGAAGCCACAAAAATAGAAAAAAGAAGATTAAAGGAGGAAATGCTTTGCCCTTTTCAGTACTTTTGCAACTCAAATCATCAACCAATGAAAAGACTTTTTTTTACTCTTGCGTTGTTGCTTGTCGCTTTTGTGGCGAGGGCACAATGGACGCTGCGAACCTATGGTGAATATGACTACACGCGTACTTCGGGCAGCAGTGCATCACTTGCCTTGATGGGCAATTACCAAATGGCCGATAACTTCAACATCGGGTTAGGTTTTCAAGCCACGACTTTGAGCCGCTATTCCCTGAATTTACAGTATCAAATTGACCTGCTGAAAACGGAATGCGGCACACTTTATTTGGAAAACCGTTATTTGTATCGCGTCTTCCCGAACTATGATTTGCAGGAATTCAATGGCGTGCTCGATTTGGGTTGGCGCAATCGATATTTCAACTTTCAGTTGGGCTTGACCAACCGTTATACAGCCCCCATACCGTTACGAAAAAATGGTGGCATGGATGTGACCTTCGAGCCGATGAATGTTACTTTCTGCGTGGAAGGCAACCTGTTTGACCAGAAACATCCCTGGAATGTGGGTGCCCGCATCTCGAATTACAGGGACTTCGTCATCGAGCGTTTTACGCTGTTTTTCTATAGTGTGAATGGCTATTACGACTTTGGCAATGGTTTGCGACTCACTTCGGAATTCGGCCTACATCCTTGCGGCGTACTCAACCTGTCGTCGCAATACAACGGCTGGTTTGGCAATGTCGGACTGATTTGGAAACCTAAAAACTGAACATCATGAAAAAACACTATATATTGATCATCGCAGCAGCCGCGATTTTTGCTACAGGCTGCAACCGTCTTGACGTCGCAGGCATGGTCATCAACCGCAGCGACACTGAGGAACGCGTGGCCGACTGGCTCGACTACAACGCCCAAAACGACGAACCCGTCATCGAGAATGCCCCTGACGAGTATCACATTTATTCCTGTTCCGACTCGCACTATTCCGAGCGCGACAGCATCGTGCCTCAGGGCGAGAACGACCGTCTATACAAGTACATCACTGCCGAGCGCAACGACCCCAAGGCCATTTTCGCCATCCATGCCGGCGACTTGGTGAATGAAAGTGGCGAAGCAGGTTTCAGGATGTCAGCCGAAGCCATGGCCTATAACCCAAAAACGCAAATCAAAAACGACCCTTGTTTTCCTGTCATCGGCAACCATGATGTGTACTTCGACTGCACACCTTTTTACAAGCAGTATTTCCACACATCGACCTATACAGTAACCGTGAATACTGTCAGTGGCTACAAGGATTTGTTCATCTTCCTTGATTCGGGTAACGGTACCCATGGCAAGCGGCAGTTGGAATGGCTGGAGGAGAAGCTCTCGCATCGCGAGGACTATCGCCACTGCTTCGTCGTCAGCCACAACTGGTTGTTCCGCACCTCTTATAATTACACCACCACGCCGGCTGCCAACCTGCCACAAGACGAGCAATATGCCTTCATGGACCTGATGAGCAACAACAACGTGGAACTGGTCATCATGGGACATTTCCACATGCGCGAGCAGCGTCAGTTCGGCGGTGTGCAATATGTGATGACCGACAACCTCAACGAAGATAAGGTGACGCCAAGTTATCTGGTGGTGACGGTTGGGGAGAAGGTCAGATATGCGTATGAAGAGCTGGAGATGGAGTAAAAAGGTCTCTACCATCCACTTTTCAACGCATTGAATTACAAATAGTTGATTTTTGGCTTTCCGCAAATATCTCTACACGGGGCTTAGGCTTGCGGAAAGCCTGTTTTTTCACTATACTTTTGCATGGTCAAACCTAAAATTGTACCATGCGATGAACACAAGAATCCTATTCCCCACAGCCGCCTTTGTGATGCTCAGCGTGGCGGTCTTTGCCCAAGTTGAAGTTCCTGAAGTCAAACCGAAAGCCGACAGCCTGCAGATGGCGGTAGACACTTTGCTGCTTGAAGGCATCACCATCACGGCGGAAAGACCATTGTTTTCCGTCGAAGGCGAGAAGACATTGTATCAAGTTTCAGACGACCCGACCGTGCAAGGTGGCGTGGCCTCCGATGCCTTGCAGAACGCTCCTGGTGTGAGTGTGGATGTGGAAGGCAACATCACCTTGCGCGGGACTTCTTCCGTTGAAATTTGGATCAATGACCAGCCTTCCAACCTCACGGAAGAAAACCTCAAGGCCTACATCCAGACCTTGCCCGCCAACGCCATCGACCGCATCGAAGTCATCACCAACCCTTCGGCGCGTTATGCCACCACCGCTGATGGCATCATCAACATCGTGATGAACACCAAAATCAAGCGAAACGAGTTCTTTTGCTTTGGCACCAATGTTTCTTCGCAACCCTACGTGATGCCGTGGGCTTCCTACGTCTGGAAAAACGATAAGTGGACGGTGAATGCCTACGCGAACACCTATTGGTATCATGGTAAAGGCGAAGCGCATTCTGAGAAGGATTTGTATGGTGAAGATGAAGAAGGAAACCAAGTCTTGACCAGCCATTTGAAGAGTAGCATGTACAACAATTACACTACTTACAGTCCAGGGGTCAACCTGAACTTGACTTACACGCCTGACAAGATGAACACATTCTCTTTGTATGCCATGTTTTGGGATTCATTTGGGCCTTCGGAGGTTAGACAGGAGCGCGAACGCGTTGAATACATTGAACAATCGGGCGAGTACAAATACTCCATCGAGAACAAATCGAATTCAAACTATCTCTTCTTGCCTTACGGGTTGAACTATCAGCACAAATTCGATGAAGAAGGACATAACCTTACTTTACGCATGAATGGAAGTATTACCCGTTCGGCGCTTCCTATTGATTATCACAAGATTTACACCTTGCCGTCTCCGTATGAAAGGGCATTCGTGATGGACTATGTCTCGACCAACATCCCTATCAATGCACGCGTGGATTACAATTTACCTTATTCCAAGAATGGCGAATTTGGCATGGGCATCAATGCCGGTTGGGAAGGAAAAAACGAGTGCAGCCCATTGGACAGTCTGGCCAATGGCGTATATGTGCACGACTCGGTAATGTCGTATCGATTCCGTCAGGTCGATCATCATTTGGGCGGCTATTTCCAGGTGCGGCACCGTTTCGGCAATTTTACTGTGCAGCCTACTTTGAGCTTGAGGTATTATAGGACGGGCATCGTATATCCCGACGCTCCAAATTATGATTTTACAGCTTATTATTTCTATCCTTTGCCATCGCTGCATCTGTCGTATCACACCCAGTCGATGCACAACTTCAAGTTGAGTTATTCCATGAGGATCCAGAATCCTTACGCAGAGCAACTGAGTCCTTTTATCAAATTCGATGAGGAATCCTATGCTACGGGTAATCCTAAGCTGAAACAAGTTTTCACCCACAACATTGAGGCAAGTTGGACGAAGTATTGGGACGATTTTGGTTCTGTAGGTTTGACGGGTTATTATAAAGGAAAACAAAATGAAATCAACAAGATAACTGACGCGGCTTACCATGAGCATTATGGCAGGGTGGTCTCTTTCAACTGGCCGGTCAATGTAGGCAGGTCGTATAATGCGGGTGGTGAGTTCAACATGATGTATCGTCCGAACGGGATGTTCAATTTGCGGTTTTATGCCAACCTTTATGAATCTTACATCAAGACCGATGATGCTTTGGAACCGAGTGAGATGCTTTGCTACAGTTTTCGACTGAACCTTTGGACCAAGCTATGGGACCGTCTGGAAGTGCATGCCTCGGCTTACTACAACTCTCCGACCCAGACGCTGTTTTGGAAGAAGGGTGCCAATTATTCCGTCGACTGCGGTATGCGTGCCGATTTCTTCGATCATAAGTTGTCGGTGTTTGTCAACGGCTACGATTTGTTTGGTTTGTTGAAGCAAGACACATATATTGATAGCCCAACGGTAACGGTTTCAGAAACATCAAGATACAATTCTTCTTGTGTGTGTGCAGGTTTTACATTGCGTTTCGGTAACATCGAACTGGAGAATGAGGCCCAAAATGGTGGGGAAGCGGCGGGGCAATAATTGTTGAATTGTTGCGTTGTTGAAATGATAATTCGACGAAGTCAATTGTTTAATTGTTGAGACGATGCTGAATTTGCTATACAAATCAAGATGTTGGTTGGCCTTTGTGCTGATATGCCTATTGGCAGCTTGCAATGTGAAGTCCGACATGGACAACATGGAACGGACGGTGTTGGAGATCGAAGGCAAATTCAGCAGGGGAGAGGACATCTCGCAGGACACCTCCATTTTTCAGGCACGGCGTTATTTCAATCTCACTGACGATGCCGAGATGAAAACCTTGTCGGCCCTTTACAGCGGTTGCGTCTATTGGCAGCAAAACAACTTCGACTCGGCCATGGCGGCTTTGAATGAGGCCATTGTCACGGCAAGGTCGAGCGAGAACATCAAACTGATGGAAAAAGTACAGACCACCATTTCAACCTTGAATGGCGACCTGGACCATAGCGAAAATATGATTTCAGTTTTTCTGCGCCGGCGCAAAATGCTTTTCATCATTTCGTTGGTATTGGTTGTGGCGGTCGCGTTGGTGTTTTTCCTCTTGTATCGTGCCACTCAAAAACGTGCTACGATAGCTGAGTTGAACCTGGATATTACCCGTTTGCAACAAGAATCCGAGGCATTAGCTGAGACCAATCGCGATAACCTCTTCCGAAAGGTAATGATGGTTTACAAGATTTTCTTGATTGGCGAGAACAAGGATATCGACAAGCTGTCCTTCCAAAAGCTGAAATCATGTGTCTGCGGACAAGCCGACTCTGCCTATGATGTTATCTTTGAAGAATACAACAAGGTTTATCCCGATGTGGTTCAACGCATCAAGAGTAACCAACCTGCTATGACCGATAGTGAATTCAAGGTCTGCATATTATCGATGATGCCATTTTCAGTGAAGGAAGTGGCTGACATTTTGGATGTATCATCCGCGATGATCGGTAAAGCACGCACCAGTATCCGCAAGAAGTTGGGTATGACCGAGGCCAGAGGGGGCATTGAAGAGTTTGTTTTGGGGACGGCAGAAAAATAATCTTTCTCAAAGTGGCGAGATACTTTTGTATTAGCTACTTTTGCAGAGTAAAATGCATGTTCGACTATCATGAAAAAACACTATCAGAGAACCCTGTTGACCGTATGCTTCTGTTGGGCTTTTATCAGCAGTTTCGCCCAAGTGAAAGTGTATAAAGGAAATTCCTCCTACAGTAGCGACGTGATTTGCAATGTGAAGGACAATAAAGTGTATAAGGGTAATTCCTTGTACTCGTCTGATGTCCTTTGCCGAATTGACGACAACAAAGTGTACAAGGGCAATTCCTCCTACAGCAGTGATATCCTGTTTACCATCAGGGATGGCAAAGTCTACCGTGGGTCGTCGTCGTATTCTTCCGATGTGGTTTTCACAATCAGGGACGGCAAGCTCTACGAAGGCAATTCGGGTTATTCATCCGACGTTTTTGCCAACAAGCAAGGTCTCAAAGTGTATAAAAACAACTCCAGTTATTCATCGGATGTTGAGTTCACCCTTTCCGACAATGTCACGATCGAACAGTTTGTGGCTATATGGTATGCGGTGAAGTACTGCTGGTAATGGACCGCTAAAACAACAATCGCCCGCCGGAAGCATCCAGCGGGCGATTTTCTTTTATGGAAATATGAGGCTTATTTCTTCTCGGTAGGATAGGTCAATCCCATGTTATACAGGATGAACGAATAGATGTCAGCCTGCTCTTCCAGGACCTTGGAGATGGGCTTGCCACCGCCATGACCTGCCTTGGTGTCGATGCGGATGATCTTGGGCTGGTCGCCGGTCTGTGCTGCCTGCAAGGTGGCCGCATACTTGAACGAGTGGGCAGGCACCACACGGTCATCGTGGTCGGCCGTGGTGACCATGATGGCAGGATAGTGCACGTCTTCGCCGCTCTTGATGGTGTGCAACGGCGAGTAGGCATACAATGCCTTGAACATGGCCTCGTCGTCCTCGCTGGTGCCGTAGTCGCTGGCCCAGTTCCAGCCGATGGTGAAGAGGTGATAGCGCAACATGTCCATCACGCCGACTTGTGGCACGGCCACGGCGAAGAGGTCGGGACGCTGGTTGACGACAGCACCGACGAGCAGACCGCCGTTGGAGCCACCGTTCAGAGCCAAGTACTTCGGTGAGGTGTAGCCATTATTGATAAGGTATTCGGCGCAGGCAATGCAGTCGTCGAAGACATTCTGTTTCTGCAACTTGGTGCCGGCGATATGCCATTCCTCACCGTATTCGTTGCCGCCGCGTAGGTTCATCTGGGCGTAGATGCCACCGTTCTCGATGAAGGGCAGGCGCGAGGTGCTGAAGCCTGGGTTGAGGGTGATGTTGAAGCCACCGTAGCCATACAGGAAGGTCGGGTTGCTGCCGTCTTTCTGCAAGCCTTTCTTGTAGGTTAGGAACATCGGGACCTTGGTGCCGTCCTTCGAGGTGACGAAGACCTGCTCGGTGACGTAGTCGTCCGACTTGAAGTCGATGGCAGGAGCACGGAACACGGTGGAAGTGTTGTCGTCGATATTGTATTGGTAAATCGTGGTCGGGAAGGCGAAGGAGGTGAAGGCGTAGAACACTTCGGGTTCTTCATACTTACTGCTGAAACCGACGGCGCCATAGGTAGGCAGGGCAATCTCATGGAGTTGCTGGCCGTCCATAGTGTAGACGTATGCATGGTTGGCGGCGTCCTTGTCATAGGTGACAATCATCTTGCCATTGGCGAGGCTGATGCCAGCAATGACGTTATCGCTTTCGGGAATCACGTCGACCCAGTTCTCCATCTGCGGGGTCTTGGCCGGCACGCGGCAGATACGGCCCTTGGGCGCGTTGTAGTTGGTGAAGATATACAGCGTGTCGTTGATGACATCGATGGGACCATACTGGTAGTCCATATCATCGGCGATTTGCACGAATTTACCCTTCGGGTCTTGCATATCGCGGATCCACAGTGTGCTGCCCGCGCCTTGACCGCTCTCGAAGAGGAACATGTAATGCTCGTCCTCGGTCAGGTCCACCTGGTGGAAATAGCGCGGCTGGGCAGGGTTGGAGTAGAAGAGTTCGTCTTGCTCCTGCGGCGTGCCGAGTTTATGGTAGTAGATCTTGTGGTTTTCGTTCACATTGCTGAACTCCTTGCCGGCTTCGGGGCGGTCGTAGGCGGCGTAGAAGAAGCCGTCCTTATACCATGAGGCACCCGTGAACTTGGCCCATTCGATGTGGTCGGGGAGGAGTTCGAGGGTGTCCATGTCCTTCACGTAGATCTCGACCCAGTCGGAGCCACTGCGTTGGATGGTGTAGGCCATGTATTTGCCGTCGTTGGAGAAGCTGATGCCGCCCAATGAGACGGTGCCGTCATCGGAAAGCTTGTTGGGGTCTAACAAGACGGTAGGCTCGCCGTCGAGTGTCTCCTGCATGTAGATGACGCTTTGGTTCTGGAGGCCGTCGTTCTTCGAGTAGATGTAACGGCCATGTTCCTTCGAGGGCATGCCGTAGCGCTCGTAGTCCACGAGTTGCGTGAGGCGGTCCTTGAGGGCGCTGCGGAAGGGGATGTGGCTCAGGTAGTCTTGCGTGACTTCATTCTGTTCCTTGACCCATTTGGCGGTCTCGGCGGAGGTGTCGTTTTCGAGCCAACGGTACGGGTCGGCGACCTTCGTGCCGAAATAGTCGTCAACGACGGTGGTGTCTTTTCGCGTCTCGGGGTAGGCTTTGACGGAATAGCGTTGCGGCTGTTGGTTGCAGCCGAAGAGGGTGATGATACTGCCCATGATCAGTAAACTGGTTTTTGCTTTCATTATAAATTGAAATTGAATTAGTTATCACATCTTATCCATCTCCGAGTCATCCTCAATCCTAAGGTTGTCGATGATGAACCTCTGGCGCTCCATGGTGTTCTTGCCCATGTAGTATTCCAACAATTCCTTGATGCCGAAGTCGTAGCGCAGGATGACGGGCTCAAGCCTCATATTGGGGCCTATGAAGCCGCGGAACTCGTCGGGGGAGATTTCGCCCAAGCCTTTGAAGCGGGTGATCTCGGCCTGCTTGCCGCATTTCTCCTTGGCGGTGATGCGTTCCTCGTCGGTGTAACAATAGTAGGTTTCCTTCTTGTTGCGCACGCGGAACAAGGGCGTCTGCAAGATGTAGACATGACCGTTGCGCACGAGGTCAGGATAGAACTGGAGGAAGAAGGTGAGCATCAGCAGGCGGATGTGCATGCCGTCGACATCGGCATCAGTGGCGATGACGATGTTATTGTAGCGCAGGTTTTCGATATCTTCGTCGATGTTCAAGGCGGCTTGCAGCAGGTTGAACTCCTCGTTCTCGTAACACACTTTCTTGGTCATTCCCAAGCAGTTGAGCGGCTTACCGCGCAGGCTGAATACGGCCTGTGTCTGCACGTCGCGGCTCTTGGTGATGCTTCCCGAAGCGGAGTCGCCCTCGGTGATGAATATGGTGCTTTCGAGGCGTTTCTCGTGGTTGGTATTGAGGTGGATGCGGCAGTCGCGTAGCTTGCGGTTGTTCAGGCTGACTTTCTTAGCGCTTTCGCGGGCGGCTTTCTTGATGCCGGCAATCTCCTTGCGTTCCTTCTCGTTGGCTTGGATCTTTGCCTGCAACACGCTGACGGTCTCAGGGTTTTTGTGCAGGTAGTTGTCCAAGTGGCGCTTCAGGATGTCGAAGACGTAGGTCTTCAGGAAGGGGCTGTCGTTGGTGCCGTCAGGGTTGTTGGGCGCAAGATGGGTGGAGCCAAGTTTGGTCTTGGTCTGTGCCTCAAACACAGGCTCTTGAATCCTCACACACAAGGCGCAAATCAGGCCTTGGCGGATGTCAGCAGGTTCGTATTCCTTTTGGTAGAACTCGCGCACCACGCGGGCATAGCCCTCGCGAAAAGCTGATTGGTGCGTACCGCCCTCGGTGGTGTGCTGACCGTTGACAAACGAATAGAAGTAATCGCTCGATTGTCCGTTTACATGTGTGAAAGCGGCCTCAAAGTCGCCGTCCTTGATGTGGATGATGGGGTAGAGGCCTTCGCCTTCCATATTGTTCTGCAATAGGTCGAGGAGGCCGTTCTTGGAATAGTAGCGTTTGTCGTTAAGGCATAGTTCCAGATGCGCTTCTCGATGTATTCATCCACATAATGGTAGTTGCCGAACAAGGCGGAGTCGGGGATGAACTCGGTTAAAGTGCCCGTGTCGCCATCGGAAGGGATGATGCCAGAGTCGCTGACCATCTTGCCTTGTGCAAACTCCACGATTCTTGTCTTGCCCTCACGAATGGCCTGCACCTTAAAATAGGACGAAAGCGCGTTGACGGCTTTAGTACCCACGCCGTTCAAACCGACCGACTTTTGGAATACCTTGCTGTCGTATTTGGCGCCTGTGTTGAGCTTCGATACGGCTTCGGCCAACTTGCCCAACGGGATGCCACGGCCATAGTCGCGGATGCTTACTTTTTTGGCGGCTTTGTCGACCGTCACCTCAATCTTCTTGCCGAAGCCGGAGGTGAACTCGTCAATGGAGTTGTCGATCACCTCTTTGATGAGCACATAGATGCCGTCGTCCTGTGAGGCGCCGTCGCCGAGTTTGCCGATATACATACCCGGACGGCGACGGATGTGCTCCATGTCCTCAAGGTGGACGATGCTGTCGTCGTTGTAGTTTTCTGTGGTAGGAATGGGGTCGCTATCTTGCGTAAAAATGTCGTCTTCGATGATTTCGCTCATAAAAACTGATTTTGTGCAAAAATACGAAAAAAAAGCAATGGAAATTACAGCCAAAGAACCAGTTTTGGCATTTATTTTTGAGGACTTGCTTTTATTTCAGCACCATTTGGAGTGTGCTCCGGCTGCTTTGTTCGACGTAGATTTTCTTGCCTTGTGTAAAGGTTTTCTCCAATCCGGGTTGATAATGACGAATCGTGAACAGTTGCAGATTCTCGTTGTATTTGAGGCGGAAGCTGTCGTGTATGGCGGCTTTGAGTTTGTCCAGCTTGGTTTTGTTGCTATCGAAACAGAAGGAAAGCATCAAGGCGGACGTTTGGATCATGTTGGCATGGATTCTCAATTCGTCGCAGATGCGGAAGAGGATTTGAAGGTTATGCTCATTCATGAACGAGAAGTCGCGAGGCGAGATGCTGACCAACGTTTGGTTGTCTTTTACGATGTAGGAGGGTATATGGTCGTCTTCGGGGTATAGGTTGCTGTCGATTACGGTGGGAGGGAGATCAGGGTGCAGGAAGGACTGTACTTTTAAAACGATGTCTTTATTTTGTAGGGGTTTGATGGTCTTGGGGTGAATGATGGTGGCACCATAGAAAGCCAATTCTATAGCTTCTGAGTATGAGATATGAGGAATCTTTATCGTTTCGGGGAAACGTTTGGGGTCTGCATTGAGGAGCCCATCGACGTCTTTCCAGATAGTGACTTCTTCGGCATCGAGGCAATTGGCGAAGATGGCAGCAGTGAAGTCGGAGCCCTCTCTTCCTAACGTGACGCTGTGTTTGCCATCGTCGGTGCTGCCGATGAAACCTTGGGTGATGCAGACCACCCCACGGATATGCTCGTCGTTTAGTTTGGTGATCCTAAGTCTGGTCTCATCCCAATCGACATTGGCAGCCCTGAAGTTAGTGTCGGTCATGACGTACTTTCTCGCGTCAAGCCATCGTGCAGGTACTTCGCATTTGTTGAGGTATTCCTGGATGATGGTGGTGGAGATCAACTCTCCGTAGCTGACGGTTTGGTCGTATTGGTAGTCATAATCCAAATCGGGCTGTTGCAGTTTCTCCAAAAGCTCCAGAAAAAGGCATGACACCGATTCTATGATAGGGTGTTTCACATCGTTGTCAAATAGCTTGAGGATGATGCCTTCGTGGTATTCGATGACCTCTTTCATCGCTTCGATGCCGAGGTCTCCATTATGCTCCCGAAAGTCGTGAAGGATTTTTTCCAGCATGTTAGTGGTCTTTCCCATGGCCGAGACGATCAGCATGATGTCTTCGTCCTTATGTTGGCAGACGATGTGGGTGAGGTTGCGTACGGCATCGGCGTCTTTTACGGAAGCGCCGCCAAATTTATAGATTTTACGTATCATCTTTTTCCGTATTATTCTTTGTTGAGGCTTTGTCTGGCATAAGGGGTCAGATCTTGTGTGGCGAATTCGCCTCTAAGGTATTTGTAATAGCCCGCTACGGCCACCATGGCGGCGTTGTCGGTCGAATAGCTGAGTCGGGGAATAAACACCTTCCAATGGTGTTTTTCGCCCAAAGATATCATGGCATCATGAAGGCCTGAGTTGGCACTGACGCCACCAGCGATGGCCACCGTCTTGATGCCTGTCTGCTTACTGGCTTTTACCAGTTTGTTCATCAAAATATCGATGATGGTTCTTTGCACGGAAGCGCAAAGGTCTTCTTTGTTTTCCTCAATGAAATTTGGGTTGACTTTCAGGTTGTCGCGGACAGTGTACAAGATGCTTGTCTTCAGACCACTAAAGCTGTAATCCAAGTTGGAGATGTTGGGCTTTGCAAAAGAGAAGGCGTCCGGATTGCCTATCTTGGCCAGCTTGTCGATGACGGGGCCACCGGGATATGGAAGACCAAGGATTTTTGCAGTTTTGTCGAAGGCTTCGCCTGCGGCGTCGTCGATGGTTTTGCCAATCACTTCCATGTCGAAATAGTCTTTTACGACAACAATCTGGGTGTGTCCGCCAGAAACTGTTAGGCAAAGGAAGGGGAAGTCAGGTACTTCAGTATGATTGGCATCAGTGGCGAAATGTACCAGAATGTGGGCGTTCATGTGGTCAACTTCGACCATGGGGATGCCTAAAGCAAGTGAAAAAGCCTTGGCAAACGAGGTCCCGACCAATAAAGAGCCTAAAAGTCCTGGCCCACGCGTAAAAGCGATGGCACTTAATTGTTTTTTATCTATATTTGCAGCCTTTAAGGCTGTGTCGATGACGGGGATGATATTTTGCTGGTGGGCACGCGAAGCCAATTCGGGGACAACACCTCCGTACTGTTCGTGAACCTTTTGACTAGCAATGACATTGGAAAGGACACAGGTGCCTTGGAGCACTGCGGCAGAGGTGTCGTCGCACGATGATTCAATGCCTAAAATGTATTCGTTCATATAGTAAATTTGAAGGGTCAAAATTATCAAAAAAAAGATTATCCATAGCATTTTGATTGTTTTTGTAGTGATACTTTCTATCATTACAAGCCTATTCATCGCCATACAAGACCCTATTATTCAGAAATTTGCCGTTCGGGTGGCTGGCGGTTATCTTTCTGAAAAAACAGGTGCTGAAATCAAGGTGGGCCGTTTGGCTATCATGCCAGATTTTTCGGTGATGTTGGATGATGTGTTGGTGAAAGACCTGAGAGACAATAATTTGGCCAATATAGGAAGGCTTAGAACGAAAATTCATCTCGGTGACCTTTTGGATGGTGTGCTTCATCTGAGCAAGGTGGAGCTTGACGATACGGAAGCCAATCTTATCCAATATCAAGGAGAGGATCATTACAACTATCAGTTTTTGGCCGACTTCTTCAGTTCTGATAAGGAGAAAGACCCTGACAAGAAGCCGATGAAAATTATTGTTGACGACATCAACATCAAAGGTCTCGACTTCGTGTTTTGGGACCAGAATTCCTCTGACATGGAGAAGTCCATGAATAACCTGATGGATTATGCTCATATTGATGTTGACGATATCTCTTTGAAGGCTAAGAATTTCTATATGTACGGAGATTCCATTCATGCTATCATCGAAGGCTTGTCGGCGACGGAGCTCAGTGGTTTGGATTTGAAGCATCTTCAAGCCGATGCCACAGTGTCGTCGAAAGGCATTCTATTGGATGGGCTGAAAATGGAAACCAACAACAGCAAGTTTGATTTGGACTTGCACATGCTATATAACGATTACTCAGCTTTCAAGCATTTCGTCGATTCAGTCACTTTTGATGCCACTATCTATCCGTCTGACATCATGTTGTCTGATATAGGTGTGTTTACCCCTGTCATGTACGAGATGCCGGATAGGGTGAAGCTTGAGTGCCGCTTTTCAGGTCCTATCGAGCATTTTGAGGTGGGTGACATCAGTGCTGAATTGGGCCAGTCGACCCATTTCCAGGGATACTTGAGTATGCATCCCCTCGATTTCAATCATGGAGAGCATGTCATGAACATTAAGAACATGCAGTTTAATTACGATGATATCGTAAACTTCAAGGTGCCGGGTGCTGGCAATATTCCGTTGCCCGAGTCGCTTCGCGCTTTGGATGGCGGCAATGTTAAGGTGAATTTCAAGGGCTCATACCTCGATTTCATGTCCGACATCGCTTTTGTCTCTGACGTGGGTAACGTGGATGCTTCCATCAATAGGGGGAAGGATGTATATGGAAACAATGAGTTTTCAGGATATGTCAATGCGCAACAAGTTGCCATGGGTGAGATTGCGAAAGCCTCTAAGGTGTTGGGCGACATTGATCTGGATGCCGAGTTTTCTGCCCGATTCCCCAAAAATGGGAGCCCTGAATTGAGTGTGAACGGCAACGCCTATCATGCCAATGTGTTCGGAAATACCATCGACAAAATCAAGTTGGACGGCGATCTCAAGGAAAATCGCTTTAATGGTAAACTCAATGTTAAAGACCCGCTTCTCGATTTGGATTTCAATGGCTTGGTCGATTTCCAAAATGCCAAATACCCCAAGTCTGATTTTGAGGCTGTTATTCATAAGGCCGATCTGAAGGCTCTCAATCTTGTCAAGGACGACTCCATTTCTGTGATCAGTACTCGTATCTATGCCAACATGACGGGCTTCGACATCGATAATTTGGAAGGGACACTCCGTATCGACAGCACAGTCTATCATAATGGCAGTGGCGCGTTTTACATGGATAGTTTCGATGCCAATATTGTGAATGACAACCTGATGCAACGGCGCATCAACTTGAACTGCGACTTCTTCAATTTTGATATGGGTGGGCAGTTTAGTTTTGCTGATATCGTGCCAGTCTTTAAGGAATATGTCAATTCGTTTGTGACGATTCCCAAATGGGAAGGCGACATGGCAAAGTTGGAGAAAAAGAGGCAAAAACACAATACGGAACAGGATTTCTACCTTAATCTGAACTTGAAGGATACGAAACCGTTGAGCCGCTTGTTTATGCCTTCATTGACAATAGCCGACAATACAACGTTGAATGGTACCTTTACCTCTCGTTCCAATGCCTTGAACATCACACTGCGTTCAAAATACGTGAAATATGGTGATATTGTTGTCGACAATATTGAGTTGAAGAATTACAATTTCAACAAATCTTCTATTGCACATTTGTCCGTGGATGATGTTTCATGGAGCAAAGTGTCTGAAACGGACACGTTGGAGTTCGGTTTTGACAACCTGTCTTTCCTTACACGAATTGCCAATGACACGGTTTATGGCCATCTCGGTTGGGACGATGATGAGTTGGAGGATCATAATAAGGCGTCTATTGACATGACTTTCCATCCTAATGAGGGAGGTGGCGTGTTTAACCTCACAAAGATGGGTTTGGTTGTCAACGATTCATTGTGGACGGTTTCGCCTAGTAATTACATTGGATTTGATAAAGGTCGTATTGAAGTGTCGGATCTTGAATTTAGCCACAATAGACAAAAAATCAGAATCGATGGCTATGTGCCTTTGGGTGTGACGGATACTATCGCCTTGGATTTGAATCAATTCGATCTTTCCAACCTGGACCTTCTCTTCCAAAAGTGGGGCTTTGATATTGACGGCTTTGTCACGGGATCGCTACAAGCGGGTAGCTTGAAAGAGAATCCCATGCTCTTGGCTGATGCAATGATTGAAGATGTAGTTGTCAATAATGTGACAATTGGCGATGCCAAGTTGTTGAGCCAATGGGATAATGCCAAAGAGTCGGTTGGGATCGATGCGAGCATTTTCCACAAGAAGAAACAAGCCTTAAGTGTTGTAGGTACCTATTACCCGAGACGAGAAAAAGACAATGTGGACCTTGCCGTCAGGATGGATTCGTTGAATATGTCCGTCATCAATCCTTTTGTTGGCAATGCGGTGTCGCGTGTCAAAGGATATGGCAAAGGTGAGGTCGCGGTGACGGGTTCCATTAATGCTCCCGATTTGAACGGTAAGATAGACATCGTCGATGGCGGATGCAAGGTGGGTTATCTGAACACCTATTATTCGTTCAGTCCCACCATATTGCTGACACCGGAATACATTGGACTGAAGAATTTGGTTCTTGTCGACACGTTGGGTAACTCGGCTCCTGCAGAAGGACGTGTCTATCACAAGGCCTTTAAGGATCTTCGCTTGGACTTGAAAATGCATCCTCGTGATTTCTTGGCTATGGCTACAACGATAAAGGAAAACGATACTTTTTATGGTACTGTGTTTGCCGATGGCGTTGTGAGTGCAACAGGGCCAATCAATGACATCAATTTGAGCATTAAGGCCAAAACCGAAAGGGGCACCAGCCTTGTGTTGCCTTTGAACCGTACTACTTCCATCAAGGAAAACGATTTCATTGTTTTCGTCAACAATGCATTAGACGAAGAGGAATCTGAAGAAATTGTCGATGAGGTAAAGGCGAAAAGCAATCTCGCCGTCAATTTGGATGTCGATGTTACGGATGCTGCATCTGTAAAATTGTTCTTACCTGGTAATGTGGGTGTTATTGATGCTACGGGAAATGGTAATCTACGACTTGGCACTTCTTCTTCGGATGCCTTGTCGCTTATTGGCAGATATGTCATTAAGGGAGGGCGCTTCCAGTTGAATCTGAAAAATGTGATAACCCGAAACTTCAATTTGAAGTCGGGAGGCACCATTTCTTGGTCAGGCTCGCCCACGGATGGCCGTATCGATGCCACTGGTGCCTATCATGTGAAGGCTGACTTGAGTAGTTTGGGCGTGCAAATCGACTCAACCATGAACATGAACAACAAGGTTAGTGTTGAGTGCTTGATTCACCTTAAAGGTGCTCTTCTTAATCCCACCATCACATTTGGAATGAAGTTGCCTAATGCTTCTGAAGATACGCAACAAACTGTCTATTCAATTATTGATACCACCGACCAATCGGTTATGGGAGGCCAAGTGCTGTCGTTGTTGCTGCTGGGCTCATTTAATAACACCGGTGGTGGCACTTCCGATTATTTCAATGCTTTTGCCAATAATATGCTTGGTGGCATCTCCTTCGAGATCACACCACATCTTGGCATGAGCCTCAGCCATGATATGGGTAGTGCCAATACCTATGAGGAATGGATGATGTCGCTCAGAAGCGATGTGTTCGACAACCGTCTGCTGATGGACTTCAACTTGGGTGTTATCATGAATAATTCCGATTCGACGGAGTTTAATGCCATATCGAACATGGTCGCCGAATGCGACATCAACTATAGACTTATGAAAGATGGGCGCCTGATGGCCCATTTCTATAACCATTCTAACTATAACACGAACTATTCCAGTTTCTCGTTCGATAAGTTGTCGCCCTACACGCAAGGTTTAGGTCTTACCTATAGCAAGTCCTTCAATACCTTTGGCGAGTTGTTTAGGCGTAAAAATGCTGATCCACAGCGCCCGTTTATCAATAGGAGAAATAACCCTAACAACTGATAATGATGGGAACAGGACAGTGTTTCAAAGTCTATCAGGCTTCAGCGGGTTCAGGAAAGACCTTTACCATTGTTAAGGAGTATCTTGAATTGTGCTTGAAGAGCCAAGAGCATGTGGGTAATTTCCGAAGGATCTTGGCAATCACCTTTACCAATGCTTCGGCCAACGACATGAAGGTGAAGGTGCTGAATCATATCAATGGGATCATCAATAGTCCTGTCGGCCACCCTACCGACATGGAACAGATGCTGTTGGAAGATTTGGGCATCAGCGATGACGAGTTGAAAACCAATGCGAAACTCCTATTGACGAGTGTTCTTCATGATTACAGCAGCTTTTGCATCAGCACTATCGATGCATTTGTGCAAAAGTTGTCGCGTACTTTCGCCATCGATTTGGGCCTTCCCAGTCAATATTCCGTTAGTGTCGATACCGATGAGATGGCTGAAACCATCAGCAATAATCTTGGTCTTCAGATGGGTGATGACAACCCTTTCTTAACCAAGATCATGACGGACTTCAGCGAGAATCAGTTTTCACACGAGAAGTTCGCTACAGTGCAAAACATGCTGACAGATTATGTCAAAAGGCTGATGACCGAGAAGGCTTATCAGAGGGATGAAAACAACATGATTTCCGATGCTGCCCAATACAAGGAAACGCTTGACTTCATGAACAAAAAAACCGATTCTTTTGAGACAAGAATCAAGGATTATGTCGCAAGGATTAAGGCAATAGAGAAGAAATATAGCATCTTGGAAGAAGATCATGCCCAAGGCTCAAAGGGTTTTCCAAGCTTCCTCAAGAACCTGATGAAGGGGGAAGTGAGAATCTCAAGAAACGCCTCTAATGTTATGAATACCAGGAAATGGTATTCGACAAAAGCCGAGAAGCATTTTTCGAAAGACATGTTGGAACAGGTCGGGCAGGAACTGTTTGCAGTCTACGATGCATTGATGAAAGTCGTGGAGGATTCTTCGGCTGAGTATTTGTTTTATAAGACACAGAAGGATGCATTGTTTTTATATGCTTTACGGTCGGCCATCAATGAGGAGTTTTTGCGCGTTGTCCAGGACGAGGAAGTAGTGCATATCTCTGAGTTCAACAAGTTGCTTAACACGGTGATGGGCGATTTCTCGGTTCCCTTTGTGTATGAACGTATAGGGGAACGTTTCAACCATGTTTTTGTCGATGAGTTTCAGGATACGTCGACCATGCAATGGCAGAACCTATTGCCTTTGGTAGACAACGGACTTGCCAACAATGCGATGAGCATGGTGGTGGGTGACGGCAAGCAGGCCATCTACCGTTTCCGCAGTGGGGAAGTAGGTCAAATAGTGAAACTGCCAGAGATTTATGCGCTGCCTACCGATGATCGTGAGCAAGCCTTCCAACAATATGAAAAGAACCTGATCAACCATTTCAGTTTTAACCAACTTGATACGAATTATCGTTCATTCCAAGAGCTGGTCCGTTTTAATTCGGAGTTCTTTGAAAAAGCAAAGGACTATCTGCCTGAGCAATGGAAGTCAGTGTATGTTGGCGAGGATGTGGAGACTGGGAAGCACGTTTCGGTGGCACAAAGAAGTCATCAATCGCAGCAAGGCTTGGTTCAGGTGGAGCTTTATGACAAAGAAGCACTTCCGGATTATACACTCCAAAGGATCGAAGAGTTGGTTCGTGAACTCACCGAGCACAATGGCTATAACTGGGGTGACATCAAAATCTTGGTACGAAAGTCAAGAACTGGCGCCATAATTGCCAATTATCTGAATGAAAAAGGGATCCCTGTTACTTCTGACGAATCCATTCTTCTTAAATCCTCAGATAAGGTACAACTTGTCGTCAATACCCTATATTACCTTGTCCATCCGGAAAACGAGGTTTATGTGGCAAATGTCTTGTATTACTATCGTTTGGTAAAAGGCGGGATTGCCGATGGCCAACTCGGCCAAGTGTTTGCTCAAGTGAAGAGGGTCGCGAATGGAGAGGTTGCCATCGAAACAGCAATGGGCATTGGCGAGCCTGGCGTGTTGACGCAGCTGCTGTCGAAAGCCACTTGTCTCTACGATTTCTGTATGACTCTGGTCAGGATGTATGGAATAGAGACTTTGTATGATGCCTACATGGATTACTTTCTTGAAGAGGTGTACAAGTTCCAATCGGGTCCAACCGAAAGCATTACCGATTTTCTTTCCATTTGGGAACGGAAGCAAAAAGACCTTTCTGTTCAGTCGGTCAGCAGCGATGCTGTTGGCATCATGACGATACATAAATCGAAAGGACTTGAGTTCAAGGTCGTGATTTATCCTGATGCCATCATCGATTTGGATGAACACACCCAAGGAAAGAGCGAAGAGATGTGGCTGGGTCCTGAGGAACTTGGCTTTGATGATATTCCGAATCTTACCAAGGTGCTATTTAAACTGGACTCGAATGCTGAAGAGTGTATGGGCGAGAAAGCGTCTGATTATTTCAAGTCAGAGAAGGGGAAAAACAGACTCGACAATCTCAATTTGCTATATGTGGCCTTTACGCGTGCCATACAGCGGCTTTATGTGCTTGCACCTAAGGGGAAAATAGCTAAGAATGGAGAGCGTCAAGAGAACATCATTATGGATTTTCTGGCCGATAAGGAAACGCATTTGATCGAAGAGAAGGGCTCGGAGCTTGCGATTTATCGTTTTGGTGATCCTTGTTTTGTAGATCCTGATAAAAAAGAGGGGATGAGGAAGGAACTGAAGTCGGAAGTGGCTTCTGGCAACTGGATGGAAAAGATCCAATTGGATCCTGAACCCAGTATGTTTTGGATGAATGATCACGATAAGATGCAACCTGTTGAATGGGGGACGTTGGTCCATAAAATCCTTTCAAAGGTAGGAACTTGCGAAGATGTCGACAAAGCTATGGAACCGTATCTCCTTGATGGATCCTTGAACCATGAAATGGCCGATATGTTAAAAAGCTTGGCAGATCAAATGGTGTCGATCCCGACCATTGCTAATGCTTTTGATTGTAGGGCCAAGGTGAAAAACGAGTGTGAGATTTTGATCGATCACGAGATCATACGCCCTGACCGTTATGCCGAGCTTCCCGATGTCATTTATTTAATTGATTATAAGACTGGCAAAAAAGAAGAGAAGCACCATCGCCAGCTAAAAAACTATATCTCTGCTTTGCAAAGGTTGGTAACGAAGGAAATTCGCGCTTATCTTGTATACCTATCCGACTCGATAGAGGTAGAGGAAGTGGTGATGGATACTTTGTTTTAATTATTGAATAAAGCCCGCCAGAGACCTCTAGCGGGCTTTATTTCTTATGTCAAGAAAAATTATCTCTTGGCTTTCTTGGCTTGGGTCTTCTTGGCTGCAGCCTTCTTGACGGCAGCTTTGTTGACGGCAGCTTTCTTTACAGATGCCGCTTTCTTGTCGGCAGTCGCTTTCTTGGCTTGAGACTTATGGGCCGGTGCTTTTTTGGCAGGAGCCTTTTTCTTTGCTGTAGCTTTCTTTTCTGCAGTAGCCTCCTCTGTAGCGGCTTTCACTACAGTCGCTTTTTTGGCGGCTGCTTTTTTAGGGGCAGCTTTTTTGACAGTGGCCTTCTTGGCTACGGTTTTCTTGGTAGCCTTTTTCACGGCAACTTTCTTGGCTTCACCTCCCTTGGGTGCGTTCTTCAGAATGTCGCACATGAAGTCCCAGAACATCTGAACGGTGGCGATTTCGCAACGCTCGTCGGGCGAGTGCACGCCGCGCAGGGTGGGGCCGAAGCTGATCATGTCCATGCCTGGGATCTTGTCGCCGATGAGGCCGCATTCCAGTCCGGCGTGGATGGCTCTGACCTTAGGCTCTTTCTTGAAGCGTTTCTTGTAGCAATTCACAGCAACGTCCAAGATGGCGCTGTTGGGGTTAGGTGCCCAGCCAGGATAGCCGTCGGTGTGCTCCACGTCGGCGTCGGCAAGGCTCCACACGGCTTCAACCATGTTGGCGATGTCTTGCTTCGACGACTCGATGGAGCTGCGCTGTGAGGTCTGGATGAAGAAATAGCCTTCCTTCTTCTTGCAAGAAGCCAGGTTGGTAGAGGTCTCCACGAAGTTCGGGATGGTCTGCGACATGGCGATGACGCCGTGAGGGCAGGCATAGAGACCGTTCAGCAGGTTGTATTGTGCCATTTCGTCGATGACCACATCGGGTTGCATCTCGGCGATTTCTGCCGTGACTTTCAATCCGGGTTCGGTCACTTGGTATTCTTGCTTGAAGTGTTTCTCCATGTCCTTCACATAGTGCAGGAAATGCGTAATGCTGTCGTTAGGTACGAAGGCCACGGCAGTAGCTTCGCGGGCGATGGCGTTGCGCAGGTTGCCGCCTTGGAAGTCGTAGAGGGCGAGGTCGAACCAGTTGGTGCCTTGCCACAGGATGCGGGTCAGCAGCTTGTTGGCATTGGCCAGGTTCTTGTTGATGTCGTCGCCGCTGTGGCCACCTTTCAGGCCACTCACGGTGATGCGATAGGCGGTGCTGTCTTCAGGAGCGGGCTCCAGCTCGTACCACACCTTCACGATGGTGTCCATGCCGCCGGCGCAGCCGATGAAGATCTCGCCTTCGTCCTCGCTGTCGAGGTTGAGCAGGATGCGGCCAGTGAAGTCTTTCGGGTCGAGTTTCATGGCACCAGTTAGGCCGGTTTCTTCGTCAACGGTGAAGATGCACTCGAGCGGACCGTGTTCCACCTTCGGGTCGGCGATGACCGCCAAAGCGGCAGCCACACCGATGCCGTCGTCAGCGCCGAGCGTCGTGCCGTTGGCATGCAGCCATTCGCCTTTGATGACGGGCTCGATGGGGTCTTTCTCGAAGTCGTGTTTCTTGTCGCTGTTCTTCTCGCACACCATGTCCATGTGGGCTTGCAGGATGACGGTCTGGCGATCTTCCATGCCCTTGGTGGCGGGCACGCTCATGATGATGTTACCACACGCTTCCTTGACGTATTTCACTTTATGGTCTTTTGCCCATTTCTCGAGGTAAGCCACCATCTTGGCTTCCTTCTTCGATGGACGCGGCACACCGAGGATGCCGTTGAACTCTTTCCAAATGCCTTCCGGCTTGAGTTTCAGAATATCGTTACTCATAATGTTAGTGTTTTAGTTGTTTTATTGTTTCAATTGGATTCTCTGATTTGAATACTGCATTGCCAGCGACGAGCACATCGGCGCCCGCTTCAAACATAGTCTTGGCGTTATGTGTGTTGACGCCGCCATCCACTTCGATGAGGGCTGAAGCGTGTTGTTCATTGATCATCAAACGCAACTTGCGGATTTTTTCGTATGTGCGCTCGATGAATTGTTGTCCGCCGAAGCCTGGGTTGACCGACATGAGGAGCACTACGTCCAAGTCGCAGAGGATGTCCTCCAGCACGTTGACGGGCGTGTGTGGGTTAAGCACCACACCGGCATGGATGCCGAGGGCTTTGATCTGTTGCACGGCGCGGTGGATATGGTTGCAGGCCTCATAGTGGAAGGTGATGATGTCGGCACCCGCCTTGGCGAAGGCCTCGAAGTACTTCTCCGGCTCCACGATCATCAGGTGGACGTCGAGGGGCTTCTGGGCTTTCTTCTTGATGGCTTGCACCACGGGGATGCCGAAGGAGATGTTGGGCACAAAGCGGCCGTCCATCACGTCGCAGTGGAACCAGTCGGCTTCGCTGTGGTTGACCATCTCGATGTCAGCTTCCAAGTTGAGGAAGTTGGCGGAAAGTAGGGAAGGGGCTATCAAGTTCATAGTTGTTCAGTTGATAGTTATCAGTTGTACGTGACAAAGGTAGAGAATATTTTTTAACGGCATCAAAAAAGCCCCTCAAAATTTTGAGGGGCTTTTTTGATTCTTAACCGAGATAACTCTTCAGGATCTTGCTGCGGCTGGTGTGTTTCAACCGGCGTATGGCCTTTTCCTTGATCTGGCGCACGCGCTCGCGCGTCAGGTCGAATTTCTCACCGATCTCTTCCAAGGTCATCGGGTGGCTGCCGTTCAGCCCGAAATACAGGCGGACGACATCCTGCTCCCTTTGCGTCAGAGTGGAGATGGCTCGGTCAATTTCTTTGCGCAACATGGTGTTGTCTTCATCCTGTACGAGCGGTGCGTCCATCGAGATGTGACGTCCGGCGTTCTTCATCGACTCTTTCACCTCGGCTTCCGTGATTTCCAGCACCTCGGCAATCTCCTCTGCATTGGGTTCACGCTCAAACTCTTGCTCTAACTTAGCATAAGTTTTGTTGATTTTGTTGATGGAACCGATCTTGTTCAAGGGGAGACGGACAATACGCGATTGCTCGGCCAAAGCCTGTAGGATGGATTGACGAATCCACCACACGGCGTAGGAGATGAACTTGAAACCTCTGGTTTCGTCGAAACGTTGTGCGGCTTTGATCAGTCCCAAGTTGCCTTCGTTGATTAAGTCGGGAAGACTGAGGCCTTGGTTCTGATACTGTTTTGCTACGGAGACTACAAAACGCAAGTTGGCCTTGGTGAGTTTTTCCAATGCGATCTTGTCGCCTTGCTTGATACGCTGGGCCAATTCAACCTCTTCTTCAGCCGAAATCAGCTCAACCTTACCAATCTCTTGCAGGTACTTGTCGAGAGACGCGGTCTCACGGTTCGTCACCTGCTTCATCCGCCAGAACTCTTTGTGCTTATTGATGTCTGCGGGGACCGCCGTTGCCACCGTGGTTGCCATTGCCATGACCGCCACCGGGACGACCGTTGCCGTGACCGCCAGGACGCGGGCCACCTGGACGCGGGCCGTTGGGCTTCTTCTCCTCGTAGCCTTCCGGCTTGGGGAGAAGGGCACGGTGTGACAAGCGCAGCTTGCCAGTCTTCTCGTCGATTTCGATGAGCTTCACATCGATTTCGTCGCCTTCTTTCAAGCCCGTCTCTTCCATGGTCTCGTAACGCTTCCAGTCGATTTCGGAGATGTGCAGCAGACCGTCCTTGTTGGGGATGATCTCCACAAAGGCACCGAAGGCCATGATGGAGACAATCTTGCCGTGGTAGACTTCGCCAACCTCGGGCACTTGCACGATGGCCTTGATTTTGGCCTTGCAGGCTTCGATGTCTTCCTTGTTCTGTGAAGCGATCTCCACGATACCCTTCTGCTCGTCTTCGGTGATGACGATGACGGTGTTGGTCTGCTTCTGCATCTCTTGGATTACCTTGCCACCAGGGCCGATGACGGCACCGATCATATCCTTCGGGATATACATGGTCTCGATGCGAGGCACGAACTCCTTATAGTCGGAGCGCGGCTCGGAGATGGTCTTGGCCATCTCGTCAAGGATGTGGAGACGACCCTGACGGGCTTGCTCCAAAGCTTCGGTCAGCACCTCGTAGCTGAGGCCGTCAACCTTGATATCCATTTGGCAGGCGGTGATACCGTCGCGGGTACCCGTGACCTTGAAGTCCATGTCGCCGAGGTGGTCCTCGTCGCCGAGGATGTCGGTAAGGATGGCGTATTTGCCGGTCTCGCTATCGCTGATCATACCCATAGCCACGCCAGCGACAGGCTTGCGCATCGGCACGCCAGCGTCCATCAGGGCGAGGCAGCCACCGCACACGGAGGCCATCGAAGAGGAACCGTTGGATTCGAGGATGTCGCTCACGATACGGATGGTGTAAGGCATGGTCTCGTCGTGAGGCACCATCGTCTTGAGGGCGCGCTCGGCGAGGTTGCCGTGA
>CACZER010000002.1:0-86318 GCA_902780195.1 uncultured Bacteroidia bacterium
ATCTGAAACTGGTGGGAGATACCTTTCGCTACGAAAGGGCAGAGGGGGATCTCTCCACCAAAGGTAGCCTTGAAATATGGGAGATTTATAACCTGACTTGGGTCGCTGACAAGGCTCGTTTTCTTGAGACGACCATGGTGGAAGACAATGATTCTTTGGTCTATAGATGGTCGGCTGACACCACTGAGCTTGCGCTTTATACCCTGAAAAAGACTACAGAAGTGGGTCCCGCCATCAGTTCGGCAGTACTGGGAGGGAAGCCTTTGGTCAAACGATTGGAAACTGGACCCTATAAAGAAGGAACCTTCACAGCCATCATGCTCGAGTTGATGCCTGAAGCCACGATATTGTTCAGAAGGTTGACCGAAGAGGCATTGTTGCAGCCTCAACCCGTCAATATAGCAGTCGTTATCGATGGTCAAGTTTATCAAGAGTGGCGTATTGCCAATGCTGTTTGTAGCGCTTTCTTCATCAATGCCAACCCCAATTGGTCGAAAGAAGAAGTAGATGCCTTCTGCAATCGCTTGATTAAACAGTGATTATAAACATTTTCGTAAAATAGTAAACTTTTTTCTTGACAGCAAAGAAAAAAGCCGTACTTTTGCAGTGTGATAGTTTACTAATACACTGAAAGCAATATTTGCATTGTTTCATACGAAAAGCAATAAACCATAGTTAATATCTTATCAAACAGTTTAATCATGAAAAAACGTTTTCTTTTATTCTTCATCGCTTTAATTACTTTATCATCAACTACTTTTGCTCAGAGTAAAGTTTCGGGAACCGTCGTCGAAGAAGCCAACGGAAAGGCTGTTCCCTTCGTCAATGTGGGTCTGTTCCGCCAAGCCGATAGTGTCTTCGTGAGCGGTGCGGCCTCCGACGACAAAGGCCATTTTGAGTTGTTAGCGCCTAACGGTGACTACCGTTTGGCGGTCTCAGCCATCGGTTTCCAGACTTTTGAACAGATGCTTACTGTGAAAGGCAATCAAGACCTTGGTAAGTTGCAACTCAAGGAAGGCTCCACCAAACTTAGTGAGGTGACCATCACCGAGAAGCGTCCTTTGTTTGCAGTGGAAGGGGAGAAGACCATGTATAATACGGCGGAAGATCCGAGTATCCAGACGGGTACGCTGTCCGATGCCTTGCAGAACGCCCCTGGCGTGAGTGTCGACGTGGAGGGCAACATCACCTTGCGCGGCACTTCAAGCGTGGAGGTGTGGATCAACGACAAGCCTTCGCACATGACTGCCGAAAGCCTGAAGACCTACATCCAGACCATGCCGGCCAACAGCGTCGACCATGTGGAAGTTATCACCAACCCCTCGGCACGCTATGGCTCCAAGGCCGACGGCATCATCAACATCGTGACGAATGCCAAAGTGCAGAAGAACGAGTTTTTCAGCTTCGGTGTGAATGGCTCCACCCGTCCCTCGGTTACCCCGTGGATGTCGTATGTCTGGTCCAATGACAAGTTGACCTTCAATGCCTATCTTAATGGCGGCTATTCCATCTGGAAGGGTAATGGCGCAATAGATCAAAATCTGTTTGGCGACAACCATATCCTTGCCAACCACGAAATCGATTCTTCGATATACCAGAGCAACAGTTACAATACGGGTGGCTATTTCAGCCTTGATTATGAAATTGATACGGCCAATAGCCTGAATGTCTGGGTGAGCGGATGGCCTGACTGGAGCAGTAGCGAGAGCAATAGGTATTCCTTTAGGGAGGAGTTCTTGGATGCCAACGGCATTCCTTTTGCCACACCTTCGTTGGTAGACTATGGTACCCATTCCACCTCTGACAACAATAGTTTCTTTGTTAATGGCGGCCTGTATTATCAGCATAAGTTTGACAACAACGGGCATAACCTTTCCGTGAGTGCCAATGCCATGAGCTGGGGCTTTAAAGGCTCAGGTTTGGTCGATCGCCGCTTCACCCTTCCTGTTGAATACCGTAGGGCCATCAATTCCACCCAGTCCAGACGTAGCACGGGCGGTGAAGTGGAAGTGGTTTACAACCGTCCCTATTCTGAAAACGGCGAGATCTCGGTAGGATGGAACACGGGCTACAGCCCTGAAAAGGTGCTTAGTGTCAACGACACCTTGGTGGGTGAAGACAACTGGGTGAACGATGCTTTCCGTACCTACGATGCTACATTCACTACCCTGACCAACGATGCTTTCATCACCGTCCAGCATAAGTTTGGTAACTTCACCGTGAAGCCAGGCATCCGTTTCTGCCATGAGCTGGAGGGCGGCCGATATGTTGATTCCACCCAATACAATTTCAGCAAGTCTTTCTTCAGCATCAGGCCTTCACTGCATCTGTCCTATAGAACTGAGTCGATGCACAACTTCAATTTGAGCTATACACGCCGTATTGCCGCTCCCGATGCGAATTCGCTGAGCAGCTTCCCCCTCTACGATGAGGACGAGTTCAGTACGGGCAACCCCAACCTAGACCGTGTTTATACCAATTCGGTTGAGGCAGGTTGGACCAAGTATTTCATGAATTTCGGATCGGTGGGCTTGTCCGCCTACTATCGTGGCAAGTCGAACGAGGTCAGCACGATACAAATGTCCGTCTATCATCCTTTATATGGCCGTGTAGTGCCTTACAGCTATCCCGTCAACGTGGGCAAGACCCAACAGCTGGGCATTTCCTGCAACATGATGTACCGCCCGAGCGGCTTCTTCAACTTGCGTTTCTCTGCCAACCTCTACAATTCGGATATTGAAACGGTGTTTGGCGGACAGGAGTACAAGTTTAATGACTGGGCCTATGCTTTCAGCTTGAATCTCTGGACGAAGTTGTGGAACAGGCTGGAGGTGACGGCTTCGAGTTACTACAGTTCGCCTACGCCTTCTCTCTTTTACGAGTGGGGTTCCCGTTTCGGTGTCAACGCCGGCCTCAAGGCTGATTTCTTCGACCGTAAGATGTCGGTCTTTGTCAACGCCAACGATATTTTCAATACCAACCGATGGGGCGAGAGCAACTACAGCCCATACGTGGAATCCATTTCCAGCTCCAAATACAACAGCCGTAGCGTCTCAGTCGGTGTGACCTTCCGCTTCGGCAAGATGGAACTCGAGCAGCACGCCCGCCAAGGCGGCGACGACTCGCAGAGTGCCCCGCAGGGGATGGGGGGGATGTAATTTAGTCGATGACCAGCTTTTGCGTTCTAATCCCGTTTTTGGTTTCAAGACGCAAAATATAGACGCCTGGTGCAATCCCACTTGTAGAGACGCGATTCGTCGCGTCTCTTTTCATAATCACACGCCCAGTCAGATCAATCACTTGTAGTGACGAAAGGTCTTGTGCCTCCATGACCAAATGGATTTCCCCATTTGCATAATACGCAAAGGTCCCTGAGCCTGTCGAAGGGTCATCTTCCTCGATGCCATAATGTGGGTCAAACACCAGTTTGAAGCGTGAGGTGTAGTTGTTGGTATTGGCAGAGAAAGTGTAATCGGGTGTGGCTAGCAGGTCGATATTGCCCCCTGTGATGTTGTCGATGAGATGCAGATAAGGAAGGCTTAAATCCTTGAGTTCAAAGTGAAGGGTGTAGGTGCCGTTTTCTTCGACTCTGAATTTAAGCGGTTGCATGTTAGTACTATCGATGCTGAGAATGGCCAAATCCTTGTTTTCTTTGGTAAAAAAGACCTGAGGTGCGCCCTCAAATAAGGCAATTTTACCCAAATCATCACCATCGTTGAAACTGAGGATGGCGTTGTCTAAAACCAAATCCTGTGCACTTGATTTGGCGGCAGTTATTTCGATATACCCATGTTGTTCTGAAGGCTCTAGCATTTCATGGCGGAATGCGACAGTCTCGTTTGCTTCTTTGGCATTGACAATGAGGCCCGTGCAAGGCTTAATGGGCGTGTGTGATGAAAGGGCAATAGCCATAAGAGAGTTGCTGTCCTCATTCAGAATGTAATAGCTTCTGTCTACTAATGCGTTGCAAGGCAATGGGTTACCAATGAAATTGCAACCGGCCATGTCGCCATGGGCAGAATAATAGGATAAGCCGACTTCGATTGGTTCGGCACTCCCGTTGACAGTTCCATTGAACTGTAATACGGTGTCTAAAGCATTGGTATACAAGTAACTGCTTCCGTATTGTATGGTGAAAGGAGCATTCTTGAAGTCTACCCACTGGTTGCTAGAAGCATTATAAGCATACAATGCGTAGCCGTTTTCGTTTTCCGTGAGAAAACCGTTTTCTATCGAAGGCACTACGTCTTCCATGATGGGAGAGGCGATGAGATTCCAGGCATGGGTGTCAGCATCGTAGGCCTTAATTCTCTTCTGCACTATGGCAGGAAATTCTTTGCCATATACAAATTGCGCTCCGTCCTCAAGGATGATGTTGCCTTCGCCCCAGTTGATGGTGTCGTTAACAGTGAGTGTCTTGCCTTCTTGGAGAGCAAGGTTGTTTCCGATTCTACTACTGATAAGACGATCAATGGTTACGTCTTCGTCCATGATGATATCTGCGTATGTCGTTGTGATGAAAACAAAGGAATAAAGGCTGTCCCCTGTAGTGGGGATATAGCCACCATCCCAGTTGTCGGGGTTGGACCATAATGCATTGCTTCCTTCACCTGTAAAGGTGTAAACTTTGGCTTCGAATTGTGCGTATGCGGAGGACATGGTCATGGAAAGCGTGACTATAAACAGAAAGCGGCGAAAGATGTTAAGCATTGTATTTTCCATTTTTGTTGTCGTTTTATTCGGATACCAGGGTGTTTTGAGACCTCAAAAATAGAGAAAATCGTCAAACCATTTCGTAAAAGGCTGGGATTTCGCCACAAAAATGCCAATTTTTCGCCACAAATACGCGAATTTCGCCACATTCGGCCTGTATTCGGCACATTTTTCCCGCGGTGTGATGTGATGCAGTACTTTTGCATCGTTTTTAAACCGAAAACGAGTTTTAATTTTAATTGGAAACAAAATGAAAATCATTGGAACTGGAAGCGCGTTGCCGTCCCTCACCGTCACCAACGACGACTTGGCGACTTTCTTGGACACCAACGACACTTGGATTTCGACCAGAACGGGTCCCGACCAGATAGACTTTCTCTTGGTCTCGAATGTGGCTAACCGTCACATCACCCCAGGATTGAGTTGCATCGTGCAAAAGCGTATCGGTCTCAGTTGCGCCGGCCTCGACATCAATGTGGCTTGCGCTGGTTTTGTCAATGCGTTGATGCTCGCCGATGGCATGATGAAAGCCGGTCATGCGAAGAACATATTAATATTGTGTGCTGAAGAGCCTACCAAATACTGCAACTGGCACGAGCGTGACTGCAGCGTGCTTTTTGGCGACGGTGCCGGTGCCGTGGTGCTGACCGCTGGCAACGCCTTCAAAGACGTGAAGCTCACCATGATCAGCGACCGCGATGTGCTTTACTATGAGCGTGGCATGGAAACGACGCCTTTCGAACAGCACTATGTGAAAGGTCAACCCTTGGTGATGAAAGGCAAAGAGCTGTTCAAGACTGCCGTCACCGAATCGGCCAAAGACATCCAGAATGTGCTTGACTACAACCATTTGACCCATGAGGATATCACTTGGTTCATGCTTCATCAGGCCAACAAACGCATCATTGAAGGCATTCGCCACATTATCGGAGGTCCCGAGGAGAAGTATCCAACCGTCATCGAGAAGTACGGCAACACTTCATCAGCCAGTATCCCGATTATGCTTGACGAGATGCTGAAGGCAGGTAAGATCAAAGAAGGCGACAAGATCATCATGAGTGCCTTTGGCGCTGGCTTTGTCTCTGCCGCCTGCCTTTGGGAATGGGAGTTTTAAGAGTTTAGAATTTAAAGTTTAGAGTTTAGAGAAAATGGAAAACAAGAATAGAAGAGTAGTTATTACAGGCATGGGCGCCGTTTCGCCGATTGGCAATGACCTGCCGACCATTTGGGACAACCTGATGAAGGGCTATTGCGGTATCGACTTCATCAAATCGTTCGATGCCACCGACCTTCCCGTGAAGATTGCGGCCGAGCTGAAGGACTTTGATCCTGAAGCATGTGGCGTCGACAAGGGTTTCGTCAAACGCAACGACCGTTTTGCTGTCTACGCAATGGCTGCAGCCTATCAAGCCATGAAAGGCAATGAAGACTTGCAACTGTCACCCGACCGTCTGGGCGTATATATCGGATCGGGCATCGGCGGCTTCGACACCATCTTGCGTGAGATCACGAAGTACAATACTGAAGGTGCTCGTTGGATTTCCCCACTCATGATCCCCACCATGATTGGCAACATGGCCACCGGAAGTGTCGCCATTCGCTATAATGCTCAAGGCCCGACCTTGCCTATTGTCACGGCCTGCGCTACAGGTACTCATTCCATCGGAGAGGCTTATCGTGCCATCAAGCACGGCTATGCCGACGCCATCATCTCAGGTGGCTCCGAGGCGGGCATCAACCCGATCTCCATCGCTGGTTTTGCTAACTGCAAGGCATTGACACGTACAGAAGACCCCAAGTATGCCTCTTTGCCCTTCAATAAAAACCGTGGCGGTTTCGTCATCGCTGAAGGTTCGGGCGTCGTTCTTCTTGAGGAATACGAACATGCCAAACAGCGTGGCGCGACCATCTATGCTGAGGTTTGTGGCTATGGCAATAGCTGTGATGCTTACCACAGCACGGCTCCGCGTCCCGATGGTACTACCCAAAGCTTGGCCATCAAGCAAGCGCTTGAGGAAGCCCAATATAAGGCTGGCGAGTCGTTGTATATCAACGCACACGGCACGGGAACTCCCATGAACGACAGCGGTGAGACCCATGCTATCAAGATTGCCATGGGTGAGGAAGAAGCCCGTAAGGCTCATATCAGCTCTACGAAATCTGAAATGGGTCACGCACTTGGTGCTGCTGGCGCTATCGAATTCGTCATCAGCGTGATGGCTCTGAATAATGGCATTGTTCCTCCAACCATCAATTTGGACGAGCCTGATCCGGACTGCGACCTCGACTACACGCCCAACAAACCCCTCAAGGTGGATTTGGACATCGCCATCTCCAACTCCTTGGGCTTTGGCGGTCACAATGCTTGCGTTGCCATTCGTAAAATCAAATAATCAATTATAAACAACATAAAATGAACAGAGACGAAATCAAACAGTATCTCCCGCACCGCGAGCCTATGCTCCTGGTCGACGAGATGACCCTCGACGAAAACCATGTGGCCCATTCCAAGTACCATGTGACGGGCGAGGAGTTCTTCCTGAAAGGCCATTTCCCTGGCGAACCCGTTGTGCCTGGCGTTATCCTTTGTGAGATCATGGCACAGTCGTGCGCCCTGCTGATGAAGGATGACCTAATCGGCAAACTGACCTTCTATACTGGTATCGACAAGGTACGTTTCAAGAACAGCGTCAAGCCTGGCGACACCGTCGAGGTGGAAGCCACATTGACCTATCACCGTGCCAACATTTACATTTGTTCTGCTACGCTTAGCGTAGGTGGAAAGATGTGCGTTAAAGGCGAACTTTCTTTCGCTTTGTTGCCAGATACGAGAAAATAATTGTAATTTTGTGCGTTATGGCTACGATACAAGACAAGGCGAGGGCATTAGTCGCTACTAAGCTGAACATTAGCGAGAGCGAAATTACGCCAGAGAAGAACTTCTTCAACGATTTGGGTGCCGATTCGTTGGATTTCGTCGAACTTTCTATGATTCTTGAACACGAATTCAACGTGAAGTTTACTGAAGACGACACGGCCCAAGTGAAGACCGTCGGCGACTTGTATGAACTGATTGAAAGATACACGAAGAAAACCAAATAACAGAAAAATCATGGGATTATTAGAAAATAAAGTGGCTCTGATTACAGGAGCCGGTCGTGGCATCGGCAAGGCCATTGCCTTGCGTTTTGCCCAAGAAGGTTGCAACATCGCCTTCACCGATATCGCATTGAACGAAGTTGTCATGGAAACGGAAAAGGAACTGCAAGCACTTGGTATCAAGGCCAAGGCTTATGCTTCTAATGCAGCTAACTTTGAGGAGACTCACCAAGTCGTCGATGAAATCGTCAAGGACTTCGGTCGTATCGACATCCTCGTCAACAATGCTGGTATCACCAAGGATACAGCTTTGAAGCGCATGACCGAGGAACAATGGGATGCCGTCATCAACGTGAACCTCAAGTCGGTGTTTAACTTCACCAAGGCCGTACAGCCCGTCATGTGGAAGCAGGCTGGTGGTAGCGTTATCAACATGAGTTCCGTGGTGGGCGTTTCAGGTAATGCCAACCAATGCAACTACAGCGCTTCGAAGGCTGGTATCATCGGCTTCACCAAGAGTGCTGCCAAGGAGATGGGCGTGCGCAACATTCGCCACAACGCCATCGCTCCTGGTTTCATCATCACGGCCATGACCAACGCCCTTCCTGAGGATGTCCGCAAGGCTTGGGAAAGCCTTATCCCGCTTCGTCGCGGCGGTACGCCCGAAGATGTGGCCAATGTGGCCCTCTTCCTCGCCTCCGACCTCAGCTCGTATGTTACGGGTCAGGTCATCCACTGCTGTGGCGGCATGAATTGCTAAGAAAACAGATTTTGAAAACGATTGCAGAAGAAAAGCCTCGCCGTTTGGCGGGGCTTTTCATTTATTTCTTGTTAAAGGCTTCCAAAACCTTCGAAGAATAGGTTTTGGAAACAGGGATCGATTCCAGCCCTTCGCGCTCGAAATCGATGACAAAACCATCGGCCTCGTTGTGGAGCACGCTCACTTTATTGATGTTGACGATATAGGAACGGTGGCAGCGCATCAGGCTGCTGGAATCCACACAGTTGTCAGCAATGGTCTGCATCTTGCAGCGCAACATATAACTGGCAATGGTGCCACTGCGCTGGTAAAACACATTGATGTAGTTGTCCTCCGCCTTAATATAAAACAGGTTGTCAAGCTTGACTGACAGCTTTAGGTTGCCATTGTTGTCCATCAGGTTGATGATCTCGGTGTGCTCGGGCATTACCTCATTGTCTGATTCCACGGTGTCGCTCTTGGTGAGCATCAGACGTTGTTGTGCGTCTTTAAGCAAAATGACTAGGTCGGTGACCGTATAGGGTACGCCCAAGGCAACTAGGGTGATGAGGAAGCTTTTTGCCAAGATGTATGCAAAGCCATAACTTTTTCCTCCTGTAGGCTGTATCTGAAAATGGGAAAGGAGAGTGTAAAACACAGAAATCAACACGATTTCGAGGAAAAGCCACAGGATATAGAACCAAAACGGGAAATGGCGCATCTTCTTGACAAGCCATGTCATCAATGTGCGGCTGAGGGCCAAAAACAAGGTGCCAGTGCCTACAAATGCCAGTGTTGTGAAGAAATAGCTTCCCTTTCCAACTTGAAACCAAGCGGTGGCCGAGAAAGGGACATAGGCGGTCAGGAAAACGAGAGCAAACAAGGTCGAGATGATAACGTTGATTGACTGGCTGACAGGCTCTGTCAGACACTCAGGAGTTTGCGTTATCAGTCGTTTTGGGTATTTCATCGTTTTACTGGATTGGACGGCAAAGATACAAAAAAACTCTAAATATCAAATTCCTTCAAGACCTCCCAAATCAGAGAACCTTCAAAGCCTTTCTGCATAGCATAGGCAGCCAATTTGCGTTTCTTTTCGTAATCGGAGGCCGCCTTCACGGTCTTTGTTTTGGCTTTTAGAATCTCGATGAGTCGCTGACGGTATGCTTCTTCGTCGGTTTGTCCTAAAGCTTCTTCGATGATGTCTTTGTCAATGCCTTTCTGAATGAGGTGGAAACGGATTTTGTTCACACCCCAACCGCTTTGGTTGACCTTACCTCTGACGAAGCTTTTGGCAAATCTCTCATCGTTGACGAAGCGGTTATCCAAAAGATATTCTAGAATGATGTTTTTTTCCTTTTCAGCGATGTCATAGGTCTTCAGCTTGTCCTTGACATCCTTGACACAGCGTTCTTGATAGGCACAAAACTTGGCCATCTTGTCCAACACTTGGTCGGGCGAGAGCGGTTTGGCAGATGTTTTCGGCATCAGCAGTCGATTTTGAGGTCGCCTTCCTTGATCCAGCCTATCTTTCTCAGTATCAGTCCGAAAATCCAAGAAAGGACTGCGGGCAGCACGAAGCATACCAATGCCATTCCGATCCACATGTTCATGCCGCCTTCAGGCATGGCCGTATAAATGCCGATAGGACCGACAAGACCGCAAGTGCCCATACCAGAACCGATGGGTATGTTTTCCAAGTGGAAGATGCAGGTTGAGATAGGACCTGTGATGGCGGCGGTAAGCAGCACGGGAATCCAAATCCTAGGATTCTTCACGATGTTGCCCATCTGCAGCATGGAGGTGCCGAGACCTTGTGCTACTAGACCACCCCAGCGGTTTTCTCTGAAACTCAACACGGCGAAGCCAATCATCTGGGCACAGCAGCCAGCTGTGGCGGCGCCTCCAGCGATGCCACCCAAGCCGATGGCGAGGCAGATGGCCGCCGAACTGATGGGGAGGGTGAGTACCGAGCCTATGACTACTGATACAATAATACCCATAAGGAAAGGCTGCATCTGAGTGGCGTTCTCAATGAAAGTGCCTAGGGCAGTCATCACCTTTTGTATGGGTGCACCGGCGAGGTAGGCCATCAACACGCCGCTGATGATGACTACGGCAGGGGTGACAAGGATGTCGACTTGAGTCTCTTTGTATACCATCTTGCCTAGCTCAATGGCTACAATGACGGCGACATATGCGCCCATAGGGCCACCCAGCTCGTTGCCAGCGATTCCGACAGCAATGGCGCTGAACAGCACCAAGCCCTCGCAGCCGAGTTTGTAGGCGATAGCCACGGCAATGGCGGCACCTGTAGCAGCCTTGGCATATTTGGCGATGGTCTCAAAGGCTTCAATGCCCGTCTTATCGCCCAAGGTCTGGAAGATGGTGCCGATGAGCAGCGAGGCGAACAGGCCTAGTGCCATAGCACCAAGAGCGTCGACAAAATAGGCCTTCCAGGTCATGTCGACGCCCTTGCGTTGTAAGAAAGATTTGAATTTGCTCATGTTTTGCTGTAAAGCTGCTGATAATACTCTGTTTCTTAACCGTCATTGCGGGCTTGACCCGCAATCTCCTATGCGGTTAGGTGTCTTCTTCGCGCTTAGGAGATGGCGGATGTTCCTCCGCCATGACGGTTAAAGCAGAATGGTCGTGAATCCCAGTTTTGTTTCAGCCTATCAGAACTCAATGCCTTCGATGCCGTTTTCCTTCATCAGGTCGGCGAGCTTGGTGTCGTTGTCGTCGACGGCGGCGAGGCAGTTGGTCACGATGCGGATTTGGTTAGCAGGATAGAAGGCCATCAGGTCTTTGGTGGTCTCGTAGACGCAGTAATCTGTGGCAATACCGCAGATATCAATGCCTTCAAAACCCATTTCTTTGATGGTTTCGCTCAGTTTCAAGCCGCTTTTTTCATTTTGGAAGATGCTGAATTCTTCCTTCTCGGCGAGGTCGCCTTTCTGCATGTAGTGGATGTTATGGCAGTTTTGGCCGATGGTCGTCAGCACTTCCTGCAGGGCTGGGTAAACGTTCATACCTTCGGTGCCTTGCACGCAGTGAGGAGGAAACACACCGCCTTGCTCAATAAAAGAGCAGTGGTTGGCTGGGTGGGCATCTTGTGTGACGATGATCCAACCATAGTTTTTCCAAGCGCCATCATTCAGTGCTTTTGCAAGGTAATCCATGGAAGCAGGACCTTTGGCTGTTGCCAAGCTGCCAGTGGTGAAGTCGATCTGTGGGTCGACAATGATGAGCATTCTATTGGGAAGCTGGACTTCCTCGACAGTGGTTTCAGTGGCTTCTTTCTCAGCCTCTTCGTTTTTCTGGTTTTTGTTGTTGCAGCCTGCAAAAGCAAGGGCGGCGATGAGCACGATGGCTCCGAAGATGTGTTTTTTCATGATAATGTTTATAGGTTTTAAAATTGTTGCAAAGGTAGGGAAAATTATGATTTGAAAAGCTTTTTAATCCATTCTGGATGTCCAATTCTGCGCAAAGCGTTCTTCACCCAGTCTCGGTTCTCGGGTTTGTACCAGAAGAAAAAGCGTTGTTGGGCAAGTTTCTCCTCTTTGGTCTTGGCGCAAAATACGGGTTCCAAAGTGTAAGGGTCATAGCCGGAGTAGTAGATTTCAGTTGCCAAAGTCATGGGTGTAGGGGTGAAGTCTTGCACTTGCTCCAGATGATAACCTAGTTCCTTGGTCCTCACGGCAAGGTCAGCCATGTCTTCAAGGTAACAGTCGGGATGCGAGGAGATGAAATAGGGGATGAGTTGCTGGTTGAGATGTTCCTTCTCATTGATTTGGTCGAATTTCTGTTTCAACTTCACGAACATGTCGAACTTGGGTTTGCGCATGAGCTTCAACACGGCATCGCTGGTGTGTTCGGGGGCCACTTTCAGCCGGCCACTCACATGTCGCGTGACCAATTGACGGAAGTATTCGTCATAACCCATGGCTTTGTTTTCCTCGGGAGTACTGGCATGAAGGAACAAATCGTAGCGGATGCCCGAGCCAATGGTGGCTTTTTTGACCTTCGGGTTCTGGTCCACCTCTTTGTAGATTTCGATGAGTGGATGGTGGTCGGTGTTGAGGTTCTTGCAAACGGTAGGTTGCAAGCATGTGGGACGGGCGCATTTCTCGCAGAGACGTTCGTCTTTGCCTTTCATGCGGTACATGTTGGCCGACGGACCGCCTAGGTCGCTGATATAGCCTTTGAAATCTTCCATCTCAGTCACCTTTTCCACTTCTTTCATGATAGACTCCTTGCTTCTAGAAGCTACGAACTTGCCTTGATGTGCCGAGATGGTGCAGAAGGCACATCCGCCGAAGCATCCGCGGTGCAGGTTCACAGAATGACGAATCATCTCGTAAGCTGGGATGACACCGCGCTTGGCATATTTGGGATGGGGCATGCGGGTGTATGGCAAATCGAAGGAGGCATCAATCTGTTCTGTAGTAAAAGTTGGCAAAGGAGGGTTGATGATAAGCCTTTGGTTGCCGACTTCTTGGATTAACCTTGCTGCGTGTTTCTTGTTGGATTCCTCTTCGATATGTCGAAAATTGGAAGCGTATTTCTTCTTGTCTTTCAGGCAGACCTCGTGCGACACAAGTTCGATGGTCTCGCCTTCGAAATCGGGGAGAGGTTGTTTCTTGTCTTGCAGGAAGAAGGTCTGCTTGATGTCGGTCAACTCACTGACTCTCTTGCCGCTTTGTATGGCCTTGGCGATTTCTACCATGGTGAGTTCGCCCATGCCGTACACGCCTATGTCTGCTTTCGAGTCGACCAAGATACTGGGCTTTAAGCAGTCGTCCCAATAATCGTAGTGAGTCACACGGCGCAACGAAGCCTCGATGCCGCCAACGACAATGGGCACATCGGGATAGAGTTGCTTGAGGATGTTACAATAGACCACCGTGGCGCGATCAGGGCGAAAGCCTGCCTCGCCACCGGGAGTGTAGGCATCGTTGCTGCGTAAGCGCTTGTTGGCGGTGTAGTGGTTCACCATCGAGTCCATGCAACCTGCAGAAACGCCGAAATACAGCTTTGGTTTTCCGAATTTCTTGAAATCACGCAGGTCATCGCGCCAGTTAGGCTGCGGGATGAGCGCCACACGAAAGCCATTATGCTCCAAAACCCTTCCGATGACCGCTGCTCCAAACGCTGGGTGGTCGACGTATGCATCGCCGGTGACGAACACCACGTCCACCTCATCCCAACCCCGCATGTCGGTTTCTTTTTTCGTTATGGGAAGCCAGTCGAGTAGAGTCATTGCTTAAATTTGCTGCAAAGGTAATTATTTCTTGAATTTGTTTCTTTATCTCGAAAAGAATTCCGACCTTTGCAAACTCAAAAAGCAGAACGTTTGTATTAACCAAATATTTAAAAATCAATAATTTATGAGTAAATTCAATGATATTTTGAAGGAAATCGGCGACGCTTTGGTCAGCAAAAAGTTCTGGGTCGAGCTGCTGATTATGACTTTTGGCATGTTTATGACCGGTGTTTGCGTCTATTATTTCCTCGTTCCCAGTAAGCTGATTGTGGGCTCCATCTCGGGTCTTTCAATCGTGTTGACCAACATTTTCAACGGCATGGGCATCAACATTGGCCTTCCTACGATGATTACCGTCATCAACGCTATCTTGTTGATCCTTGCCTATATCCTCGTTGGTAAAGAATTTGGACTTAAAACGGTTTATTGCGCCTTGATTCTTGGTCCTATGACGAAGTTTTGTGAATGGCTTTACCCCTGGCAAAACTTCGCCACTCCCAACGATTACCTTGTGAATATGGGTGTCGCTCCCGACCAAGCCTTCTCTGTGATGGGCAACCCTTGGTTCGACTTGCTCTGCTGCGTGATCATCCTCAGCGCGGCCCAAACGCTGATGTTCTCCATCAATGCCTCAACTGGCGGCCTTGATATTTTGGCCAAGATCGTCAACAAATACTTGCACTTCGACATGGGTAAGTCGGTGAGCGTGGCTGGTGCCATCATCTGCCTTACGGCTTTCGCCATCAACCCCTTCCAGATGGTCATCATCGGCCTTATCGCCACATGGATCAACGGCATGGTGGTGAATATGTTCACGGCCAACCTCAACCAGCGTAAACGTGTTTGCATCGTCTCGAAGGACTACGACCGCATTCGCCATTACATCATCGATGAACTCCACCGCGGCTGCACCCTGTATGAAGTGATCGGTGGCTACACCAATGAAAAGTCAATTGAATTGGAATCCTTGCTCACCAACGACGAGTTCTCGAAACTGATGGAATATCTTGGCAAGAACGAAATCAATGCCTTCACGACTGCCGGCAACGTCAGCGAAGTCTATGGCTTGTGGGCCAAAGACCGTCACAGAGCGAGAAAACACGCCGAGAAGCGATAATTACAAAAGTTTTCCTATTTTTGTGCCAAATTAAAAACAGCACAAAATGGAAAAGCTTTTAGAAAAATTTTTGAGATACGTCTCTGTTGAGACAACCTCCGACGAGAATTCGGAATCGCAACCCAGTACCGCCAAGCAACTCAATCTTTTGGGAATGCTTCGCGATGAGTTGCAAGCTCTTGGCATCCCTGCTGAGTTGGACGAATATGGCTATGTGATGGCTACCATTCCCTCCAATGTCGACCGCGAGATACCTGTCGTCGGTTTCATCGCCCATGTGGATACCTCGCCAGATGCATCGGGAGCCAACATCAAGCCGCAGATCATCCCCAATTACGACGGGGGCGACATCGTTTTGAATAAGGATAAGAACATCGTGTTGCGTGTTTCAGAGTTTCCTGAGATGGCACAATACAAAGGCCAGACGATGATTACCACCGATGGTACGACGCTGCTCGGCGCTGACGATAAGGCTGGCGTGGCCGAGATCATGTATGCTGCACAGTATATGATGGAGCATCCCGACTTCAAGCATGGTGAGATTAAGATTGGCTTCACGCCCGACGAGGAGATTGGTCGCGGTGTGGTGAAGTTTGACGTGAAGAAGTTCGGTGCCAAATATGCCTATACCATGGATGGCGGCGAAATCGGCGAGTTGGAGTATGAAAACTTCAATGCTGCAGGTGCCAAGATCCACATACAAGGTAGCAACATCCATCCCGGCTACGGCAAGGACAAGATGGTCAACTCGATGCTCATCGCCATGGAACTTAACGGCATGCTGCCTGTGGAACAACGCCCGCGTTTCACCCAAGGCTATGAAGGCTTCTTCCATTTGACCGAAATCAACGGCACGGTGGAGGAGACGACGATGTCGTACATTATCCGCGACCATGACCGCGCTAAATTTGAGGAAAAGAAAGCCTTGATGACCTCAGTGGTAGAGTTCCTCAACAAAAAATATGGTGATGTGGTGAAATTGGAGTTGAAGCATCAGTACTACAATATGCGTCAAGAGGTGGAGCCACATTTCTTCATCGTGGAGCGTGCCATCAAGGCCATGGAGATGGCCAACATCAAGCCGAAAGTGCAGCCCATCCGTGGCGGTACCGATGGCGCCAACCTCTCATTCATGGGTTTGCCTTGCCCCAACATTTTCGCTGGCGGACATAACTTCCACGGTAAGTTGGAGTATGTGCCGCTTGAGAGTATGATGAAGGCTTCAGAAGTGATTCTAAACATCATCACTTTGTTTCAGGCGGGAGACTGATCTTCGGTTCGGATTTTAGGTTTTTGCAGATGTAAACGAAAACGTTCTTTGCTGGCTTGCCGCAACGTTCGATTTCAATGGTCCCAACCAACTCGATGTCTTTGAAGTACCATCGGTATGTTTTCTTTGGGTCTTTATAGTATCGGCTATCGGTGAGGAACCAATAGTTTTCTCCTAAATGGAAGCCTTCGCGCTTTTTGTTGATCCAAAGGTATTTGTGTATGTACTCGGGTTGGCCCAAGGCCATTGCCCGCATGTCGAGTGGGCGTGCCACGTAATAATCGAGATGGGCTAAAGGGAACCATTGGTTAGCCACGATGCCGTCCTCTGCTTGCATTAGGCCTTCCTCAATCTTTTCTTCGCGAAAATCGGCAAATTTTTTTCCAAGCTGTCGCCAGCCGTACATGTCCAAAGTGAAGTCATCGCGGCCCAACATCTCGGGTTCAGTGTGTTTGTCTAAAGGGATGAAACCGGTCTTGATTTCAGCCACACCAATCACTAAAGTGAGCAAAAGCACTGCAATAGCTGCCGTGATAGAATGGGGCAATCGCTCGGAATCAGTGTTTCTGTCACGTAGCCAGACGGATGTCAATAGGATGAGCAAGACGTAAGCGGGTGCATTCCAATGTGGCAGTGTGGGACGGGTAAGTGAAAAAGCCCAGAAAACCACAATCATTGGTATAGAAATGCATAGGATGAGACGTTGTACGGACTTATCAACTTGGAGGCTTTGTTTGGCTGCGGCGATAACAGCAATGATGGAAAGTACGAAAATCACGGGGTTGTTATAAAAGAATTCGCCCGCCAACTCCGTTCCAAAGGTACTGAAATTAATGTCTCCGTTGCCCACACGTTCACCGTGAAAACGGAAGCTGATGAAGTCGTTTTGTATGTTCCAATACAGAATGGGGATGCAGCAAATGGCAGAAATCAGCAATGCGAGATAAAGGTATGGGTTCCGGAGCTGTTTGCGGTTGAAAAACAGGATAAAAAGCCCCATGCCAACCCAAAGGAAAATGCCTGAATACTTGGAAAGCATAGCGAGGCCAGCGAATAGTCCGAAAAGAAGTAAAAACTTAGGTTGCTGAGTACTGTGCTTGTCGAAGTATCGAAGCACCGTTTTAGAATCTGTCGGTCCTTCGACGGACTCAGTGACTTTAACCTTCAAACACTTGATAGCCATCCATGCGGCTAATAACCAGAACAGCATCAGCGGCGTGTCGGGCATGATGAAGATGCCCGTAATGACAAAGGCGTAGATGGAGGCTGTGAAGAGCAGTGCGGCATAGAGTCCAGCCCGAGTGTCCTTAATCTCTTTGCCAATGCGGAAAATGATATAAGTGTTGGCAGTCATAAAGACTACGGAAGCCAATCGAATAAATAACTCGTTGTCAAGCAATAAATTAAGACTAAACAACTGGATTGCCCAACCCACCATGGGCGGATGGTCGAAGTGGCTCCAGTCAGGATAAAGGGCATAGGTCCAATAGTAGACTTCGTCGTTGCCAAACTCCAGCCATGCGGCCAAGACAGTTCTGACAATTGTACTGATGGCCAAAAGCCAAAATAGTATCTTGTTGATATTTTGCTCTTTAATCTTCACTTGCTTTCCTCTTTTTCCTCTTTGGCTTTTTTAAAGAGATACCATATTAAGGTTGCGAAGGCAACGATGTAAACAAACCAATATAGGTAGGTTTGTGGCTTGTTGATGAAATCAAGTCGTTGGTCGAGGAGCTCGGGTGTCGGATGCCTTGTCACTGGGTTGAGGTAAAAATGCTGCAATCCGTTGACGTTGATTTGCGTTCTGACGTAGTGGTCTTCAGGCTGGATGACATAATGGGCTGTTGCAACTTTTTCTTCCGTTTTTAGAACTTGCCCTTCCTGCCCGATGAATTTCACTTCCTGCATCTTATTGGCCGAAGTCTCAATGAACAGAGTGTCTCCGACCAGTTGGGCACGTTTCAGATAGGGCAAGGCATGGGCTTGCTCAACTTTTTCTGCCAGCGTCATAGGGAAGTGGAACCAGTTGTCGAACTCCACAGCATAACACAATCCTTTATCTAAGGCGTCGTAAACGTGCTCTGGGTTAAGGTCGGGGATGTTGACCATGGTGAGGTTATGGCACACCTCTTGGGCTTTGGTGATATCATGCGTGTCGTCGTCGCCGAGGGCATACACACGGTGGCCGTTGGAAAGGGCCTTGTCCCAATGCTCCAAGGCGTTGCCGTATGGGTTGAGCACTTCAAGAAGACGATAGTTGCTTAGAAAAATCATGTCATTCACCTTGTATCCCTTTGTGAATGAGGCGTGGGCAGGCATGACGAAACGGCAGCGTTCGCCCAACTTGTTGATCATGTGCTGCTTCATGTTGAGGTTCTGCATGAAAGGGAAGTCGGGCCGATACACCGATTCGGCACCGATGCAGATTTGGTGCGTTTTACGGATGAGTCCATAGCCGTGTTCATAAGCGGGAATATAGTCTTCTCTTTCGGAACCATGCGTGTTGATGCCCATGTAGTCCGAGATTCCGTAATGGTCATAGCCCAAGGCTTGATAGACACTGTCGATGGTTACTTCCTTGCTTTTGCGTCCGTTGGTGATGCCGAAAAACTTACGCGAATGACAATGGAAATGGTATTTCTTCCATTGGTCGGGGTTCATGTCTTGATAGGGATTGTATAAGTATTCGCCGCTAAAAGGCTTTGGCTCTTTGAAACTGTAAGTGGGAACAGAGAGGTAGACGTACAGCACTAGTAGCAACAAGGCGATGCCTAGGCCGAGGAAGATACGTCCGACAAAAAACCAAAATCCGTGTTTTTGTTTCCCTTTGCTCATTTTGGGTTATTTTGGTGCAAAACTAAGGAAAAATCCGATGTTTTAAGGTATGGCAATCAATTTCTTTTTGGCAATCAAGCGATTGTAGCGTTCAAGCACCTCGCCGACTACATCTTCCCATGAGCGTACGATGGAATGCGAGGCTTGCACGCCTACGCGGTGCACCCGTTCTGGGTCGTGAATCAACTCGCGCAATCGCTTGGCGAAAGCATCCAAGTCGTTTGAAATCAGAAAACCATTTTCATTGTCGGCGATGATGGAGGCCGCAGTGGCAGTTTCCACCATTATGGAAGGCGTTTGCAGCGCCGCAGCTTCCTTGACGACCAAGCCGTCAGTGTCGTAAAGCGAGGGGAATAGGAATAGGTCGGCCGCTGCATAATACTGCTTGATAACTTCGCGTTCAGTGACGGTGCCCACAAAGGTGACTTGTCTATCTAGGCCTTTTTCTGTCACCATTTCTTTCATTGCGTCAGCTGCGTAGCCGTTGCCGACAAAAAACATCTTGAATGGTGTATCTTTCACTTTTTCAAGGGCTTCTATGATGAGACGCACGTTTTTCTGCCAGATATGCTGTCCAACGAAAAGGCAAACAAATTCGTTGGGAGCTATGCCTAACTTCTTTCGTGCATCGGAGAAATAGGTCTCAGGATAGTCGGCCACTAAGTCGCTACCATTGGGCACCACTTCCACATTACCCTTGAATCCATAATCCTTAATGACTTCTTTTACAGAGGCTTGTGGCACCCAAACCTCATCGGCGCGTTCATAGAAATTGACAATGCGCTTGATGATTTGTTCCACAACGGCTTTGGAAGGAATGGTTTGGCTGAAGTCATCGCGGTATTTGGAGTGAAATGTGGCCACCATAGGAATATTGAGCCTTTTGGCGACATTGACCGCCGCCCAACCTGCTGCAAATGGCGAATGGGCATGGACAATCTTGAAGCGACGTTTGACGATTCTCGCAATGAAAGCGGGGTCAACTTCTGCAATTCCAGTGACATACGGCTGACGGAAAGGCACAGGAACTGAGAAATAGTCGAGCACCTCGTAGTCGTACTGCTTGTAATCGGCTCCTGGAACATTCGGCGTAATGACAGAAACGCCGCCCACTTTTTTCTGCATCCAATAGGCATAGTTCTGCACACAAACGGCAACGCCATCCATCACAGGCGGAAACGATTCATTGAAAAGTCCGATGTTTAATTCCATTTCTGTTGAAATTTGGCACAAAATTATAAAAAAGAAGCTATTTAAACCATAATAAAATTGTATCTTTGCAGCCTAATTTGAAATCATTCTTAATAAGGAAGAAGTTGGTTCCCTGAGCCTGTCGAAGGGCCCGCTCCAAAATAGAAAACTATGGATCAGAATCCGAACGAAAATATCATCAGTGAAGTTACGAACAAAGAGTACGAATACGGCTTCGTGACCGACATTGAGACCGATTTTGTGCCGAAAGGCTTGAACGAGGACATCATCCGCCTCATCTCCAAGAAGAAAGAGGAACCGGAATGGCTGCTGGAGTTCCGCTTGAAGGCCTTCCGCCATTGGCAGACGCTGAAACAACCCAACTGGGCACATCTCGACATCCCCGAGATCAACTACCAGGACATCATCTATTACGCTGCGCCGCGCAAACGTCAGCAGAAGCAGAGCCTCGACGAGGTGGACCCCGAACTGTTGGCTACTTTCGACAAACTCGGCATCTCGCTCGATGAGCAAAAGAAGCTCTCGGGCGTGGCCGTCGACGCGGTGATGGATTCCACCTCGGTGAAGACAACGTTCCAGGAGACGCTTTCAAAACACGGCGTTATCTTCATGTCGTTCAGCGAGGCGGTCAAGCAGCACCCCGACTTGGTGAAGAAATACCTTGGCAAAGTGGTGCCTTATACCGATAACTTCTTTGCCGCTTTGAACTCGGCGGTCTTCAGCGATGGCTCGTTCTGCTACATCCCGAAGGGGGTGCGTTGCCCCTTGGAGCTGTCCACCTATTTCCGTATCAATGCGGCCAACACAGGTCAGTTTGAACGCACGCTCATCGTGGCTGATGAAGGTGCATATGTGAGTTATATGGAAGGCTGCACCGCTCCGCAACGCGATGAAAACCAACTACATGCCGCCATCGTCGAAATCATCGCCGAGACGGATGCCGAGGTGAAATACTCCACGGTACAGAATTGGTATCCTGGCGACAAGGACGGCAAGGGTGGTGTTTACAACCTCGTCACCAAGCGCGGCCTTTGCCGTGGCGACCGTTCCAAGATCTCTTGGACGCAGGTCGAGACGGGTTCGGCCATCACTTGGAAATACCCGGGCTGCGTGCTGCTGGGCGACAACTCAGTGGGCGAGTTCTACTCCGTCGCCGTGACCAACAACTACCAACAAGCCGACACGGGTACCAAAATGATTCACTTGGGCAAGAACACCCGTAGTACCATCATATCTAAAGGTATTTCTGCCGGTCATAGTCAGAATGGTTATCGTGGTTTGGTGAGGGTTGCCGCCAAAGCCGAGAATTCGCGTAACTATTCGCAGTGCGACTCGTTGCTTCTGGGTGACAAATGCGGCGCCCACACATGGCCTTACGTCGAATGCGGCAACGAATCCAGCATCCTCGAACACGAAGCCACGACCTCGAAGATCTCTGAAGACCAGCTCTTCTACTGCCAGCAACGTGGCATCCCGACGGAAAAGGCCATCGGACTCATCGTCAACGGCTACGCCAAGGACGTGCTGAATAAACTGCCTATGGAATTCGCCGTTGAGGCACAGAAATTATTGTCCATCACCTTGGAGGGCAGCATTGGATAAACAATTGTCAATTATCAATTATCAACTGAATAACATGTTACTGAATATCAAAAACCTACATGTCTCCATCGGAGGCAAGGAAATCCTGAAAGGATTGAATCTGGGCGTCAACGAAGGCGAAATCCACGCCATCATGGGTCCCAACGGAACGGGAAAGAGCACGCTGGCTGCGGCCATCACGGGTCGCGAGGGCTATGAAATCACGGAAGGCGAGATTTGGTACAAGGGCAAGAACATTGTTGGGATGTCGCCCGAGGACCGCGCCAACGAAGGCATCTTCCTGAGTTTCCAATATCCTGTCGAAATCCCTGGTGTAAGCATCCAGAACTTCATGCGCACCGCTGTCAACTCGAAGCGCGAGTACCAAGGTCTGCCACCGATGAGCACGGTCGACTTCATGAAGATGATGAAGGAGAAGCAGGCCATGGTGGAAATCACCGAAAAGCTGCAGAACCGTTTCGTCAACGTGGGTTATAGTGGCGGCGAGAAGAAGAAAAACGAGATATTCCAGATGGCCATGCTGGAACCCAGTCTTGCCATCCTCGACGAGACCGACTCGGGCCTTGACATCGACGCGCTTCGCATCGTGGCTCATGGCGTCAACCAGCTGCATAACGCCGAGAACGCCTTCGTGGTCATCACGCACTATCAGCGTCTGCTCGACTACATCGTCCCTGATTTCGTGCATGTGATGTACGATGGACGCATCGTCAAGACGGGCGGCAAGAACCTCGCCCTTGAACTCGAAGAAAAAGGCTACGAATGGATTAAGGAACTCTGATTATGGACAACCAACTTATCTTAGCCGCAAACCAAAGCCGCGAAATCATTGAGTATGATGATGACGCCCACCTGTCATCCGAGCCAAAGGTCTCCGAAATTATCCTCAATGAGAATTCAAGCCTTGAGTTGTATGTGCTGCAGAATGTTAGCAACGAGGCTTCCATCCAAAGGGAGTTCAAGGTCAGGCAGCTGGCCGACAGCCGACTGAAGATTGTGGTCATCACCTTCAACGGCGGCGATGTGCGAAACACTTATCATGTCGACTTGGATGGCGAAGGCGCCGACACCCAGGTGCACGGCTTGTATCTCATCGACAAGACCCAGCATGTGGAGAACTTCCTGAAGGTGAACCACAATGTTCCGCATTGCTCCAGCAACGAAAAGTTCAAAGGCGTTATCGACGACTCAGCCTCGGCGGTGTTCAACGGCCATGTGTATGTGGCCAAAGACGCCCAAAAGACCGATGCCCACCAAAACAACAGCAATATCCTCCTGACATCGATGGCCAAAGTCAACAGTCAGCCTTTCCTTGAGATCTATGCCGACGACGTGAAATGTTCGCATGGCACTTCCACTGGCCAACTCGACCAGGAGGCCATGTTCTACATGCGCCAGCGTGGCATCAGCAAGGCCAACGCCAGGATATTGTTGATGTATGCCTTTGCCGCTGAAGTGAGCAACCATATCGGCAACGAGATGCTGCACGAACACATCGACGACATGATTAAGCGTCGTCTGCGTGGTGAATTGTCAAGTTGTGAGAACTGCGTCCTGCGCTGCAGCCATCCGAAAGATTACAATTTTGACATTGATTATTCGAAAATCTGATGAATATCAACGAAATAAGAAGCCAATTCCCCGTCCTCGACCAGCAGGTCTATGGCAAGCCCTTGGTGTATCTCGACAATGCCGCCACCACGCAGAAACCGCTATGCGTTATTGAGCGTGAGCGCGACTATTACCTGCACGAGAACTGCAACATCCACCGTGGGGTGCATTATCTGAGCCAGAAGGCGACCGAGGCCTACGAACATGCCCGCCAGACCGTTGCCGATTTCGTCCGTGCCAAGGAAGCAAGGGAAATCATCTTCACCCGTGGCACCACCGAGTCGTTGAACCTGCTCGCCACTTCTTTCGAGCACCTCTTACTCTCAACTCCCAACTCTCAACTCACCACTGACTCTAAACTCTCAACTCTAAACTCTCAACTAAAAGTGCTCGTCACTTCCATGGAGCACCACTCTAACCTCGTTCCCTGGCAGCAGATGGTACAACGTCATCACGGACAGCTGCTTGTTGTGCCGATGGATGATAGAGGCATCTTGGATTTGGAGCAATACGAAAAGCTGCTGAAAGAAGGCCCGAAGGTGGTGTCGATTGCACACATCTCTAACGTTTTGGGTACCATCAATCCTGTGAAGGAAATGGTCAGAATGGCGCATGAGCATGGCATCCCTGTGGTCGTCGACGGCGCACAGTCCATCGCCCACCATCCCATTGATGTGCAGGACTTGGATTGCGACTTCTTCGTCTTCTCTGGCCATAAGATGTATGCACCTATGGGCATCGGTGGCTTATTCGGCAAAGCGGAATGGCTGGAGAAGTTACCTCCCTACCAATTTGGCGGTGAGATGGTTGACAAGGTGAGTTTCGAGAAGACCACCTTCAACGTGTTGCCTTATAAGTTCGAGGCTGGAACGCCTAACGTGGGCGCGGCCCTGGGTTTGGAGACGGCTATTCAATTTCTGCAAAGTTTGGATAGGGAAGAGATTGAGCATTATGAAGCGCGGCTCTTGCAATCTGCCATCGAGAAACTTTCTGAAATCGACGGCATCCGTTTCATCGGTGAGGCAGAGCGGCGTTCGGGCTTGGTTTCCTTCATCATCGACGGCATCCATCCTTACGACCTAGGAACTATCATCGACAAGATGGGTGTGGCGGTGCGCACAGGTCACCATTGTGCCGAGCCGGTGATGACACGCTTCGGCATCCCAGGTACGGTACGTGCTTCGTTTGCCTTGTATAATACGATGGAAGAGGTGGATATCTTCGTCAATGCGGTGAAAAAAGCCGCGATGATGCTGCGTTGATCAGTATTTGTTGAACCTTGTTCCCCAGTTATAGGACAACATCAGCGTGACAAACAGTGGCTTGTTACGTTCCGAATCCATTATGGATACCCCTAATGGAAAGTATTCAACAATGGCATCAAGGTTGAGGGACTGGGCTCGAGTACGTGTGGTTCCGAAGTCGAAACTCATTCCCAATGAGGCGTGAACACCAGGAGAAGGCTTTATCTCCTTGAGTCCTTTTGAGAAAGCGGCTCTTCCTATGATTTCAACCCATTGGTCGTGATGGTCAAAAGTCTGTTCTTCTGTGATTTCTTGGTAGGCGCCACTGGAAGGATGATAGGTTACCACATAATAGTAATAGGGCTTTTGTAACGCCAAAGAGACGCCAGCCTCATATTTCCAACGCGTTTCAACGCCACCCCAATAAGGTTTACCAAAAATGAGTCTTGATTGCCCATAGCCGAATCGCATGACATAAACATGATTCAGTTTCCCGTATACGAAGGGTCGCGTAAAGAACTCCGTGGCATTCATCGTTTTGATCTCTTTCAGCGAGCGCAGGGACACGACTTCGAATTCCCAATTCGATGTAGTGTGAATGCTTTTTATTCTGCCCAGCTTAAACCCTACACCAAAACCTTGAGTATGGATGCCGACATTGATGGTGTTTTGATGGCTGTAAACAAGCCTTTCTTCTAAGGGCTTGTCGTTATCGGACCCGATAGTAATCTCTTGAGCATGCAATACATAACTACACGCTCCCAAGAGAGTGAGAAAAAGGATGCGTATCATTGTTTTTTGGACGGCTAACATGACGCTGTTCCCCAAAACAATGATTAAAAGCGTGTTTCTTTCTGGAATCTTTTAGTTTCTCCGTATGAAGGGCAACTAGAGCTAGATTTGCAAGCAGAAAGAATCATGCCTGAAACGAAGGCGATCAGTAAGGCGATTGCTATTTTTTTCTTCATTTGAGTTAAATTGATTTGCAAATTAACGCATTTTTCTTGGAAAAATTATCATCTTTGCACAAAAAATGAAGAAATGGAAGTGAAGAAACCCGCCATTGATGAGAGTTGGTACCAAGTGCTACGCCCCCAGTTCGAGGCTCCTTATTTCGCTGACTTGAAATCGTTTTTGGTGAGCGAGAAACGTCAATATGCCGTTTATCCCCCAGGACCTCTGATCTTCAATGCTTTTAACCTCACACCTTTCAATAAGGTGAAAGTGGTCATCTTGGGACAGGATCCATACCATGGTCCGGGACAGGCACACGGCCTTTCGTTCTCTGTGCCCGATGGTGTGCCGTTTCCACCCAGCCTGCAGAATATCTTTAAGGAGCTGCACGATGATCTTGGTGTGCCTATGGCGCGTTCCGGCAACCTTGAGAAGTGGGCAAGGGAAGGAGTGCTGCTCCTTAACGCCTCGCTGACGGTGCGCGCTGGACAGGCCGCCTCACATTCGAGGCACGGATGGGAACAGTTCACGGATGCGGCCATACGTGCCCTCTCTGAGCAACGTGAGCATCTCGTCTTCATCCTTTGGGGTAATTATGCCATCGCCAAACAGGCTTTGATTGACCCTTTCAAACACCTGATACTGAAGTCGGTGCACCCGTCGCCATTGTCAGCCAGCCGCGGTTTTTTTGGCTGCCATCATTTTTCACAAACGAATAATTACCTGATGCAACACGGCATCGAACCTATAGACTGGAGCTTATGAAACAGATAGTATTTGCCACCAATAACAAGAACAAGCTGCGCGAAATGCGCGAAATTATGGAGGGCCTTTACGAGGTCCTGAGCCTCGAAGACATCGGCTGCCACGAGGACATCGTCGAGGATGCCAATACCATCGAAGGCAATGCCAAGATCAAAGCAGACTTTGTTACCAACAAGTACCACGTGGATTGTTTCTCTGACGATTCAGGTCTCGAGGTGGATGCCTTGGGCGGTGCTCCTGGCGTGTATTCAGCACGCTATGCAGGTGAACATTGCAGTTACCAGGACAACGTCGACAAGATGCTGGCCGCGATGAAAGGGCAGACCAACCGCAAAGCTGCTTTTCGTACCTGCATCGCGTTGAACCTTGATGGCAAATCCTATTATTTCGAAGGCCGCTGTGACGGTCACATCACCGAAGAGCAGCGTGGCACCGAGGGTTTCGGCTACGACCCTATCTTCCAGCCCGACGGTTACGACCAGACCTTTGCCGAGTTGGGCCATGAAGTGAAAAACGCCATCAGTCACCGTGGTAAGGCCACAAGAAAACTGATAGCGTTTTTAAAAGAATTAGGTTAGAATCAGATTCTCTCCTTCAGCATTTGCATCGCCTTCGGCAATCCATCAGCATTGCGTCCGCCGGCTACGCAGAGTGTTTTTTGTCCACCGCCACCGCCTTGGATTTCCTTGGCTACCTCGCGGATGAGTTTGGTGGCATCCAACCCCTTGGCGTCGGCAAAGGCCTCTGGCAACAACAGGCAGAGCGAAGGCTTGCCATCAACAACAGATCCGAGAATGGCGATGGTGCTTTCGTTCATCTGTTTTAGCATCAGGGCGATGTTGCGCAGTTGGTCTCCACTACAGGACAAAGTCTCCATGATGAGTTTGTAGCCTTCGTGTTCAAGGGCTTTCTCGTGGAGGCGTTCGGCCATGGCTTGGGCTTTCTCTTGCATTAGGTGTTCCACTTCTTTCTTCAAGACAGAGTTCTGATCATTCAACGAAATCACTGCCTTCACTAGGTCGGGCGACTTGACGCACTCACGCAGACGACCGATAAGGTCGAGCTGCTCGTCGAGGTATTGCTCCACGGCCTCTCCGGTGATGGCCTCGATGCGGCGGATGCCGGCAGCGATGGCACCTTCACTCACGATCTTGAACATGCCGATGTTGCCCGTGGCGCTGGTGTGACAGCCACCACAGAGCTCCATAGAATAGTCCTTGTCGAAGACTACTACGCGTACCTTGTCGCCGTATTTCTCGCCAAACAAAGCCGTGGCACCCATGGCCTTGGCCTCTTCAATCGGGATTTCGACATAGGTCACATTGGGGATGTTCTCACGAATCTTCTGGTTGACAATCTTCTCCACTTGACGGATCTCTTCAGGCGTCATCTTGGCGAAATGGCTGAAGTCGAAACGCAGACGCTGGTCGTCGACCAACGAGCCCTTTTGCTCCACATGTGTGCCCAACACTTGCCTCAAAGCGGCATGCATCAAGTGGGTCGCACTATGGTTGTTGGCGATGCGTTGACGACGCTCCACGTCGATGGCGGCAGTGAAGGCCACCTCTGGATTTTGAGGCAATTGTTCGGTGATGTGGATGACGAGGTTGTTCTCCTTTACCGTGTTCAATATCTTAATGGTCTCGTTTTCGGAAGTCAGGGTGCCGGTGTCGCCCACCTCACCGCCCATCTCGGCATAGAATGGGGTCTTGTCAAGGACGATTTCGAAGTGGGTCTTTTTCTTGGCCACCACCTCGCGGAAACGTAGGATGTGGCTCTCACAGCTCATGTCGGTGTAGCCGACGAACTCTGTGGGCTGTTCGCTCTCATTCACCACCACCCAGTCGCCATTGGCCTTTTCGGCAGCCTTGCGCGAACGGTTCTTCTGTTCTTCAAGGTTGGTCTTAAAGCCTTCCATGTCGACGTTGATGCCCTTTTCGCTGGCCATCAGTTGGGTGAGGTCGATGGGGAAACCATAGGTGTCGAACAATTCGAAAGCGAAGTTGCCGTCGATGTCCTGTTTAGGATGCTGCTCCACATAACCCTCAAAGCGCTTGATGCCTTGTGATAAGGTGCGCAGGAACGAGGCTTCCTCTTCGCGGATGACCTTGCTGACGAGCTCCTCTTGCGACTTGATTTCAGGATAGTTGTGCTCCATCTGCTGCACTAAGATGGGCAGAAGCTGGCACACAAACGGCTCTTCGAAGCCGAGGAAGGTGAAGCCGTAGCGCACGGCACGACGCAACACACGGCGGATGACGTAGCCGGCTCCGTTGTTGGAGGGTAGCTGTCCGTCGGCAATGGCGAAGCTCACGGCACGCAAGTGGTCGGCAATGACACGCATAGCGACGTCGGTCGTTTCAGCCTTGCCGTATTCTATGCCCGACATCTTGGCGATGGCTTGGATGATGGGCTGGAATACATCAGTGTCGTAGTTCGAGGTCTTGCCTTGCAGCACGCGGACAAGGCGCTCAAAGCCCATGCCCGTGTCGACGTGCTTGGCAGGGAGTTCCACCAGCTGGCCGTTGGCCATTCGGTTGTATTGCATGAACACGAGGTTCCAGATTTCAATCACCTGCGGGTCGTCCATGTTAACGAGGTCGCGGCCAGCTATTTGCTTTCTGGCTTCGTCGTCACGAAGGTCGATGTGGATTTCGGAGCAAGGACCACAGGGACCCGTTTCGCCCATTTCCCAGAAGTTGTCCTTCTTGTTCCCATAGATGATGCGGTCTTCGCTGACATGTTCTTTCCAGTAGCCATAAGCCTCCATGTCAGCAGACTGTCCATCCTTTTCATCACCACCAAAAACAGTCACGTAAAGTCTGTCCTTGTCGATCTTCACCACCTCAGTAAGGTATTCCCAAGCATAGGCGATGGCTTCCTTTTTGAAATAATCGCCAAACGACCAGTTGCCCAGCATTTCGAACATGGTGTGATGGTAGGTGTCGTGGCCGACTTCCTCTAAGTCGTTGTGCTTGCCAGACACACGTAAGCATTTTTGCGTGTCGGCAGCACGTTTCCATTTTGAAGGCTGGTTGCCCAAGAAGATGTCCTTAAACTGGTTCATGCCAGCATTGGTGAACATCAGGGTTGGGTCGTTCTTCACCACGATGGGAGAGGAGGGGACAATAACGTGTTCCTTGGAACGGAAGAAGTCCAAGAAGCTATTTCTAATTTCGTAAGCGTTCATTTATAGTAAGTTAGACGTTGTTGCTTTAAAAAATACTTCAAAAAAACGTGCAAATTTACGTTAATTATTCTATTTTTGCACAATAGAAATCGATTTACTTCTTCTTACTATTCCAAAATATGTCGAAACAAAAGTATATTTTCAATCATAAGACACAGCGGTTTGAGAAGTTCAACATGTCTTTCTCAAAACGTTTTATTCGTGTTTTATTGCTGGTTTTGATGATATTGGGATGTGCTTTTGCTTTTGCGGTACTTTTGTTCACGTTTTTCAAGTCGCCAAACGAGAGGATGCAGGCCCGTGAGTTGGAGTTCATGAAGGTGCAGTATGAAATTTTGAACGACAAATTGGATAACATGGAGGTTCTTGTTGCTGATATGGAACAACGTGACAACGACTTGTACCGTATGATTTTTGATGCGGAACCCATCCCGAGTTCGGTCCGGAGATCAGGCTTTTCCAACATTGACCGTTATGCGAGTTTATACGGCTACATCAACTCGGAACAGGTGGTGAATGCTTCCAAGAAATTGGACATTATCGCCAGCCAGCTATACAATCAGTCGGTATCATACGATGAGATATTTGAGTTGGCACGCGACAAGGCAAACATGTTGGCTTGTATTCCTGCCATCTTGCCATTGAAGGAATCAGAGATCAAGTATATCTCGTCGTATTTCGGAAGCCGTCCTGATCCCATTTATATGGTGACCAAGTTTCATAGTGGGATGGATTTTTCGGCTCAGTTGGGCACCGAGGCTTATGCCACTGGAGATGGCGTTGTATTAGAAGTTGAGCAGAATCAATGGGGTTATGGCAATTTGGTGGTTATTGACCATGGATATGGTTACAAAACTCGGTATGCGCACTTGCAGAAAATTCTTGTGAGAAAAGGCCAAAAAGTGAAACGCGGACAGCGCGTGGGCCTGATTGGAGATTCGGGCAAGACAACGGGCGTGCATTTGCACTATGAAGTTTTGAAAAATGACGTGGCTATTGACCCGATACACTTCTTTAGTAGCGACTTGTCGCCCGAAGAATACGAGAAAATAATCGAGAGATCGACAATACCATCACAGACAATGGACTAATTATGGAAGAGACAACGACAACAGGGAAGTATTATTACAGCATCGGCGAAGTAGCCGCGATGTTTGGCGTCAACACTTCAATGATACGTTATTGGGAAAAGGAATTCGACGTACTGCGTCCACGTAAGAACAAGAAAGGCAATCGTCTATTCACGGAACGCGATGTGCGGTATGTCCACGTCATCTACCAACTGCTTAAGGTGAGAGGCTATACGCTGGCAGGTGCCAAACAGGCGCTTAAAGAGCGTTTTAGTGACTATGAAGAGAGAATCATTGTCTTGGAAACCCTTGACAAGACCCGAAATTTCCTTGTGGAATTAGATAAATCGTTGGCTGAGAAACAGAAAGAAAAGAGGCTAGGCTGATTATTCGTCAAGCAAGTTTCTCGCTTTCAAATACACACGCCATTTCTCCAATACCGTTTTCATGTCGTCTGGCAATTCGGATGTAAACATGAGCTCTTTGCCCGTTGTGGGATGCACGAAGCCCAGTTCTTTGGCATGCAGGGCGTGGCGCGGCATGATCTTAAAGCAGTTGTCAATAAACTGTTTGTATTTCGAGAAGGTGGTGCCTTTGAGTATGACATCGCCGCCATACATGGCATCGTTGAACAAAGGATGTCCGATGTATTGAGAGTGGACGCGAATCTGGTGAGTTCGTCCCGTTTCCAGTCTGTATTCGTTGAGTGTCACGTAGCCAAAACGTTCCAACACTTTCCAATGGGTGATGGCATCTTTGCCATAATCGCCGTTAGGATAAACGGTCATCTTGCGGCGGTCGCTGGTGCTGCGCCCTATGTTGCCAACAATGGTGCCTTCTTCCTCGTTGAAATCACCCCAAACAAGTGCATAGTAACGGCGATGTATGGTGTGTTCAAAAAACTGATGCGCAAGAGTAGCTTGCGCGGCTTCGTTTTTGGCCACAACCATCAATCCAGTGGTGTCCTTGTCGATTCGGTGAACGAGATAACCAAAGCGGTTTTCTATGTTTTGGTGGGTTTGTTCAAAATAGTAGGCCAAGCCGTGCAGCAATGTGCCATCGAAATTGCCATGTCCGGGGTGCACCACGAGACCTGCCTGTTTGTTGATGACAATAACGTCGTCATCTTCGTAGACGATGGTCAAAGGGATGTTTTCCGGAGTGATGTCAGTCTCACGAGGAGGATAGGTAAATACGATGGAAATGACGTCGTTGGGCTTGACTTTGTAGTTTTGCTTGACGACTTTGTCATTGACAAAGATATTGCCTGCTTTCGCGGCATTTTGGACGCGATTGCGTGAGATGTTGGATATGTGATTGGTCAAAAAAGTGTCAATACGCTCTGGCTGTTGGCCTGGGTCAACGACCATGCGAATGTGCTCGTAAAGCTCACTGCCTTCATCGGCAAACTCGTTCTCTAACAGTTCGTCCCGTTCTTCGCTCATTTCTTGATGATGAATTTTTGGTTGATCCTATATCCCTCACGAGTGATTATGCTCATTAAATATAAGCCATCAGGCATGTTACCGACGGCAATTGCTGAGGTTTCATCGTCTTGATAGACAACGCGCCCCATGAGATCGTAGACGTAGACTTTGGAAATGGATACCCCTTCACTTAATTTGATATACAATGTGCTACTGGCAGGGTTGGGGTAAAGCGAGAGTCGTGCGGAACTATTGTCGACTTGCTCGTCCAAACCGATGAAATAGGAACTGCCTACTACGGGACGAATCATCAGTGAACCTGCCTTCTCGCTTTGTTGCCATGATCCATTAACATTGAAGAAGTTGTATTGGCTGTTGTCGATAGAGGCGTCGAATCCGATGTTGATGATGCCATTGCTTTGTTGTACGAGGCCAATGTAGAATACGCCGCTCAGAAGTACGTTTTCCTTGAAAGGATAATAACTGAATCTGTAGGGTTGGTCTTCCCATTTTGGGCGTTGGTTCGACAATCTGTAGATCTCGTTGCCTGGATGGCCGTTTTCATCTTTCCAGATGACGATGTCGAAATACTTAAGGTTGGCATCGTTCAAAGTGCGGTTGAAAAGCAGTTGCACGCCACAGATGGTGTCAAACTCGGCGAGTTCATACTTTACTGCAAATTTGCCATTAGCAGGCTCTACGCCATATCCCATTTCGGCGACGCCATCGTCATAAGCATAGTAGTTGTATAGACCTTGGCGGTATACTAATGAATCGACCAAAGGAGGATTGCAGGTGGAGTCGTAAACGTAATGCTTGATTTCGTATGAAACGGAATCATAGTTCATACTGAGGTCGAATAGTTCTTGGACGTATGGGCATGCTGGCGATTCGCCTGTTTCGGGGCAGCTTAGGAAGCCAGCATCCTGATAGGGGGCGATGGTGACGGCATCGAGATGGTGCTCAAAGGATTGGCCTCCTCCGATTTTTTTCACAGTATAATAATAGAGGGCTTCATGCTCTACCTTGTCCAGATTGGCTATGTCGAGTTGTAGGTTTTCTTTGGTAGCCGAGCTGGGGTTGACTCTATATTGGCGATAGGGCATTGCTTGGTAACGTTGGAAGAAAGAGGGCCGTTTGCCCGAGAAAGTCAGCATAGGATAGGAACCGTCAAAAGCCGTACGGTTCATGTCGAGATAAACAAAATCGATGTTCCAATTGTCTTCGTTGCTGCGATTGCTGGGCAGTGAAGAGTTGACTATGCTAGCGTAATTGTAAAAGCGGAAATAGAAATTGTTTTGGAAGTATTTCAAGTCATTGATTGGAATCATAACTTGCTTGAAAGGCTGCCCGTTGTTTTCGGCCATGAAAGCCTGAAGCGTTTGTCCAGGGGCACTCCAAACATTATACCAAGTGGTGTCGGCCACGGTGGTGAACACGGAGTCACAAGGGACAGCGATACTGCCTTGGGCCATGGGTGTCAGGGTGTCGGTGATGATGGTGAACATGCCGGGTAGACAGCCAACAGAAGCCCAAACCGTATCGCCAGGGAACAGCGTGTCGACTTGCATCTCTGCAAAGATGTCGGCAATGCTGTAGTTTTGGTAGTCCAGGAACAGGAATTCCTGATGCTCAGTGGTGGTGCCAAATTGAAGTACGAGAGAGTCGTGCGCTTCTGGTGCCATGCCATTGCCTTGTGGCTGATAATAGAAACTGAAATAGAGTGAGTCGGCAGGTGTGAGCGCTCTTGGAGTGGGCTCAAAGACAGAGTCGAGGCGTATTCTGACAGAGGTGAGGTATTCCGCTATAAAAGGGTTGCTGATGGCATAACTGTATACCTTGCCTTGGGCATCAAGCACATCGAGGGTGGCACCATTGCGGTTGGGTGGGCAAAAAGGGAAGCCATCATTGATCAGAACATTACAGTCTGTCCACTTGGTTGAATCAGGATAGAGGCTTGAATGCGCAAAGTCGTCAATAAAAGGCAAAGTCCTGGTTACATCGGTTTGGCTGCGTTGTGTGGTGGCAGTTTCCCTTTGAAACCCAGTCAATATTTCCTGTGCTTGTGTGTGGCTGGCAATGAAGCTTATGGCGAAAGCCACCATTATTTTAAAAGTCGTCTTCATAGTTTTCTTCAAAATCGGTTGTTTCGATATTCTCTTCTATAAGCGTGTCAATCTCAAATGCCTGGGGTACGTTGACCAGAGAGTCTTCATGGAGAAGTGTTTTCATCTCTTTCTTGAAGTCCATGGTGCGGTTGGAGTGGTAGGTGATGTCGATGTAAGTGCCAGGCTTGACTGTGCCCGAGCTGAGCCCTGGGCTCATGCCTTTGACGCACATGTACTGAATGCTGTCGCGGTCCTCATAGGTCTCATTCCCCAAGTTCAGGCCGGAGAGGAACAAAAGACGTTTGACCTCCTCGGCAGGTTTTCCGATCAAATTGGGCACTTTCACATTTTTCTTGTCTTGTCCGATACCAACATGAAGAACTACTTTGCTGCCTTTAACGAGCTCCGTTTCAGGTGCAATAGGTGCACCTTCATAATACTGGTCGATAACGGCGTTTTTCGCAAAGAAATCCTTGTATTCCAGATGGTCTATGTCAAGCCCGTTTGACTCTAACAGGCCTATGGCTTGTCTCAAAGAAAGGTTCTTCAAATTGGGCATGGTCGTTTTTTCGGGCGTCACCGCAACAATGATATAATAGACATTACGCCCTTTTTTGATTTTTGAACCAGGCAAAGGATCTTGTTGGACGATGGATCCAGGGGTCTGCCCCTTCGGATATATGCTGTCGATCATGATGAAATTGAAGTCTCTTTTGTATTGGTGCTGTACTTCACGGTAGTCCATACCGATAAAATCTGGCATGGTATAGACCTTGTCATGACGAGTATATCTATCTAACAATCTGAATGTTAACCATAACAATACTCCGCACAAGAGCAGTATGATGAGCAGATTGAGGTAAAATTTCTTTTCTTTAAGGAAGTGAAAGCGTCCCATATTTTAGTATTTTAGCCGTGTTTTAACAACTCTATTTTGAGTGTTTTTATTGTTAATGCCTATTTAAACCGACAAAATTACAAAAAATATGAAAAACGTTGCAATTATTTGTGGTGGAGATTCTGGTGAGTTTGAAATTTCCGTCAAAAGTGCCCATGTTGTAAAAAAGAATCTGAACCCACGTCAATACGATTCTTACATTATTGTGGTTTCAAAAAAAGGATGGTATGGTCTCCTTGACGACGGTTCGCATGTTGAGATTGACAAGAATGATTTTTCCATGAAAATTGACGATCGTAAGGTGAAATTCGATGTGGCTTTCAATGCAGTGCATGGTGAGCCTGGAGAAAATGGGCCACTTTCGGGTTATCTTGAACTGATGGGAATCCCTTGCACTTCATCTGATCAAACCACATGCGCCCTTACGTTTCATAAAGATTTCTGCAAGCGTGTCGTAGCGTCCTATGGGGTCAATGTGTCACCCTCGGTGCTTATTAACAAGGGCGATGACTACGATGCAGGGAGAATCATAGAAGAGATAGGCTTGCCCATGTTTGTAAAACCGACTTGCAATGGGTCGAGCGTTGGTGTGACCAAGGTGAAAACCGCAGAACAGTTTATTCCAGCTGTTGCCACGGCCATGGCTGCGGGTGGACAGGTGATGTGCGAAAAATTTGTCAAGGGTCGTGAGTTCGGCTGTGGAGCCATGAACTATAAAGGAAAGATGATGGTGTTCCCCTTGACGGAGATATGCAGTAAGAACGAGTTTTTCGATTACGAGGCAAAGTATACTGCTGGCAAGTGTGACGAAGTGACCCCAGCCCAAGTTGATGAGGATGTTGAAATCGAAATCAAGGCTACCACGGCCATGTTGTATGAGAAGTTGGAGTGTAAGGGTTTTGTTCGAATGGATTATATCGTCAGCGAAGACGGCGTTTTCTTCATCGAAGCCAATATCGTCCCGGGTATGTCGGAGGCCAGCATCATTCCAGCACAGGCTCGATGTTTTGGGTTGACATTGGAGCAGCTGTTTGGAATGGCAATTGAGAATGTCCTATAAAAGAAAAAGGAGCCAACCGGCTCCTTTTTCCTTTAAGATAGTTCGCTGTTTAAACAGTCATAATATCTTTCGACTTCAATTCAGTGAGGTCGTCGATTTTCTTGATATACTTATCGGTGAGTTTTTGGATTTCTTCTTGCAAAAGCTTTGACTCATCTTCAGAGATGGTGTCCTTTTCCAGCTTCTTGGCATCGTCGTTGGCGTTGCGGCGGATACCACGAATGCCTACTTTGGCTTCCTCGGCAGCGGTCTTGGTGCGTTTCACGAGTTCTTGACGACGTTCTTCTGTCAAGGCAGGGACACTGATACGAAGCACTTCACCGTTGTTCATCGGGTTGAATCCCAGGTTGGCATTCAAGATGGCTTTGGCTATGTTGTTCAAGGCGCTCTTGTCGAAAGGCTGCACGACAATCATACGGGCATCAATACAGCCGATATTAGCAGTTTGCTCGATGGGCACCGTCGTGCCGTAGTATTCAACCATAACGCCGTTCAGCATGGCCGGACTGGCCTTGCCTGCCCTGATGCCTTGGAATTCATGCTCCAAGTGCTTGATGGTGTTATCCATGCTTTCAGTGGCCTCGTCTAATACAAATTGAGAATCTTCAGTCATAGTTTTTCAAATTTTGGCACAAAAGTAATTATTTTTCTTTTTCCTCTCAAAAATCTTGCCATTTTTCTCTCGTTAATGGAGCGGTTCATAAAGACCCGTCAAGACAGGGTCTTTTCTTGTCACATAATAACTTAGCCTATTCATTTCTAGAGGGCGTTTCCCTTGGTTCCAGAGGTAGGTCTTGATGGTCTTGTTTTTTGGTGTGAAAATGTCGTCGAAGAGGATGGCATCAGCCACTACGTTTTCACCTGGCATGAAACGACTTCCGTTGTTCACCGAGCTATGCCAAAGCAGCAAAGAGTCTGTTTCTGCATCATGTACCTCTATGACGATCCCACATTGTTTGATCGTGTCGGGACAAAGGATAGTCGCTGCAACCCCCAAAGCCTCGATGTCGTCAGGTAAAGAGTCGCCAGAAATGTATTCGGCTTTACCCCATTCCATGCCTTCCTTGTATGTGAAAGGCACTTCGCAAAGCGTATTGAGCAAAGGCCGACTGCCTTCAACGGGTTTTTTACTCAACGTTATATAACGAGAAGTAAACCAGTCTTTCTGTCTGATGGCATAAGGGTAGTTGCCCGCAGCAGTAACCTCCCAAATCGGCGGCACATAATCGGTCCAGCCAAATCCTAACATAGGCACGTCATGATGTTCGTTGAGCCATTGGTTGAATCGTTCTAAGCTGTCGTATCTGTTGAAAACGATGCGTTCTTCGACGTTTATATGCTTTTGGTAGAACTCGGCTGCCTCTCCAATTTCCGTGCGGGTGGCAAACTGGATTTTGTCACCATAATGCTCCTTGTCTTGTCTGATCTCAACGGCAATTTGATCAAAGCCTTGATGATACATCAGGTCGTAATGGCGGCGTGTAGTTATCAAAGAAGAGCTGCCGACAAAGAGTATGACAGCCACTACCAATGCCGTTTGCCATGGTGACAATGTGCGGGTGCCAAACAAGGAGAATGCCACGATGATAACGAAGGGGTAACTGAAAATCAGCGTACTATGCTGGATGATAGGCTCGCGTTTCAAAGAATAGATAAAAGCGATGGCAAAGATGATGACAAACCATGCAATGCCGGCCCAACGCAGAGGATTGGATTGTTTGGAACGGTTGCCCAAAAGGAGTGGCAAAAGGATGATAATGCCCACCGCAAACATGAACAGCATGGAGTAATTCATCGTGTATTGTAGGAAGTCGGTGAGGAAAGTGGCCTTGGGCGCTGTCAACCAGCCGCCGATGCTGCCGCTCACAAAAAGCTGCTGCCAAAAGATAGGCAGGGTAGGGGCGAACAACACAACGGCTGCTATACCGCTGATCCAATATGCTTTGCGACGTTCCTTAGGGAGGAAGAACAAACCAGTAAGGAAAATGAGCCCCGCTTGCGCGATGGAGAAATACTGAATCATCGAACAAGCCCAGGCCGAAAGGGCAAAGCCAATGTAAATGGCAAGTTTCGGTTTTTCTTCTTCAAAGACAATCTTATGCCAATAATAAGCCATCAGCAGGACGAAGAACAACCCTGCCGAATAAGGCCGCGCCAATTGGCTATAGAACACTGTGAACTGGCTGACGGCAAAAAAGGCCGCGGAAAACAGCCCCACCTTACGGTTGAACCACTGTCGGCCTATTAAATAAATAAGGTATATGGAACCAATGCCCATCAGCACAAAAGGCAGCTTGACCCAGAACTCACTCCATCCGAAGAGTTTCACCCAACCCCAAAGAAATAGCTGCACGCCGATAGGATGGCTGTCGGGCATCACGCCCTGTTGGATGAAGTCGTGGAAATTGTCGAAACGGGTACGTAGCAAGGCACTGAACTCGTCGTGCATAAACGGTACCTGCCCAAGCTTCCAAAGCCTCAGGACGGCGGCAACGAGGATGATGATGCCGATGAGGATGTAGTCTATCCTCTTGCTCGGCACATTGTGGATTTTGCGCAGATGGTTTTTGCGGGTCCTCATTTCGTCACCAGCGTTCCGATGTTCTCGCCGCGCAACACCTTCATCAGGTTACCGCGTGTGTTCATGTCGAAAACGTACATCGGCATGTCGTTCTCCTTACACATGGTGAAGGCAGTCATGTCCATCACCTTCAGGTTGCGTTGGTAGGCCCCATCGTAGGTAAGATGACTAAACTTGGTGGCTGTCGGGTCTTTCTCGGGGTCGGCGGTGTAGATGCCGTCCACACGGGTGCCTTTCAGGATGATGTCAGCCTTGATCTCGACGGCGCGGAGGGCCGAGCCTGTATCGGTGGTGAAGAAGGGGTTGCCGGTGCCGGCGCCCATCACCACGATGTGGCCTTCTTCAAGCAGACGGATGGCTTTGGCGCTGCTCATCGTGTCGGCGATGCGGTCGATGTAGAGGCCGGAGAGCAGGGTGGCTTTCTGTCCCTTACCCTGCAAGGTTGACTGCATGGCCATCGAGTTGATGACGGTGGCAAGCATACCCATATAGTCGCCTTGGATACGATCCATGCCCTTCGAGGCACCTTGTAGGCCACGGTAGATGTTGCCGCCACCAATGACGATGCCTATTTGTACGCCCGCTTGGGCTGCTTCGATAATCTCGTCAGCATATTCGCCCAAACGTACTGGGTCGATGCCGTATTGCTGGCTGCCCATAAGGGCCTCCCCGCTGAGCTTCAGTAATACTCTTTTGTATTTCATGGGATTTGAGTTTTATTTGTTATTCTTCACCTTCCAGTTTGCCGTGACAGTTTTTGTATTTCTTGCCGCTTCCGCAGGGGCAGGGATCGTTGCGGCCTACCTTCACTTCTTTGCGGATGGGCTGTGTGATTGTCCGCTGCTGTGTGTCGCTGTGCGATTGAGCAAGCAGGTCTTGTCGCTGCTCACGAATCTTTGACTTGTCGATACCTTGGGCACGATGCTCACGAACATTGTTGGGATCTTGCATCGGGATGTCGGCACGCATCAGGAAGGAGATGACGTCTTCGTTGATCTTCTCCAGCATGGCCTTGAACAGGTTGAATGATTCCAACTTGTAGATGACCAGCGGGTCTTTTTGTTCGTAGGTGGCGTTCTGTACCGATTCCTTCAGGTCGTCGAGTTCGCGAAGGTGTTCCTTCCAAGCATTGTCGATGAGGCCAAGAGTGATACTCTTCTCGATGCAGAGATTCACTTCACGGGCGCCATTTTCAACGGCTTTCTTCAAGTTGACGATGACATTCATGCCACGAGTTCCATCGGTGATCGGGATGGCGATGTTCTCAAACTGGCTTTGGGTTTCGTATACCTTCTTGATGACAGGCAAGGTCTTTTCGCCGATGATACGGGCTTTATCACGATAATGCTCCAAAGCGGCATCAAAAAGTTTGTCGGCCAGATCCTTGGTCTTCATATGATCGAACTCTTCCTCGCTGAACGGAACATCAATGCCCATGCTAGAAAGCAATTCTATCTTCAAGCCTTCGTAGTCTTTGGCGTCTTGGAATTCTTCGATGAGTTTCTCGCCAAAGTCAAACATCATGTTGTTGATGTCGATGGAGAGACGTTCTCCAAACAGGGCATGGTGACGTTTCTTGTAGATGACTTCACGTTGAGCGTTCATCACGTCGTCGTATTCAAGCAGGTGCTTACGCACGCCGAAGTGATTCTCTTCCACTTTCTTCTGTGCTTTTTCGATCTGCTTTGTGATCATTGGGTGTTGGATGACCTCGCCTTCCTGCAGGCCCATGCGGTCCATGATGCCAGCAATACGTTCAGAACCGAACATACGCATGAGGTTGTCTTCCAATGAGACATAGAATTGTGAACTACCTGGGTCGCCTTGACGGCCAGAACGGCCACGCAACTGACGGTCGACACGACGGCTCTCGTGACGTTCGGTGCCGATGATGGCGAGACCACCGGCTTCCTTGACGCCAGGGCCGAGCTTGATATCGGTACCACGACCAGCCATGTTGGTGGCGATGGTCACGGTGCCTGCCTGACCTGCTTCCTTGACGATCTGTGCTTCCTTGAAGTGCAGCTTGGCGTTCAACACGTTGTGTGGGATGCCCTTACGGGTCAACATGCGGCTGAGCAACTCAGAGACCTCCACTGAGGTGGTACCCACCAACACGGGACGGCCTTCTTTGACCAAGGCTTGGATCTCGTCGATGACGGCGTTGTATTTCTCACGCTTGGTCTTGTAGATCATGTCCTCCTGGTCGATACGGGCGATGGGGCGGTTGGTCGGGATGACGACCACGTCGAGTTTGTAGATGTCCCAGAACTCGCCCGCTTCTGTCTCAGCGGTACCGGTCATACCTGCCAGCTTGTGGTACATGCGGAAGTAGTTCTGTAAGGTGATGGTGGCGTAGGTCTGTGTGGCGGCTTCCACCTTCACGTTTTCCTTGGCCTCCACGGCCTGGTGCAGACCGTCACTCCAGCGGCGGCCTTCCATGATACGACCTGTCTGCTCGTCCACGATCTTTACTTTGTTGTCAATGATGACGTAGTCGACATCCTTCTCAAACAGAGTGTAGGCCTTCAGCAACTGCTGCACGGTGTGCAGGCGTTCCGACTTCTCGGCGAAGTTACGCATCAGCTCGGCCTTGCGAAGCACCTTTTCATCATTGGTTAGGTTGGAATGTTCCAGTTCGGCAATCTCGCTACCCACATCGGGAATGATGAAAAACGCAGGGTCGTTATAGGCTTGTGCCAATTGCTCGCTACCCTTGTCGGTAAGGGTCACCGTGTTCAATTTCTCGTCGATGACGAAATACAATTCGTCATCGATGATGTGCATGTTTTCGTTGCGGTTCTGCATGTAGAATCCTTCGGTCTTCTGCATCAGACTCTTCATGCCTTCCTCGCTGAGGAACTTGATAAGAGCGTTGTTCTTGGGCAGACCACGGTAGGCACGGAAGAGCTGGTCGGCGCCGTGTCTCTTCTCATCCTCGGTGGCATTGGGATCGTTAAGGATGCGCTTGGCTTCAGCCAGAATCGTCGTAACATAACGTTTTTGGGCTTCAAACAACTTGACGACATCGGGCTTCAATTCATCGAATTCCTGCTGGTCGCCACGAGGGGTTGGGCCGCTGATGATTAAAGGCGTACGGGCATCGTCGATCAACACGGAGTCGACCTCGTCGACGATGGCGTAGTGGTGTTTGCGTTGCACCAGCTCATCAGGGTTGCCTGTCATGTTGTCACGCAGGTAGTCGAAACCGAACTCGTTGTTGGTGCCATAGGTGATGTCGCAGTTGTAGGCGCGACGACGTGCGGCTGAGTTGGGTTCGTGCTTGTCGATGCAGTCGACGGTGAGGCCGAGGAACTCATACATTGCGCCCATCCACTCGGAGTCACGTTTGGCCAAGTAGTCGTTCACGGTAACCACATGCACACCCTTGCCTGCCAAGGCATTCAGGTAGACAGGCAGGGTGGCCACGAGGGTCTTACCCTCACCAGTGGCCATCTCGGCGATCTTGCCTTGGTGCAGCACGATACCACCGATGATCTGGCAGTTGTAATGCACCATGTCCCAAGTCACCATGTTACCGCCAGCCATCCAGCTGTTCTTGTAATAGGCCTTGTCGCCTTGGATGGTGACATGTTCGTATTTTGAAGCCAGCTCGCGGTCAAGGTCGGTGGCGTTCACCTCCACGGTCTCATGCTCGCAGAAGTATTTGGCAGCGGCCTTCACCACGGAGAACGCCTCGGGAAGAATCTCATTTAATGCCTCTTCGATATGGTCGAGCTCTTGTTTCTCTAACTTGTCGATTTGATTGTAGAGCTTTTCCTTCTCGTCGGGGTCCATGTCGGGGTTAGCTTCGGCCTTGGCTTTCAGCTCAGCGATTTCGGCCACCTCGGCAGCGGTCTTGTTCTTGATGTATTCCTTGAATTCTTGTGTCTTATGTCTCAGGCTGTCGATGTCGAGTTTAACGATTTCCTCGTAAGCCTTGAGTGTCTTTTGCAGTATGGGCTCCAGGGCCTTGTTGTCGCGTGAGGCCTTGTCGCCAAAGAGTTTCTTGAGAAATCCCATTTATTTGTAATTGATAGTTGAAAATTGATAATTGACAATTAAATGATTGCCCTTGGGCAAAATTCGTGCAAAGGTACAGTTTTTCCATGAATGATGGGAAAAAAGCGACAAAAAGTCAGATGTTTTTGGTGAATTATGGTAAATGGTTGAGATGTAATATTACGAAAAACGGGACATATTTTGTGTTTTTAAAATATCCATACAAAAGGGTTTTCAATCCGTTTTTCAGATGAAGATGTAAAAAATACTCATCGTACTCGCATCGCTTTACCGTATCCATTTGTTCATGCGATTCTTCCTTTTTCTCCTGTGGACGTCTTGCTGACTGGATTTTGCTTCAAGAAATAAATTGAACTCGTTGTCTACCCACTTCTTCGGATTCTCATTTTGCAATTCAATCATTTGTTGATATGTAACTTCATCGATTTTGATGCACATTTCCGTCCCGTTTTGCCTTATCCAATGCGCATCAGTTGCTGATTCTCTTCGATACTCTGATTCTAATTTATTACCAAACAGATATACTTTTTTCTCAATCTCTTCAGTGTTTTGGTTTTTTACTGTTTCTGTCAATACTGAATGTTTGGCATTGTCTTGTTCTGATGTTATTGGCTCTGTAATAGACACTGATTCAGATTCCAAACTATTCTTAATGGGCAAAACTTCCTCATAACCAAGATCATTCTCCGATTCTGACGTTACCTCTTGCTCTATTTGTAGAGTTTTCTTGATCTCCTTTACTAATTCCAAATCATTGTCCTCCCATTTACTTGGATCTTTTTTTCGAAATTGAGCCATTTTAAACAATTCTTGCTTTGTAAGTTGGATTTCAAAATCGACTCTTAAATCTCCTTTACCATAATGAAGAGGTACGTTAAAAGTTTCATCCATTTCTTTGGATTCTATAGTGTTCGATCCTTTTATCTCAGGCTTTAATGCAATAAAGAGAGTTGTGAGCAAAGCCACTGCAGGAATGGCAATCCAGACCAAGGTTGCGCCAAGATCAAACGCAAATCCATATCCTGAATTTCTACAAGATGCAACCAATAAATGAATAATAATCCCGCCCACCAATGGTATTAAAATAGAAGCCCATATTTTTTCTGATTTGCTTTTTGGCTTGTAATATCTGGCTATTATTATTCCAATTACGATGGCAATAATTATGACAAGAATTAGCATGACTTAATAGTTTAGTCAGAGTTCGTGTATTTCATAGAGCTTTCCATGGTTTGGAAATCTTCACCAAAAAGATCAGATTTAACTTTTGCACTTTGAATTATAGCAAATGTGCTATTGTAAAGGGTGAAACTTGTGATTTTTGCATATGCAGGTCCTTCTACGTTTTTATAAGATAGGTCTGAAGTAATAGCCCTAATTCCATGGTATGTGGAGTTGTACGGAGCGGAGTGTTTTGCGTCCATAACTTCTTCCGAATTCACGTATTCAAATACCATATTATTTATGAAGTCTTCTTCCATATTGGGAGTGTTTTTGGCCAAAATAATAATGTATTCCGATCCGTTTTCGTTACTTCCACTTATTAGGAATATGTTTTCGGAGATTTTTTTTGTTTCGAATACCCAATTGCTAGGATAATCAAAAGTAAGACCTTGATAATTAACTGTTTCTGTCGTTTTGCTTATGCTGGAATGCAAGATTACTTCTCTGGCTTCTTCTGTCTTTCGTCCAATAATGGAATGGATAATTAAATAACCAACAAACAGGATTCCAAGAATAGCTAAAAGCCACCACGCCCTCTTATTGCTTTTTGAAGGTTGCTCATTTAAATTAGTGGGTGTTGCATTTTCATCCTTTGTTATCACATCATTCTTTTCTTTGGATTGTGCACTCTCGGCATTTGTTTCTCTTAATAGTTTCCTGGCTTCTTGAAGTAAGTCCAATTCTTTTCCATCCCAAGCAGATGGACTAAAACGCCGAATTTGTTCCATTTTGTCATATTCCTCTTCTGTGACTTGAACGGTCATTTCAATTTCATTGTCGCCTGTTCCATCGTGTATGATTATTGTTTTCATCTTGTATAATGTTGGTCGTGTTTCATTATTCTTTTACGTTTAAAGTATTGTAACCCAGCCATAAGTTGTTTGCCTATAATTCTTGGATTCGGCAAATCTGACCATAAGAAGGCTAGGAAACTTGTTCGCACCTATTTCCGACACACAGGCTCTGGAATACCTAGTAGATAAAAATAGACACGGTAACCTAGCCTGGTTTTATTATCAAATCGGTTGATAACAAATTAAGGCTGGTAATCCGTGGTCTGTATCTTATCTACTTAAATTTTCCAGATTTGTGTGTCAAGATACAAGCACAAATTGCCTTCAATCGTTCGGATTTCTCCCCGAACAATCGCTGCAAATATACAAAGAAATTAGAATAAAAAAGTGTGTTGTAAAAAAACTGATCAGTGTTTTACCTAATCACTTCCCATAAAGTCGTCTCACTCTTTCCTCCAAATATCGCTCTGGAGAGGGTGCCGGTGCTTCGCCGATTTTGTTGCCCCTGGTGATGAGGATGTACTCGGGGAAAGTGCGGACGTTATAGGCCTCCAGGAGGAGGATGTTGTCGCCGAGGTCGAGGAGGGGCCAGTCTTGGCGCTTCTCTTCAAACTGCTTCTTGTAGAGAGACATCTTGCTGTGAGTGGCAATAGTGATGATTTGCACCGTGTCTTGCCATTGGTTGTGAAGGGTTCTCAGCTCAGAGAACTGATGCTCGCTAACGGCAGAAACGCCGTCGACAAATTGCAGCAGCACCAAGCGGTCCTTGTAATCTGAAAGGCTCACTTCTTTGCCGTCGCTGCCTTTCAAGGTGAAGTCAGTGGCAGGTGTGCCTGGAGCAAGGCGATTGAGATTCGTGAAGAAGTCATTGATTACAGTCTTGTGCTCAGCATATTTGGTTTGGCTCTTGAGATAATTCAGATGGTCCTTGGCAAGACGGCTTGTGTTTCGGTCTCCAAAGCAGAGCTTCTGTAAGTTGTAGATCGTGATGAGTTCTGCAAGACGAGGATTTTTCGCCATGAACGGGTCTGTGTCTAGGTATCTTTTGAAAGGCCCCGGCCCTTCAGCAAAAGCATCGTTCAACAGATGGCTGTCGTAGGCCGAGCTGTTGAAGTAGCCGTCAAACAGTTCCTTGAATAGGTCGATGTAAGCACTTTGTGTATAGAGTACAGGCTGACCGTCGTAGTAGTCCTTGATGACTCTTTTGCCGCCATCGGTGCTGATGCCTAATTTGATAGCGGCGATTTTGTATCGGTTGTGGTTTTTCACATAGTCTGCCTTGATGTCAGGCACCTCATGGTTGATGGCTTTCTGGATGGAGTCGATATAGCGAACTTGCCGACCACGGTAGATCTGATTGAAATGCTCCATCATATAGCCGTTGATGATCTCTTCGGAATAGATGATCTGGCGGTAGATGCCTTGGTCGGTGGCGCGCTTTACGCGTATGGTCGGCAGCTCTTTTTCGAAATAGGAAACATTCTCTTGTTGTTCAGGCACAATGATTTCTATGTCGTAGGTGGCATTAGGGGAGAGGATGAGGTCGACATATTCAAGCCCGACATAGATTCGGGCAGGTGTGATTTGCTTAATGCTTCCTTCCAGAATGAAATGCCCTTGGGTATCGGTCTGCCTTTGGGCAAGGAGAATGCCGGTTTCGTTGACGAGGTCTTCGTACGCGAAGAGCCGCATCAAGGTGTTGGCTTTATTGCTCCTTCCTGTAATCGTCACATTTTGGGCGTTTGCCGTAAGGAAGAGCAGGGATAATAACAATGTAACAATCTTTCGTTTCATGTACTGAAAACGAAACGGGAGCAGAATTATTGCCTTTTCGGCAGCTTCACCTCTTTGGGCAGGAACTTGGAAGTGTCACCGCCGTTCTTGTAGATGTCGCGGACGACACTCGACGACACGCCTACCAGCTCGCTTTCGGTCAGCAGGAAGATGGTCTCCAGCTCAGGGTGCAGGCGCTTGTTGGCATGGCCGATCATGTTCTCGTATTCGAAGTCGCTGCCACAGCGTAGGCCGCGAATAATGGTGTTGGCACCCACTTTTTTGCAGAAGTCAGCGGTGAGGCCTTCGTAGCTCTCTACTTTCACCTGCGGATAGTTTTTGAATACGGCCTTGCACCATTTGATACGGTCTTTCAATTCAAAAGTGGAACGTTTCTCCATGTTGATGCCGACGGCGACATAGATTTCGTCGAACATGGGGAGAGCTCTCAATACGATGGAACGGTGACCCAAAGTAATGGGGTCGAAGGAACCGGGAAATACGGCTATTCTTTTCATTTCGTTTGATTTGAAATCGGCTGCAAAAGTATCACTTTGTCACGATTTGGCGCAATTCTTTTCCGAGAATTTCACTGGTGGAACGGTAGGTGTTTCTCAAGAAGTCTTCAATTGCCTCATTCCCAGTTAGTTTTATCTCGGTAATACCTTCCTCGGTCTGCGGTTTGGGCTGAATGTTTTCTGAAGTGCTCATCAGGTACCAGTAGGTCGGTTTCAGCGTCCACTCTTCGTGCTCTACATAGCAATGCCATGTGATTGGCAAGGCCTTGACGATTTTCAAGTTGCCAATGCCTGTCTCTTCCTCCACTTCACGCAGAGCGGCGGCTTCTGGTGTTTCACCTTTCTCTATATGACCTTTAGGTAGGTCGGGAATGCCTTTGCGCACGATGCTGACGAATTTATCGTCTTTCATGACGATGCCGCCAGCAGCAGGGGCCATTCTGAAGGTCTCATTTAAGGCTAAAGCTACGGCGTTTTCGCTTATTTCATGGATGAAAGTGTCGCCAGGGTCACGGTCATTGATCCATTCAGGCAAAAAATTGCATAAGAGGTCGGCATCGTATCTGTCGGATTCTTGGGGCGTTGCGTCAAAATTCAATGTATTGCCGTCAATTTTTGGGAAAACCAGTGCTTTGTTTTCTTGAAAAATCTTGTACATTTGCAGTCAGTTTATTTGTTTTTCAAGCGACAAAGATACAAAATAAGTCACGACAAAGCTCAACAACCATGAAATACGAAGATTCAGCATTGACATTGGCCCAGCATCTCCTTCAGATCAAGGCCGTGAAGCTAAGCCCCCAGGCTCCGTTCACTTGGGCGTCCGGACTGAAAAGCCCTATTTATTGCGACAACCGTGTCACGCTTTCCTATCCTGCTGTGCGTACCTATATCCGCCAACAGTTTGTGGAGAAAATCATGCAAAACTACGGTAAGCCTGATGTGATTGCGGGTGTGGCCACGGGTGGCATCGCCCAAGGCGCATTGGTGGCACAGGAATTAGGGCTGCCTTTTGTGTATGTGCGATCCGAGAAGAAGTCGCATGGCATGCAGAACCAAATCGAGGGTGTGTTAACCCCAGGTCAGTCAGTGGTGGTCATCGAGGACTTGGTCTCCACAGGCAAGTCGAGCCTTTTGGCTGTTGATGCTTTGCGTGAGGCTGGTGCCGAGGTGAAGGGCATGGTGGCCATCTTTACCTATCAGATGGAACTTGCCAAGAAAAACTTTGAAGAGAAAGAATGTCAGCTGGTCACTTTGTCGAACTATGAGACTTTGATTCAGAAGGCAGTTGAAGAGAAATACGTTACCGAGGAGGATGTGCAATCCTTGAAGGAATGGCGTAAAGACCAGCAGGCCTGGAGCGACAAGTGGAATTAAATCAAAAACTTGATTTGTTTGATTTCGAAAGAATGCAATTGCTGTTGCTCGTCAACGAGTTGTAGCCTCCCGAAACTGTCTATTCCCGTCATGAAAAGCCGAAGGGTTTTTCCGTCAACTACATAATCCGCCCAGGTTTGATAGCGGAACAACCGTTCCAAATAGGCGTGCTCAATAGCGGTGGGGTTGCTCTTTAGCAGCTCCACCTTTGTTTTGACATGCTCAACGATTTGTTTCAAAAGAAGTTGTAAATCATAATCCATACCCGAGATTAACTTCAATGAAATTGGATGCGTCGGCCAATCCTGAAATTTCATTTGGTTGACATTCAGTCCGATGCCGATGATGGAAACGTCCATCATATTGGCTTTGATGGTGCTGTTGATGAGGATTCCCGCTAGTTTTCGGTTGCTGTAATAAATGTCGTTAGGCCATTTGATGCTAAGCTTTTCGGCGGGCAAGAATGTGTCCAACACTTCGATGATGCCAAGCGGCACCGCTTCAGAAAGAAGGAATTGCCTTTCGGCGGGCAAGAAACCCATGTCCACGGCTAAAGAGAAAGTGAGGTTCTTTGCAGCCTCACTTTCCCAGCCGTTGTTGCCCATGCCTTTACCTGCAGTCTGTTCGTCGGTACTGACCACCCAATCTCGGATGTCGCATTCCGACAGCTTTCTTTGCAGGTAGGCGTTGGTGGAATCGAGGGTGTCGAAATGATGGTTCTGGAGCATCACTTTACCACAACCCTTTGTGTCTCACTGCCGACTTTGACGGCATAAATGCCACTGCCGAAACGTCTCATGTCGATTTTCTGCGAGCCTTCGCAATAGCCTTCGTAGACGCATTGCCCAGCCATGTTGTATATGCTGACATGTAGCTTGTCTTGGCTAATGATGTTGAGTAGGCCGTCAGTAGGGTTGGGGTAGATGCTGACGTTTTGGTCGAGGTACTCGTTCGCATCGGCCGTTACTTCATAGGAGAATTCATTGCTTTCGCTGTCGCCAAAGCTGTTGCCAGAGAACAGCGTGGTGCTACCTGCTTTCATCCCGTAGAGTCCACCGGTGCCGAATCCGTTTCCGCCAGCATCATAGATGGTGAAATCGTAACAGCCATCGCCTGTGATCTCTATGGTTTCAGTGTACATGGTGGTGGGTTGTTCGTAAGGCCCGCCTTCAAGGACGACTTCGCCTGTCGAAAGGTTGGTGATTTTCCATGTGGTTTCTTGCGGGTTGGCATCCGTGCGGATGGTGAGCTTCAGCACTTTGCCGATGGTTTCGGGCGAGCCTTTGAATCCAAAAGAGGCAAGGTCGTTGTTGCTGGCTTCGTCATCACCGCCATTGATGCTCTTGATCTTTACTTCCAAGGTGTTTTCGTCTTCGACTGGGAAGGAGATCCCTCCTAAATCGACCGTCGTTGATTCAAAAGTGGCTAGGTTGCCGCTCCAGTTGACGGTCTTCAACAACTCGTCATTAACGAATACTTCCAATTCGGCAGCGTTCAGCGTGTTGCTGCCGTTATTGGACAATACGACTTTGGGCTCGGCTTCGCCGCTGCAGTTGGTTTTTTTCATATTGCTGATGTTGCTCACAGCAGCTTCGTTGGCGTAATAAGGAGTAACACTTTCGCTCGACCTACAAGCTTGATACACATCTTTTGTGTTGTAGTTTTGCACCCAAGCAATGACGTCTAATTGGTCGACATTATACACGTTGGCCCATTCCCACTTGAAAGTGTAGGCGAAATAATCGCCAGCTTCTACGCTGCCGAGACTGGTGCCGGAAGACGAGGGCAGGATTTTCTTCATTACATCGTAGAAATCGCGTTCGCCATTGGGCCCGGGGGCAGAGTTGAAATGGATTTCTTTTTCGATGACGGCCACATAGAGTCTCAAATTGCCTTCGATGGCTGATGAGGTACGGCCTAATACGTGGACGGTTATAGTGTTGCTGGCTTCGTCCAACTCATAACTGAGGCGCAACTCGTATGGCGATTCGAGCGTCTGCAGCTGGTCGATGATGCTTTGATTGATGGTTCCAGAGTTACCTGTGAAACGGTTGCCATCGACAACAACATGTGGAACAGATGTGACGTTATAATAGTTGGTACGTGCTCCGTTTTCAGCCGTGTTATGAAGATACATCGGATCGGATGAGGAAGGCCAATTAACGTGGTATTTGATGGCCACAACCTTGTCAAGGTTGTTTGCAATGAGTGCATCCATGGTAGGGTTGTATTGGGCACAAGGGACACAACCAGTGTTGGTGAAGCTTTCAAGCAATAGCAGACGTTCGTTTTGCGCGTTGAGTTTCAAGGTGACGAGCATCAGAAGCGATGCCATAATGATGGTTAATCTTTTCATTACGAGTTTTATTTGATGTTTTTCAGCACAAAAGTAGATATTTTTCAAAAAATGGCAATATTTTTGTTGCGTGATTAGAAAAAGTTTTGCATTTTTGCAAGTTGAAATAGAATCAAAGAATAAACATCAGAAATATGATTAAAAAATCTATCTTTACTTTTGTTTTCACAGCTTTGGTAGCTTGTGTTTCTGCCCAGTCCCTTCAATTCGAGTTGGAGGGCGAAGTACTTGCCGACGGCCAGACGGTGTATTGCAACGATTTCAATTCCGATTATGGAGAGTACATCCAGGAGATGCAACTCCGTAACATTTCGGGCGCCGACTTGAATGTCATAATTGAACGAGAAATCATCGATGCGCCAGAGGGTTCGCTCTACTTCTGCTGGGGCATGTGCTTTGCTCCATTTGTCAACGTGAGTGGGTCAGTGGCTTTGGCAGCGGGTGCCGTCTCTGCGCCGGGTGATTTTGCTTCCCATTTCATGCCAACTTCTCCGACGGATAAAGCTTTCGTCAAGTACTATGCTTATGACGATAGGCATCCTGATGAGCGCGTTTCTGTCATTATTGCCTACAATACTTCAGAAAACGTCAATGAAAACTCGGTTGTCTTAGGTCGTGCCTATCCTAACCCTGCTTCATCGGTGGTGCGTTTTAACTACCAGCTTACAAAAGCAGGCAAGGCTTCTGTGTCCGTATACAACCTGCTCGGCCAGGAAGTGAAGAGCCAAGAACTGACCAGCTTGCAGGGTCAAGCAACCCTTTCGGTCGACGATCTCGCCGAAGGCATCTATTTCTGCAACTTGAAGGTGAACGGCCAAGCCGTGAAGACCGAAAAGTTTGTGGTTAGAAAATAAAGCTGTCATACAAAAAGATCAAAGGCGATGCTGGGGCATCGCCTTTTTTTTGTTGCCTGCAACGTTGCAACCCTCCTTTTTTGCATGACAGAAGAAAAAATTGCACTATTTTTGTATTGAAAAGGATGTTAAACCTTTAAAAACTAAAACGAAAATGGAAAACAACAAGAAACTTCAAAGAGACACACAAAACAAAGTCATCGGCGGCGTTTGCTCCGGATTGGCCAACTATTTCGACATCGACGCCTCCTTGGTCAGGCTGCTTTTCGCCATCGCTTTCTTTGTCTTTAGCACAGGCTTTTGGATTTACATTCTGCTATGGATTGTCATGCCAGCCGGTCGCGTAGAGCAAAAAGGCGCCAGCTACGTGGTTTCTCCTGACGGAACAACCGAGGCGTCTGAAAGCAACACCGATATGGTGAAGTACAAACCTAGCAAAGGTGGACTTATCGCTGGATTGATTTTGATTGGCATGGGCGTGTTAGGACTGCTGCACTACTATGTTCCAGATGTCAACTGGCGCACGATTTGGCCTATAGTTCTTATTTTGTTCGGTTTATTCCTTATCGTTCCGTTTAATAGTAAAAAGTCATGAAAAGCAGAAACCTATTCCTTGGTATCATCATCCTTTTTGTGGGTGTGGTAGCCTTGCTAGCCTCTCTCGATGTGATTGATTTCAATTGGCATGTAGCCTATAAGCTTTGGCCTTTATTACTCATCTTTTTGGGTGTGGTGATACTTCCTGTGAAAGAATGGTTAAGGGCTGTCCTGCTTATAGTTTTGCTGGGCGTTGGGGTCCTGCTCTATCAAAACGAAGCGAAGGATTATGCGCAACGACATCCTTCCAGTTGGGTTAGCTCCGTCAAGCATTGGTGGGATGTGTTCGACCACGACCTGTTTGACTTCGACTAAGTAGGAATGGATCCTGTAAGGTGTCTCATGCCGCTTTTTTTCGAATTTTTAGCGGTATTTGCAAGATGTTCAAGATAATTTGTTATATTTGCAAATTCTTTTGCCCGGTGGCATTGAATCTTTGGAAATAACAAATTACAATACGTAAGCAACATGAGTATGCGTCATCTTACCAGATCTATTATCCTCTCTTTCCTGTTTCTAGTTTTCGTTATACCGGCTTTTGCTCAAGACAATAGTGTGAAAGGCTTTGTCTATGAGGAATCGACGGGCGAGCCTTTGATGTTCACCAATGTGTATTTGAAAGGTACAACGTATGGTGGCTCGACAAATGAAAATGGTTTCTTCAACATTAACCGTATCCCCGACGGACACTATACCTTGTTGATTACCTGCGTGGGCTATGACACCATTTCTGAGCCATTGAGCCTGTCAAAGGGACAATCCATCAACCGGAAGTTCTTCTTGAAGGAAACGAGCCAAAAACTTGACGTGGTGACGGTTACTGCAGAGAAGATAGAGGCCCGTACCGAGACCAAGACATCGGTAATCAGTGTGACTCCCAAAACCATCACAAAGATTCCTACCATTGGCGGTCAGGCTGACTTCGCCCAATACTTGCAAGTTGTCCCAGGTGTCATCTTTACGGGAGACCAAGGTGGACAGCTATATATTCGTGGTGGATCGCCCATTCAAAATAAAGTGTTGCTGGATGGTATGGTGGTCTACAATCCATTCCACTCCATCGGCCTGTTCTCGGTGTTCGACACCGATATCATCCGCAACGCTGATGTTTTCACTGGAGGTTTTGGTGCAGAATATAGCGGTCGTATTTCTTCCATTATGGACATATCTACCCGTGATGGCAACAAGAAACGCTTATCGGGTAAGATAGGCGCTAGCTGCTTCGGTGCTAAGGTGATGGTGGAAGGTCCTCTGAAAAAAGCCAAGAATCCTGATGATGCAACCGCTTCGTTCATCATTTCTGCCAAGAACTCCTATTTGGAACAAACTAGTAAGTATCTTTATAAATATGCCTCTGAGACGGGATTGCCTTTCAATTTCCAAGATATTTATGGTAAGGTTTCGCTCAACGCTCCTAATGGCAGTAAGGTGAACCTGTTCGGCTTCTCATTCAACGACCAGGTGAACAATTACATGTCGTTGTCGGACTTTGGATGGAATTCGTTTGGAGGTGGTACCAATTTCTTGGTCATTCCAGGTAAGTCGCCGGTTATGATTGAGGGTAACATCGCTTATTCGAGTTATACTTCTCGCATGAAAGAAGTTGACAACCCTGACCGTTACAGCAAGATCAACGGCTTTAACATGGGCTTCGATTTCAGCCAGTTTATGGGAAAGCACACTTTGAAATATGGTGTCGAGATGTTAGGCTATACCACCGATTATGAGACTTACAGCTTGTATGGCGGCAACAAAATCGCACAAAAAGTGAACTCCACAGAAATTGGTGCTTATGCAAAGTTCAAGGCTGTGCTGGGTGACTTCCTGTTGGAGCCGAGCCTGCGCCTGCAATGGTATGCTTCATTGCCTGATTTCTCAGTTGAGCCCCGCTTGGCCATGAAATACAACGTTGGTGAACGTTTCCGCCTGAAAGCAGCAGTAGGTAAGTATTCCCAAAATTTTGTCGCTGCCACAAGCGATCGTGATGTGGTGAACCTGTTTTACGGCTTTTTGTCGGGCATCGACAACCTCCCGAGTACCTATAATGGAGAAAAGATCACCTCTTTCCTCCAGAAAGCCAACCATTTCATCTTGGGCAGTGAGATTGATCTTGGCAACAATTTGACTATGAATGTGGAAGGGTATTTGAAAGACTTTACCCAACTGACCAATATCAATCGCAATAAGTTGTATGCCGATACACCTCAAAACACGCTTGTCCCCGATTTACTGAAGAAAGACTTTACAGTTGAGAAAGGCAAGGCTTATGGCTTTGATGTTTCCATGAAATATGAAGACAAACATTGGTATGTTTGGGCCGTTTACGCTTTGGGCTTTGTGACGAGAGAGTACGAAAAAGCAGTTGAGGATGGCACTATGATTGTGGAATATCCTCCCCATTTCGATCGCCGCCATAATGTAAACCTGATTTTGACCTATACGGCGGGTTCGAAACGCCAATGGGAAATCGGCGGACGCTGGAACTTCGGTAGCGGATTCCCCTTCACGCCAGTACAAGGCTTCTACGAGCACTATTCTTTCCAAGATGGTTTGAATTCCGATTTCACCATCACCAATGGGGATTTGGGCGTGCTTTATGGCGAACTCAATTCGAAGCGCTTGCCTACCTATCACCGTCTTGACTTGGATGTAAAGCGTAAATTCTATTTTACAGAGAACGTGATGCTTGAGGCTGACTTTAGTGTGACGAATGTCTATAATCGCAAGAATGTGTTTTATGTCAATATCGTCACCAGTGATGTGGTGCACCAGCTCCCCATCATGCCGGCTTTGGGTCTTACCTTATCGTTCTAAATTGAGAAAAAAGAGATCATAATATGAAGAAAGTCTTTTTGATATTGGTCGCTATCCTGTTAGCATTTAGTGGTTTTGCGCAAAAATATACGGAAAACGATGCTAAACAATTCTACCGCACCATCCAAGGTGATTATACGGTCATCGTGAATGATTCGACGACGGCCATGGCGCACTTCACTCCGATATGGGAGAATATGGGCAACCGTTTTCAATGGTTGTATCTGGAGGTGGTTCTAGGTGAGAAAGTCATTCTTCAAAAAGTCCTTGAGGTCCAACCGAAAACCGACAAACAGTTTCGTGTTTATGTGCATGACTTGAAAAACCCAGAGCATTTTGTAGGCAAATGGGGGAACCGCAACTATTTCGATGGCTTCAACAACAGTATCATCAAAGGAGGAAAGAGAATCACTTTTGTCAAGACGTCTGATTTTTCCTATCAGTCGCAATGGCGACGCAATAAGACTATTGACTGTTTTCCACAGGGCGACATGTTGCATTTCAAGTTTGTTCAGGAGGATGAGCGCTTTTATATCAAGCGAGTACCTAAAAGAACGGACCGAATCTTGGGCTACCAAGGCATAAAAGAATTGACGGACTAAAACAAAAAAGCGGCAATCGCCGCTTTTTTCATTTCATCTTGAACACCCAAGCTGCCGTGCTGCGGATGTCGTTGTGCTTCAGTCCGCTAGTGTCGATGTAAAGTTTCCCGTCTTGATATTTCCAAGGCAAAACCTTTGGGCAACCTAACAGCGTTACTTTCATATCATCGGCTGGCTTGTCGACGTTCAACACCAATTGGTCTTCAGGATAATCAAGAGCGATGGCATAGAGGGCGTCTTTGCCTTGGGTGTAGCAAACGCTGGGCTGCTCACAGATGTAGGAGGCTTTAAGTCCCTGAGCAGGTAACATGGTCCCCATGCGAAAGCCGTCCATTAACTGCTTGGGCATTGTCGGTGACGACCAATAGAGGTGGATGGTAGCCTCAAGATCGTTTTCCACGTAAAACACCCCAATCTTATGTTGTCCGGCAGAAAGATGAATTGAGCTCCACGGTTGTTTACGGGCATCCCAGATAACTTCCTGATCGTCGATGAGCAATCTTGCCTGGTCATCCGTTTGAATCTCAAAGATGTAGTTGTCATCCGGACAGGTGAACACGCCCTGCCAATGCGCCTGGAAATGGTCGCAGCTGATGGCGGGGTCGGGCGAGTTGCGCTTCCAGTCAAAGTCAATTATTGAGTCAATACGCGAAATTGTGACGAGTTTCATCTCGTAGAATTTCTTGTAAGGACGTGTGCCATAGATGGCTTCACCATTGATATCGAGCCACTTGCCGAGTTCTAAAAGTCGCTCTTGTTGTAGCAGTGGGATTTTGCCGTCGGCGGCAGGACCCACATTGAGTGTCATGCCGCCGCCAGCCGCCACGAGGACGCAGAAATGACGGATGAGTTCGTCGGAGGTCATATAGTTTTCCAAAGGCTCGTTGCGATTGAGGCCAAACGAGCGACCCAAGCCACGGCATTCAGCCCAAGGACGGTCGGTAAGGGTGATGCCTGCGCTGTATTCAGGTGTGCGGAAGCCGTGTTGTTGTCCATCGCCCCAGCGGTCGTTGACGATGGCATCCCCGCCCACGGTGTTGTAGTACCAAGAGATGAGTTCGGTGGCGTGCCATTGCTCAGCGCTGTTGCGCCATTCACCGTCGGTGAAAAGGACGGTGGGTTTGTATTTGGTGACGAGTTCTTTGAACTGCGGAATCATGTGCGTGTCGACATAAGTACCAATGTTCTCGTCGGGGTCGACGTACCAGCGGTGGATGTCGCTTTTCCACTCGGGCAGGGAGTAGTAGAAGCCCATCTTGAGGCCTTTTTTGCGAACGGCTTCGGTCAGTTCACCGCAGATGTCGCGGTGAGGTCCGACCTCAACGGAGTTCCAGCCAGGCGCATATTTGCTTGGCCAAAGACAAAAGCCATCGTGGTGCTTCGAAACCAAGAGCACATATTTCGCTCCCGATTTCTTGAACAAATCAGCCCACTCGTTTGGGTTCCATAGCTCGGCTTTCCACATCGGAGCGAAGTCTTCGTATCTGAAGTCCTTGCCATAGATGCGTTCTTGGAAATCCTTACGGTCATCGTTGGTCATCAGACCACGGTAATACCATTCGGCATAGCCTTCAAGGCTGGCCCAAGCTGGTACGGAATACACGCCCCAATGGATGAAAATGCCCAACTTGGCGTCGGAGAACCACTGTGGATAACCACGTTCGTTGATGGATTCCCATGTGGGTTGCACTTGGGCTTGTAAAAGATTAGATAGTAGCATCAAGGCGATGAAATACAAAAAACGGCGTTTCATGATCCCGAGTGTTTGAAATTTTATGATGCAAGATTACACATTTTTAATGGAAATTCGTATTTTTACCCCATCAAAAATGGAAAAATGAATATCTATCAACTCTTCCCTCGACTTTTTGGCAACAAGCAAACCGAGTTCCGATTGGATGGCAGCAAGGCTGAAAATGGTTGCGGCACTTTCAAGGATGTTGACGACGTGGCACTTGTGGCTATTAAAGATTTGGGATTCTCCCACATTTGGTTGACGGGCATCTTGGAACACGCTTCGGAAAGCACGGGCACTCACCCGGACATCACCAAAGGAAGGGCTGGTTCTCCTTATGCGGTCATCGATTATCATGCCGTCGACCCCGATTTGGGCACGATGGCAGACTTTGAGCAGTTGGTCAACCGCATCCATGATAAAGGGATGAAGGTGATCATAGACTTCATCCCCAATCACTTGGCACGTCAGAACAAAGGCTTCGATCCTTGCAATTTCTATTATTGTGATGGACAGGCGTTTGTGTCGCCAAGAAGAATTTCGGAACAGCCATATGAGGAGTTCCCCGCCAAGGCGACGGGTAATAATGTCTTTACCCCCAATCCAAGTATCAATGACTGGTACGATACGGTGAAACTGAACTACGATGAGCATGACACCTGGGAGAAGATGCTTGAGATCCTTCGATTCTGGTGCAGCAAGAATGTTGATGGTTTCCGTGTAGACATGGCTGAGATGGTGCCTGTCGCTTTTTGGCAGTGGGCGATTGGGCATCTAAGGAAAGACTACCAGTCTTTGATGATTGCCGAGATATATCAGCCAGAACTTTATCAGCCTTTCTTGGATGCAGGTTTCGATTATCTTTATGACAAGGTCGGCTTGTACAACACCTTGGAGCGTGTGCTTTGCCAAGGACACGAGGCAAAGGAAATCAGCCAAGTTTGGAAGGATTTGCATGATTTGGATGATCATATGCTGCGTTTCATGGAGAACCACGACGAGAAGCGTCTGGCTTCGCCACAGTTTGTCGGAAATGCCTTTGCCGCTTTGCCTTCTGTAGCCGTTTCCGCCTTGATGAATATAGGGCCATTTATGGTTTACAACGGCCAGGAAAGTGGGGAAGACGCCACTGGTGAAGTGGGTTACAGCGGCGATGATGGCCGCACCTCCATTTTTGATTATTGCCAGATGCCGAATCACCAGAAATGGATGAATGGAGGCAAATTCGATGGTGGTGGTTTTGATGAGTCACAGAGGAAACTGTTTGATTATTATCGCAAGCTGTTGCATTTCAGGGATGAGCATCCTGCCATCGGCGAAGGCAAGTTCTATGACCTGATGTGGTGCAATCCTTGGTATGCCAATTTCGACCCGCAGTTTGTTTATGCCTTCTTGCGGTTTACCGATGAGGAACGCCTTCTGGTGGTTGCCAACTTCCACCGATGTGAGCCCCGCGATGTGGAAGTAAAGATTCCACACGATGCCTTGGCCTTGATGGGTCGAAGCAAAGCCAATGAGTTCGACATGAATGACTTCGCTTCGGAGGTGGTGCCAGTGCACTTGGCTGCTTCTGAAGTCAAAGTCATTGACTTGAATACGGGTAAGATTGTTTTCCAAAACGATTGGAATTGGAGTTGAGGAGATTTTGATATTTTTGCATTATTCAAAAGGACTATGCTATGCTTCCTCTAGTAAAAAACGACCCTTGGCTCGAGCCCGTTAGCAAGGCGGTGGAGAATCGCCACAACCGCTATGAGGATCGGCTACGTGGTATCATCGGCCGTTACGGCAGCCTCAAGACTTTCGCTACGGCACACGAGTTTCTGGGCTTTAACTATGACAAGCGTCGTCATGGCTGGTGGTACCGCGAATGGGCACCTGCTGCACATTATCTCTCGCTGATGGGCGATTTCAATAATTGGAATCGCTATGAGTATCCTTTAGAACTGGCAGGTGCTGGCCTGTGGGAGATTTTTCTGCCCGACAGCGAGTTTGCCGATAGGCTTGTGCATGGAAGCAAGCTGAAGGTGTTGGTGCAGTCGCAGATTGGGGAGCATGAACGTATTCCTGTATATATCAAGCGAGTGATTCAAGACGAAGGCAACAAGGATTTTGCTGGACAATTCTGGAACCCTCCAACACCTTATACATATAGATACGCAGCGCCTCAGCTGAAGGGCGAGCCGTTGTTGATTTATGAGACGCATGTCGGCATGGCTCAAGAAGAGGAAAGGGTAGGGACTTACAAGGAGTTTACTCAAAACATTCTACCTCGCATCAAGGCGGATGGATACAATGCCATCCAACTCATGGCCATCGCCGAACATCCGTATTATGGCTCGTTCGGCTACCATGTTTCCAATTTCTTCGCGCCGAGTTCGCGTTTCGGTACGCCCGAGGAGCTGAAGGAGCTCATCGACACGGCTCACGGTATGGGTATGCTGGTCATCATGGACCTTGTGCATTCCCACACGGTGAAGAACATTCGCGAAGGCGTCAATCTATTCGATGGTTCCGACAGCCAATACCTGCATCCTGGTTCACGTGGCAACCACGACCTCTGGGATTCCAAGCTATTCAATTACGGTAAAGAGGAGACGCTGCAATTTCTGCTCTCGAATGTTCGCTATTGGTTGGAGGAATTCCGTTTCGACGGCTTCCGTTTTGATGGCGTGACTTCGATGCTTTATCTTGACCATGGTATTGGGACATCCTTTGATGCTCCTGAGAAATACTTTGGCGACAATGTGGATGCTGATGCAGTCACTTATATGCAGCTGGCCAACACACTGTGCCATGAGCTGAATCCGAAAGCCATCACCATTGCAGAGGATGTGAGTGGTATGCCAGGCCTCTGCAACCCCATTGCCGAAGGTGGTATGGGCTTCGATTACCGCTTGGGTATGGGGCTGCCCGACTTCTGGATTAAGGTGCTGAAGGATGAGCCCGAGGAGCAGTGGAACATGAAGCATTTCTTTTTCACCATGACCAACCACCTGCCGCAGACCAAGACAGTGGCCTATGCCGAGTCGCACGACCAAGCGCTGGTGGGCGACAAGACCATCGCTTTCCGCTTGATGGACAAGGAGATGTATACCGCCATGAGCATGGATACTCCATCCATGACCGTTGACCGTGGCATCGCCCTGCACAAAATGATACGGCTCTTCACCATCACCTTGGGTGGAGAGGCTTGGCTCAACTTCATGGGCAACGAGTTTGGCCATCCTGAGTGGATCGATTTCCCGCGCCTCGACAACGACTGGAGTTACCATTATGCTCGTCGCCAGTGGTCTTTGGTGGACAATGAAAACCTGAAATACCGTTTCATGGGTGCCTTTGACAAGGCTATGCTCGATTTCGTCAAATGTTACAACGTAATGCAGGCTCCACCTGCATGGATGCTTTATGCTGATGAGGAGAACAAAACTATTGTCTACGAGCGTGGCAACTTGATTTTTGTCTTCAACTGGGGACCGCATTCCATTCCCGATTATGAGATTCCCGTTAGGCAAACGGGCGATTATCGCATCATCCTCACCTCCGACGACAGAGCTTTGGGTGGCTTCGGCAATATAGACCCGAGTGTGAAGTTCCCCTCAGAGAAGAAAAAAGACACTATTACGATGAAGGTTTACAATGTGAGCCGTGTGGCGACGGTATACCAACGGGTACCATAAACAAAAAGAAAGCCGCTCTTAAAGCGGCTTTCTTTTTGTCGATATTTCTAAATATTAGAAGTTGTAATACAATCTGATTTGCGGAGCGGCAAGGTCACAGTTCAGCAAGAAACCATCGGTGCCATAGAAGTTGTGGTCGTAACCGACTTTGCCGAAACGGAAAGCAGCAGTCCAATGGTCGGTAGCCATCCATGCAATACCGGGTTGGATTGTCACAGCATAGTCGCGAGCATCGTCAAGCAGACCAAAATCACCGCAAAGGTCGAAAAACAGAGAGAACTTACCAACGGTGGTGGCAACGTAACGAACGTAAGGCTGAAGAGCCAGCGTGTTGGTGTTATGGGTGACAGTTTCTCCGAGCACATCGGTCTTGGTCTGTGTGAAACCGTAGCCAGCACCAAGAGCTACTTGCCATTGGTTGTTGATGGCATAGCCAATCTCAGGGGCGATGGAGAAATGAGTGTAGTTTTTTTGAACACTTGCACCCAGGCCGCCGCCGACCCATACTTGTGCATTAGCAGTGAAGATGCCTGCAAAGGCAAGAGCTAAGACTAAGAATAATTTTTTCATTTTTTTAATAATTTAGGTTAAACAATTATTGAATAGGTTTGTTTTCTGTTTTTGAACCAGACGGCATTTATCAATTTCCGTGCCAGTCTTATTTTTCTATGAAAGCGATTGTCTCACCCTTGGTAACGCGTTTGCCTTGTTCGGCCGTGGCTTCGACGATCTTGCCAGACCAGAGGGCGTAGACAGGCTCCATGCCGTGTTCACTGTTGATGGCGCAGAGCAGGTCACCTTCCTTGTAGGTCTTGCCAGGGGCAGGGGCGATGCTCTTGTCGTCGAAGTCGACTTCCCACATCACGATGCCGCTCACTGGAGCGACGACGGGTTCGGCGTTGGGATGACGCAAGGCGCGCAAGTCCGGGATCTTGGCTTCGCCGCCAGCCTTCTCAAACTTAGCTTTCATCTTGGCTTCCAGTTCTTGGTTGAAACGACGCTTGGCCTCGCCCGATTTGTACTCACGGTATTGCTTCTCGTGCATGGCGAACTCGAAGAGCTCTTCGTCGTCTTGGCCGCGGTCCCAACCTTCCTGCTTCATCATCTCGATGAAGTGCGGCAAGGCGTCGGGGTAGTTATCTTGCGGGTTGCCGGTGAAGAACTCCAAGCCTTTCTTCTTGGCCAGCTCCACGATTTCGGGTGCGAGTGTTCCAGGCAGCTTGCCAGCCTTGCCGAGGATCATGTCCCATGCGGCAGGGTCGATGGAGGTCTCGTAACGCGGCTCGCCCTTGCTTAAAGCGAAGAGGTTCATCAAAGCGATGTTCTTGGTGTATTGGCTGAACGGCGTCACCAAAGGCGGGTTGCCGAGTTTCGGCCAGATGTCTTGCACCTCTTGGAACAGCTCGACCAGCATCTCGTCTTCGCTCAATGCTGGTAACCCTTGCTTCTCGCGGTTCATGTTGATGGCGGCGTGGACCGGTTTGAGGTCGGCCATCAGCGAACCCATCATGCCACCAGGCAGGCCGCAGCCCACCAGTAACGAGTTGATATAACGGTTGCGCGGGTCAATCCAGTAGCCGAGGAAATCGTCCATAAAACTCTGCGTCATGCTGCGGGCAGCCATATAGGTCTTCATGTCGATGTCTTTTACGAGGAATCCTGCGTCTTTCAGCATGGCCTGCACGCTGATGACGTCGGGGTGGACGGTACCCCACGACAGCGGCTCCATGGCCACGTCGACATAGTCGCAGCCAGCCTTGCAGACCTCAAGCATCGAAGCCATTGAGAGGCCCGGGGTGGTGTGACCATGGTATTGCACCTTGATTTCAGGATGGCTTTTCTTGATATGCTCAACGATGCGGCCCAAGCTGACGGGACGACCCACGCCAGCCATATCTTTCAAAGCGATCTCCTTGGCACCGGCTTCGATGAGTTGGTCGGCGATGTGCATATAATACTCAGCGGTATGCACCTGCGAGTAGGTGATACTCATGGCGGCTTGCGAAATCATGCCAGCTTCGTTGGCCCAATGGATGGACGGGATGATGTTGCGCACGTCGTTGAGGCCGCAGAAGATACGGGTGATGTCGACGCCTTGGGCTTTCTTCACCTTATACATCAGTTGGCGCACGTCAGCAGGGACAGGGTTCATTCTTAAGGCGTTGAGGGCACGGTCCAGCATGTGGCACTCGATGCCACCTTTATGTAGTGCTGCCGTGAAAGCGCGGACGGACGGGTTCGGGTTCTCGCCATAAAGCAGGTTGACCTGTTCGGCGGCACCGCCGTTGGTCTCCACACGGTCGAAGCAGCCCATGTCGATAATCAAGGGCGCAATTTTCTCCAGTTGGTCCTTGCGTGGCACATATTTGCCTGACGACTGCCACATGTCGCGGTAGACCAGGCTGAATTTTACTTCTTTCTTCATTATTTTTGGTGTTTTATGCTCGTTTTGTTTTGGACTGCAAAGGTACAACTTTCCCAGCAAATAGACTCAAAAAATCAGCAGTTTCGCTTGGCCTTATAAAAAAGAGTTGTATATTTGCAATAGTCATTTAAAGGTTGCGCCCGACACGTATTTAGGGATGGGAATATGAAAAAGGTTTTGTTCGCATTATTTTTTTTCTTAGTATTCAACGTCTGTATTTGTCAGACTGCTCGTATTGATACCATTTATTATGATAAAGACTGGAAAAATGTTGCTTTTAAAGAATTTGCTGATTATTATAGAGTTATATTATTTTCAAATGATAATTTAACAAGTAATCGATTTAGGGATTATTATATCACGGGGGAGCTTCAAGGAGAGGGCTCTCTGATTTCTTTAGATGGATTAGATGATAAAAATACAATTTTTGATGGTGAAATTGTTTCGTATTATAAAAATGGAAACAAACATAGTGTTTTCAATTACTCAAAGGGCTCTTTGAATGGTAGATGTACCGAATATTTTGAAAACGGATTAGTTGAACGAGAAATGACTATGAAAAATGGAGAGATTGATGGATTGTATACGGAATTCAATGATGATGGCTCTGCGATGCAAATGAATTATTCCAACGGTAGACCTGCACAATCTTATTATTATTACACGTCAAAAGAAGGCCTTATTTCCAAAATAAGCCTTAGAACGCAAGATGTTTATTGGGAGGACCTGCCTTTGTCGGAAAGAAAAACTATATACAGGAATGGAACGGCGTGGCAATACTATGTCCAAAACAATTTGATGGTTGCATTAACGAATACGACCGTTAGGGATTATGGACGATGGCATCGTATAGACATTATTATTACAAATAATTCAATTATTCCTATTGAGTTTGATCCGACAGAAATAGGAGCAGTAATGACTGATAATTCAAATAAAAGAAAGAGTGTAAAGGTATGGTCTTGTGATGAATATATGAGAAAGGTTAGAAGAAATCAAAATTGGACGGCTGCAATGGTAGGGTTTGCTGAAGGTATGGCAACGGCCAATGCGGGGCGAACGACATCAACTACAACATCAAACACATATTACCATGGGTATTCTAATACTTATGGAAATGCTTCTGCATATGGAAGTAATGGTAGTTATGCATCCGGCTCTTATTCTGGATATGGTAACTACAGTGGCAATTCCTTTAATACTACCACTACAAATTCATATGATGCTTCTGCTGCATACCAGACAAGAGTCTTGTCACAACAAAGACTGGCAGCTTTTGAGGCGGCTCAGTGGCAAGAACGGGTGTCGAAAAACGAAGGATACTTGAAAAAAACAGTTGTTTATCCTGGTGAAAGTGTCAGCGGTTATGTTCTTGTCGAACGTAAAAATGGTCAAATGATTAGTTTTTATCTCCCAGTATGTGGCATTTCCTATGAATTTGATTGGAGTTACTAAATGTTCCTTCCCGTTAGTTCTTTCGTGTCTACAATCCGAAAGCCTTAAATATCAGCAATCACAATACGAAAAAGAAAAGAGGGTGTATCGTATGATGCGCCCTCTGCATTTTAAAGGATAACTAAGGTTTAAAACAGCCCTTCCAAGATCTCGTCCTTAACGAGATTGGGCATCGTAACCTTCAATTTAGGCTCGGCCTCCATGGCGCGTTTGATGGCGAAGGTGGCGCCTTCGTTGCGGGCCCAGTTACGGCGGGCGATGCCGTTGTTCACGTCCCAATGCAGCATGCAGTGGAGTCTGCGGTCGGCATCGGCAGTGCCGTCAAGCACCATGCCGAAGCCACCATTGATGACTTCGCCCCAGCCTACGCCGCCGCCGTTGTGGATGCTCACCCAGGTGGCGCCACGGAAACCGTCGCCGATGACGTTTTGCACGGCCATGTCGGCGGTGAACGATGAACCGTCGTAGATGTTGGAGGTCTCACGGAACGGGCTGTCGGTGCCGCTCACGTCGTGGTGGTCGCGGCCGAGGACGACAGGACCGCTCAAGCGGCCATCAGCGATAGCCTTGTTAAACTCGGCAGCGATCTTGGTGCGGCCTTCGCAGTCGGCATAGAGGATACGGGCCTGTGAACCCACCACCAGGTGGTTCTCCTGTGCGCCACGGATCCACTGGATGTTGTCGCGCATCTGCTGCTGGATCTCGGCAGGAGCGGTGCGGGCAATGTTCTCGAGCACTTCGCAGGCGATGTCGTCGGTGACGGCAAGGTCTTCAGGCTTGCCAGAGGCGCAGACCCAACGGAAGGGGCCGAAGCCGTAGTCGAAGCACATGGGACCCATGATGTCCTGCACGTAGCTGGGATAGCGGAAGGTGCCGTCTTCTTTCAAGATGTCGGCGCCAGCGCGGCTGCTCTGCAGCAGGAAGGCGTTGCCGTAGTCGAAGAAGTACATGCCCTTGGCGGTCAGCTTGTTGATGGCGGCCACATGGCGGCGCAACGAAGCCTGCACCTTCTCCTTGAAGAGCTCAGGGTTCTCGGCCATCATGGTCTTGGATTCCTCAAACGACTGTCCGACAGGATAGTAACCACCTGCCCAAGGGTTGTGAAGCGAGGTCTGGTCGGAGCCGAGGTCGACGTGGATGTCGTGCTCGGCGGCATATTCCCAAAGGTCCACCACGTTGCCTTGGTAGGCATAGCTGCGGGCTTCCTTCTTGGCGAGGCTTGCGTTGACGTGCTTGAACAGTTCCTCGATGTTGTCGTACACCTCATCGACCCAGCCTTGTTGATAACGCTTCTGCGTGGCAGCCGGGTTGATTTCGGCGGTGATGCTCACCACACCGGCGATGTTGCCAGCCTTGGGCTGGGCGCCGCTCATGCCGCCGAGGCCAGCGGTGACAAACAGCTTACCAGCGGTGCTTCCGCCGTGTTTACGAGCTGCGTTGAGCACGGTGATGGTGGTGCCGTGGACGATGCCTTGAGGTCCAATATACATATAGGAGCCGGCAGTCATCTGACCGTATTGCGTCACACCGAGGGCGTTGTAACGCTCCCAGTCGTCGGGTTTGCTGTAGTTCGGGATCATCATGCCGTTGGTGACTACCACGCGTGGGGCGTCTTTATGCGAGGGGAAGAGGCCCATAGGGTGACCGCTGTACATGGCAAGGGTCTGGTCTTCATCCATATTGGCGAGGTATTGCATCACGAGGCGGTATTGTGCCCAGTTCTGGAAGATGGCGCCGTTGCCGCCGTAGATGATAAGTTCGTGCGGGTGTTGAGCCACGGCAGGGTCGAGGTTGTTTTGGATCATCAGCATGATGGCCGCGGCCTGCTTGCATTTGGCAGGATATTCCTCAATCGGGCGGGCGTACATCTTATAGGAGGGACGGAAACGGTACATGTAGATACGGCCGTATTTCTCCAACTCCTCGGCAAATTCGGGGGCCAAGGTGGCGTGGAACTTGGCGGGGAAGTAACGCAAGGCGTTACGGATGGCCAGCTTCTTCTCGGCTTTCGTCAAGATGTCCTTGCGCTTGGGTGCATGGTTGATATTCGGGTCGTAAGGTTTCACTTCCGGCAGTTCATCGGGGATGCCGGCGAGAATCTCTTTCTGGAAATCGTTGAGTGTGCTCATTTTATGGTGTTTTTATATGACTTTTCTTGAATCTGCAAAGGTATGAAAAAAACTCTTCCAATGGTAAGAAAAGCTTGAATAGTTTAGTGAACGCTCGAATTGTGCAATATTTTGGATAAAAGAAGCGTTTTTCACGAAAATAACCTATCTTTGCAAATTATTTTGTACCCAATGAAAAACGTCCGTATCATCATAAAATCAACTGTTTTACTCATACTTTTACTTTTGGGCTTCACCGTAGTGGGTTGGTCGCAAAGTCCTTGTGAAATCACGTGTAACGTTGAAATGCCCGTATGCAGCGAATCGCCAGTTACGTTGAGTGTGCCTGCGCCTGGCAATAACAATTATTTGTACCATTGGTCGAACGGAAAGACTACCAATAGCATTACTGTGAGGCCGCTTGAGACGACGACGTATGGTGTGGAGGTTCGTGCCCAAGACTCAACGTTGCTTTGTGAAAACGAGTTCACCGTTGTGGTAAAGCCTCGTTTTGAGGTGGATTTCCGTCAGGTGAAGTTGACGTGCAGCAACCATGAAGAGGAAAATGGACGCAACGCCCAGGTGATTGCCTCGGTGGATTCGCTTTCTTCGGTGTATGCACCGCCTTTCACCTACCAATGGAACCTTAGCCCGCTCCATATCGCTCCAGGTAATGACGCATGGGCCATTGGTCTTGAAGCATACAAATACTACAAGATTAAGGTCACGGATGCAAGGGGCTGCTCGCAATGGGATAGCGTCAGCTTGAGGGCCTTCCCCAATCCTGTGGTGGAAATCAGCGCTGATCCAGGCGACACGGTGTATCTCCAGAACCCCCATACCACTTTCTCCTTTGAAAACCTTTCGGCCGATACGTTGAGTATTAGCAACTATTATTGGATCCTTAATAGCCAATATGGCATCACTTCGACAGAACCGACACCTCGTTTTACCTATGTGGAGCAAGGTGATTTCATCACCGAGTTGAAGGTGTATAATCCACAAGGTTGCGACACTTCTTATTTTAAGACCATCAAAGTGAATCCGGTGAAGCTGAAGATACCGAATGTGTTTACGCCTAACGGTGATGGTATCAACGATTATTTCATCATCTCGCTTGACGGTGGAAGTGACATGCCTTCCGGTGATGGTAGCAAGTCGTCGCGTGGAGAAGGGTTGGAATATGAGGACTATGAGCCGCTGAACAAGTATTACATGTCATCGGAGTTAGTCGTTTTCAACCGCTGGGGACGTGTTGTTTATAGTTCGAAAGATTATCAGAACGATTGGGACGGTGACGACTTGCCTGATGCCACCTATTTCTATGTACTGAAATGCCATGGCCTGAAGCAGGATGCCAACTATCAAGGTTCGGTCATGATATTGAGAACGCAAAAATAACCTAGTTATGAAATATTTTTTGTCCGTATTCGCCTTGGTTTTGTGTCTGTGTGTGTCGTGCAACAGCGACAGTGAACAGGGAAAACTTTCGACGGAATTGGTAAACAACCCCAAATCGGCCACCGAGTCTTCCAACAGGATGCCAGCCATCGAATTTGAGAAGACTGAACATGATTTTGGCAAGGTTCTGCAAGGTGAGGTGGTGACCTATTCGTTCCATTTCACCAATACAGGCAATGCACCATTGCTTATCAGCAATGTTTCGACGAGTTGTGGATGCACCGTGGGTGACTATCCGCGTACCCCTATTGCTCCTGGAAAAGGTGGCGTTATCAAGGCTACCTATAACAGTAAGGGACACCATGGCATGCAAAACCGCTCGTTGACAGTGGTGGCCAACACGATGCCTAACAGGACCATGCTTCACTTGAAAGCCATGGTGAACACTCCAGATCAGTATTAACCTTTAAAATAATAACACTATGAACATGCTTACTATTTTACTTCAAGCTGAAGGACAGCCCCAACAAGGTGGCTCCATGTGGTCGAGCCTTATCTTCATCCTTCTCCTTATTGTTGTCTTCTGGTTGTTCTTCATCCGTCCCCAGTCGAAGAAAGCCAAGGAAGAACAAAAATTCCGTGATGGCCTGCAGAAGGGCGACAAGGTGGTTACCATTGGTGGCTTCCACGGTAAGGTGGTTGAAGTGAAGGAAAGCACCGTCATCCTCTCTCTCGCTCCCAACATGGAAGTGGAGGTTGAGAAGACCGCATTGGTGCAGACCGGTTCCCGCGTGGGACAAGCTTAATCAAGTCTGACTTATTGCCATAAAGCAGAATGCGGGTTTTCCCGCATTCTGCTTTGGCATAGCATAACGATGTTATGGTTGAAGAGATCAAAGAAATAAAGAAGAAGGTAAACCGTAAGTTGGAAAGGTCGGGACTGACCTTTTTGGTTTTTCTTGCATTGTCCACTTTGTTTTGGCTCCTTATCAAGTTGTCGGAGAATTACACCACTTCGACCACGTACCGCCTAACTCTCGTGGAATCCCCTGCCGACAAATGGATCTCTTCACCTGAACAAAGTGTCAAGCTGTCTCTGAACATTGATGGTTTTCACACCTTGAGATACAACCTGATTCGAGAGCAGAACAGGGTGGTGGAAGTGCCATTGAGTGAGGTGCCATATCGCCAGGAAAGTGGCAATGTCTATTCTTTTAGCAGTCAATATGTGGCAGAAAAGATTGCTGACCGCATAGGCATTGAGGCGTCCGACATTACGATGAACGATGCCTTGGTGTATTTCAACATGGAACCGCTAATGTCGAAGGTCGTCCCGGTTGAGTTGACAAGCGACATCAAGACGCATCGCCAATATGAGGTGTATGGACTTCCTGTCTTGTCACCATCTTCTGTAACCATATATGGCCCGACCGAAATGTTGGATACGCTTAGGTCGATTAAGACAGTTTTGCTAAGTGCCTCGGATGTGAGTGAGACAATTGAACAGGAAGTCGCTTTGGACCTTCATGAAGGCAGCATACATTCCAATGCCACCGCTGTGAAGGTCAAGGTGGAAGTGGTGCAATATACCGAAGTGGACATCAAGGTGCCTGTTTCAGGTCCTGATACATTAAAAGTTCATTTCTTCCCGGAGGCGATGACGGTGAAATGCAAGGTCCCCATCAAGGATTATGCCTCTATCGGCCCCGAGAGTTTTGTGGCCCGTGTGAATGGAAGTCAACTGAAACAAATGAGCCCTTTGCTCGATGTGCAACTTGTTTCATGGCCGCGCAATGTGCAGATTGTGTCAGCATCGCCTGATAAAGTGGAATACATGATTGTTCGATGACGATGAAGCGGATCGGAATTACGGGGAATATAGGCTCGGGCAAATCATGGGTTTGTGCCCTCTTCGAGTCGTTGGGGATTCCGGTCTTTCACAGTGACGACGAAGCTAAGCGTTTGTATGATCTTCCGGATGTCAAGGAGGCTATCATAGGCCGCTTTGGGAAGGATGCCTATTTGCCCGATGGAAGACTTAACCGTATGCTAATCTCGAAGGCCATCTTCAGTAATGAGGATGACCGCAGCTTTGTGGAGCAGACCTTGTATCCCACTTTGAACCGTTGTTTTGCCGAATGGGTAGAGGCGCAAAAAGCACCCTTTGTGATGTACGAGTCGGCCATTATCTACGAGAAACATATTGAAACGATGTTTGATGCTGTCGTGATGGTCAGCGCCAACGAGGAGACCCGCTTGCGTCGTGTGATGACCCGCGACCATTGTAGCGAGGAATCCGTTCGTGCTCGTATGGATAACCAATGGGGCGAAGAGGTGAAATGCTATCTCGCCGACTATGTCATCGTCCATGATGAAGACGACGAGGATACCGCTCTGTTGGAACAGATCAATGCCATTTGTCGCAAGATTGCACCCGAAAGCTTCCAATGCTGATACAATAGTTGTTATTTATAAAAAGGATTGGTTATGAAACGTTGCTGTTTGACCCTGCTAGGGCTGTTTTTGTCTGTCACGATGCTGTTTTCGCAGCAACAATATAAGGAGGCTTTTCGAGCCGCTTACGAGGCTTTCCCTCAGATTCCTTCAGGCTTATTGGAGGCCATCTCCTATGCCAACACCCATTGTCATCATCTCACCGATGCCAATTATGTTTCTGAAGATGCCAATGCCATGCCTCGGGCTTATGGCTTGATGGGTCTTGTGGAAAACGGCAAGGGCTATTTTAGGGAGAACCTTGAGCGGGTGTCACAGTTGTCGGGCTATGCAATGGAGGACATCAAAGCTGATCCGGTCGTCAATGTGATGGCCTATGCGAAGGCCTTTGCTGTCTTATCCAATGAGGAAAAGGTCAAGACGTTTGAAGACCATCTTCAGGTTGTTGAGCAGCTGTCGGAACTGCCAGTGGGAGCAGCGAAGGACCGTTATCCCATGCAGTCGATGCTGTATTCGGTGTGCTCGTTCTTGAACGATAGGAGCAAAGCTGAGACATTTGGGTTTGAGCCGTACACCTTGGATTTGAAGGCTTTGTTTGGCGATGACTTGGAGCGGCTTTCTGCCAAAACCCTGTTGGTCGCGAGCGATGCTGACTATCCACAAGCTATTTGGGACCCTGCTCCGGAGTGTAACTATGGAGAACGCACGGATCCTGTAAGTGGCGTTGTCATACATTATACCGAAGGCTCTTATGCAGGTTGCATCAGCTGGTTCAAAAACTGCGAGGCGCAGGTCTCGGCGCATTATGTCATCCGTTCTTTCGACGGGCAGGTGACACAGATGGTGCGTGAGGCCGACAAGGCCTGGCATGCCCGTAGCGCCAACGCCTATACCATCGGCATCGAGCATGAGGCCTATGGCAATGTTATTGACTTTTTCACCGAGGCCATGTATAGGTCTTCGGCTGATTTGGTTCGCGACATATGTTCCCGTTATGAGACCATCGATGGGCATCGCACCTTCTATCGCGACACGCTCGACAATGGAATTTGCCTGAACGAGGGCTTGCATGACCTGGGTGGCGAATCGGCTTGTGTCAAAATCAGAGGGCATCAGCATTATCCCAACCAGTCTCATGTCGATCCGGGCCCCTATTGGGATTGGAACTACTATTATAAGCTCATCAACGAAGGCACACCTGTGACCCATTTGACAGGGGAGGAGGGTGACTTGGACCATCGTTTTTATGGCGATGACGAACGGAAGATTTGGGTGATAGAAAGCCCCGAAGACACTAAGATAACGCTTGATTTCAGCAGTTTTGACTTGGAGAGCGACTATGATTTCCTGTGGATCTATGATGGTGACGACGTATATGCGCCAAAGTTGGGACGTTGGAATACCAAGAATCCTGGCAAGGTGGTGTCGTCGGGTAATGTCGTATGTCTCGAATTCAGATCCGATTGTGCCACCAACGACTTGGGATGGCGGTGCCATTGGAAGGCCGAGAAGCCGACCCCGCCCGAGCCTCCTGTTGAAGAGCTTCCTATTGGCGTTTATCCGAATCCTGCGAGCGATGAGGTGTATGTCAATGTGGGTGAGTCTGTGTTAGCGGAAGTTGCCATTTATGACCTTTTGGGCAACCGGGTTTTGCCTGTGGTGCGTTTTATGGGATCGACGACCGTTAATGTCAGTGGCTTGCCAGCAGGAATCTATGTGATCCACTACGGACAAGCCACTGTGATGGAAAACGTCACCAAGTTGGTGATCCTATAAGGTCATTATTCTTCTCTATGTTTTTTCGCGATGCCATAGGCGGCGCCCAGGGCGGTGAGCAGGACGATGCCGCTGCCAAGCGGTGCGGGCTCGTCGGTTTGTGATCCGTGACCAGGAAGGCCAGGACCGTCACCGCGTAAGGAGGTGCCTTCCTGCGAGTTTTCAGGTGTGTTGCCGCGTTGGAACAGACCGCCTTGAGCGAATGATGCCAATCCCAATCCAATAACAACTGCGAAAGTTAAAACAATCTTTTTCATCATTCTATCCTATTTTATTTGATTATTACCTTTTGAGTCTTGACGTCGTTGCCATTGGTGAGTTGGAGCATGTAAACGCCAGGAGCGGCATCGATGGTGACATGAGCGTTGCCGTCGAGGGTCTCGGTGCTGATGAGGCGACCAGTCATATCGATGACTTGAAGGGTGGCTTTGCCTTTGTTGTTCACCGTCCAGTCGTGGCCGTTGAAGAAGGCGAACTGTTCGCTGTTCTCGTCGATGCCAGTGGTGTTTCTAAATACAAGCTTGAAACGGTTGGCGAAGTCCGTTGTGTTGGCCTCGAAGGTGTAGCTCGGAGTTTCGAGCAGGTCGACGTCGTTGCCAGTCTTGTTGTCGATGAGATGGAGGTAATCCATTTCAGAGGTATTGGCATCGACTTTAAATGTATAGGTACCGTTTTCGGCAGCCTTGAAGTTAACGGGCAACTCAGCTTCATTGTCGCTGCGCACCACGGCGTAGTCGTCGTCGGCTTGCGGGATGTAGATCTTGGTGTTGTCTTCGTTCAGCATGAACTTGGGCAGCTGGCCGCCTTGTCCGAAGCGGACGATGGCGCGGTCGATGACATCGTTACGGTTTTGGATAACGTTGATGACGAGTTTTTCGCCATCGCTGGAGCCTGTCCCAGGTGTGAAGGTTACGGTTTCGCCATTGCTTTCGGCGATGACGAAGATGCCTTGCATGGGGGCAATTTGGTTAGTTGTGGCAGCCACAATCTCTTTGCCATCGTCTTTCATGACATAAAAGGCGCGGCCGATGGTGGTGGGAACAGCGAATGGATTGCCGATGAGATTCCAGCCAGCTAGGTTGGCGTTGTCATCTTTGACGAGGGTGACAACGCCACTGCCGGTATAGGCTTCGGTGCCAAAGTTAAGGGTGACATTCGTGTTGTGGGCATAAAGGTAGCCCTTACGAGGCTCAAGGTTGAAGTGGTTGGCTTTGTAGTTCTTCCATTCGGCTCCGTTGCTGGATTGGTCGAAATAGAAGAGGTCGAAGTCGTCGCTGGTCATGCCATCGATATTCGCGGGATCTACCTCGCCAACGGGCGTGGAGATGAGATACCAATTGTCGCCATTGCCGCCCTCATCGGGGTCGTATCCGATGATATCAAGGGTGTAACCAGTAGTGGGAGTGGCAAAAGCAAATTCAAAGAAATTACCTCCACTTCCTATCACCGCATTTGTAGCAAATGTTATAGTGCTTAGACTTTCTAACTCCAATTCAATACCTTGGGAATGATCATAAATACGGAAAGTGATTACTTCTCCATCATTTCCAGCAATTGAGATAGGTACGGTATATTGATGATATACTGGATGATAACTTGCTTTTTTCGCACCTCTACATTCATCTCCATAAAAAGCTCCTATTTCAAGTTGGTTAGATTCTTGTTCGACATTATCAATAATGATGATACCTGTAACGCTCATGGTATTTTCAAGTCCTTGAACTTGTGTCCAATGTGTTTGGGCGAAAGAGGTAATCCCTAAAAGGACCAACAAGGTTGATATAAATAGTTTTTTCATTATTATTTAAGTTTTAAGTGATTATTATTCTACAACAATTTTGCTGAGATATACATTACCAGAATCGCATATTGTTTTCAACAGATATACGCCAGGTGTCAAAATACCATGTACTTTATCAGAATTAATAGCTTCTTTATACACAATTGAACCTAACATGTCAGAGATTATGATTTTCGATGCTTGTTCTCCTTCTGGAACAAGTATTTTGAATGATTGGTTTCTTTTTACAGGATTTGGATAAACAGAAATGTAGTTCTCAGTTTCCGCTAATTTACCAAATTCAATTACCAAAGGATTATCAAGACTACCAAAAACTCCGTCTTGCTTGAAACTAATACTAGTTACACTCTCATTGTCAATAGTCTTAAAACTAATGATCTCATCGTTAGTTCCAACTACATTCAATAATGCATAGTAACGATTAGTAGGCATAAAATAATTAAGTCTCGCACTTCCTCGGCATTCATTACCAACAAAAGCACCAATCTCTATATTATCTTCAACTTCTTTTCCATCAATATTTAGAACTGCGATAATACTTGCACTATAAGGGAATTTATACACTTCTGGAATCCAAGACAATTCCGCCTGTGGTTTTTCCATAACTGCAGTCCTGGAGTTTGAATAAACCAACGTTTTTGAATTTGATGAATTAGATTTGTACATATAGCCCTTCCCTGGTGCCATCGTGAAATCCTCAGGATACCATCCATATCCTTCATAATAAGTTGCAAAATCAGTTTTGTCTTTAATAATATCTTCATTTGAAGACTCAAAACTAGACATTGCAACAGAAACATACTGAGCAGTTGATACTGGATATCCAATCCAGTTCCAATTCTCATTGATTGAAATAGGATGATTTGATGGGTTTGCATATGCGCCAACCATTACAACTGGGCAAATGCTATTGGTTTCAATCATATAGAATTGTTCATTGTTAATGGCTTCTAGACCTCCATACCAAAGGTCGTCCTCTGTTTCTCCGTAATAATTGATGGTAAAGTCATTGTATGATTTAATGGTCAATCCATTATGTCCCAAACTGTTCTCCAACATCGTCAAACCGTCAATATTTGAAAGTTCAATTGGTGTGGACCACCATGACCAGCCTTGGGCCAATTGGGTCGACTGTGACTGTTCTGTCGCAAAGTCAATCTCCACTGGGTTGGCCAGAGTGCCTTCGCCTTCATCTGAAAGGTCCACCGTTTGTTCGGTGGTGAGCTCGTTTTGCCCATTGTAGAGCTTGAACGTGATGGGCTGGCCGACTTCGCTTTCGTCAAAGAACACCTGAATCCAGTAGGTGTCTTGGAGGAGCGTTTGGGGTGTTGCCGTACCACGGACCGTTTCGCCTTTAAAAGCACCAAGTTCGAGTTCGGTTGTAGTGGGAGCCATGCCGTCGATAGTCACCCTGGCCACAATGGGCATGTTGGTTTCGTAATCGTAAGGATTCGGTTCGTACTGTTGCTGTGCGCTCACTGCTCCGCAAAGGAACAGGGCTGCAACCATAAATAGTACATTCTTTTTCATATTCTAGGTATTTTAATGATTATACTATATTAAACGAGCAAAAATAAGTCTTTAATCTGTATCTCGCAAGGATTTTTCTTGAAAAATAAAATAATAAAAAGGATTGAGGAAAACCCTCCTTCTTTTTGGGCTTAGCAGGCATGTCATACCAAACTCCCCAGCACATAGATGTCCTCCCCTCGGTCGACATGACATGTGCCGCAGAGCAAGAGTATTTATGCCTCCGCCCATTCGTAACTCAGTTGCCACTAGGATTCCTGTAGTACACATAGCCCTTGCCGGGCACAAGGGTCGTGATGGTGCCTTCCCATACCGTTCCGTTGTAGATGGCGAAGCCCTCGTCTTGCGAGATGATCTTGTCACCTGTGGCAGGAACGACGCTGCCATCCAAGGCCTCGGAAAGGGTAAGGTTGGGGGCACCGGTGTAGCCGAACCAGTTGATACCTTCTTCGATGGTAATGTAGGCATCAGTAGCACAACCCGACAAAGTGAACAAACCTCCTTCGTCCACATAGATCTTGAGCATTTGCCCAGGGATGATATTACCGCTCGAGGTGGCATCGTGCGTCACTATCACAACATTACTGCCAAGCTGGTCCTGAAGGTCGCCCAAGCTTGTCCCAACGGTGGGAGCGAACCAGTTCCAACCTTCGGTGAGAGAAAATTCCTGCATGGCGCCGCCATAGGCTTCTTGATTGTCGTACAGCCCATGAGTAGGCATGGCAAAACAATCCAAAGGAGCTTCACCATAGCTGGCGGGAGCCGTGGTGGTGAAGTGCAACGGGGAAACGAAACCATCCAACTTCACAAATACGCCTTCGCAAGGCTTGATGGCATAGCCGCCGTTGTCAGCATCGGCGGGCACGATGGCATCGCCAGAGGCGTTCATCCTATAGAACGGGACGCCCATGCCCTCGTCATCCACCACATAGGCATTGCAGGTGTAAGGATTGCCGATGAGGTTGAGTTCGCCCAACTGTATCTCGGGGGAACAATCCAGATAGTTGATTTCAATGTCGCTGCCCTCTCCGTCGGTCTTGGGGAACAGGTTGTAGTTGTCGGCGCTTACTGTGACTACACCGTCATTCTCCCTGGCATAGAGATAGCCTTTGGTTGGGGAGAGCGTCACCAGACCGTGAATATAGTCAAGTCCCGCCTTTGCATTGATCCATTCTAAGCCGTCCGCTGCTATTCCATTGAACCAATACACGTCCACTTCGTCGAAGAGGAACTCGTCGTCGGCATCAGTGGGCACCAAAACCTGGGTTGCAGAAACGGCCAAAGGAGTGGCATACAGGCAATAGCCGCCGTTCAGCGAGCCCGCGTAGTTACTGTATCCAGTGATGTTCCTTTGGATGGTGGCCATGAAATCGCTGGTGCATCTCACCTGGCCACCGTCCTCGATCACAAGGCTCGTGGTGTTGTCGGAAAGGATAACGCTGGAAATCGAACCTGTGACGTTGAGCAAGGCGCCGTCCCTAACCAAAACTGAATTTTCGCCATTCGCATTGAGGTCGGTGATGTTGGCGGTTCCTTCTAAAAGAACGTTAAAGGGAGATGCTTCAGCGGCGGTGAGCGTACCAATGTTCACAGTGGCGTTAGGATAAACTTCAAACATTCCTGAGGAATTGACCGTAGTGGCATTCAACGCATGTGTCACGGCAATCCTTCCGGGAGCGTTCAGCGTGACTATGCCAAGGAGCACGGTGCCATTGTTGAAAGCAAGCCACTGGCCATCAACAATGAGGTTGGTGATATTATAGGTTCCCTCTGCATTTGTGAAAACCTTGTCGAAGCCAAAATGTGCAGTGCCGATATGCAGGGTGGCTCCCGGTTCCACAAAAACTTTATTCTCTGGAATGCCAACCTCTGTGACAGTCAAATCACTGCCTGGCTGCACGTCAAGGTAGCCTTGCGTGCCAAAACGCATCGTATCCACCGTCGATTCGCAGTTGTCAGGCACCCAGGCCTGGCTCATGAGGGTCACGTTCATGCTGGGTGAATAGGTGGGCGCGCCATGGGGATACCAGTTGTCGTCGTTGGTCCAATCCCTATCGTTGCTAAGAGCATCGTCAAAGATCCTCATGCCGTAGCTTGCGTTGTCGAAGGAGGTGATCACCACATCGTCGATGAACCATTCTGTTGCCGTGTCGACATGGTCGAATCTCACGCTGATGGTGTTGCTGCCTGTGCTGGGGAGGAAACGGCTCAGCGAGAGGTGGACGAGTTGCCACTCATCGCAGCCTGATGAAGGCATTTCGTAAATCTCGGTCACTTGGTCACCAACCATCACCTTCACCTTGTTGCCCGTGCCATCCACGCCACTGCACTTGGTCCAGAAGCGGAGCACGAGATAGTTGCTCGATTTGTTCACATAGTTGCTGTTCAACTCGATCTCAGGCGTGTCGATGTAATCGTTCCAACCTGCAACGGGATTATAATTACTGCGGAGGCACCAGTTGTGGCCACCATGGCCATCATAGATGCGGTTCCAATTCGTTGTATAAGTCCAACAAGCGGGATTGAGCACAATGTTGTCGAAATCCTCGGTAAAGGGCTCCATGTTTTTCAACTCATAGGCTTGGCACTGCGTTTCAAAATAGTGATTGGGCGACGACCATTCCGTATAGCCACCTTCAGGACAAATGGTACGAATGCTGAGCAAATAGGCGCTTGAAGGGTCAAGGTCTGTCAGCATGTAGGTATACTGCTGTTGGGGATTTGTATTGTCAGCATATACAAATTCTTCTATCCAGCCTGTATTGGTGTTGGTCGGGATGGTCATGTTTCTGTAACGGATGATGAAGCCTGTCGAATGGGTAGCACCAGCCTCGTAGTTGGGATCGTTCCAGTGGAATGTGGCTGATGTTGATCCCAGTGCATAAGTATCAATGCCGCTAATATAATTACAGCTTCCCTTGGGGAAGATGTGGATGTTATCGATATAAGTGTTCTCTCCGCTGCCTTGATCGGTGAAGACAAGGCGGAACCTCAATTTCGACACCCCACCTTGCAGTTCACTAGGAAGGCTTAATGTGCCAGCCTTCTCAACCCATCCCTGGTTACTGTAAAACGCGCTCCAAGTGGCAACCGTTCTCCAAGTGTCTTGCCATGTGCCTGAGCCGGATGTTACCCAGGCATCGTATTGCAACGCAACATTTTCGTATGTATGAGCATCGTGGCAATACATATCGAAATACACCAAAAATGCGTTAAAGGAATAAGTTCTCAGATAGGTTCCGACTTCAACAATTGTGGTCGTTCCCGGAGAAGGCACAGGATTACCAGACACGAAGCTGTATTTCAGGCTATGCTCGTCACCTCCGAAAGATTGTTCGGTACTTACACTGACATTTTCCGCCCCGGCACCTGTCACCGTGAAGTCGGCAGGCATGCCGTTCTCGAAGGTGTACATCAGTTCGTTGAGGCCACCGAAAGCCGTGCGGAACTCGACGGGTTCGCACCAGTCGGAGCAGGGGAACTTGGCGCGCACCTGATAGAGCGTGCCTTGCTGAAGGTTCAGGCCGGAGACACTCATAAGATAATAGTTATAGTTCTGAGCATTACCCAAGGTCAGCCACTCGGTTTGGTTCGATGGTTTGTATTCCAAGTCGACGTCTTTGATTAGGTTGTCATCCCAAGTCACACGGATATTGGTTTCGGTGATGTTACTCGGATTCACAGCCAAGCCTGTAGGCGCATCGCAGGTGGTGGTAAAAGTCTTGCTCGCCCAACTGCCGTAAGTAAAACCACTATGGTTTTTGTCAATGTATTTTGCCCTCACTCTAGTATAATAAGTGGTGCCGGGCGCAAGGTCGGTAAGCGAGAGATAATTGTTATTGGTAGGCACATTAGTTGCCGAAGTGAAATCGCTGTTGGTGGAATACTCCACTTCGAAAACAGAGTAATTGCCGACGATGTCCCACGACAGGTATGCAGAGTTGTTAGTGATATTAGAAGCGGTGAGGGGATATGGGGTTCTGGTATCAAGAATCACATTGACATTGTCGATATCCCATGTTCCAAGAACATTTGCTCCGCTTAGTGAAACTTGGCGAAATGCAATCCTGGCATTACTGGGGACAGAGGTAGCATTGAAGCTAAAATGATGTTCTGTCCCATAAGAACTGGAGGTCGGGACGTTAGATCCAATTTGAACAAACTCATTATTCAACACGTAACCAACTTGAAGTATTACCCTAGTATTATTACCGGTCGAAGTAAATTTTGAATTGAAGTATATCTTCAAGAAGTTGGCTTGATAATCGAATTCAGGGAGCTTGGCGATAATATATATAGGGTCTTCGCTCGTAGTTCTTGGTGGAGTAATCATCCTGAAGCTTTTGGTATCGTTCAACCCATTCGTCGTATTAACGCCCCAAATAACATTTTGATTACTGCCCATTGCAATGCCATTGGTAGAGAAAGCCCAATTAGCGGGATTGGCATTTGCGTTATAAGATTCAAACGTTTCCGTGTAAGGAACGATAGGTGAGGGGGCTTGCGCCTTCAACACAATAGGCGTCAAGAACGCCATTATCAGCATAGAAAGTAATCGTTTGCTATTCATCGCTAATTTTTATTTTGTTGATATTCAATAATATACAAGGTAAAGTCAAAACATGCTTCACCGCTGTAAAAATATACAACAAAAACCAAGAAAAATAAGGAGAAAACTCCTCTGTTTTCAGGGAGTTATCTTTTTCAGTTAAGCGTTGAGAGTCCTCAGCTTACTATACCGACGCGGAAGGCGAAAAGGATCAGCTCATTGGTCGACTTCACCCCGATTTTGCTGAAGAGGTTGCTCTTCATGTTCTCGATGCTGTGGGGCGTGACGCACATCTCATCGGCCAACTGTTTGGTGTTCAACCCCGTGGCGCAGAGGCTGATGAGTTCCATCTCGCGGCGCGTGAGGGTCTTCATGATCTCGTAGTCGGCCTTGAGATCCTGCTCGATACGTATGTGGGCCTCGCCGGTGTAGTCGTTGCCTTCCATCACCGAGCGCAGCACGAGGGCGATCTCCTCTGAGTTGATACTCTTGCTCATGAAACCGTTTACCCCAGCTTCCAGCAGTTGCTTGACGGTGGCACCGCCCGCCTCGCCCGAAAAGATGACGATCTTGGCTTCGGGGCAGAGCCGCTTGGCCGCTTTGATGACGTCCATGCCCGTGCCATCGGGGAGCATATAATCCAAGAGTATGAGGTCAGTTTGGTCACCGTGCGCTTCGAGGAAGCTCTCGGCCTCGGCCACAGTGGCGGCTTCGGCAATGACTTGATGTTCGAGGGCCGAATGGGCCAGAGTGGTGCGAATGCCCATGCGGCAGATGGGTTGGTCTTCGACCATTAAGATCTTTATTCTATTTTGGATTTCTTCGTTCATTGGACTTTTTCTTCTTTATTGCGTTTCTAACCCTGACCTTGACCACTGACCCTGAAACGGACCATCGTCCCCTCATCCTTCTTACTCTTAATAGTAATCTCGCCACCAATCTTATCCATGAGTTGCTTGCTGACGAAGAGGCCGATGCCCGTGCCTGTCTCGCCGCCTGTGCCGCTGGCCGATAAGGTCATGAACTTGAATATCTTCTCCAGTTTCTTCTCGCTGATGCCCATGCCGTTGTCGCTCACCTCGACCCATATGCGATTCCCCTCATCCTTGGCCCTCACGTTGACTTCGCCATTAGGATAGGAAAACTTCACCGCGTTGTTAAGCAAGTTATGCAGTACGAGGCGTATCACATTGGAATCTTCATGAGCTACCAGGGTTTTCGGCACTTCGTTGCAAACCTTTAGTGTCTTGGCGGTAATGGTCATCTCTTGCGACTTGATACATTCGTCGACGAGCTCTGAGAGATTGAAGTCAACGGGCTCGATGCGGCTATTTTCCAACTCGCCCTTCACCCAGTGGATGATGTTCTCCATGCGGTCGTTCAAGGCCTCTGTAGTGGATCGAAGCATGACCAGTTGAGCCTTGCGGTCGGTCTCAGTGAGGGTGTCGTAGTCTGAGGTCATCTCGCGCATCACTTGGCACATCGCCCCCACGGGGGTTTTCACATCGTGCGACACGATGGAAAGCAGGCGGTCTTTGGTGGCGTTGAGATGCATCAGTTCCTCATTGCGTTTCTTGCGGGTCTTGGCCAAGCGGAACCAAATAAAAGCGATGATGAGGAGCAATGCCGCTATGACAGCCAACACGATCGTATACAACTTGATGCGTTTCGATTTCTCTTGCTCCATGGCCAACTCATGCTCTTTTTCCTGCATGGCATAGCGTACCTGGTAGTCTCGGATGAGCTGCTGCTGCGTCTCATTGAAGATAGAGTCTTTCATTGTCACGCTTCTTTCGAGATACTCCAAGGCCAGCTTCGGGTTGCGCTCACGTTCCACCTGATAGGCACCTTCGAGAGCTTCCTGTAAGAGCTCGTCGTAATGGTAGGCATCGGCCATGGTCATGGCCTTGTCGAAATCGCCTTTTTGCAGGTAGATGCTGGTTTCCAGAAACGTCTCTCCGTTTTCTTTAGCGGTATGCAGAGCCTCGTCCATCAATGCGGCGCTTTGGTCGGCACGTCCGACCAAGCCATAGGCTTTCGACAAGGCCATCAACCTGTTGATGATCTTATGCGGTGTGTCCTGGTACTTTTGCGACAGTTCCAGCGACAGTTCGGCGAACTCCACTGCTTCGGGATTGTCTTGGGCGATACGCACTTCGGCGAGGTTCTGGTAATAGGTAGCCAGGTCGAGGTTGGAGGCGGTGTCGTTCACGTCAACCGAGCCCAGCATTTCGATGCATTTGCGGTACATCTCCTCAGCAGTCTCGTATTCGCCCATGGCGAGGTGGATCTCAGCGATGTTGTTGATGACATAGCGTTTGCTGACCTCTGCCATCTCACCGCCGATTTGGTCCATGAGTTCGTTACAACGGTTATAGCATTCGATGGCTTTGTCGAACTGTCCGAGGCGTTGGTAGGCATTGGCCAAGGTCATCGTACAACCGGCTTGGTTGAAGGGGTCGCCAATCTTGTCATAGTGCGCGATGCCGACTTCGGAGTATTGCACCACATGTTGAAAGTCGTTATTGTTGAAGAAGTAGAGGATCATCGTGCGCAGCACCTTCAGCTTGACTTCGTCTTTGTCGGTGTCGATATCGAAGTTAGGCTCGCGGCCTATGGCTTCATCGATGGCCAAGGCAGCATGGTAGGCCGTTTCTCCTTTGTTGTTCTCAAACACGTTGTAAAGGCTGTCCAGGTTCTGCGCCGTAACGTTGAGGCAGGCCCCCAAGACAATTGTCAATAACAATCTTTTCATAATAGGTTTTCAGTAGTGTTTATATACCATATAGGAATAGGTGTTGATGGTGAAAGCGGGCAGATAATCATTCGCCCGCTTTTGCTATTTGCCTATTAGCAGACTAGTTACCGCTGGTGTTCCTGTAATACACATAGCCTTTGCCGGGCACGAGGGTCGTGAGGGCGCCTTTCCATTCCGTTCCGTTGTAGATGGCGAAGCCCTCGGCTTGCGAAAGGATCTTGTCGCCTTCGACAGGGGACTGGTCTTCGAGTGCCCTCGCGATCTGCATTTCAGGACCTAGGTAGCCAAACCAGTTGAAACCAGACTGAATGTCGATACTTGTTGAGGTGATAGGAACGCCTGTGAGTTGAATGGAACAGGCATCACCTATCTGAATCTTGTACATTTGTCCCGGGACAATGTCGCCGCTTGGTGTGCCGTTCTGCGACTTGATTTGCAGGAAGTGGCCTCCTAGAGCGGCTTGAAGTGCTTCCACGCTTGCTTCAACGGTAGGCACCCACCAGTTCCAGCCTTCGACCAATTCGATGGATTGGGTGGCAAGTGTCTCTATCACAGCCTCTACTTGATTGGAGGCTTCCGTCTCGCCGCCATAATAGTTAGTCTTAATATAATATGTGTATGTGCCAGGATCCATATCATTATCGCTATAGCTGGTGCTGCTCAACTCGTTTGCAATGCTGACATTGTTCCTGTACAAGTTATAGGTATAGGTGCCATCGGTGAGGTAGGCGCGGATGAGCCATGAGATTTTATACTCAGTGTCTCCAAGGTAATGGATGTATCCCAAAGAAGTGCTTGAGTTGCCAACCAAACAAGCGTTTTCGTTGAAGGTATCAAGATCACAACTGGGTACGGGATAGGTCTGTCCGGTTTCTTGTTTGACGACAATCCATAAGTCATTCTCCCCATCAACCATCACGGGTCGGGGTAAGTCAATCTCTTGCCATACTTCTGTTCCGGCATAGGTTAACTCAGCCGTGGCTCCCAAAGAATTGGGGTCGGGATTGTCATTAAGGGATCTGTTGTATACATATACTGTATAAGTGCCAGGATACAAGACATAGATACCAATCTTGTATAAGTTTTGGTTGACATAAGGAATCAAATCTGTGGCTAGATATCGATGGGCATAATATTGAACACCCCAAATATAATTAATGTTATCGTTCCCATACGTCATTGTCGCCGATGCGGTTGTGGGATAGCACCAGTCAGGTGCAGTCCAGGCAAGGTTGACATCATTATCCTCCGCCGTGGCTTCAAGGTCAGTGACAACAGGCATTCCATATTCAACGGTGATGGTGTTGGTGTTGGAGCAAAGCGAAAGCATATTGTCGGAGTCAACACTGCGCACATAATAGGAATGGATACCATAAGGTGCAGTGCAGGTATAAGTGGTCTCAGTAGTATTGCCCACAAGGCAATTGTCATGGTAGAGGTTGTAGCTCACCGCACCTTGTGCCGCTTCCCAGTAGAAGGAGACTTGTCTACCGTCTTGCGTATAGCTGAGAAGGGTTGGGGGAGTGGCAGCACACGTTGAAGGTTGGATACCGAAAATGGCACCTTGACCGTTGTTATAAATGCCATAGGCTCCTGAACCAGTACCTCCCGGACCAGGATTGAGGTTGTTGATAGTGTAATAGGCGTCGCAATTGCCGCTCCAGCCCCAATTAAAATGGAAGTAGTTGTCAGAGTTGTAACCGTCGCATACGAATGAATGTCCGCCGCCACTGCCTGTTCCATGATACTGGATGGGATGATGCAAGTTCAGGTCTTCCTTCAGCATGTTGATCCATTCCTCTTGGGAATAAGAAGACCGATAACGGTGCTCCAAAGTGGGTGAATAGTTGAAATAAGCCTTCAATGCATTAGCTACCTTGGCTGTTGAAGCGCCACTGCTGGGACCATAATTCATGTTAACAGACACGCCGCAATGATACATCAAAATGGCAACGGCTTGTCTTTGGGCTGTGGTGCTGGAGCTGCCGTATGTGTTGGTCATGTTGGACCAGTCATAGTCAGTGGCGCCAAAGTCTGCGCTGAGAGTCTGGCCACTCCAAGTGTATTTATGCGTGCCAATGCCGTGTGAAGGGTAGTTCCAATATTTCATCACTTGTGCCATCGCTGTGGCCACACAGCCAGTCACTGTGCCTGATGGGCATAGATTATTGTATGGTGATCGTTGGTCCCATTGGGTTTCGATTAGAGGTTCCACCACAACTTCGGTGCGGGTGGCATTCACTCCCATTTCAAGGTCTGCCCATTGTCGCGTCACTTCATCCGAGGCCCTCGTTTGGTGGTCGATAGCATAATGAATAGCATCACTATATTCTTCAACCCAGGCGCGCATGTTATCGGGTATGTTTTCGGTGTCGAACTTGCCATTCAGCGAGTAGCCGAGAATGGGTTGCACGCGGTCGTCAGCGGCCACCAGCACGAAGCTGTTCTCCGTAGTGAACACATACACGTTGTCAAATCCAGCCGCTGCCGACACGTTGCTCAGTTCCGATGATCGGGCACCGTTGTTGTTCAGGAAGGTGGTGGCTACTTGGCGTGCGCGTTCTTTGCCAACGGGGTTAGCCATGGCACCCAAGCCGAGCACGAGCAGTAGTGCTACGAGGTAAATCTTTGTTCTCATCATCAGTAAATAGAATTCTTTGACAAAAATAGGATTATTATTCTAATTAGCCAATGATGCCTATTCGTTTTATAAAAAAAATAGGAGGGGAACCAATTGGTTCCCCTCCTATGGATGAAGCAAAAGCTATCGTCATTCGTTACTGCCTAGATTCATCTGTTTCGAATTGGAGGCAGCTGAAATGTAAACATATCCGCGTCCTGGGATCAGCGTTGAGAGGTCGCCATCCCAGGTTGTTCCGTTGAAGATAACGAAGCCTTGGTCTTGCGAGACGATCTTGTCGCCCTCGGTGGGAGTGAAGCCCGAGAAGGCTTCGGC
>CACZER010000003.1:0-70610 GCA_902780195.1 uncultured Bacteroidia bacterium
GTCACGGCCAACGAGTTGGCGACGATGATGAACGTGCCTGTGGTAAAGGTCATCGGCACCTGCATGAGCCTCGGTATGCCTGTGTCCATCAACCAGCGTCTCGATGCTGAAGCCCTGACCGTGGTGGCCGAGGAATTTGGCTTCCAAGTCGACTTCGTCAGCGCCGACGTGCAAGAAGCCATAGCAGAGACTGATGAGGTCGATAAGGAAGAGGATCTCGTGCCTCGCGCTCCCGTCGTCACCGTCATGGGTCACGTCGACCATGGTAAGACCAAGCTCTTGGACTACATCCGTAACACCAACGTGGTGGCCGGTGAGGCAGGTGGTATCACCCAGCACATCGGTGCCTATGAGGTGACCACAGAGAGTGGCAAGAAGATCACCTTCTTGGATACGCCTGGTCACGAAGCCTTCACGGCTATGCGTGCCCGTGGTGCCAAGATCACCGACGTCGCCATCATCGTCATCGCTACCGATGACAGCGTGATGCCGCAGACCGTCGAGGCCATCAATCACGCTCAAGCTGCTGGCGTGCCTATCGTCTTCGCTCTGAATAAGATCGATAAGCCTACCGCCAATCCCGACAAGATTCGTGAGCAACTTGCCAATATGAACATCCTCGTCGAGAGCTGGGGCGGTAAGTACCAAGACCAGGAAATCGCCGCTAAGATCGGTCTTAACGTCGACGCACTGCTCGAAAAGGTGCTTCTCGAAGCCGAGCTCCTCGACCTGAAGGCCAACCCCAACCGTCTCGCCAAGGGCACAGTCATCGAGTCCGCTTTGGACAAGGGCCGTGGCTATGTGGCCAAGATCCTGGTGCAGAACGGCACCTTGAAGATTGGTGACATGGTGCTTGCTGGCACTACCTACGGTAAGGTGAAGGCCATGTTCGACGACCACAACCGTCCCGTCAAGGAGGCCGGTCCTTCGACACCGGTGTTGTTGCTCGGTTTGAACGGCGCTCCCATGCCGGGTGACGCCTTCAACGTGATGACCGATGAGCGTGAGGTGAAAGCCATCGCCAACCGTCGTGAGCAGCTGCAGCGCGAGCAGACGCGTCGCACCAGCCCGCACATCACCTTGGACGAAATCGGCCGTCGTATCGCCATCGGCGACTTCAAGGAACTCAACATCATCGTCAAAGCCGATGTGGACGGCTCCGTGGAGGCTCTGGCCGACAGCTTGTTGAAGCTCTCCACCGAGGAGGTGCAGGTCAACGTCATCCACAAGTCGGTGGGTGCCATCAGCGAGTCGGACGTCATGCTGGCTTCGGCCTCCAACGCCGTCATCGTGGGCTTCAACGTGCGTCCTACCGCACAAGCGCGTAAGATGGCTGAGAACGAGAAGATCGACATCCGTCTCTACTCCATCATCTACACCGCCATCGAAGAGATCAAGGCTGCTATCGAAGGCATGTTGGCTCCCGAGATCGAAGAGGTGGTCACTTGCAACCTCGAGATCCGCGAGACCTTCAAGATCAGCAAGGTCGGCACCATCGCCGGCTGTATGGTCTTGGACGGCAAGGTCACCCGCAACACCAAGGTCCGTGTCATCCGCGATGGCATCGTGATCTACACGGGCGTGCTCGGGTCCTTGAAGCGTTACAAGGACGACGTCAAGGAAGTCAGTGCCGGTATGGACTGCGGCTTGAACATCGAGAACTTCAACGACATCAAGGTCGGCGACATCATCGAGGGTTACACCGAGAAGGAAGTCGCGAGGAAACTATAAGCAATAGTTTACTTTTTTATAAAGCCTCGGCAATCATTGGATTGTCGGGGCTTTTTCTTTTTCTTTAATGACACATTCAAAAAAACAGTATCTTTGTAACTTTAAAATCTATCAAACCAACCCAATATGAAGAAATCTCTACTGATTACGATTCTCATTTCCCTGTCCGCACTATGTTTTGGGCAGGAAGTCGAGACGGTATCGGAACGTTTTCATTACCGATACCTGAAAAAGGAACAGACCAAGGAACAAATCCAAAAGGACAACGAGGAGCGCCAACGCAACTGGCAGGAAGAACTGGCTGCAATGAAAGCCAATTTGGCTGAAGGGCAGAAAGTTTCCGATAATGTGAAGATTGAGGTCCTTACGGATGTTCAGGACGACAACCTCATCATTTCTGTAGCATACGAGACATTGGTGGTTGCCGATGCCGCCGACGACTATGCCCTTGGCAAGTACACCATCCAAAACTCTAATGCTTGTATGCTGATGTGCAACTTCCTGAAGAACAAGTTGGAGAAAGATCTTGCAGAATACCTCAAGGAAGGCACAAAGGTCGATGTGAAGATTACGGGCGCCACCGATGGCACGCCTATCCGTTCGAAGATTGCTTATAATGGCGAATATGGTGACTTTACCGACAAGCCCATCGCCTTGAACGGCGCGCCCTACAACATGACTGTGACGCAAAAGAGCGGCATCACCACCAATGGCCAACTGGCTTTCTTGCGCACCCAAGGCGTTGAGGACTTTCTGAAGACCCAAGTGGAGCCGCTAAAGCATACGGAGAACACCTTCCAAGAGTATGCCGTTGAGAACAAGGAAAAAGGTGGAGGCTACCGTCGCGTTTCGGTGGAAATGACCATTCGCGGTGCCTTTGCTGATGTTGAACCTGCAAAAACCGTAAAGTCATGAAGAAGCACACCTTGTTAGTATTGCTAAGCCTTCTTTTAGGCTCACAAATTGCCGTGGCGCAAGACCATGTGACGAATATCCGTGCCGTGCAGAACGACAAGATGGTCACCATTACTTACGACTTGAATGCCCGTTCCGAAGTACGCCTTTTCATTTCCATTGATGATGGACAAACCTACACCGATACGATGAAGGTGACTGGCTACGTGAACCGTGTAGTGCCACAAGGTAAGAACCGCACCATTCGGTGGCAGGCCTTTAATAACTTGGGCTATGGCGACTATCCTGAAATCAGGTTCAAGTTCATCACCCAAGAGCCACCACAAGCGCAACTGCCTCAGGTGAATCGCATTTCGAAAATCACTTTTGTTACCTTAAATGGCGCTTATACCAATACCGAGAACCCTTCTGTAGGCTTCACCGTTGGACAAGTGAAGAAGTTCGGCTGGTTTGTCTCGGCAATGAGTGGCTTCAATTTCGCAGGTCTTGCGCCAGCGGCTGTCAGTGATGCCGAAGGCTTTGTGGGTGAGGATTTGCCTTTCTACAAAGACGAATACGCCAAGACCGTCCTTTCCGTCATGGGTGGCGGCGTGATGCGCCTAAACGACATGATGTACATCAAGGCGGGCGCAGGCTTTGGCAACCGCTCGCTGTCGTGGAAGACCTTGGACGACCGCTGGGTGCGCAACGGTGGCTATTCCGCCGTGGGTGTGGATGTGTCGGCGGGCATGATGTTCCGCTTTGGAGGCTTTGTCCTCTCGTTGGATGCCGTGACGACCAACTTCAAGATCTTCGAAGGCAGAATTGGCTTGGGCTATAGTTTTGAAAACCGTTAAAAACCGAATGAAATGAAAAAGATAAGCTTAATGATATTGCTTCTTGTGGTGGCCTTGGCATCCTGCAAGAAGACTCCGGAAGTGAACCTGAAATATGTGGATGTGGAGCGCGACTTGGTGACGGTGGGTACGACCACTGCCAATATCCAGTGCGACTACGAATATATCGCCGCCTTGAAGAAAGCCTATTTTTGCTATGGCGAAAGCGAGACCAATATGAACTCCGTCGAGATGCGCGTAGTGCAGAATACACTCTATGTGAAGTTGGCTGGATTGAGGGAGAATACTACTTATAGTTATTATTATGAGTTTTTCAATGGCTTCAACTCCATGCGGACAGTTTTGAAGACCTTCAAGACGGAGACAGGTAATGGCGGTGGAAATGAACCTCCAACGCCACCAACGCCACCGAGTGGCGTTCCCGAAGGAGCTATTGATGGCTTGTTCACCATCAACGAGAACGGTGACCAGGTGTATTTCTCGAAAGGGAATTTGCAATATCAGGCTTCAACGAACACTTGGAGGTTTGCGGAACACCAATGGGACTTTGTAGGAGGAGATGTTGCCGGCAACGTATATGAGAACGGAGAAAAATGTAATAATGAACTAATTAGCCCCTATTATTCTGGATGGATAGATTTGTTTGGCTGGGGGACCAGCGGATATAATCATGGCGCTGTTTGCTATCAACCTTGGTCAACTTCAAGTGATAATAGTAATTATTATGCATTTGGCTCTCCTTCAAACAATTTAGTAGAAAAGGCAGATTGGGGCTATAATGCTATTTCGAATGGAGGAAATCAAAACGGATTATGGCGTACATTGACAAAACAGGAATGGGAGTACATTCTAAACAATCGAAACACTTCTTCTGGCATTCGATTTGTGAAAGCACAGGTGAATGATTTGTATGGCATTATCATCCTACCCGATGCCTGGGCTAACTCATACTACACGGTGAATAACCCCAATAATGGTAGCGCCAGTTTTACTAGCAATATAATTAGTTCTTTATCTTGGAACGATATGGAAACACATGGAGCCTTGTTTCTTCCAAAAACAGGTATGCGTATTGAAGGGGGTTCTTATGGTTATTGGGAATGCAATGGAGATTATTGGTCTTCTACTGTTATAGATGATAATAACGCAAGTCGAGTTATGTTTGATTATAGCTATGTGGGAACAGGGATTTGGCCACAATGTCGTTTCAACGGTCGATGCGTTCGTCTCGTCAAAGATGCAATTAAAAAACAATAACTATGAAAAGATTATCAATCATAATAACATGTGCCTTGGTAGCTATGGTTTCCTGCACCAAGAGCAAGGAAGTCCATCCAGAAATTGGGGATGGCAATGACGAAATCATAACGGTGGGCGTGAAGGATGTCCATGTAGAATACACTCGAACAGACCATGTGGAACTCAGCCGCGTGGTATTCCATTACTGCCCTGCTGATGCCAACGGCAACGCCCAACAATTTGCCGCCGTCGAAATGACAAAGAAGGAAATCTTCTTTGAACTGACCCTCAACGACCTGTTGAGCGACACGCTGTATTGGTATTATTATGAGCTGTTCCCCAATAGCGGTGATGCATTCAACACTGTCCAAAAAACTTTCCACACGCAAGCGTATGGCACACCTGAACCACCGACACCGCCAACACCAGGTAATGCTCCTGAAGGAGCAATAGATGGTTTGTTTACCATCAATGAAAATAGCGACCAGGTGTATTTCTCGAAAGGGAATTTGCAATATCAGGCTTCCACGAATACTTGGCGTTTTGCAGAGAATCAGTGGGATTTTGTTGGCGATGAAACACGGGGGTCTGTTTATGAAGGTGGCGTTAAATGCAATAATGCTTTTGTCTCGTCAACTTATAGTGGATGGATTGACATGTTCGGCTGGGGAACAAGTGGGTATAATCACGGTGCTATTTGCTATCAACCTTGGAGTATTAGTGAGAATTATAGTGATTATTATGCCTACGGTTCTTCAACAAGCAATCTGTATGAACAAACTGGTCGGGCTGATTGGGGATTTAATGCCATTTCAAACGGAGGCAACCAGGAGAACATGTGGCGTAACCTTTCCAATGATGAATGGACTTACCTGCTAATCCAACGTAATACAGAGTCAGGCATTCGTTATGCAAAAGCGTATTTGAATGGTGTCGCTGGTCTTGTACTATTACCTGACAATTGGGACGAATCCATGTATGGCTTTTCAGAAACCAACAGTGCAATAGCTTTATATAACACTAATTTCATTACGTTGAACGATTGGAATAATGTGTTGCAACCAGCGGGTGTTGTTTTCCTATCTGCTGCCGGAACTCGGAGAGGAACCGTGGTGTCAGACAGAGTGGAATGGGGACAGTATTGGACATCATCATGTATATATGATGTGATGGCATATCCAGTGAGTTTTAGTAATAGTCACCTAGATCCGCCAAACGGATATGATAATCGGTTCAATGGCCAGACTGTCCGATTGGTGCAAGATGTAAATTAAACGTTTTCAAAAGAAATCCGAACTGGAAAAGAGTCATCTTTTCTGGCTCGTTTTTTTATTACAACTTTGCCATCACCTTCAGCAACTGCTCGCCCAAACCGATGGTGTACCCCTGTTTCATAAACACCACCTCGCTGTTGGCGTTGGCGATGAGGAAGATGGGGCGGCTCTCGGTGTTGAGGTGGAGTCCGTCGGCAATCTCGTCGCGGATGATGCCGTCGTCGATGCCGTAGACGATGCCTTCGGGCAGTTCGCTGAAGTTCTTTAGCTTGAACTTATCGTATTCCTCTTTGCTACTGAAGACGAATATCATCGGCAGGTTGCTGGCCTCAAAGTCCTTGCGGAAGGCGGCGATGTCCTGCATGGCATGGGTGGTGGGCTCGCTGCCCTGGTCCAAGAGGCCGAGGATGAAATAAGCGTCTTGGATGAGTTGCTTGGCATTGCCCACTTCACCCGTCTCCGGGTCGGTGAACTTGCTGTCGGCATAGAAACTGCCGACGACTTGGAGCTCGTCGTTTGGCTGACGCAACACGAGATTCACCTGCGTGGTTTCACCTGCCTTGATGCTGAAGAATTGGCTGTGGGTCAGGGCGGTGCCGTCGTCCAAGCGGGTGCCTGCCGTGAGGATGTAATAGCCCTCGTCCAAAGGCGTGGGATGCTCGAAAGAGGAGAGCATCATGCCATCGTCGATGCCAGGGTCTTTGGCGTCGTAGGCCAAGAGGCGGAAACTCTGTCCGTCGAATTTCTTGATGCTGAAATGCGTGTAGTATTTCGGGTCAGCCACGGAGGCGATGGGGTAGTATTGGATGTCCAGATATCCCACAGCAACATTGGTGGGTTCAGCGGCTTCGAAGTCCACATTGGTCCATTCCTTGCCGAAGTATTGCACATTGCCATTCACGGGGTTGATTTGTGCCGCGATGCCCAAGCTACGAGCCATACTGACGAAGAAGATGTCGCGCGAGTGGCGGTCGGCCTTGCGGGCTTTCAATACGCCTAGGGGCGAAATCGGGATGCGCTGTAAAGCCAAGCCGTCGTCGGCTTTGATGTTGTTTTTCACCCAATCCACCAAAAGGGCGGGATTGTCGTGGTATTGCTGACGTTCCGCTTCAGGGAAGAACTCGGAGAGGGTCTTGCGGTAAGGCACGAGCATTTCGTTGCTCACGCGCGGGCTGAGGATGTATTGTGCATAGAGTTCAGGCGGCATGGAGATGATGGATTGCTCGAGACCAGGCGTGTTGTCAAAATGGTCTTTCAGCACTTCGAGGCTGACATCGCGCAAGTCCTTGTCGGAGATGTTGCTGAGCAGCTCCACGGCCTTGATTTCTTGGTTTTTGTCTTGGGCGTATTTCACAAAGTCGGAGATGGTCTGCCAGTTGCCCCAGGTCTTTTCAAGAATGCTGCAGAGCTTTTTGTTGCCCGTGTTCATGATCACTCCCATTTGGGCTTTTTTGCAGTTTGTAATGTAGGCGTTGCGCAGCGAGTCTTCAAAGGTTATGCGGCGGTCGTTCTCGGCACGCATCTCGGCCGTCACCTCGGGCAAGACACTGGTCGGGGCGGGCGGCACCATGTCGAATTCGAAGACTTCTTCGGTGCCTGCCTCGTGGTTGAGGGTGATGGTGACATTCTCTTGTTCGCCCGACTTGAACACTTGGAAGCCGAACTTGCCGTCCTTGGCGGCATAGGCCATCATGCAGCCCAAACCAGAGGTGAGCCAGGTCTGACCATTCTCGTCGGTGGTCTTTGTAACCACGGTGCAGAACTCGGCGTAGTTGTAGATCTTGAACTCCACGGGCAGGTTGGCTTGCGGCTGACCATTCTCGTCTACGACGGTGAAGGTGGTCTTGGCGGTCTTTCCGTAGTTGTCCACCACGTTGATTTCCGTGTAGTTGGCGCTGCGGCTGATAACCTCCTCGGGACCGTCGTAGTCGCCAAACACGCGCGTATGTAATAACAAGGTGCGTGAGGCGGGCTCGTTGAACCAACCCAAGTCAAGCACGGGTTCAGGCTCACAGGCGCCAAGGAAATGCCAATTCCCATCCACCCAGGCCTCCACCCAGGCATGGTTGTCATCGCAGTGGGCCCAGCGAGGGGTGTAGACCTGTCGTGCAGGGATACCCACAGTGCGCAAGGCGGTTACCAGTAGCGTCGACTCCTCGCCGCAGCGTCCCCACGAGGTCTTGATGGTCGCCATTGGGGCACTGGTGCGGCTGTCGCTGCCTTTGTAGTTGACATGCTCGTGGCACCAATGATTCACTTCGAGGACGGCATCGTATAAAGAGAGGTCTTTTACGCGTGCTTTCAGTTCCTCATAATAGGTGGCGCGGAAGCGGTCGAGGTTCTCGTTGTTGACGCGTACGGGTACCACAAAATGCTTGAACTCGCGCTCGGGAATGCTTTTGCCCCATGGCATTTCTTGTTTGGCGAGGAAGGCATAGTGCACGCACTCGCGGTAATAGTCCTCGGTGTAGTCTACGCTGTCTCCGAGCGGCATGTATTGGTAAAGGAATTCCAAGGCTTGTTTTTCGTTGAAGGTCGTTTCCTTTTCCGACGAGCAGGCCGAGAAGACCACTGCTGAAAGGATGGCAAAGGTGAGGATGATGTTTTTCATAGGTGGATTATTTTTTGCAAAGGTAGTAATTAATGCAAAAAAGGTGGTAAACCTACCACCTTTTCGCCAACTATTTGTTTCATTATCATACCATAAACTCTTCCAACGAAGAGAACAGAATCTCTTTCAGTTCCTCTTTGTGTTCGGGTGTGGTCTGCGTGAACAGGAAGCCCCAGATGCTCATGGCGGGGTTCATGATGTCGCGGGTCTCCAGCACACCATGGAAGTGCCGCTTGATGCGCTCGAAGTCGAGGGCACGGTTGGTGTCGTATGGCTTGTCCAAGACGATGAAGCTGAACACATCGTTCTCAATGCCGTTCCACATGGTGGCATAGTCAGGATGCGTGCCTTCGAAGTAGGCCTGCACGGGCAGCAGATGACAGGTGTGACGCGTCAGGTCGTTGAGGCACATGCCTGCAAAACGCAATGGGTTGACTTCAATCGGGATGGCGCGACCCGTGTGCTTGTCGACGCGGAACTCCACATGCATCGGGAAGTTCTTCAGTCCGAGCACGCCGTTTAGGTCGATGCAGAACTGGTTGAAGGCGGGATAGTTGGCCTCGAAGATCTGTTTGCTCATGCAGTAGAGGCGGTCGCTCACGTCAGTCTCGTTCTTGAAGATATGGTGGAAGATGTTGATGATGTTGGGCTTGCCCTCGGCATCATAATAGGCATCCACGGCATATTCCTCGCCTTCGATGAACTGTTCCAGCACGAACATCTCGCTGCGAACCACGGTCTCGGGGAATACGGCACACTGCTTGGCGAAGTTGTGGTCGATGTCGTCCAAAGCAGCTTGCCATTCGGCCTTGTTGCGGACGATATACACACCCACGCTGAGGAAGCCGACAGCCGGTTTCAGCACCAAAGGCAATGGTAACTCGTCCGGGTCGAGGCTGCGCAAGGCCTTCATCTCCACCTCTTTGTAGTAGAAGTCGGGATAGATCTGCTGGCAGATGCGACGGAAAGCGGCCTTGTCCTTCAGGATCTTGACTTTTTTGACCAGCTCCGACTCGGGCAGTTGGGCATAGAGCCACACCAAGGCATTCTCAGAGACGGCATACAACTGATGGCTTTGCTCGTATTTCTCAACGAAAGCCTTGTCGTCCAAAAGGTTGAGGCTGTGGCCTTGCTGTTTTAGCACCTCGGCCATGTCGTTATGTAAAACGGGAATATGTTTCTCTTCCAAATACGCCACCAAAGGGGCGGAAACGTATGGTTTTTCTAAAATGATCATCTCAAAATGTTTTGTGTTCTGTCTGGACCGTACGATACGAATTTGATCGGCACGCCGACGTAATTCTCAATGAATTTGATGTAATCTTCCAGCTTCTGCGGAATCTTGCCTTCTATCTTCTGTTGCCAACCAGGGATCTCCGTGTAAACGGGTTCCATGGTCTCGGTGCAGGCAGCGAAAGGCAGGTGCTTGGTCTCTTGTCCGTTGTAGCGATAGGCCGTGGCGACTTTCAGGGTGGCGAAGTCGTCCATCACATCGCTCTTCATCATCATCAGGTCGGTGACGCCGCTGAGCATGACGGCATATTTCAGTGCGGGCAGGTCGAGCCAGCCGCAACGGCGCGGACGGCCCGTGGTGGCGCCAAATTCATGACCGTTTTGGCGGAGCATCTCGCCCGTTTCGTCGAACAGCTCGGTGGGGAAGGGGCCGGTGCCCACGCGGGTGCAATAGGCCTTGAAGATACCGTACACCTTGCCGACACGGCTCGGGGCAACGCCCAAACCAGAGCAGACACCAGCGGCGATGACATTCGAAGAAGTCACGAAAGGATAGCTGCCGAAGTCCACGTCGAGCATGGAGCCTTGGGCACCTTCGGCCAGGACCTTCTTGCCGTTGTCAAGAGCATCGTTGATGAAATACTCGCCATCGACGAACTGATATTGTTTCAGGTATTCGATGCCTTCGAACCACAGCTTCTCATACTCGGCGAAGTCGAGGCCGTCGAGTTGGAAGCCTTGCATCTCGAAGCCGAGGCCGGCGATTTGCTGCAGGTGGGCCTTCTTCAGGTTCTCGTATTTCTCGCGGAAGTCGGCAGCATTGATGTCGCCGATGCGGAGGCCTCTGCGGGCGGTCTTGTCGGTATAGGTCGGGCCAATGCCTTTCAGCGTGGTGCCGACTTTCATCTTACCCAATGCCTTTTCGTTGGCGGCGTCCATAGCGCGGTGAGTGGGGAGGATGAGATGGGCGCGGTTGGCGATCATCAAGGTCTTTCGCAAGTCGAAGCCGGCTTCACGCAAGCCTTCAATTTCACCTTTTAATATATGTGGCTCTATGATGACGCCGTTGCCAATGAGGTTGATGCAACCTGGGGTGAGCACGCCTGAAGGAATGTTGTGTAACACGAATTTCTTGCCTTCAAACTCAATGGTATGACCGGCATTGGGGCCACCTTGGAAACGGCAAACGATGTCATAGTTTGGGGTTAGGGCATCGACCACCTTGCCTTTGCCTTCATCACCCCATTGTAAACCGAGTAGTATGTCTAATTTGTTCATATTTTGAAATTCAAGATTTAAAATTCAAATATTCAAAGATTCAAAATGCTGGATTGCTTCGTTCCTCGCAAATGCTCTGCATTCGACGTAGTCAATGACGCAAAGCGTCTCCTAACTCGCAACTCTCAACTAACCACTGACTCTAAACTCTAAACACTAAACTCTCAACTTTTCTTATGTCCGTAAAATATCAAAGAATGATGCGTGATCTCAACACCTAATTGTTCCTCAATCGACCGTTGGATTTCAAGCAAACGCGGGTCACAAAACTCCATGACGTTTTCCGTCTCCAAGTCGATGAAATGGTCGTGCTGGCGGAACTTGTAGGAGCGTTCGTATTGCGCGCAGTTGTGTCCAAACTGGTGCTTGATGACTAGCCCGCAGTCCAAAAGCAGGTCGATGGTATTATATAACGTAGCCCTACTGACGCGGTACTTGTTATCTTTCATCTGATTGTACAACGAGTCGATGTCGAAATGCCCGTTGATGGAGTATATTTCCTTCAGGATGGCAAACCGTTCAGGAGTTTTGCGCAACTTTCGTCGTTGTAAATAGTCAATAAAGATTTTCTTGACGGCCAAATAGGTGTTGTCAAACGAGTTTTTCATTTTCGAAGTGAGTAGTTGCTGCAAAGGTAAGAATATTTCTCAGACTGATTCTAAATAATCTATATTATTTTGTCTCAGTTGCTGTTTTTTCTTACTACTTTTTGGATTTCTTTCAACTGGTTCAGTTTGGCAATCAGGTCGTCAAGTTCTTTGGTGTTGTGCACATAGATAGAGATGGCAGCTTCCACCACATCTTGTTTGGCTTCCATATGGAGCGAGTGCAGGTTGAGTTGCATCTCGTTGGAGAGAAGGTTGGTCATGCGATTGAGCAGTCCCTTGGTATCCAAAGCGGTGATTTTCAGCTCAGCAAGGAAGGCGATTTCGCTCTTGGGTTGCCATTTGGCTTTTACGATGTTATTGCCGAAACGCGACGAGAGCTGGATGGCCTTGGGGCAATTGCTTCTATGTATTTGCAATGGCTCGCCAGGGAAGCTGAAGGCGATGACGTCATCGCCAGGGATCGGGTTACAGCAGGTCGAAACGTTGAAGTCGAACTCACCAGAGGTGGTGATGGAAGGTGTCTCGTCCTTTTCTTTGCTGCTGTTGCCCAGCAGTCCGAAGGTGATGTAGCGCACGAAGCTACCATTGGATTGAGGCTTTAACACACTGCGGATGAGACGTTCGTCGATTTTTCCGGTAGCAACGTTATAATAGAAGTCGATGGAGCTGGTGAGGTTTTCGGCTGTCATCACAGCGTTTCGGTTGACTTTTGATGGCTCCATGTCGAGTTTCTTCATGATGGCTTCGAATTTCTGCTCGCCCTCTTCGCGGAAGCTGCGGCGGTATTCTTTGATGCCGCTTTTGAGTCGCGATTTGGCTGTGGCTGTGGCGAGAAACTCGAACCATTTTTCTTGAGGGTGTTGCGAGTCAGAAGTGATGATTTCCACTTGGTCGCCCTTGACGAGTTTGCGGTCGAGTTGGGCCAATTGGTTGTTGACATTGGCAGCTATGCTATGGTCACCAATCTCACTGTGAATGTTGTAGGCGAAGTCGAGCACGGTGGAGCCTTTGGGTAGCGTGATCATCTTGCCTTGAGGAGTGAAGACGTAGATTTCGTCGGAGAAGAGGTCGAGTTTGAAATTGTCGACAAACTCTATGGCATTATCCGATTCGCCGCTGATGAGGTCTTGTGCTTTCTTCAACCATTCATCGAACCCGCTTTCGGTCTTGTCGTCGTCAGTTTTGTACTTCCAATAGGCAGCAAAACCTTTTTCGGCGATTTCCTCCATGCGTTGGCTGCGGATTTGCACCTCCACCCAGTTGCCGGTCTGACCCATTACCACGGCGTGCAGACTCTCATAACCGTTGGCTTTCGGAAACGAGATCCAGTCCTTCAGTTTCTTGGTGTAAGGGCGGTAGCAGTTGGTCAGCACGGCGTAGATCTTCCAGCATTCCATACGTTCGTCTTCCCTTGGACAATCGGTGATAAGACGTACAATGAAGGAACCGTAAAGGTCTTCGAAGGCCAACTCTTTGTCCATCATGCGCTTCCAAACGGAATTGACGGAACGTTCTTTTATCTCTGCTCTGGCCTTGATGCCGTTTTTCTCCAAAGCGGCTTCGATGGGAGCGACAAAGTCGCGCAATTCACCCATGCGCATGGCACGCACATCGTCCATGCGTTTGCGGATGTTGTTGTAAATGGTAGGGTTGGTGTATTTGAAGGCTAGGTCTTCCAATTCGATCTCGATGGCATGGAGGCCGAGACGATAGGCGAGTGGAGCATAGATATAAGTGGTCTCGGAGGCGATCTTCAGTTGCTTGTGCTTGGGCATCGAGTCCAAGGTGCGCATGTTGTGAAGGCGATCGCTGAGTTTGATGAGCACCACGCGGATGTCGTACGACAACGAGGAGATGACTTTCTTGAAGTTCTCGGCCTGTGCGCTCTCGGCACCTTCAAGGTTGGCGAACTTGGTGAGTCCATCTACCACACGTGAAACCTTCTCGCCAAACATTTCTCGGATGTCTTCCAAGGTGTATTTGGTGTCTTCCACCACATCATGCAATAGGGCGCAGATGATGGATGTGCGACCCAATCCGATATCGCTGGCGGCAATGGTGGCTACTTCGATGGGATGGTAGATATAGGGTTCGCCTGAACGTCGACGCTGGTCCTTGTGGGCTTCCACGGCAAAATAAAACGCCTTGTTGACCATCTCCAGGTCTTGGGCTTCTTTGCGCGTCTGCCAAGCGTCAAGAAGGCGCTGGTGTCGTCGCTCTATCTCTTCTTTCTCTTCTTTGGAATAGGTGTCGGGTAAAATGGGCTCCATAGGCAATCTTCTTTTTCAAACCGCAAAAATATGCATTATCCTTTTGTATTACGTCATGGAACGAGGATTTTTTTTGTATTTTTGCGCCCATAATGAAGAACATACGAAATTTTTGCATCATAGCTCATATCGACCACGGCAAATCGACCTTGGCCGACCGCCTTTTGGAACTGACCCACACGCTTAACGACAAAGAACTTGTCGACCAGGTCCTTGACGACATGGACCTTGAACGCGAACGCGGCATCACCATCAAGAGCCACGCCATCCAGATGAAATACCCCTACAAAGGGGATACTTATACCTTGAACCTCATCGATACTCCCGGCCATGTCGACTTCTCCTACGAGGTGTCGCGTAGCATTGCGGCTTGCGAAGGTGCTCTGTTGGTGGTGGATGCCACACAAGGTATTCAGGCTCAGACGATTGCCAACCTCTATTCCGCTCTTGAGCACGACCTCGAGATCATCCCAGTGATGAACAAAATCGACATGGACAGTGCCATGGTCGATATTGTGGAGGACCAGATGGTGGACCTTCTGGGCTGTGATCCCAGCGAAATCCTGAAAGTCAGCGCTCGAACAGGCGAAGGCGTGCCTGCCGTGCTCGACGCCATCGTCGACCGCATCCCATGCCCCAAAGGCGACCCTGAAGCTCCGTTACAAGCCCTCATCTTCGACTCGGTATTCAACTCGTTCCGCGGCATCATCGCCTATTTCCGTATCATGAACGGCACGATGCATACCAACGACTTGGTGAAGTTCTTCGCCACGGGCAAGGAATACAATGCCGATGAGATCGGTGTGCTCCAGTTGAAGCAAGTGCCTAAAAAAGAACTCTCTGCGGGCGATGTGGGTTACATCATCTCTGGCATCAAGACCTCTAAAGAAGTCAAGGTGGGTGACACCATCACGCATGTAGACCGTCCTTGCGCCGAGCCTGTGGCAGGCTTTGAGAATGTGAAACCCATGCTGTTTGCTGGTATCTATCCCGTTGACGCTGACGACTACGAGGAGCTGCGCGCTTCATTGGAGAAGCTGCAACTCAACGACGCTTCACTGGTTTGGGAGCCTGAGTCTTCGGCCGCTCTGGGCTTCGGTTTTCGTTGCGGCTTCCTGGGCCTCTTGCACATGGAAATCGTACAGGAACGCCTCGATCGTGAGTTCGACATGGACGTTATCACCACGGTGCCTAACGTCTCGTTCAAGTGCTATAAGACTGACGGCGAAATGATTGAGGTGCATAACCCCAGCGGTTTGCCCGAGGTGACGAAGATTGACCATATCGAGGAGCCTTACATCCTTGCACAAATCATCTCGAAGAATGAGTTCACGGGACCTATCATGACGCTTTGCATCGACCGCCGTGGCGTGCTGAAAAACCAGGTCTATCTCTCCACCGACCGCGTGGAGCTGACCTTCCAGATGCCGTTGAGTGAAATCGTTTTTGACTTCTATGACAAATTGAAGTCTATCTCGAAAGGCTATGCCTCTTTCGACTATCATATCGCTGGCTATCAAGATGCCGACTTGGTGAAACTCGACATCATGCTCAACGGCGAGTCCGTCGACGCTTTGTCCACCTTGATTCACCGCGGCCATGCATACGATTTCGGTCGCCGTATGTGCGAGAAGCTGAAGGAGTTGATACCCCGTCACCAGTTCGACATCGCCATACAAGCGGCCATCGGTGCTAAGATCATCGCCCGCGAGACGGTGCGCCAGGTGCGTAAGGACGTGACGGCGAAGTGTTACGGCGGCGACGTGTCGCGTAAGCGCAAACTGCTCGAGAAACAGAAGGCAGGTAAGAAACGCATGCGTCAAATCGGCAACGTCGAAGTGCCGCAGTCGGCGTTCCTTGCCGTCCTGAAACTGGATTGATCATTCTCTAAACTCTAAACTCTAAACTGAATGTCTCCCCTGCAATATCAAATCGCCCTAACCCTCCTCCCTGGTATCGGTGATATCAGCGGGAAGAAATTCGTTCAGTATTGCGGTAGCGCCGAGGCCATCTTCAAGGAGACGCGCAAGTCGCTGGAGAAGATCACGGGCATGCGTGAGGCCTCCATCGACGCCATCTGCAAGCCCAAGGAATACCTGAAAAGGGCAGAGGAGGAGATTGAATTCGTTGAGAAAAACGGTATCCAGCCCTTGTTTTTCCTTGATTCGGACTATCCGCGTCGTCTTTTGCAGTGCGACGATGCTCCGATGATGCTGTATTACAAAGGCAAGGCCAACCTCAATGCCAACCGCGTTGTGGCCATCGTTGGCACACGTAACATCACGGAATATGGTAAGGAGAACTGTAACCGGCTAGTGGAGGATTTAAAGGATGACAACGTGCTGATTGTAAGTGGATTGGCCTATGGTGTCGACACCTGTGCCCATAAAGCCTCGGTGAAGCAGGGCATCCCCACGGTTGGTGTGATGGGCAGCGGCATGCAGCAGGTCTATCCTGCACCCAACAAGAAACTGGCTGCTGACATGGTGGAGCAGGGCGGCGGCATCCTGACAGAGTGTATGAGCGGCACCTTGCCCGACCGCGAGAACTTCCCGCGCCGCAACCGCATCATCGCAGGCATGGCCGATGCCGTGGTGGTCATCGAGTCGGCGATGAAAGGCGGATCGTTGATTACGGCAGATTTGGCCAATTCCTATAGCCGCGACGTGTTTGCCTATCCTGGCCGCGTGATGGATATCTACAGCCAAGGCTGTAACTACCTCATCCGCACCAACCGTGCTCACCTCATGGAAAGCGTGCTTAACCTGCGCTACATCATGCGATGGGATTCAGGGTCGAAGACCGAGAAACAGACGGCTTTGTTCCGCGAGTTCACGGCCGAAGAGAAGCTGGTCATGGACTGCTTCGGTGCGAATGCCGTCATCAGTCTTGACGACATCATCGTGAGGACGGAACTGCCTACCACGAAGATAGCTGCTTTACTATTGAATTTGGAATTTGACGGCGTGCTGATGGCATTGCCGGGAAAGAGGTATCAGAAATGCTAGGCAAGGTCATCAAATCAACGGGCAGTTGGTATGTCGTCCTTGACGAAAAGGGACGGCAGTGGGAATGTCGTCTTCGCGGCAAGATTCGCCTCGACGGCATCCGCTCGACCAACCCCGTGGCTGTTGGTGACAACGTGGAGTTTGAGCAGGAACCTGGCAAGGATACGGGCGTAATCAAGAAGATTGAACCGCGTGACAATGTGATTGTCCGACAGTCGGTCAACCTGAGTAAGGCTTCCCATATCATTGCTGCCAACGTCGATTTGGCTATTGTGGTGGCCACCATCGCACAGCCGCGCACTTCCACGGGCTTCATCGACCGTTTTTTGGTGACCGCCGAAGCCTATCATATCCCCGCAGCCTTGGTTTTCAATAAGTGTGACCTCTACACCGATGAACAGATAGGGGAGATGTGTGTGTTGATGGAATACTACCAAAGCCTGGGCTATACTTCTTTCGGCGTTTCGGCCAAGACGGGCTTCCAAATCGACCAACTGAAGGCCTTGATGCAAGATAAGATATGCCTGTTCTCGGGCCATTCAGGTGTGGGGAAGTCGGCCCTCGTGAATGCCCTCGACCCCTCGTTGGACGTTCGCATCGGAGCCATCTCCGATGTGCACGAAAAAGGCAAGCACACCACCACTTTTGCCGAGATGCATCATCTCGACTTCGGTGCATGGATTGTTGACACTCCCGGCATCAAGGAGTTTGTGTTGTACGACCTTGAAAAAGAGACCTTGGCCCAGCGTTTCCCCGAGATGCGCAATCTGATGAGCGAATGCCGTTTCGCCAACTGCACCCATACCCATGAGCCTGGTTGCGCCGTGAAGGAAGCCGTAGAACGTGGCGACATCGCTGATTGGCGTTATATAAATTACATTCGTATGATGACTGGAGAAAGCCATGATTCGGTAAAAGAAGAAGGATTGTAGGGACGCGTCGCATGCGTCTGAGAAAAACGAACGAATATGAAAACCATCGCCCTATTTGGAAAGACAATAGCCCCGGAGAATGGGGAATTTATTCAGCAATTGTTCAAGGAATTGGCTGACAATCAAGTTGAAATTTTGGTGTTCAAGGCTTTTGCTGACATGCTCAAGGCTTTCGTGCCTGAAGGTGTACATTACAACGTTTTCCGCTCACATGAAGATCTGAAAGCCGATATGTTGTTCTCTATCGGAGGCGACGGCACTATTCTCGACACGGTGCCTTTCGTCCTTGATTCGGGGTTGCCTGTATTGGGCATAAATATGGGGCGTTTGGGTTTTCTTTCCAGCATATCCAAAAATGAGATAGCCATGGCGGTCAATAGTGTGCTTACAGGCGATTACACCGTCGAGCAGCGCACGCTCTTGGAACTGGTCTCGCCAGAAAAGGTCTTCGACGATGTGAAATACGCTCTCAACGAATTGAACGTCATCCGTAATCCTGAACATAGCTTATTGGCTATCAAGGTGTTTGTTGACGATGTGTATCTCAATACCTATTGGGGCGACGGCATTTTGCTGGCTACTCCGACGGGTTCAACGGCTTATTCGTTGAGTGCTGGCGGACCTATCATTGCTCCCAATGCGAAGAACTTTGTTATTACACCCATAGCGACGCATAACCTGACGGTACGTCCCGTGGTCATCCCCGACGACAGCACCATCCGCATTCAGGTGGAAGGCCGAGAGAAGAGATTTGTCTTCAGCATGGACTCAAGAAGCTGTACCTTAGACACTTCTGTGCAGTTGGAGGTGCGTAAGGCAAGTTTCTGCCTCAACCTGGTCAGGATGCGCGGCGAGGACTTTTTTGGTACCATTCGCAACAAATTGATGTGGGGAAAAGACAATAGAAACTGATTTCTATCGTTTTCATTGAAAATTTTCCTAACTTTGCAGGCTTGAACTATGAATAGAATAATTCGTTTGCTGCTGATACTGAGTTGCTTGGCTGTTTTAGGCCAAGTTTATGCACAGTTTGATGACCCCAAAACGATAGAAGTGGGCCCTCATGGGGGAATCAGCTATTATATGGGCGACTTGAACCCTGTGAAGCCATTCGCCATGTCGGATTGGCAATATGGAGGTGTGATCCGTTACAATCAGGACAGCCGTTGGTCGTTCCGGTTTGAGTATACCCATGCTACAGTGAAAGCGTCAGACGAAAAGATTAAATGGCGCCCTGAACGCGGCTTGAATTTTATGGCCAACATCAACGATTTCAGCTTGATGGCTGAGTTTAATTTCGTGGAATATTTTACCGGCAATCCGAAACGGAATGTGTCGCCATATATTTTTGCAGGTGTTTCGCTATTCCAATACACTCCCTATACCTCTGTTGGAGATTCTTTACTGAACTTGTTGTATCATTACACAGAGGACACAAAAGCATTGAGCGACTCCGCTTCTTTCTTCGATAAGTTGATTGGTAGGGAGAAAGCTCCATTCAAGTTCGGTAAAGACAAGGACATTTTGCTTGCTACAGGGATTTCGATACCATTCGGCATGGGTGTGAAGTTCTCATTGTCGCGTCATATGGCAGCTACGGTTGAATGGCGAATGCATAAGACCTTTACTGACTATCTTGACGATGTGGCGACGGTCTATCCCGAACAGCACGCCAAGGTGGAAATAGAAGACACAGAATATGACTTGACCGACCCTTCTGGCAAGTATACATTGGGTCAGCAGCGTGGCAATTCCGCCTTCAATGATTGGTTTGGGATGATTAATTTCTCGTTGACATGGAAGTTCAACCTGCCTGATGGAAGAGGGTGTAATCTGAGCAAATTCTAAAAAAGAACGGATGGAAGAGTTAAAGCAACAAATCGACCTCACTAGACTTCCCCAGCATATTGCCATCATCATGGACGGCAATGGACGCTGGGCAAAGGAGCGCGGCAAACAACGGCTCTTTGGCCATCAGAGCGCCATTCAGTCGGTGCGCGAAGTGTCTGAAGCCTGCGCCGAACTCGGGGTGTCGTATTTGACTTTGTATGCTTTCTCCACCGAGAACTGGAACCGTCCCGTGGCCGAGGTGAGCGGTCTGATGACTTTGTTGGCCCAAACCATCAAGTCAGAGACAGCTACGCTTAACAAGAACAACATCCGACTTAACGCCATTGGCGATTTGAAGAGCTTGCCCAAGGCCAACTATGAGCAGTTGATGCAGGCCATCGATGGCACCAGCCATAACACACGCCTAACCTTGACCTTGGCATTGAGCTATTCTGGCCGTTGGGACTTGAAGCAGGCCGCGCGCCATATGGCTGAAGATGCCGTCCAAGGAGAGCTTCTCCCTGAATCCATCACGGATGCCACCATTTCATCCTATTTGTCAACGGCCGGTATGCCCGATCCGGAGTTGTTGATTCGTACCAGTGGAGAAGAACGTATCAGCAATTTCCTGCTGTGGGAATTGGCCTATTCCGAGTTGTATTTCACCAAAAAGTATTGGCCCGATTTCAGGAAGGCCGACCTATATGAGGCAATCCTGAATTATCAGCATAGGGAACGCCGGTTTGGCAAGACAAGTGAACAAATAATAAAGTAACCTAAGTGAAGAATATCAAATAATGATGCGAAAATATCTACCATTTTTAATGTTGTTGGCGACCCTGTCTTTTGCGCAGGCGTCGTTCGCCCAAATTCAGCTTGATGATGATTTGTCGGATATCAATTACATGAATCCTCAGGAATATGAGATTGGCGGTATCGTTGTTGAGGGCGCCAAGTTCGTCGACGGGTCCATGCTGAGCATGATTGCTGGCCTGAGGGTGGGCGACAAGGTGAAAGTGCCGGGTGATGACTTTTCGACTGCCGTCAAGAAGATTTGGGACCAAGGCATGTTTGAGGATGTGGCCATCAACGCTACCGATTTTGTGGGCAACAAGGTGTTTCTACAAATCGTCATCAAGGAGCGTCCCCGTGTTTCAAAGTTCTCTTTTAAAGGAATCAAGAAAAGCGAAGCTGACGAAATCCGTAACAAGATCAACCTTTCGAGAGGCGATATCGCGACCGACCATTTGTTGACAAAAACCCGTCGCATCATTGAAGATTATTATTATGATAAAGGCTACCTTAACGTAAATATCGATATTGAACAGACTGCCGATACGGCTCGTGAGAGCTATATTGACATGCGTATCAATATCGACAAGGGCCCGAAGGTGAGAATCGGCAAAATCAACGTTTTTGGCAACGAAAACATGTCCGAAGGCCAGATCTTGGCTGCCATGAAGGAAACCAAACAACGCGGCCACTTCGACCCATTGACGCCTCTTGGTCCACTGGTGGTGAACACCGTCGCCAATGTGGTTACCCTGAAACCGTTGAAAGCTATCACAGGCGTTGAAGAATACTTCTATGACAATTATCGTCCCCGTATCTTCAAAGCTTCCCGTTACTTGGAAAGTAATTTTAAGGATGATGAGCAGAAAATCATAGAGAAGTACAATGCCAAAGGCTATCGTGACGCCATCATCGTTCGCGATTCCGTTTATAAGATTGACGACAGAAACGTGGGCATTGATCTCGTTATCGATGAGGGCGATAAGTATTATTACCGCGATATCTCATGGACGGGCAACACGAAATACACTGCAGAGACTTTGAACTCAGTTCTTGGCATCAAGAAAGGAGATGTGTACAATAAGGAGCTGTTGACGAAAAACTTGACTTATAGTGAGACTTCGCTCGACATCAGCTCATTGTATATGGACGATGGCTACCTCTTCTTCCGTGTTGATCCTGTTGAAGTTTGTGTTGAGAACGACTCCATCGATCTTGAGATTCGACTTCACGAGGGCAAACAGGCCCGTATCAGCAACGTTACGCTGAAAGGAAACACGAAGACGTTTGACCATGTCGTATTGCGTGAGATTTACACCCGTCCTGGGCAACTGTTCAGCCGTAGCGATGTGACGCGTACTATCCGTGAACTTGCCACTTTGGGCTTTTTCAATCAGGAGTCGATCAATCCGGACGTGAAGGCCAATTATGTCGACAATACGGTCGATATCGAATACTCTGTTGAAGAAGCCGCTGCCGACCAAGTCAGGTTCTCGGCAGGTTACGGCTATCAGATGCTCATCCTTCAGGCTGGTCTGCAGTTTTCCAATTTCTCCATGAGAAATCTGTTCAACAAATCGGCTTGGAAACCGATTCCAGTGGGTGACGGCCAAAAGTTGGGCATCAATGTGACGACCTATGGCAGCCGTTTCATCAACTATGGCATCTCGTTTACCGAGCCTTGGCTTGGAGGACGCAAGCCCAATTCGTTGAGCGTTTCATTATATCAGTCCTTCTATAGCAATGGTCAGGACAGAAAAATCATCGTTGATGGAAAGAAAGAAAAGAACCCCAATTTTGGTTGGTTCCAGATGACTGGCTTTACGATTGGCCTGGGCCGACGGCTGACTTGGCCTGATGACTATTTTTCCGTCTACCAAGGTGTCAACCTCATGCGTTACAACTTGAACAAATATAAACCTGCCTACTTCGAGATTGGCGATGGTAACGGCAAGTTCAATTTGATTAGCTATAATTTCGTGCTGAGCCGCAACTCGGTCAGCCAGCCGCTTTATCCTCGTAACGGCTCCGAATTCCAACTCGGACTTGAGATTACGCCTCCCTATTCTCTCTTTACCAACAAAAACTATACAGGTTTGTCGGATAATGAGAAATACAAATGGATCGAAATGCACAAGTGGACTTTCAAGGCTGTATGGTACTCCGAATTGTATGATAAGCTGGTCTTGATGACAAGAGTTCGTTTCGGCTATTTGGGCCATTACAACAGCCAGATTGGTGCTACGCCTTTCCACCGATTCTATTTGGGCGGCGATGGCTTGTCGAATGTGTCAATGGATAGCCGTGAGTTGATCGGTATGCGTGGTTACAAGAATGAGTCACTCACGCCAGGCTATTACATCAACTCAAATATGGGTGGTGGCGATATATTTACCAAATATACCATGGAGCTTCGTTATCCGCTTTCGTTGAATCCTCAAGCAACCATTTATGCCTTGACATTCTTGGAGGCGGGCAACTGTTGGCTGGGCTTCAAAGACTTCAACCCATTCGATGTGAAGCGCTCGGCTGGCTTGGGCGTCCGCATCTACTTGCCGATGTTTGGCCTTCTTGGTCTTGACTGGGGCTATGGCTTCGATGATGTGTATGGAACCACGGGCAACAACGGAAGCCAGTTCCACTTCTCCATCGGTGGCTCCATCGACTAACCATGGAGGTCCCTGAGCCTGGAGCCGCTGAGCCCAGTCGAAGCGCTGTTCTTATTTTGGAACGATTATTGATATAGCAAACAAGAAAGCAATTAGAAACACCATAAAACAATGAAAACACTGAAAACTTTAGTTTTGACCGCTGCCTTGATCTGCGGTGGCATCATGACCGCTAACGCCCAGATTGGCGGTGGACAAAAAATCGTTTATGTCGATTCCGAATACATTATGAGCAATATTCCGGAATATGGCGATGCACAAGCCGAGCTCGAGACTTTGTCAAACAAATGGCAGAAAGAAGTGAAAGCCCTTTATGACAAAGTGGAAGAGATGTATTCCAAGTATCAGAAGGAAAAACTGCTCCTGTCGGAAGACCAAAAGACAGCCCGTGAGCAAGCCATTGTGGCCAAAGAGCAGGAAGCCAAGAATCTTCAGATGCAGTATTTCGGCAGTGAAGGCCAACTCTTCCAAAAACGTACGGAGTTGGTGCAGCCTATTCAGGAAAAGATTTATACTGCCATGAAAGAAATCGCCCAGTCAAAGAACTATGCTTTCGTCCTCGACCTGGCTTCAGGCACCTCGGTGCTCTATGCCAACGACAAGAATGACATCAGCGATGACGTGCTCGATCAACTTGGCAATGTCATGCAGACCGTGCGCCGTGAAGACCGTAAGAAAGGTTCAAGCGGTAGAAAATAATCTATTCTATCAAGAGGGAAGCGAAAAAATTGTTAACTTTGCCGCTTGAATATTAGGAAAATAGGAGTTAAATCATTAAAATTCAATAAGATGAACAAATTATTCAAGGTTTTGTTTTTAGGTATCGCCCTCTTCTTGATGGGTGGCGTGGCCAGTGCTCAAGTTAAAATCGCTCATGTCAATACGGCAGAGATTCTGAATGCTATGCCTGAAAAGGCTAAGGCTGAGAAATCGTTGGAGAAGTACTATGGCGAACTCCAATCACAACTTCAGACAATGGCTACTGAATACCAAAATAAGATGCAGGACTACGAAGCCAATGTGGCTACCATGTCGAATCTTGTGAAGCAGTCGAAGGAAAAGGAAATCGTTGACATTCAAAACAGAATCCAACAGTTCCAGGCCAATGCCGAACAAGAGTTTGAAGCCAAGCGCGGTGAGTTGCTGGCTCCCATTCTCGACAAGATACAGAATGCCATCAATGCCGTGGGTAAGGAAAAGGGTTACACCTACATCCTCGACTTGGCTACGGGTGCTGCTGTCTATGTTGGTGATGCCGCTACTGATATTACCAAAGATGTGAAAGCTAAATTGGGCGTCAAGTAAGGTAAATCAACCTGCAAAATGAAAACAGCCGACTTTTTCAAGCCGGCTGTTTTTTTATTTAATGCTGTCTCTCTTGACCTTGGCGAAACGTAGTAGTTTTAGGATTCCCAATGGCTTATGGTCGTCTTTGTTGGCAAGATTAAGGTAAAGCCCTAGTTTTTTGACAATCGGAATCTTGAAGGTCTCGACAAACTCGATGAGAGTGCCGTCGGGGTCCTCCACGTAGGTGAAGTGTCCGTTAGCGTCACCCATGTCGAAGTCAATGCCGCTGTCACAAACGAAAGGATGCCCCATAAGCTCGGCTTCTTCTTGGACGGCGCTCATGTTGCGCACGTCGAAGCAGAGGTGGATGAATCCTGGGTCACCCCAATAACGTCCTTCATATAGCTTTTTGCCTGGGCCGTCAACGCTTTGAATGAGCTCAAGATGGGATGTGCCCATGATACGGCTCAACGGGCCCTCGATAGGTTTGGAACGCTCGAGGATGACTCGGCGCACTTGACCTTCGCCGCCTGGGAGACATTTTAGGTCGTCGAAGACACCGGTCTGGTCGAAGACTACCTTGTCGTATTCCAGTAGTTGCGTGTAGAAGGGGAGAGAACGTTCGATGTTGCTCACGCCGATGACAGCGCCGTTGGCACCCCCCGTGGTCTTCTCCTCATTGATGAAGACGTAGTCGTCTTGCTCAATTTGGAAGAGGTTGCCATAGGGGTCTTTCATGAAGAACTCCTTTTGTCCAGCAGGTGAGGTCATGACAGGGCTGATGACGTCGAGCTCTTTATTAATAAAGGTGTTGTAGGCCACTTCGATGTCGGGGGTTTTGACTTTGGCGATGAGAATGCCAAGGTCGCCCAAGCGCACAGGTTCTTTCAGATAGTTGAGTTCGCGCCCCTTGGGTTGCCATATCTCGAAGCCACCGCCGCCACGGATGTTGACCGCGATGCCCGAGCGACGGGGCTGGGGCTTGCCGCCCGTGTAGGGGAGCATACGCTCCGCCACGCCCTCGTCATCGACAATTTTGATTTCGAAACCGAAGTTGTCATAATACCATTTCCAGGCTTCCACGAAGTCGTTGACTCCGATGCCCACTTGCTGTATGCCGCAGATGACTTTCTCTTTCATTATGTTGCTGATATTTTTTTGGATAGTTTATAGTACAAAGGTAAGCAATACTTATGGATGTATGCCATGAGCAGTTCCGATTTTCCGATGAGTTTACGGTGCTTCTGGCGTTTGATGGCACGCACGGCAATGGCTCCACACTTGTCTACATCAAGACCATTGGCTTGTCCTGCATCCATTTTGGCATGGGCTGTGCCGTCGCCATGCAGCGCGCTCTTGCTGATCTGTGTGTTGATGCGTCCAGGGATGAGGAAGGTGACGCCAATGTTGTCGTATTCCAGTTCCAAGGATTCGTAGAAACCGAATAAGGCATGCTTGGCGGCACAATAAGCTGAACGCAAGGGGAAGCCGAACAAACCCGACAGTGAAGTGGTCACGCTGAATTGTACGTGTTCCTTGGCTTTGATCATCTCCTTGAATTTCTTCACGAGATAAACGCCACTCAAAAAGTCGATTTTCAGTATTTTCTCATCGACACTGATGTCGGTGTCCAAAGCTTTTTCGCGCTGGGAGATGCCTGCATTGAGCACGAAAAGATCGATGCTCAGGCCTTGTTCCATGACATAGTCGTAGAGCCGGTCGATAGAGGCATAATCGTCCAGCTGGGTTTCGGTGGCATAGGCCTTGACCCCCAATTGCTCGCAGAGTTCTTTTGTCTTATTGAGGTCGTCGATTCCGAGCCCTGTAAGCACGAGATGACAGCCTTCCTGTGCGAGGTGGAGTGCAATGCTTTGCCCGATGCCCGTGCCACCGCCTGTGACAAGGGCGGTTTTGTTTTTTAGGTCAAACATACTGTGATCGTTAATTTGGTGCAAAGATAAAAATAATTCCGTGATGTTGGGATAATCAATATATTTACTAATTTTGTGGCATCAATGTAGTGAGGGCAGACGCGTGAATCTACCTTCACTCTAAACTCTAAACTATCAACTCTAAACTAAATATGGATATATTTGAAAGAATATCAAAGGATTCCGGTGGCCCGATTGGGCAATATCGTGAACGCGCTGACGGTTATTTCGCATTTCCCCGTTTGGAGGGAGAGCTGGGGCCGCGTATGATTTTCAATGGCAGGGAAGTGCTCTGCTGGAGTTTGAATAACTATCTTGGTCTAGCCAACCACCCCGAGATTCGTCGCGTGGATGCTGAAGCCGCTGCCAAATACGGTCTTGCAGCTCCCATGGGTGCCCGTATGATGACTGGCCATACACGCATGCACGAGCATTTCGAGCATGAGTTGGCTGACTTTGAAAAGAAAGAAGCCGCTTACCTTTTCAACTTTGGCTATCAAGGTATTGTTTCGACCATCGACACGCTGACCACAATGCACGATGTCATTGTTTATGACAACGAAGCACATGCTTGTCTGCTTGACGGTATCCGTCTGCATATTGGCAACAAGTACAAGTACCGCCACAATGACATGGCAGACCTTGAGAAGAAACTTAAGGTCGCTACTGAAGTGGTGGCCAAGACGGGTGGTGGCATTCTCGTCATCACCGAGGGCGTTTATGGCATGACGGGCGCTTTGGGTGACCTCGCCGGCATCGTGGCCTTGAAGAAGAAATATAGTTTTCGCATCCTTATCGACGATGCCCATGGCTTCGGCGTAATGGGTCCCAACGGGCGTGGTACTTCTGAACATTTCGGTGTGATGGACGACATCGACATATACATTGGTGCCTATGCCAAGGCGATGGCCATTATCGGCGGCTTTGTAGCTGGCCCGAAGTATGTGATTGAGTATCTGCGCTACAACATGCGTTCGCAGATGTATGCCAAGAGCTTGCCGTTGGCCATTGTGGAAGGCTGCGAAAAGCGTTTGGAAATCATCCGCAGTGCCGAAGGTGATGCCCTTCGTGCCCAATTGTGGAAGGTGACCCGCGCCTTGCAGAAAGGCTTCCGTGACTTAGGCTTCGATATCGGGCCTGCTGAAGCTTGCGTGACGCCCGTGCACGTGCAAGGTGACGTGGTGCAAGCCACCAACATTGCCATGGACCTTCGTGAGAACTATCGTATCTTCTGTTCGGTCATCACCTATCCTGTCATTCCCAAAGGCATGATCATTTTCCGTATCATCCCGACAGCAGCCCATACGATGGATGACGTCAACTATACGTTGAATGCGTTCACCGAAGTGAAAGAAAAACTTGCTAAGGGTTATTATGATGGTACGGAAGTGCCGAACATGAGAATCGAATAAGGTTTTTTCTCAATAGAGCAAAAGAGCGGCAGCCATGTCGCTCTTTTTTTTGCTTATTTCAAGTATTATCCCTATCTTTGCATTACCATAAAAGAATATAATCCCCAAATTAGGATAATATGATACTCGTTAAACAAGCAGGCGTCTACGTCAACATCCTGAATTGCAGACTTAAAAAATACCTTGCTGAAGTGTTCAAGAAGAATGGCGTCAATCTTACGGCCGAACAATACCTTGTCATGGATGCGCTTTGGAACGAAGGCACGCTTACGCAACAAGCCATAGCTTTCATTATCCAAAAAGACAAGAATTCAGTCACCCAGTTTATCGACAACCTTGAGAAAAAAGGCCTTGTCACTCGCTCTGTGGCCAAGGAAGACCGTCGTGTCAACAACATTGTGGTCACCCCTGAAGGCATGGCACTCAAGGACTCTACCAAGCAACTTGCCATCGATACAATGAATAAGGCACTTGAGGGCATTCCTGAAAAGGACGTACTGACCTTTGTGGATGTGCTGAAAAAGGTTTGTGCCAATATTTGACAATTTTCGTTTTTTTTATGTTGGTTGGTACGATAATTGAACGGGAAACCTTGTATTACGAAAGGAAGTTTTAATTTTGTACCCCTAAAATTTCAATAAAATGAATAGAATGACAAGATTTTTGATGGCTTTGCTTGCATTGGCCTTCCTTATGTTTTCTTGCAACAAAGGCCCTGGCGAAGGCGGTACTGGCACCATCCAAGGGGTTGTGAAGCTTGTCCATCATCCCGACGACGATTATACACTTACTCCCGACACCATGGTGGCTGCCAAGACCGATGTCTTTATCATATACGGAGACGAAGCCTATTTTGGTGATGATGTGGAGACCAATGCTGATGGCTTATATCAGTTTGAATATCTGTTGCCCGGCCAATACACAGTGTTCGCCTATTCTGTTTTGCCGTCAGGCGAGAAAGAGGCAGTGAGTGAAGTGGTAACGCTTGAACGTGGTTCTGTTGCCCAGGTGCCCACTATCTATATCCATGACGGAAAGGCATATGGTACTTCCATTGTGAAAGGAAGAGTTCATGCCTCGTATTTCCATAATGGTAGCTACCGTGGAGAAGGCTGGGCTTATGAGCATCGCGTATACATTCGCCGGGTGGGCGAAGACATTCCTTTTGACGACACCCGTGTGGGTCCCGATGGCTATTTCGCTTTCCAGAAGTTACAACCGGGCGAATATGAGGTGTTCACGGTTACCCAAGATTACAACGAAGTCCCTGATTTGATTTTCCAAACAGTCAATGTGGAAGAGAGTGGACAGATATATGAGCTTGAAGAACAATTTGAAGTGATAATAAATGTATAAAATGATGCATATGAAAAAGACAATCCTGTTATTGGCCTTCTTTGCCATTGGCTTTGGCGCTATGGCACAGTCGGTGTCGGAGAGCACCATCCAGAAGCGTGAGAACCGCAAGGGTATGGTGCTGAAGGAGTGGAATACGGCGGCAGGCGACAAGCGTGCTTTCCTCGATCGTGTGACAACTTATGACAAGTATGGTCGCAAGATTGAAGAGATTGAATACGCCAGTTATGGCCAGAAGTGGCGTGTGGTTAGCGAATATCCAGCTAATAGCGATATTACAGCTAAGGTAGTGCGTGAAATCGAATACAACGACCGCGACAAGGTGGTGCGCATCCGCAAGTTCGAGTACAATGAAGACGGCTCCAAGAAATGCCAAAAGAACTACTATCCTAATGGTAAACTGGAGTCGGTGAAGACTTTCGAATATGTGCCTAAATAAAGTTGATGGATGAAATCATCGACATAGTACAAGGCATGAAGCCCATCACGCTCGATGAGATGAGCGCCGTGAAGCTGATGAACCGTATCGACACCAAATATGTCGTGACGGAGGGTCAGCTTCGCGCTATTTTGTTGGGCATCCACGACAGTTACTATGTCCAGGAGGTGGAAGGCAATCGTTTCTCGCCTTACAACACGGTGTATTACGACACGCCAGAGCTGACGATGTACCTTATCCACCATGACCGTCATCTGGTTCGTGACAAGGTGCGGGTGCGTACTTATGTCGATTCCCATTTGACCTTTTGCGAGGTGAAACACAAGAACAACAAAGGTCGCACCAAGAAGAAACGTATCGAAGTCGAACCCATCCCAAATATCATCGACAACCCCGAGGCAGCTGCCTTCCTGGCGGAGAAGCAGCCATATGAAGTGAGTTCCTTGAGCCCGCATCTTGTTACTGCTTTCGATCGTATCACCTTGGTGAATTATGAAAAGACCGAGCGACTCACCATCGACTGCAACTTGCGTTTTGAGAACCTGCGCAGCGGAAACACCGCCTCGATGGCACCACTTGTTGTGATGGAACTCAAGCAAGACGGTCGTGCCCACTCGGTGCTAAAAGATGTGCTTTTTGAATTGAGAATCAGGCCGTTTAAGGTCAGCAAATACTGCATCGGGACCTGCCTGACTCGTCCCGAGGTGAAGCAGAACCGGTTTAAGAAAAAGTTGAGAAGAATTGAGAAATTAAAAACGATACAATATGAATCTTTTACAAATCAACATGCAGGACTTTGATCCTGATATTGCACGCGAGTTCGGCGGTGGCGCTTCAACGATGGATTTTCTCGGCGTGCCGCTCTTTGACGCCCAAAGCCTTTGGACGACTTTGATCCGCTTTGTGTTCAATTTCCTCGTTTGCTGGGTCATTATCCATTGCTTTTACTACAAGAAGGCCAACCGTAAGGACTATTATTTCACTTTCCTTATGTTTGCTGTGGTCATCTTCCTCATCATCTCGCTGATGGAGAACATGAAAATGAACATTGCATATGCTTTGGGCCTTTTTGCCATTTTCGGCATGATACGTTATCGAACGGAAACTATTAAAATTCGTGAAATGACGTATCTCTTTGTGGTGATGGGCTTAAGCATTGTCAATGGAATGGCTCTGTCTACAAGCTATTCAGAGCTTTTGCTGGTCAACTTGCTAGTAGTGCTTGTCGTTTGGCTTTTGGATGGAACGAAATTGCTGAAGCACACTGCAACTAAAATCATTCTTTATGACCGTATCGAAAACACAAAACATGGTAAGGAAGAAGACCTCAAGGCGGACCTTGTTGAACGCACGGGCTTGGAAATCTCAAAGGTGGAAGTGGGACATATCGACTACCTGCGTGATGTGGCTTTTGTGAAGGTGTATTACAAGCCTATTGATGATGAAGTGAATACCATTGATACGGTTACCAAACTGAAGGATTTCGACGTATAGTGAAAAAACTATTTGTCATAGCGTTTTTGTCATTGTCGATGACGGCATTTGCCCAAAGTGATCGTCTGACCGACTTTGGCGGCATCGTATCGGGCGAGGCCGAAGTGGGCTTGGGAGGCCCGTTCGGTATGTCGATGGAGGATGAGTTGCGTTTCGACCATAACTTCTCACAATTCGACCGTTGGCTCAACTCGGTAGGAGTCGACTATACTTGTCTGCACGACCGTATGAACATCGGCCTGGTGACTGACTACATACGTCGCCATAATGACCTGGGTTATTATGAGAACCGGGGTCGTTTGGGATTGCAGGTGACTTATGCCGAGGAGTATCGCCGTTTCAAGTTCCAGATACGCAGTAAAGCCATCGGCACCTTCTTTGACGAACGCACAGGCGAACACCGTGTTAATCCCAAGTTGTATTGGCGTAACCGTTTGAAGGTGACATACCAGCCTTTGAACAGCCGCTTCAAGTATGCAGTTTCCACGGAACTGTTTTGGCTTACCAACGATCCCAAAAAAGGTGGCCTCGACAACCTGCGTACAGTGCTTTCGGTGGATTATCGCCTTACAAAACGCTATTCCCTTTCTGCTTTTGCACGTATGGACAACGACCTTTGGGTAAAACATCCTGTGGATAGGTTTTATATTGGAATGACATTAAAAGCGAAATATTGATCATAAAACCATAACAAAATGAATACTAGACAGACAATGAAAAGAGTTTGCGGCATCAGCCTGATTATGGGCTTGCTGCTGCTTGCCTTGCTGCCTTCGTGTGGCAAGAAGAGGACCGACAATAACGTCTTCGTTGAACGCATTCAGCCTTTGAACGAAGCTTTACTGCCGTTTTTGGACAGTTATACTTCGGGTGTCATCGCTGCTGGAGAGCCTGTTGTGGTGCGTTTCAGCAATCCCGAAGAACTGAAAGTGAAGTTCGGAGAGCCCATCCCCGCCAAAGCTTTCGAATTTACTCCTGCCCTGAAGGGAAAGGCTGTGTGGATTGATGAGAGTACGGTCGGCTTCCAGTACGATAATATCGACAAGGACCAGAACTACGTCGGTAGATTCAAGATGGGCGACTTTGTGGAGGTTGCCCCCGACCAGGTCCTTGAGTTTGGCTTCGGCGTACGTCGCCAGAATTTTAGCTTAGTCACTATGCAACCCATATGCACTTCCAACGAAGAGATGGACTACAACATCCGTTTGGCTTTCGCTACGCCTATCGACCAGAGCGATGCCGTCAAGCTGTTCGATGAAGCTTTCTGTAAAGAGCATCCCGTTCAGGTGAGCTACATTGGCAATAACGTCTTTGATTTTCTTGTTCAAGGCTTGAAACGCGAGAATGCCGATTACCAAGTGCCCGTTATCCTCGATGGTAAGCCTATCGACTGCAAGGCTAAGATGCAACGTGAACTGACGGTGTATGCCAAAGACGGCTTCAAGCCCGTGATGTTCGACGTTGACAAGGCAGGCAGCCGCGCTTCCTTGTTTTTTACGCAACCTTTGAAAGAGGATCAAAACCTGGATGGCTTCGTCACCTTCAACAAAGCACTTGGTTACAAGGCTGATATCAAAGGTAACCAGATCGATTTCTACTTTGACAAGACTTCGCTCAACAACTATGAGTTGTCGGAATTGGTTATGACGGCTGGAAGCGGTATCCGCGCTGCCAACGGCATGGTATTGCAAAGCGAGTTCCCCTTCGACTTTGACCTTACCGATAATCTGCCTAAAGTGCGTTGGACCGATGATGGTGTCATCATCCCCAATGTGGACGAAACCACGGTTTATTTCGACGCCATCTGCCTCAATGCGGTGACGCTTAGGATTATCCGTGTCTTCGACGATAATATTCTGTCGTTTTTGCAAGACAACGAACTGAATGAAACTTATGGCATTCGCAAGGCTGGCCGTCTCGAAAAGAAAGTGCGACTGGCCATTGACAACCCTTATGCCAATCAATGGAAGACTTTCCCAATTGTGCTTTCCGACTATATCAAAGTGGAGCCCGGTGCCATGTATCAGTTGAGCCTCAATTTCGGCCCTGCCGACTATACTTTTGCCACCGATGAAATGCGTAATGCTGTGATGGACGATGAGGCACGCGAGGCCGCCTATTGGGACGGACAACGCTACGACTACAAGAAATACAACTACGATGGCGAATGGAATGACCCCAACGGATACTATTATTATAACTATGTTGAGGAGAAGAAGAACATCGTCGTCAGTGATCTTGCAGTGACTGCGAAGATGGGTCGCAACGATATCGTGGACGTGTATGTTTATCGTATTTCCGATGCCACACCAGCATCGGGTGCACAAGTGATGGCATACAACTTCCAGAAGCAGGAGCTTGCCAAGGGCAATGCTGACGGCAAAGGCCATGTGCAGCTGCAGTGTGCCAACCGCCCCGCCTTTGTTGTGGCAACGGACAAGAAAGGTAGCAAGTCGGTTATCAAGCTAAACGACGGCAATGCCCTTTCGTATAGCCGCTTTAATGTGGCAGGCGAACCTGTCGAAAAAGGTGTCTCCGCTTTTGCTTATTCCAACCGCGGTGTGTGGCGCCCTGGCGATGAGCTGCAACTCAACCTCATGCTTAACGACCTCGAGTCGAACATCCCTGATGACTACCCTGTAGTCCTTGAAGTGATAGATGCTACAGGCCGGCTCTATGCCAAGCAGGTGAACACCAAGCCTGTGAACGACCTCTATTGCTTCCTCGTCCCGACCAATGTGGCCGATGAGACAGGTGTGTGGACAGCACGTTTCAAAGTTGGCACAAGCACCATCGTGAAAAACCTTCGTGTGGAGACGGTGAAACCCAACCGTTTGGAAATCAAATTTGACCTCCCAGAAGTCGTGAGTTTATCACGTAATGATAAAGTTAACTTGACTTCGAGATGGCTCAACGGTATGAAAGCCAATGGTTTGAAGACAGAGGTTGACGTGAAGCTTCGTGGTGGTGAAACCACTTTCAAGGACTTCGCTCACTATACCTTCGTCAATGAAATGCAAAGCTTTGAGCCCCAAGAGATTTCATTGTTTAGCGGTAACCTTAATGCTGAAGGAGTTGCCAATGTGGGCTTTGGTCCGCTGAAAGATGTTTACGCCTCCCAGATGATGAATGGCACCTTCACAGTGAAGGTCTTCGAACAAGGCGGCGACTTCAGCATCGCATCCTTCAAAACCAAACTCTCGCCATATGAACGTTATGTGGGCGTCGACCTGCCTGAGACAGCATCGAAATATGGTAGTTATTACGACACCGACAAGGACTGGAAGTTTAACGTCGCTGTGGTCAACGAAGACGGATCGGTATGCAAGGCGTCAGTCGCTTTGGATTACGCCTTGTATAGGCTTGACTCCTACTGGTGGTGGTCGAGCGAAGACCAGTATTCTCTTCAACGCTATGCTTCAGGTACCTACAAGGCGCCTGTGCAAAATGGCACTTTGACATGCAACGGCACCACTTCGGTGACCTTCAATATTCCAAACGACAAATGGGGCTGCTACCTCCTCGTCGTCAACGACAAACAAGGTGGTCATACTTTTGCTAAAGTCATCAACTTCGACTGGGGCTATGGCCATTCCTCGTCGGCATCGGGTGCTCCTGCTCAACTGTCGATGAAATCGACCGCCGAGAGTTATCAGGTGGGTGAGAAGATAGTAGTTACCTTCCCTGCCAATGACAAAGCCAAAGCCCTTGTTACCGTGGAAGCCAACGACCGCGTGATGCAGACCTTGTGGGTTGACAACCTAGGCTCGGAAGGCAAGGTGGAGATCACTGCCACGGAAGAAATGATTCCCAACGTCTATGTATACGTGTCACTCATTCAGCCGCATGACGCCAACAACGACATGCCTATTCGCCTCTATGGCGTGATACCTGTGAAAGTGGAGAACAAGAAATTGCAGTTGCAACCGAAAATCCAGATTCCTGAATCAGCCAACACCAAGAAAAAGGTTGACGTGAAAATCACCGAAGCCTCCGGTCAAGCCATGACCTATACTGTAGCTGTTGTCGACGAAGGCATCCTTGGTTTGACCAACTTTGCCACTCCGAATCCTTACGGTTACTTCAACAGCAAACAGGCACTGAGCGTTCGTACTTGGGATAACTATGACGCTATCGTAGATGCTTTCAGCGGTGAACTTGGTTCGGTCTATGCCATCGGTGGTGACGGTATCCTCAACCAAGAAATCACTTTGGACAAGCGTTTCAAGGCATATGCTGTCACGTGGGGTCCCTTTGAGCTGAAAGCAGGTGGCGCCAACACCCATAGCTTCGAAGTGCCGCAATGCTCTGGCGCTTTACGTGTCATGGTGGTTGCCAAGGGTAAAGGCAAGGCCTTTGGATCGGCCGAGAAAGAGATGACGGTCTTCGATCCGATCAACCTTTATGCTTCGGCGCCGCGTGTGGTTGCTCCTGGCGATGTGCTGAACTTCAAGGTGCAGGTGCAAGCTCCGGCGATGAAAAACAAGACCTTGCAGGTGAAATTTGACAACAAGAATTTGGAACCTGAGGGTAACCTTCCGACAACCGTTCAGATTGACGGCAACGGAGAAGGCCTTGTCGCATTTAAAGGCATCATTCCCCAAATGTCCGGCAATGCTGAGCTGAATGTGAAGGTGACGGGCGATGGCTATACTGCTGAGTCGTCAACGGTGATGCCCATCCGTATGCCATATGCTGAGCGGAGAAACACAATCATGAAGGAAATTGAAGCTGGACAGACCGTGAACATTCCGTTCGAATTGAAGGGCATGAATGGTACGCAACAGGGTAACATCACAGTGTCGTCGTTGCTGCCCGTCGATCTCTTTGGCCGCCTCGACTATCTGATGGACTATCCACACGGCTGCCTTGAACAGGTGACATCGAAGGCCTTCCCGCAACTTTATTTGAACTATTTTGTGCAGCTTGACGACAAGAATAAGGGAGAGGTGCGTAACAATATAGAAGCCGCTATCAATAACCTGAAAGCCTATCGGAAGTCTGACAACTCGATGACCAACTGGGTGGGTGGTAACTACACCGACTCATGGACGGAAATCTATGCCCTGCATTTCCTTGTAGAAGCCAGTAAGCAAGGCTATGCCGTTCCGCAGTATTTCCTTGATGGATTGTTGGGTTATCAGTCGAATCGTGCCAAACAATGGAGAAACAACCCCGACTTCAAACAAGGTGAAACTATCCAAGCCTATCGTCTCTTCGTGTTGGCGTTGGCTGGTAAGGCAGAAATGGGTGCCATGAACCGTTTCAAGGAACTTGACATGAACTATGACCTTACCAAGGCCTTGGCCGCTGGTGCTTTTGCCTTGACGGGTAAGACGAGCATCGCACAGAATCTGTTGCCAGTCATGGAAGATAATCATTCTATGTCCGACTACTACACCTCCTTCGGTTCTCGCACCCGCGATCTCGCTTTCTACACCTATGTGCAGATGCTCTGCGATGTAGACAAGCAGACGGTGCAAAACAACATCAACTCGGTGTGCGGCGTGCTGAGCGGCGACGATTGGCTCGACACCCAGACTACGGCCTTCTCGCTCTTCGTGTTTGGCAAGTATGCTGAGAAGATGGGGCTCAACAACAGCAACCTCTCGGCCACTGTCAAGGTGAACGGCGAGGAACGTACCTTGAATACCAACATGGCATCCGTTGGATTCGGTTTTACTCCTAAACTGGGCGGCAACACCATCGAGATCAAGAACAACACCGACCAGAAGATGGTTGCCAACGTCTTTACCAAGACTTCAGTGGCGGAATACGACATGGACGAAAGCGGCAACTTCATCACGATGACGGTGAGCTATACTGACAAGAACGGCAATCCGGTGAACTTATCCAATCTGACCGCAGGAACTGACCTTACGGTGCAGATGACGGTGACAAACCCAAGCGAGTATCAAGTCACGGAGCTGGCCTTGTCGTACTATCTGCCTTCGGGTTGGGAACTCGTCAACGACCGTCTTATGGGCGACATGACGGGCAATGAAGGGGCCAAGCATATCGACCTTCGCGACGACCGCGCCTACTTCTATTTTGACCTCATGCCACGTTCGAAAAAGACCTTCACTGTGAAGGCCAACGCCACCTATGAAGGCAACTACATGATTCCTGCCGTACGCTGCGAGGACATGTATAACGCTGAGATCTTCTACAACGTGCCTGCTAGAGGGTGTGTAGTGAAGTAATCCTGCTATAAACAATGAAATGGCCCGTAAGACATAAGAGATTAAGAATCGCCTTCTTTGTCGTTGCGGGCCTTTTCATTGCCTTTTTGTGCATCCCTGTGCCACGGTTCGACAAGCCTTATTCGACGGTCTTGACGGCGAAGAATGGCGAGCTGCTAGGCGCAAAGATTGCCGACGACGGACAGTGGCGTTTCCCTGCCACTAACGACTATTCACCGAAATATGTCGCTTGCTTGCTGGAATACGAAGACCGTTGGTTCTTCTTTCATCTAGGCTTCAACCCAGTTTCGTTTGTGAAGTCGTTCATCGACAATATCAAGGCAGGAGAGGTGGTCAGAGGTGGCAGCACCCTTTCGATGCAGGTGGTGCGTTTGTCGCGTGACAACCCACCACGTACCTATGCGGAGAAGCTTTGGGAGGTTATCTTGGCCATGCGGTTGGAGCTACACCATTCAAAGCGCTCCATCCTCAACATGTATGCCGCCAACGCACCTTTTGGTGGTAATGTAGTCGGCATCGACGCGGCGGCGTGGCGTTATTTCCATACCACACCCAACGAACTCTCGTGGGCCGAGGCTGCAACGCTTGCCGTGTTGCCCAATTCACCTGCGTTGATTCATCCTGGCCGTTCTCGCGACCGTTTGCAGCGGAAACGTGATGACTTGCTCCAACGTCTGCCCAATTCCAAAACCTTTATCCCCAGACGTTTCGCTGTACCCGAATTGTCGGAGGAGGACTGCGAGTTGGCCATGATGGAGAACATTCCCGATCGGCCTTTCGACATGCCCATGTTGGCGTACCATTACCTCAGCGACCAGGACCGACAGCATCATGGAGAGCACCTTGCTTCCAGCCTCGACTACAACCTGCAACGTGCAGTGATGGACATCATGGACCGCCATCATGAAGCCAACGTGATGAATAACATCGACAACGCTGCCGTGTATGTCGTTGACTATCTCAACGACGAGGTAATTGCCTATGTTGGTAACAACCAGAATGCCACCGATGCCGCCATGGTCGACATGGTGAAGGCACAACGCTCTACGGGAAGCATCCTGAAGCCTTTCCTCTTTGCCGCCATGCTTGACGAAGGCACTTTGTTGCCCGAGATGGTGCTGCCCGACATCCCTATGAGCCTCTCGGGCTTCACGCCGAAGAACTACAGCGGTGAATACTGGGGTGCGGTGCCTGCCGACAAGGCCTTGCAGAACTCTTTGAATGCACCTTTCGTTCATCTCTTGCGCGAGTATGGGCAGCAGCGCTTTCATGCCTTGCTGAAGCAATTGCCATTGCGTGGTGTCGTCTTCGATGCGGAGCATTACGGACTGTCGCTCATCGTGGGTGGGGCTGAGGCTTCGCTTTACGACATCACGAATGCCTATGCCAAGATGGGAAGGAAGTTGGCTTCGTACGTCAATGATAGCTATAACGCCAGAGTCGATGCGAAAGAGTCACCTTTCTCTGCCGAGGCCATCGCCGAGACTTTCTATGTGATGAAGGGATTGACGCGACCGGTAAACCAGATAGGATGGGGAGGCTTTTCCTCGTCGGTGCAGGTTGCCTGGAAAACGGGCACTAGCCATGGCTTCAAGGACGCGTGGGCGGTGGGCCTCACCAACCGTTATGCCGTGGGCGTATGGGTAGGCAACTCCGATGGCGAGGGCCGTCCTGGGTTGACGGGCACTGCTGTGGCAGCACCGGTTCTCTTCGATGTGGTTGGCAAACTCAACGACAGCTACCGTTATCCATCCAACACCATGGAGAGCCTTGAGATTGAGGTCTGCACCGAATCGGGGTACCCCAAATCGGAGTATTGTGAGCATACCAAGAAGATACGTGTGCCTCATGTGGAGAACAAGACGGGTGTTTGCCCTTATCATAAGAAAGTGTTTCTGGACTCGACACGGCAGTATCGGGTGCATCCCGACTGTTATCCCGTGGACCAGAAATGCTATGAGGTTTATTATGTCTTGCCGCCTGTAATGGAATGGTTCTACAAAAAGCATTCGCCCTTGTTCCGCCCGCTGCCTGCCTTCTATCCTGGGTGTGGCACTGCCCATCCCGATGAGGTGATGGCATTCGTTTATCCCAAAAGTGACGCTAAGGTGACCATCCCTATAGGCATTCGAGGCGACCGACAGCAGGTCATCTTTGAAATCGCCCACCGCAACCCTCAAAAAACGATATATTGGTCGCTTAATGACCAATTCTTAGGGCAGACGCGCTTCAACCACCAGATGCCTATCGACGTGGAGAAAGGCACCTATCGTCTCCGTTGTGTGGACGAAGACGGGGTGGAGTTGAATCGGAGGATTGTGGTACAGTGAATCGGCCCTTCGACCCTTCGAGGGGCCTCAGGGACCGCAGGCTCAGGGGCCTTGGCTTTACCAAGCATATGCCTCAGCGGTCATCCATTTACCATGCGCTTTTAGGGTCTGTTCGATGAGGTCGCGCACAGCACCTTTGCCGCCGTTTCTTTCACTGACGAATTTGCTGATGGCCTTGACTTCAGGCACGGCATCGGCGGGGCAGGCGGGTAGACCTACGCACTGCATCACACGTAGATCGGGGATGTCGTCGCCCATGAAGATGATTTCCTCAGGCTTCAAGCCCTTCTCCTGCATGTATTCATTGAGCTTCAGCACCTTGTCGGGGATGCCCGTGAACACGTCGGTGACGCCGAGGCTGTTCATCCTGACCTCCATCGAAGGGCAAATGGCACCCGAAATGACGGCCACATGGTAGCCGAGTTTGGAAGCCAGCTGCAAGGCATAGCCGTCTTTGACATTGGTGGCTCGCCAAGGATGACCGTCGTGGTCGCTGAAGACGGTTCCGTCGGTCATCACGCCGTCGTAGTCGAAGATGAAGGTTGTGATAGGGGAGAACAACGAATCTTTTTCCATCATGATGCGTTTGTTATTATGGCCCAAAAATAGGGAAAACTTTTGTTTCGGTGAAATAAAGTGAACCAAATCTTTGATTCAATAGGATGAAACGGAGTTTATTTTTGGCAAAAACCATTTGATAACGCAAAAATGATTAAATTTGCACACCATTTTATGCAATTATGAGAGTAAGACATCAAACAGATAACGTTGAAGAGATTGTGGCCGCAACGATTGAGGCCATGGAAGCCGTGAAAGGTAAGGAAATCGTCACGCTCGACTTGCGTGAGATCGACACCGCAGTAACCGATTATTTCGTCATCTGCCACGCTCCTTCCAAAACGCAAGTGGATGCTATCGCCGACAAGGTAGAGGAATTGGTTTTCGAAAAAACACATAACAAGCCCTATCATGTTGAAGGACGTGACAATACTGAATGGATTTTGATCGATTTTGTGGATGTCGTCGTTCATGTGTTCTTGGAGTCGAAGCGAGAGTTCTACAAGATTGAGGAACTATGGGCTGATGCTGAAAGAATCGTGAATGCTGCAGAGGAATAATCAATTCGAAATCAATTTATAATGGATAATAACGATAGCAAGGGACCTGGCAAGAATCCAAGCCAGCCTAATCAGTCTGGGGATACGAACCAAAAACCGAATGGTAAAAAACGGTTCAATTTTATGTGGATCTATGCCATTCTGTTCGCCGTGCTGATTGGTGTGAACTTTTTTGGCAGGGATGCATCCACTCCTCATGAAGAGATTGACCAGGGGAAACTCATCGAGTTGCTTAAAAGCGAGCAGGTCGGTAAGATAGAACTTATCAACCGCGAAGACGCTGACATTTATTTGAACGAAAAAGGCTTGTCCGCCTATTTCCCTGAAGCGAAAGCCAATTCCGAAGGCATTACTTCCACCCCTAATTATTCCTACAAAATCGGTTCGTTGGAACGTTTTGAGGAGATGGTGGAGAACGCCCAGCAGGAAGTTAGCAGTCCTGTGTATATCACAAACGTGAGGCGAAGCAATTGGATGTCGGATATCATTGCATGGATGATACCATTGGCACTTCTTCTTGTGTTCTATATCATTCTCATGCGTGGCATGGGACGTAATATGGGAGGTGGTGGTGCTGGCTCGATTTTCAGTATAGGGAAATCGCGTGCACAACTCTATGACAAGAATAGCAGCAATGTCAATGTGACCTTTAGGGATGTTGCCGGATTGGAAGAAGCCAAAGTCGAAATCATGGAGGTCGTTGACTTTTTGAAGAACCCTGAGAAATATACGAAATTGGGCGGCAAGATTCCGAAAGGCGTCCTTTTGGTAGGCCCTCCTGGGACGGGTAAGACTTTGCTGGCCAAATCGGTGGCTGGCGAAGCCAATGTTCCTTTCTTCAGCCTATCGGGCTCCGACTTTGTAGAGATGTTTGTGGGCGTGGGCGCCTCGCGTGTTCGTGACTTGTTCAACAACGCCAAGCAAAAAGCGCCGTGCATCATTTTCATCGATGAGATTGATGCCATCGGCCGTGCCCGTGGCAAGAGCGCCATCACTGGCGGCAACGATGAACGTGAAAGCACCTTGAATCAGTTGCTCACCGAGATGGATGGCTTCGGCACCAATTCGGGTGTTATCGTGTTGGCAGCCACCAACCGTGCCGATATCCTTGACAAGGCGTTGCTTCGTGCAGGTCGTTTCGATCGCCAGATTTATGTGGAGCTGCCCGATATTGTGGGACGTAAAGAGATCTTCGAAGTCCATATGCGCGGCTTGAAGTTGGGAGCTGACGTCGACAAGGATTTCTTGGCCAAACAGACGCCTGGTTTCTCTGGCGCCGATATTGCCAATGTATGTAACGAAGCGGCCTTGATGGCCGCCCGTAAAGGCAAGAATGAAATCGATAAGCAAGACTTCCTTGATGCTGTCGACCGTATCATCGGTGGCTTGGAAAAAAAGAACAAGATCATCTCACCTGAAGAGAAGAAGGTCATCGCTTTCCATGAGGCAGGTCACGCAACAACGAGCTGGCTACTTCAATATGCTCATCCTTTGGTCAAGGTTACCATTGTGCCTCGTGGCAATTCACTTGGTGCTGCTTGGTATTTGCCCGAGGAGCGACAGATTACTACTAAGGAGCAGATGTATCATGAGATGATTGCTACCTTGGGCGGCCGAGCTGCTGAACAAGTTGTCTTTGGCCAAATTTCAACGGGCGCCCTCTCCGATCTTGAGAAGGTAACCAAGCAAGCTTTTGCCATGGTGACCTATTACGGCTTGGATGATGAGATTGGTAATATCAGTTACTACGACTCGTCAGGTCAACAGGACTACAGCTTGTCGAAACCCTATAGTGAGAAGACGGCAGAAACCATCGACCGCGAAGTGAGCAAGCTGGTCGAAAAGGCCTATCAAGAAGCTGTAGCTATTCTCACAGACCATCGCGACGGTTTGTCGCAGTTGGCCAATAAACTCATCGAAGAGGAGGTTATCTTTGGGGATGACCTTGAACGCATCTTCGGCAAACGTCCATGGGACAACTCTGAAGACGAAAAACTGAAAAATGCTGCCTTGAAAGCAGCTGAAGAAAGAAAAACGGAATCAAATGCATAATTGCCATGGCTTGGGATAACAAAGGAGAAAATACCGATACCACCTTTAAGGAACAGATTTTGGCAAAGGTTAGGAATGCCTTAATCGAGAAACCTGAGGCGATGTTTAAGGATATCGACCAGCGAACCGAGACATGGGTGCCTATCAATGAAGAAGACGGCACAGCCATTACTTTTGTGCAGAACTTTAAGGAGCATGGCGGCGTTTTCATTTATTTGGAGAGTGAAGCTGAATTTGCCGAATGCATAAAACAACTGGCTCCTGAAAATGGTTGGGAACCCTTATGGTGTACCGATCCTGCCATGCAAGCTTTGTTGAATCAGCACGGCATTCCTTTCACGACTTCCTCGGAACGTGAGCCTAAACAGAAACTCGTGAGTCTGATCGGATGTGATTGTTTGGTTGCCCAAACAGGTAGTATCGTGGTTTCCGATAAGCTCACCAATGATCGTGAAGCATACGCCTTACCCGATGTATTGCTGGTTTTTGCAACAACAGATCAAATTGTGCCTGGAATGAGGACGGCTTTCCAAACCATGAAACGTAAATATGCCAAAAACAAACCCTCCCAGATGACCATAATCACGGGGCCAAGCCGTTGCTCCGACATTGAGCAGACCTTGGTGATCGGAGCCAATGGAATTCGCCAGGTGGCGGTTTTTTTGGTGGATGAGGAATAATAAGATTGAAGGGCTGCCAATGGCAGCCCTTCAATCTTTATTTCAATGCGTCAATAATATTTTCAATTGAAACCCCTTCAGCCTCTGCCGTATAGTTGCGGATGATGCGGTGGCGCAGGATGGGAATGGCCACACGTTGCACATCTTCAATGTCGGGGGAGTATTTGCCTGCCAAGATAGCATTGGCCTTAGCTCCGATGATTAGGTACTGTGAAGCACGAGGACCGGCGCCCCAGCTGAGGTATCGATTGGCCCACTCGTGAGCTTTCTCGGTGTGAGGACGGGTCTTTGCAACCAGATTTACAGCATATTCGTATACATTGTCAGGCACAGGTACCCTGTATATCAGCTGTTGAAAATACAGGATCTCTTCAGGCGATAGCACTGCGTCGACTTCGGCTTCTTTGCCGACAGTGGTGCTCTTCACGATGTCGATTTCCTCTTCATAGGATGGATAGTCGAGCATGAGGTTGAACATGAAACGGTCTAGCTGCGCCTCGGGGAGCGGATAGGTGCCTTCCTGCTCAATAGGATTCTGGGTTGCCAACACAAAAAACGGTTCTTGCAATTTGTAGGTCTTGCCCGAAACGGTGATTCTTTTTTCCTGCATGGCTTCGAGTAAAGCGGCTTGCGTTTTTGGGGGCGTACGGTTGATCTCGTCTGCCAGCACAATATTGGAAAAAACAGGTCCTTTGATGAACTTGAACTGCCGCGATTCGTCTAAAATTTCTGTACCTACGATGTCAGAAGGCATCAAGTCAGGGGTGAACTGTATGCGGTTGAAACTCAAACCTAAAGCCTTTCCAATGGTGTTGACCAAAAGCGTCTTGGCCAAGCCAGGTACGCCAACCAACAGAACATGACCTTGGCAAAAGATGGAAAGGATGGTATCGTGTATGATATCGTTTTGTCCGACGATAACCTTGCCAATCTCTTGACGCAGTTTGTTGTATTTTTCTACTAAAGCTTTGGCGCCTTCAATATCCGTGTCGAATAAATTGCTCATTTCTTACTCCATTCAAAATAAAAGTCGCAATCGGCGTAGTTCTCGTCGATGCGTATATAAGCTTTGGGGGCTTTCTCCTTGACCCATTTTGCGATAGTCTGTTGTTTCTTGTCGTTGAGCGCCCATCCTTGAATCAGATTGTAGTCGTCTTTCAGGTTGGCTTTATGGGTCTCGGTCTTGCTCTTCACCATGACGAGTCTGAAAGCATCTTTGTTTTCATTCGTGGTCATGGGTACTGGGTCGCTAATTTCACCAACGTCGAGGCGGCTGATGACAAAGGCAAGATTCTTGAATTCGGGGAAGTATTCGCCTAAAGCCTGTAAGTCATTAAGGTTTAATTTGTTGCCGCCTGTAGAAGCGTTGGATAGATAGCCTCCACTGTTTTTAGAGTCGTCGTCGCTGAATTGCTTACAAGCGTCTTCAAAGGTGATCTCACCATTGCGGATGGCGCCTGCGATGGAATCAAGTTGTGTTTGGGCTTTTTCCAGGGCTTCCACTGGGACTTTGGCTGTGAGCAGGATATGACGGCAGTTTACCATGTCGTCGCGGCGCTCGATCAATTGTATGATATGGAAACCGAATTCCGTCTCGATCACATCAGAAATCTCACCGTCTCTCAAGTTAAAGGCGGCAGCTTCGAATTCGGAAGCGAAAACGCCTTTGCCGGTGAAGCCAAGCTCACCTCCGTTGCGTGCCGATCCTGGGTCTTCGGAATACAACACGGCAAGGGTAGAGAAGCTTTCGCCTTCCAAGATGCGCTTGCGTATTTGATAGAGCCGTTCCTTGACCTGGAGCTTCTCGTCGATGCTGACTGGAGGACGTTTCACGATTTGGCAAATCTCATATTCTGGTTCCACCATCGGGATGCTGTCTTGAGGCAATCCGTTGTAGAACTTTTTCACTTCGTTAGGAGTGACTGTGACATGTTCCATGATGGATTCCTGAACCATTTCTTGCAACATGTGGTCTTTAACAGATTGACGCACCTCGTCTTTGATTTCAGGCAAAGTCTTGTTGAATTGGGCCTCCATCTTTTCCTTTGAGCCAATGCGGCTGATGAAATACTGGATCTTGCTTTCCAATTCGGCTTCCACTTTGTCGTCCGACACGGTGAGGCTGTCCATTTCGGCCTGGTTGAGCATCAGTTTCTGTAGGAGAAGATCCTCCATGATGTCACATCGCATCGATTGTGCCGTACCTTTGGCCCCACCTTGCAAACGATATTGAATGTATTGGTTTTCAATGTCGGATTGAAGGATGATGTTTTTGCCTACCACGGCGACAACTTTGTCAATCACTTGGGGTTTGTGGCTTTGGGCGTATAGGGGTGCCGTCAAAAGGGCAATTGCCAAATAAACTAAAGCTTTCTTCATTCTTGTTGTTCTTATATTAGGGTACTAATCAGCATTGTCTAAGGCAGGCATGCCGACATAGACTTCAAATGCGTGTTCTTTTTTTGCTTTCTCGTATATCGATGCTTTCATCCTGTCGAGAAGGTCTTTCTTTCGTTGGGTCAAGATGACATTCTTGATGTCGTCCTTCACCAGCTCGAGAGGGGCGACGGTTTCCTCTAATAGATAATCCACAAAGCGGACCATATAGGAATAGTCGGCATCGTCGAGGGCGACAAACTTGTTTTTCTTCAAAAAGCTCTCGGCATTAAGTATCTCGATGGGGATGATGTGGGTTAAGTCGTCAAGCCGTATCCATGCATCAACGTTCAAATAGCTTGAAACGGCGTAGTAGTTGGCCATCACGTCAAGGTTTTGGAGCATGAGCGTGTCCTTGTCACTCAAGAGCTTGCGGAAGGACTCTTTGTTTGCGTTGTTGAGGTCGAGGATGACGTAGGCCGCCTTAACCATGTTGTTCCGCAATTGAAAATTAGCCTTGTTGTCCTCGTAATAGGCTTCGATTTCTGAATCAGATACAAGAGTGTCCAGCTTCTGGTTGATCAGTTGTGTTTCATAGGCATAGACGACCAAGGAATTCTGGTATTCTTTAATCTTTTTGTCAAGGTCCAGATCCTCCTTCTTCAAATTGTTTTCGGCTTGATGAAGAAGCAACTCTTGTCGTAGCCAGGAGTCAATATAGTTGTTGACCAGCTGGATGCTGTCAATGATGCTTGCATGTTCGGGTACAATCCCTTTGAGGTCGGACTCATAAAGGTATTTGCCATAGCACTCTGCCACCACCACCTCTTTCGTTTTTCTAGAGATGGGATGACAGGCTTGTGTGGCAATCAAGAGAATGATGCCGAAACAAATGCAGAGCTTTTTCATTGATATAGTTTTCTGACCTTGTCCAATACTTTCTCGTTGATGCTCACGGGATATCTCTTGTGGAGCGACGCGATCCAGCTCTTTTCCAATTCTTGTTGATAATCGGAGATGACCAAGCCTTTGGCTTCCTTCAAAGTCTTTTCCTCAGGTTTGCGCACTTCACGGATGCAAACGATGACTGTTGACTCATCGACCGTCGAGGGAATTTCATTGACAGTGCCTTCTTTCCATTCGGTTTGGTCGACATATTGGTTGTCGCCTTTTTGGTAGAAACCTTTACGCACAAATGCAAAGTTGATGGAGTCTCTCGATAAAGCGGTTCTTAGGCTATCCAAAGGCGTACCATTTGAGATAAGGGCTTTGACTGCAGGCAGCGATTCCTTGCGGGCAACCGTGACGATGGTGGCAAGTACCCGGTCGCTCCACATGTAGTTGGACGCATGCGCTTTGTGATATTCCTGAAGGCCAAGCGTATCTTTCACGGCCTTGTCCCAAACTTCACGATCCATCAGGTCAAAGAGGAGGATGCCATCCTTGTATTCCTGCACCATTTCCTTGAATTCAGGATATTTCTCTTCAAGATGGGCGTCGGCATAATTCAAGAGAGTCTCGTTGGAGAAGCTTTCGTATAGTTGATAGGCGTAGGTGGAAGGCGTAACGTACTTCTGAGGAGTTTGCTTTTCTTCGATGTAGGTGATGAAGTCTTTGACTTTCGTCGTGTTGCCATCAAGGGTGAAGAGAGTGGCGTTCATGTCGACACCTTCTGCAGGCTTGTAGGCTTTCCTGAGAATGCTGCTGTCGACGGTGGCCATGAAAGCTTCAAGATTCTTGTCGTTAGCCTTAAACTTGTAGTCTTTCTTGATTTGTTTTAGAACAACCTCGTCAGATTTCTTGGAGCGCATGTCTTTCTCAATGCGTTCGCTCAGGCCTTTCATTTCTTTTTCGAATGAGCCTACGCCGGTCTTGCTTAACAGCTTGATGATATGGAATCCGTAATCGGTGCGGACGGGTTTCGAAATTTCATTGATGTCCAATGATTTGCACGCTTCGATGAATTCTGGGACGATGCGGTTGACAGTGAATGTGCTTAAAGCGCCGCCACGGGCTACGGTGCCGCGGTCGTCAGAGTATTTTGTAACGGCTTCATTCCAGTTTTTGCCATCCTGGCTCATCAATTCATTGTAGATGTTATCGGCTTTTTGTTTCATGGCAGCCACTTCGTCGGCTGGGGCGTCGAAGGGTAGTTGCAGGAAAATGTGAGCGGCTTGGATGGCTCCCATGGCTTCGGTGGCGCTTTCTACTTTGATGATATGATATCCGAAGTCGCTGCGAACAGGCATCGAGATGTCTCCAGGTTGGGTGTTATAGGCGCCTGATTCGAAAGGATATACCATGTCGAAAACACTAAAATAGCCAAGGTCGCCACGGTTTCCAGGACGTGCAGGAGCTTGGTCGGTGGCTTTCATGGGTTTTGCTGAAGGGTCGTCGGAATAGCGGACGGCAAGGTCGCCAAAGTCTTCGCCTTTCAAGGCACGTTTGCGGATATCCATTGCTTTGTTGTATGCTTTCAGCGTGTCGGAAGGCAGTGCGTGTTTGTCGCAACGAATCAGGATATGGGAGGCTCTGATGTCTTTCAGCTTGCGCTGATATGCTTCTTGAAGCAACTCGTCTGTGATGTCATCGCTGCTCATGAAAGGCTTGGCAAGCTGCTTGCGGTAACCGGCCAACTCTCTTTGGAACTTAGCACTGGTGTCGAGTTTGAGGCGCTCGGCCTCCATGACTTTCATGCGGAAATTGATGAAAAGGTCCAAATATTCGTCAACGGTCTTTTTTTCAATTACCTCACTCTTTAGGTTGTTTTTGGCATACACTTCGGTAAAATCCTTAACTGTGACATCTTCGTTGCCAATAGTCATCAGCACTTTCTTGTCCAGTTTTGACTGGGCATTGACGAAAAGAGAAGGCATTAGAATCAGTGCCAATAAAAACAGTTTCAAACAGTTAGCTTTTTTCATTTTATTCTTATGGTTTTTATGATTTGTTACACGATAAGGGGCGGTAAAAATACATAAAATCCGCCACATGACGTTCAATTAACGCAGAAAAATGGCGGATATTATGATAGGTTTTCGGGATATGCTCCCGTTATGTCCTCAGGCAGCCTTCCACTTCAAGGCCTTCCGATAGGACATGCAGATTGGTGACATCGATTTTTTCGATGACGGCTTTCACTTGTTCAATCTGGTCAAGATGGAGTAGAAGATGGCTGTCGGGCCGCTTTTCGATTAGGCTTGACGGGATTTTGTCCTTTAAAAGGTTGAGTGCTGTGGCAATCAACGTGTCAGTTCCCATGCCCGCTGTTATCTGAAGCAACAAGTCGCTGCCAATCAGCTCTTTGATGATCAAATTGGCAGAGATATCCTTCTTGATAAAGCCCAAGTTAAGGGCATAAGTCACCTTTACAGTCTTGTCATCGACAAAAGAGAAAGAGATGGGTTGCTTTGTCTTTTCGGTGATAAGGTCCTGTAACTCAGAAAAAGAAAGTGAGGCTTTCATATCAGCTTCTTTTGCTGTAGTTGGGGGCTTCTTGCGTGATGGTGACGTCGTGAGGATGGCTTTCCAGAATACCCGAGTTCGTAATGCGGATGAACTTGGCTTTCTTCAATTCATCGATCGTGTGGGAGCCGGTATAACCCATGCCAGAACGAAGGCCACCAACCATTTGGTAGACCACTTCTGCAAGTGTTCCTTTGTAGGGGACACGTCCTGCGATGCCTTCTGGAACAAGTTTTTTAACGTCCTCAACATTATCTTGGAAGTAACGGTCTTTCGAGCCTTGTTGCATGGCTTCCAAGGAGCCCATACCTCTATATGTCTTGAACTTACGTCCTTCAAAAATAATGGTGTCGCCTGGTGATTCGTCGACGCCAGCAAAGAGCGAGCCAGCCATGATGGAGGAGGCGCCTGCGGCAAGTGCCTTCACGATGTCGCCTGTGTAGCGGATGCCTCCATCTGCAATCAGCGGAATGCCTGTGCCTTCCAAAGCCTTGGCCACTTCCATGACAGCGGTGAGTTGCGGTACGCCAATGCCAGCCACAACGCGCGTAGTACAAATGGAACCAGGGCCGATGCCTACCTTAATGGCGTCTGCGCCTGCTTCGGCCAAAGCCTTGGCTGCTTCAGCTGTGGCGATGTTGCCAGCCACTATGTCGATTTCGGGGTAGTTGGCTTTCAGGTTACGCACCATGTCGATAACACCTTGTGAATGTCCGTGGGCAGTGTCGACCACCAAGGCGTCGACGCCGGCATCGACCAGGGCGGCAGCCCGCTCCAATGTGTTGGAGGCAATGCCAACGGCAGCAGCCACGCGCAGGCGTCCACGCGAGTCCTTACAAGCGTTTGGGCGGGCCTTCACCTTGATGATGTCTTTATAGGTAATGAGTCCTACCAAATGATTGTCCTTGTCGACGACAGGGAGCTTCTCGATCTTGTATTGTTGCAGGATGTCGGCAGCTTTTTCAAACGACACTTCCGTGGTGGTAATCAGGTTCTTACTGGTCATCACTTCGGCAATGGGGCGCTCCAAGCCGCGTTCGAAACGAAGGTCACGGTTGGTGACAATGCCAACCAAGACGTTGTCGCTGTCCACTACTGGAATGCCACCGATATGGTATTCTCCCATCAGGTTGAGCGCGTCTTTTACCGTGGCGTCGACATGAATGGTCACAGGATCACTGATCATTCCGTTTTCGGCACGTTTCACTTTGCGGACTTCCGCAGCCTGTTTGCCGATGGTCATGTTTTTGTGCAAGACGCCAATACCGCCCTCTTGAGCAATGGCGATGGCCATGCGCGACTCCGTCACGGTATCCATGCCGGCGGAGACGATGGGGATGTTAAGGCTGATGTTGCGTGAAAACTGGGTCTTCAAGCTGGTTTCACGTGGAAGGACATTACTATAGGAAGGGACCAATAAGACATCGTCGTAGGTCAAACCTTCACCAACAAATTTTTCATTATCAAGTGGCATGGTTGTTATGATTTTATTAATCTGCAAAGATAGCGCTTTTATCGATAGATTTTGCGGTCGACGCCAAAAAAACTATGATGTCACGAACATTCTTTATCTGACCACCCTCTTGCGGCTCACCAAACGGCCGTCTTCGGTCAGGCCTTGCAGGATGTAGATGCCGGTATTCAGTTCCTTTAAGTCGCTCACTTTCATGCGTTGGCCGTTCATGTTGTAAACGTTGAGCAGGGTGACGATTTCATCGCCCAGGTTTTCTTCGATGCCGGTCACTTCCACGATGACATAGACTTCGCCATCGGGAGTGGTGGCGGGAAGTGAAAGCCCACATTCCTCGGAAACGCCTTTCAATTGGTATATGAACTGCCCTAATCCCGATTCGTCGAAATAGGAAGTCGCGGTTCCGTCAATCTCGATGGCGCTTTCCTCTCCCGTTTCGGCATTGGTGCGGTAGAGGATATAGGAATCGAAGGGCTCATAAGGGGTCCACGAGAGCATTACGCCAAACAATTCCTCATCCATGTCATAGACGTACTCGCCTTGGAAGTTTTCGGGGCCGGGGCATAGGATCGGGGGAGTAATGGTTATCTCGCCCATCGTGCCGTCGGTGCCGATGTTTTGGCCAAACAGACTGCCTCCGTCATGGTTGACCCACATCATGATGTCTTGTCCATTGTGGAAACCTGTCGTGTTTTCAGCAGCCACTTTCCAACTGCTCACGTTGTTCATCTCTGTTTCCCATTGCAGGATTCCTTTGTCGTTATAGCCTTTTGCCTCAATGATGGCGTCTTCTCCCCAGCCGCTACCTTGTCGCATGTATGCCACCATGAATCCGTCGCCGTCCGGGTAGGTATCGACTCTGATGCTGTGGCATGGTGAAGTGCCGTTGTCAATCACCAACATGCCTTCGTCCCAAAGTACCTCGCCGTCCAAGTTGATGCGGTTAAACCATACTGAGCTTTCAGATTGTGTGCTGGCATCGGTCTTTTCGTACACCACGATAATGTCATGTGTGATAGGATCGACGGTGGCATAGGCATTGCCGTAATAATGCATTGGGTCGGGTGTGTGAACCGCTGTTCCTTGTGGATTCAGGATGGTCGGGGCACCGTTTTGGTTGAAGTGGAAGACATAAACGTTGAAGGCTTCGCCAATGCCAGGATGGGAGATGTAGACATAGCCGCCGCCCATGCCGTCGGAAATGGCATGATGTATATATGTGGATTGGAAGGCACCTGATCCTGACATCAGCACTCTCTCCGGACTTACTTGTGTGCCGTCAACGGCATACCCTGCAACAGCGATTTCCTTCTCAACGTACATTCCGCCGCTTGTCTTTTCGTACGTCACGAAAACATTGTTGTCGTTGCCAAGGGTAAGTTGTCCGAACATACAGTTCTGTCCTTCTGCAGAGATGATAATATTGGGATTCAATGTGCCGTCGGCGCTGACATACTGTGCAAAGAGTCTGCTGTAGTCGAAGCCGAGGGTCCAAACACCGCCATCGTTGCCGGCTATCACTTCGGTACGAGAGAAGCCTAGGCCGTCGAAGAGCCGAACGCCTTCCTCACCCCAAGCATAGGTGCCATCGGCATTGAGCTTTACAGCGTATGAGTAACCTTCGTAAACAGAGAAACAGCTTACCACGCCGCCATCAGTTGTTGCAGCCATGGCAACACCTTCAGAATAAGAGCTGAATTCATGATAGCCAAGATGAATGCCATCCTCGCCCCATTGGGGAACGCCTTCAGAGTTGACACGCTGTAGCGTCGGAGACCAGCTGTTAGAGCCGAATTGCATCCATTGTACGTAAGTGTCTCCAGTCGCTTCGTTCGTTGAAAGATAAACCTCTCCTGCATCATTTGAGCAGTTGGCGATTCGAGTGTTGACAGCTGGGTCGTCGACCCACTGTGCTTTCACGGTAAGCATTGCTGCTAACGAGATGATAAGAATAAAAAGCTTTTTCATGTCTTATAGTATTGATGTTAATAATTATCTCAAAACTTTCTTTATTATGATTCTACCTGTCTCAGTAGTCCCTTTAATGAAATAAACGCCGTCTCTTAAATCGTGGGTGTTCTTTGTGTTGACAAGTTGTCCATGGATGTTGTAAATACCCAGGATGGAAACGATCTCTTCCTCCATGTTTTCATGAATTCCCGTGATCTCGATAGTCACGTGGCCTTCCCCTTCCGGGGTAAGCGCAAACTCGGATTCGCAGTCTTCGTATACTGCAGTAAGTTGGTAAGTGACGGCTCCGACAATGGACATCTGATCCAAATACTCCGTTTCGGTGGGTGCTACTTCAATGGTTGTAGTACAGCCCGATGGATCGGTGAAATATAGATTGTAGTGCAGTGGTAATACTTGAGGTGCCATCCATGTTAGATGCACTCCGAAATCAGTGTTTGTTTCGAAATAATACGTTCCTTGGAAATCGGTTGGCGGATCGCATGGTATTATTGGGGTAGGAGGCGTGACATCGCCCATGGTGCCGTCCCAGCCGATATTCTGTCCGTAGAGACCGCCGTCTTGCGAGTTGACCCAAGTTGTGATGTTTTGTCCGTTATGGAACCCAGTCGTGTTTTCGTCGCCAGTCTTCGGATAGGTGCTCAAGCACATCTGGGTGTTCCAAATGACGTTGCCTTCCATGTCGAAGCCGTGAGCTTCGATGGTTTCCTGGTATGCACCTGAAACGGCTTTATGGTATATTACCGAGAAACCTTCGCCGTATTCGAAGGCGTCGATGCGAAGTCCACCGCATTGGGTGGTGCCGTTATCAAGGACGAGGATGCCATCTCCCCATGGTTTTTCTCCTGTTGCGGTGATGCGATTGATATAGATCTTGTATTGTGATTGTGAATAGGAGTCAGTTTGTCGATACACCAATAGCAAGTCGTGGCTGACAGGGTCGATGGTGGGGTATGCGTTGATATAGAAGCTGCTTGGGTCTGGCGAATGTACCGTTACTCCGTTGGTGTCAGAAATGGTAGGGGTGCCGCTTGCATTGAAGTGTGTGACGTAGGTGTTGTAGACGCCGCCTATGCTGTTATGCCATTGAAACACATAGCACCCTCCCAAGCCGTCAGGAATTGCATGGTGTATGTAGCCCGCTCCCACGGTTTGCAGTCCAAAAAGCAAGGTTTCAGGAAGAAGCTGTTCGCCTTCTTTATTGTATTTTGCCACATAGATTTCTTTGTTGTAATTGGTATAGCCTTGGAGGGTATGTTTTGAATAAACCACAAAAACGCCGTCCTCGGAAGGAATCAGTACACCGTTGCTGCATTTTTTTGCCGGGTCAGAGATGGTGATTGTAGGTTCCAGCGTGCCGTCGGCATTAACGTAACACAGGAAAGAGTTGTCCATGTCGGTGCCTAAAGCCCAGAAGCCGCCGTCGTTACCGGCAAGCAGCTCGGAGCGTCCGCCACCTTCGCCGTTGAAGAGGACCATGCCGTCGGTGCCCCAGGGCGTGCTGCCGTCAGGGTTGACTTTTACCACCCAGTGATGGGCATCAGCGGTGCGAAACATGCTTACCACGGAGCCGTCGCTCAAGGCAGCCAAGGCATATCCTGGAGACCATGTTGCGATGTTGTCCGTGGTGATGTGTATGCCTTCCTCACCCCATTGCGGTACACCTTTGGGGTTAAGATATTGCAATTTCGGCGACCATCCGTTTGACGACATGCTCGTCCATTGAACGAAGGTGCCGCCATCAGGTGAGGTGGCGACACGTATCTCTCCCGAACCGCTATCGCAATTGGCTATGAAAGTATTCGTCGTAGGGTCGTCGACCCATTGGGCTTGTAGTGCAAACGAGATTACAACAGCAAAGATAAATAGAGACATTTTCTTCATTTTGTTGCTTTTTTCATTGTTTTATTGTTTTATTAATGCAAAATTATAAAAATTCATTTTTTTTGCAGAAAAAATGGCATTATGGGAGAAAAATTCACACCACAAGAAAAAATAGCTGTCGCAAGTGTTCTGTATAATCTGGCCGACGTTGATTTTCAAAGCCATGATTCCGAGTATGAATGTCTTGAGACTTGCATGAAGGAATTGGAGTTTGACACTAACGAATTTGTGCCCATTCCTAGAAATGAGTTACAAAAGCAGGCTTATGAGACATTGAAACGTATGACAAAAGAAAAAAAACGTCGTTTCTCACGCATGATGACTAGATTGTCGCGTTCAGACGAAAACTTCGGGCCTCGTGAGCGGGCTTTTGTGAAGGAGATTCTCATCATGTGTGACGTTCCGTTTGTGCATAAATGAAAAAAGGCGACCAAATTGGTCGCCTTTTTTTCTTTTATGGTTGGTTATTTGATATTCGGTTCCTCAAGTCCGAGATGCTTCTTGGCATCGACGCGCTTCAGGATGATACCGATGATCAATGCGGCCACGCCGAGGCAGGCCAACATGACCAAAGGCCAGGTGTAGTTAAGCGCAACGGGGTCGGTGACACCGGGGTTGGTGTTCTCCAAGACCTTACCGATGAGCAGCGGGAACAGCCACAAACCGATGTTCTGAATCCAGAAGATCAGGGCGTAGGCTGAACCGATGATCTTTTCGTCCACCAGCTTCGGCACGCTCGGCCACAAGGCGGCAGGCACCAGCGAGAAGGAGGCACCCAACACGAGGATGGTCACATAAGCTACAACCACACCACCAACGGCGTTACCCTTGAACATGGGCAGGATGAAGGCGAAGGTGAGGTGGCAGATGATGAGCAGTAACGAGCCGATCATCAGCATGGAAGCGGCCTTACCCTTGTTGTCGACATAGCTGCCGAGGATAGGCGTGATGGCCACAGCCAACAGCGGGAACACGGCGAAAATGGTCTCGGCGGTGCCACGCATGTAACCCATGTAGCAGTAAACCACGAGTGCCACGACAGCAATAGCCATCAAACCAAACTTCATGCCTTTCTTCTTCGAGAAGTTGCTGGCAAACGAACAGACGGCCACCACAAGCATGATGATGTATTGCACGATGGTGACGGTGTCGCCAGCCCAGAATGAACCAGCGGCGGGCTCGGTCAAAGTCAGGTTGCACTGCAACATATTGACGGCGTACTTCTGGAAGGGGAAGATGGCGCTATAATACAACACGCAGAGCAAAGCGACCAGCCAGAAACCGAGGCTCGACAAGATCTTGCCGATGTCGCTGACCTTGAACGGGTCGTCTTTCTCTTCGGCTTCGCCAGTTTGGGCGTCGAGTTTCTTGTCCATGAAGAAATACACGACGAACATGATGAGCGCTATGCAGAGTAACACCACACCAAAAGCGACGGAACGGCTCACGTTGATGCTGCCACCGAGCTTGGCGAAATAGGGCGAGAAGATCATGCAGGTGGCCACACCCAAACGGGCCAATGCCATCTCGGAACCCATGGCCAAAGCCGTCTCACGTCCTTTGAACCATTTCACGATACCACGGCTCACGGTGATACCGGCCATCTCAGTGCCGCAACCGAAAATCATGAAGCCGACAGCGGCCAGCTTGGCCGAAGCGGGCATGCCACGATAGAACGGCGAGACCCCCAGCTCGTCGAAGAGCGGGATGTAGTTGAGGTTTTCGGTGAACCATCTTTCAACGCCGCTGCCATAGAATGACTCGCTGATGGCGTAGTACTTGATGAGACCGCCGATGAGCATCACAGCACCCGAAAGCACAGCCGTGAAACGTACGCCCATCTTGTCGAGGATGATACCGGCGAAGATGAGGAAGAACACGAAGACGTTCAGGAAGGTCTCAGCGCCTTGCATGGTGCCGAAGGCAAGGCTATCCCAGCCACGTTCGGTTTGCATCAGGTCCTTGATGGGGGACAGGATGTCCATGAAGATGTAGGCGCAAAACATGGCCAAAGCCAAGAGCAACAAGGCAATCCACCGCATGGTGGCGTTGTCTCTCAATGTCAGTTTTTCTGTCATAATTATGTTATTTTAAGATTTAAGATTATTCAGGTATCTGCACCACTTCCTTCTTATAGCCTTTCAGCACGGCCTTGGCCATGTTGGCTACGTCGTCGGCGGTGATGTCATTGATGATTTTGACGTTGTCTGCCATTGGATTGTAACCGTCGCGATTCATGATTTGTATGCAGTCCATCCAATAACGGTTATTCTCCAAGTCTTCAGCATGCTTCTTGACTAGGAATTCCTTCACCTTTTTTAGGTCTTCGGGCCTTGGACCTTGGTTGGCCACGTTCTGCAACTCGGCGATGGCGATGCCCATCAGCTTCTCGTACATTTCCTTGTTGGTGTCGAAGCCGATCAGGAACATGAAGCTCGGTTTCGGGCGGAGGCTCAAGTTGCCTTGCACGCCTACACCGTATGTACCGCCTTCGTCTTCACGGATTTTCTCGGTGTATACGATGTCCATCACGTCACCCAGGACTTGCATGGTCAGTTGGTTCTTACGGTTGAATTCGATGTCGCCATTATAGATAGTGTAGCAGGTGACTTTCGGGTTCTCCATGGCCTTGGTGTAGTGGCTAGTGACATCCTTGTCGGTGATGACGGGCACGTTGGAGGTCCAGGTCTCGTCGTTCTTCTTGGTCTTCAGGGAACCGAGGTATTGCTCAATCATGGGCTCGAAGGTCTCTGGGTCGATGTTGCCCACGAAAGTGAACACGAAGTTGTTGGCGTCCTTGAAACGGTCGGCATAGAGCTTCAAGGCCTTGGCGTAGTCGACTTTGTCGTAGTCTTCGGCTCTCATGCGCTTGACCAACGGATGGTCGTCGTACATGGCGAGCATCAGGTTGTCGCGGAAGGCTGTCATCGGGTCAGATTCAGCATTGGCGACCATGGCCTTGGCGCGGGTGATGTACGACTGGAAGGCTTCTTCGTCACTGCGTGGATTGTTGAAATACAAATAGGTGAGTTGCAGCATGGTTTCCAAGTCTTTCACGGAGCAGCTGCCGCTCATGCCTTCGGTAAATGATTGAATGTTGGGATTGACTCTCACTTTCTTGCCAGCCAACACCTTGGGCAGGTCGATGGCGCTGAAGCTGCCCACACCGCCGAGGGTGACCAATGAGTTGATCTCCTGCAAAGTGTAAGGATCGCTTTGGTCCATGACGCTCAAGCCACCAAAGCTATAAGCCGACATCAGGATTTCGTCGTCTTTGAAAGTGGTAGGTTTGTAGATGACTTTCACACCATTTTTCAAGTTGAGAATGGTGGCATCGAAAGTGTCGTCGTGTTTCTTGTTCTCGATGGCGCCTTTCACGGGCAGAGTGGCAATTAGAGGCTCGTTGCTGACGGTCTCAACATAAGGCTCCACTTCGACTTCATTGGCTTTGTTGAACAAGGCGATGAGTTCGTCCTTAGTAGGCAGCACTTCGCTTTCCTTTTCGGGAGCGGTCAGCGTGATGACGATGTTGTCCTTGCGGATGAGTTCAGGCACATATTGGTTGATGGCTTCCACAGGAAGGGCAGGCAGGATTTGGCTGAGCAGCATGTACTCGTTCTCGATGCCCATCAGGGGCTCGTTGGTGAGGAAGTGGGCAAGGATGGGGTTGAGGTAACGGCTAGTCTCCTGCTTGTCGCGCTCGTCATATTGGCTTTCGATTTGTTTCATCAAGTCAGCCTTGGCGCGTTCAAACTCTGAGGCGGTGAAGCCATATTGTTGCATGCGTTTGTTCTCGGCCACGATGGCGTTCAGAGCTTCGTCGATGCCATCCTTATCTTTGGCGTAGGCCATTGAAGTCCAAGCATCTTTGGTATCGCTAACGAAGAAGGTGCCGTAGTAGCCATAGCCGAAGATGAAGGGCGGGTTGGCTTTCTGGGTGAGTTCTCCCAAACGGTTGTTGTACATCATGGCAACGAGTCCGTCGATGTATCCTTTCAGCCAGTATTGGATGTCGCCTTTCTCTTCGTTCGGTATCACGTCGTGCTTGTAATACACCGAAATGTTGTAGTTGGTTTCTTCACGGTCGGTGCAGATGCTTACGATGGGTTCAGCATTGTCGGCCACTTCGAAGCGGGTGCGTTCGGCGGGATTGATGGGTGCGGGGATGTCCTCGAAGATGGTCTTCAGGTGACTTTCCACTTCATTGACATCGATGTCGCCGATGATGATGATACCTTGCAGGTCGGGACGGTACCACTTGTGGTAGTAGGCACGCAAGGCCTCATGGTCGAAGCCAGAGATGACTTCTTCGAGGCCGATGGGCATACGGTGACCATAGGGGCTATTGGGGTAGATCTCGGGCAGCATCTTCTCCCACATACGCTGTTGGGCGTCGTTGCGGGTGCGCTTTTCCTCAAGGATGACACCGCGTTCCTTGTCGATTTCAGGACCTTCCAAGGAGATGAAGCTCGACCAGTCGTGGAGGATGAGGATGCACGAGTCGACGAGGTTCATGTTGGTGGTCGGCACGTTGGTCAGCATGTAAACGGTCTGTTCGATGCTGGTCCAGGCGTTGACGTTCTCACCGAACTTCACACCGTTGTGTTCCATGTAGTTGATCAGGTTCTTACCGGGGAAGTTCTTCGTGCCGTTGAAGGCCATATGTTCCAGGAAGTGGGCCAGACCGCGTTGGTCTTCCTCTTCAAGGATGGAACCGACCTTCTGCGCGATGTAGAAGTTGGCGCGTTGGGCGGGTTTCTCGTTGTGACGGATGTAGTAAGTCAATCCGTTTTCCAGTTTGCCGCGTCTGACGTTTTGGTCGAACGGCACAGGCATGGCTTGCTGGGCGAGCATCATCGTGCTTAATGCAAGCGTTGCGATTAGGGTTAGTGTCAGTTTTTTCATGTTGCTTAATATAAATGTATCACATATTTTTCCTCAAAATACGCTTCTTGGAACCATTTGCTAATGATGGCTTTTTTGTGGCGCCAGTAGCGGTTCAGCGACTTGAACTCTTCCGTCAGGTCGCCGCCTTTTAGGTACATGATGCCGCCAGCTTCTTCATCGCCTCTGATTCTCAGCTTATTGCCAGCTAGGTTGGCAATCTCTGGAAGTGTCATCACGGCACGCCCGGTAATCACATCAAACTTGTCCTTCACCTCTTCGGCGCGTTTGTGCTCGGCCACCACATTCTCCAATCCGATGGCATCTTTCACGGCATTCACCACTTTGATCTTCTTGCCCGTCCCATCGATGAGATAGAACTCAGTTTGAGGAAACATGATAGCCAAAGGGATGCCTGGGAAACCGCCACCTGTGCCCAAATCCATGACTTTCATGCCAGGCAACAATTCATAGTATTTTGCGATGGCCAAGGAATGTAGGACGTGATGCTCATAAAAGTGTTCCATGTCCTTGCGCGAGATGACATTGATTTTGCTATTCCAGTCCAAGTACAAGTCTTTCAGTTGGTTATACTGCTCTTTCTGCTTGTCGCTTAGCTCTGGGAAGTATTGGAATAGGCTCTTTGTGTCCATGATGTGTCTTGAAATGGGCTTCAAAAATAGTGAATTTTTCGTTGCAAAGCGGTCGGGTTTCTGAAAAAGTCGTACTTTTACACTTTAATTCTTGTAGTCGAATGAAGAAAGTACTGCTGTTGTTTGCGCTTTTGCCGCTTTCGCTCTTTGCGCAAAGAATCACCCCCGAGGAATACATCCAGACCTATAAGGACATCGCCATCCGCGAGATGAAGACCCATAAGATTCCGGCGTCCATCACCTTGGCGCAAGGTATCCTTGAGTCGGGAGCGGGCAACAGCGCCTTAGCGCGTGAGGCGAAAAACCATTTTGGCATCAAGTGCCACAAGGGTTGGGAAGGCGACACCTATTATATGGACGATGACGAGAAGAACGAGTGTTTCCGCAAATACGACAATGTGGAAGAGTCGTTTAGGGACCATTCGGAGTTTTTGTGTGGCCGCACCCGATATGCTGCCTTGTTTGAACTCGACATTACCGACTACGAAGGTTGGGCGAAAGGTTTGAAGGCCGCGGGTTATGCCACCAACCCCAAGTATGCGCAGCTGCTCATCGACCGCATCAATCTCTATGATTTGGCCCAATACGACCAAATTGCGCTTGGTTTGCTGACGGAGAACGAGGTGGAGCCTGTCGATCCCGAGGTGGTGGAGGAGTATTTCGAATTGGCCTTTTCGCCCGAGGACAAGTCGGTGTTTCCTTTGGCCGACATGACGCCCGACGGCCGTTTCATCTATGAAAACAACAAGGTGCGTTTTGTCTTCGCTAAGGAGGGAGAAACGCCTGAAAGCATGGCTCAAGCCTTCGGCATCAAGTTCAAAAAGTTCTGCGAATACAACTGTCTGAAACATCCCGAGGAAGTGGTTTTCCACAGTGGCGATGTGGTGTATCTCGACAAGCTCCGCAACCGCAACTGGAAGGCGAAGCCCTATACCGTGCAGGAAGGGGAGACCCTGCGTGACGTGGCCTTGCGTTTTGCCGTGAAGCCAAGGTCGATTCAGCACATGAACGGGGTCAAGGAAGGAGAACGCTTATACAAGGGGCAAGAGTTGAGGCTTCGTTGAGAAGCACAATGAGAATGCTACTGCAAGGTTGCGCTTTTGTATTTGAAAAACTCGTTTACTAGGCTTCGATAGCCTAAAGCTTTTAATTGATCGTAACGGGTCTTATAATTGGATTTGTTGTGCTTGCCAGTGCTCAAATAGCGAAGGCTCTGTTGTAGGTAATGGTCAATTTCCTTCAGGCCATCACATTGGTTGATAACAGGGAAGAACCACCTCGACCAGGTGAGCGTTTCCGGGTCGTCACTATCATAGAATTTCCGGTTGAAATAGCTAATCATGACTTTCATCGCCTTTTCGGGTTCGATGTGGTTTTTGTGACTCCATCGTAAGAGTGAGCGAGCCTGTCGGGAGATTTTGCCCTTCATTTTCTTTTTGGTGGCCTCAGAGATGTCGATTTCATGACCCCTGCACTTGAACCCTAAAAACTCGTAGGCTTCATCGGGCGAGTAAATTTTTTCCTTGTCGGGATTGACAACCAGATGGTGTTGCTCCAGAAAATGAGCCATCTCGTTTTTATAGTTCTCAAGGGTGTCATGGTCGGGAGCAAACATGATGATGTCATCAGAATAGCGGGCATAAATCACGCTTTTGTTATGAAAATGGAAGTCTACATCTTTCAAAAACACATCGGCGAGGAATGGCGCTGTGGGTGTGCCAGCCATCACGCCATGGTTTTCGTCGATAACGTTTCCGTCGCTGATGACGTGTCTGTCGGTCAAAAAAGATTCGAAAAAACGGTATAAGGGCGGGTCGTCGGCCAGCAAATTGGCTAACATGGGCAACAGGATGTTGATGTCGATGGAATTGAAATAGTCATGGATATCAAGTTTGTAGCACCACATCTTTTGCCTTTGAATGGTTTTGTTGATCGTGTGAACGGCGTCGTGGGCTTTCAGTCCGCGCCGGAAGGCGTAGCAGTTGGGCGCAAACTGGTCGTCGTATTTGTAGAGCAGGAAGGCGATGAGCTTGAGCATCATCATTTCATCGGGAGCGAAACTGTATACCACCCGTTTCTTGCCGGTCCCCATTTTGTTGATGATCTTTTTTGTTGGAATACCAAGCCCTTCTCCATTGGCGAGTTTCGTGGCCAATGGCAGAAACTCTTCCCTTTCCACGAAGGCATCGGCTTCGTCGAACTCATGCCAGTTGAAACGGCCTTTCATCAACCTGTATGCGATAAAAGCCTCCCAAGTTTCCTGGCGGGTCAGTTGGGTGATGATGCTCTCCATGATGAAAAAAAGAAAAAGGGGAACAATTTTGAATCAGCAAAATTGCTGTTCACGAGAGGGTACCTTGTCGGGTTGCCTGCAAAACCGTCCATCTAGACAAGGCTGCCTCCTTCAGCAGGCGCGGCTGGGCCACATCCCCTTTTTCTTGGGTTTCATTGTTTACAAAAACTTGAGGATACGTCCGATGACATAATCCTTTTCATTGGGCATCTGCGTGTAGAAGTTGATGTAAGGGATGCCTTGTTTTTTAGCGTACATTCTGGCGATTAGGTATTTTACGTTGCTGTCGTGGCTGTGACCGTTGCCGAGCATGACTACGCCTTTGATAATACCAGCCTGCTCTAGTACGAAGGTGTATGGCTGGCCCCATTCGGCTTTGTAGGCTTGTGTGGGACGGGTCTTGTAAAGTTGAAACTCATCGTTGGCGAAGCCGACCACGTCGGTCACCGCTACGTTTTCTCGTATCGTGTAGAGCGGGAATTCTGTCATTAGAATATCTCTGAAATAAGCCACCCATTCAGCAGGAGTCTTTTCTTTTTCATAGGCAGACTTTGTTGGCTGTGTTGTAGGTTTTGGTTGCTGTGTGGGCTGCGCTGTGGCCTTAGTGGCAGTCTCGATGTTTTCTTTCACAACATCGACAATTTTTGAGAAGAGTTTTCCAAAGTCCATGATTTTAGCGTTTTAAGTGTGATGTGGCAAAAATAGAAAAAATATTTTATGGTTGTCACTTATTTTTCAATTCTTGGTGGTGTTGGCAAACTCGGTCTGTCTCGTCGGCCAAGCGACGGTTGAATTGGATGATTGTCCTTCTCTTTGTCAAAGTTTGAACAACACTGTTCCGATAATGGGGTGGTTGATGTGCAGAGGGTAGCCGATATAGTTTGCAGTAATGTCTTTGTCGAAATGGTTCAGCAGTCCGAGGGCTGAAGAAAGCCTGAAGATGATGTCGTTGTGCTGTATGCCGATTCCGTAGTTCCATGAAAGGCCTATCCAATGCCATGCCGGCTTGCTGCCTTGGAGTGGGCTTCCAAAGATGAAGCCGCCGCCTGAGTTCATTCCGCCGATGGCTGCGTTGCCTTGGCGGAAGGCCACCAAGTCGAGGCTGGGGCCAGTGAAGAGCTGAAGCTCGGTTTGGCTGCCGAGGCGGTCGTGGTATTGCAGCATGACGGGTAGCTCACCTGTCAGGTCGTGGGCTTTCACTTCAAGGGTTTGCCCCTCTTCTTCAAACTTGGCATACGGACGGCAATATTCCAATCGGATGCCTGTCACGATGCCAAGAGGCGTCGTGCCCAGCATGTATTCCCGGTTGTATTCCACGCCGAAGCCGAAGCCCAACTTGCCTTGTTCGCAGGCGATGTACGACATGGTAACGCCGTTACACTGCATCGTCTTGCCCATCAGGCAAACGCCGAGACTTTGGTTGATCTTTTTGGGGCTGGTAGGTTCCTTTTTGGTTTCCTGTTGGGCAAAAGCAGTGATGCCCAGCAATAATGAGAAGAATAATAATACTTTGGTTTTCATGGAGATGATTGTTTAAAGGTAAATCTATGTTAGGTCTTGCAAAACTAGCACATCTTCAAAGGCTTCATGCCACAAAGGTAGAAAAAAATCAGGCCTTAGTTAGCTCTTCCTTCAAATAATATGCTGTATAACTCTCCTTGCATTTGGAGACTTCCTCCGGCGTGCCTTGACACACGATCTGTCCACCACGGTCGCCCCCCTCGGGACCCATGTCGATGATATAGTCAGCCATCTTGATGACGTCGAGGTTGTGCTCGATGATGAGGACGGTGTTGCCCTTGTCGACGAGTTTGTTCAGCACGTTCATCAGCACTTTGATGTCCTCAAAATGCAAGCCTGTGGTGGGCTCGTCAAGCACATAGAGCGTACGCGTTGTGCCTCGCCGCCACTGATGGTGGTGGAGGCCTGACCGAGGGTCAGATAACCTAAGCCGACGTCTTTCAATGTCCTGATCTTCTGTATGATGCTCGGAATGTTCTCAAAGAACTCCACCGCCTCGTTGATGGTCATGTTGAGCACGTCGTTGATCGACTTGCCCTTGTAGCGTACCTCCAAGGTCTCACGGTTGTAGCGCTTGCCTTGACATTCCTCGCACAATACCGTCACGTCGGGGAGGAAGTTCATCTCGATGACGCGCACGCCTGCACCCTTACATGCCTCGCAACGCCCACCTTTCACGTTGAAGGAGAAACGTCCCGCCTTGTAGTTGCGGATCTTCGACTCGGGCAGCTCGCCATAGAGCTTGCGGATGTCGTCGAAGACCTTGGTGTAGGTGGCCGGATTGCTTCGCGGTGTGCGCCCGATCGGTGCCTGGTCGATTTGGATGATCTTGTCGATCTTCTCCAAGCCTTCGATGCTGTCGTAGGGCAGCGGCTCCTTCACCGAGCGGTAGAACTTCTGGCTGAGGATGGGGGAGAGGGTCTCATTAATTAAGGTGGACTTGCCCGAGCCGCTGTCTTCAAATTGTGGCCTTTGGCGCCTTTGATGGTGAGGAACTCGCCTTCCAAAGGCTTGCGTCGTGTCTTAGGCACTTCGATCTGGCGGATGCCGTTGAGGTAGTCGCAGGTGATGGAATGCCCCGTCTTGGTCTCGGCAGGTGTGCCGGCGAAGACGACTTCGCCGCCATGACGTCCCGCACCGGGACCGATGTCGACCAAATAATCGGCGTTGAGCATGGTGTCCTTGTCGTGTTCCACCACGATGACTGAATTGCCGATGTCGCGCAGCTCCTTCAGCGACTCTATGAGACGTTGGTTGTCGCGCTGGTGCAGGCCGATGCTGGGCTCGTCGAGGATGTACAAGACTCCTGTCAGCTGTGAGCCAATCTGCGTGGCCAGGCGGATGCGCTGGGCTTCGCCGCCCGACAAGGATGCCGCCGGACGGTTCATGTTGAGGTAGTCGATGCCGATGTCCAAGAGGAAATGCACGCGTTTGTGGATCTCGCGCAGGATCTCCTTGGCGATGTCGTTTTGGCGTTCGGTGAGTTTGCTCGGCAACTCGTCGATCCACTTGCCAAGACTGAGGGTGTCCATGTTGGCCACCTCAGCGATGCTCTTGCCGTCGATGCGGAACCATTGCGCTTCTTTCTTCAGCCTCGATCCGCCGCAAACGGGGCAGGTCACATGGTTCATGAACGAGCCCGCCCAACGGGCGATGGCCGCCGAAGCCTCTTCGTTGTTCTGGCTCTCGATGAAGTTGATGATGCCCTCGAAGTTGATCTTATAGGTAGATGTGATGCCGAGGGTTTCCCTTTTCACATCGAAGGTCTCGTTGGTGCCGTAGAGAATGACGTCCAAAGCCTCGTCGGAGATGTCCTTCATCGGTGTGTCGAGGGTGTAGCCGTATTTTAGGCCGATAGCCTCCAACTGCTTGAAGATCCAGCTACCAGCCTTGTATTCGCCTGCAGGAGCCAAGCCTCCTTTGCGAAGGCTTAAGTTGGGGTTGGGGATGAGTTTCTCCTTGTCGACGATGGCGATTTCGCCCAGGCCGTTGCACTTGGGGCAGGCGCCATAGGGCGAGTTGAACGAGAAGGTGTTGGGCTCGGGGTCCTCGTAGGAGAGACCTGTGGTGGGGCACATCAAGAGTCGGCTGAAATACCTAAGTGAGGAGTGAGGAGTGGGGAGTGAGGAGTTGGCTGTAGCGTTCTTATACTCCTCACTTCTCACTCCTAACTCCTCGCTAACCAAGACCATCAGCAATCCCTTGCCGTAACGGAAAGCGGTTTGCACCGACTTTTTGATACGGGTAAGGCTGTCTTCGTGTACTTCGATGCGGTCGACGACGATTTCGATGTCGTGGGTCTTGTAGCGGTCCACCATCATGCCAAACTCAATCTCGCGCATCACGCCGTCGACGCGCACGCGGGTGAAGCCTGCTTGGCGGATATGCTCGAACAGCTCGCGGTAATGGCCCTTACGGCCGCGTATGGTGGGTGCCAGAATGTTGATGCGTTTGCCGTCAAATTCCTTGAGAATCAAGTCGGTGATCTGCTCTTCGGTGTAGCGCACCATGCGCTCGCCCGTGTTGTAGGAGTAGGCCTCGCCGATGCGGGCGTAGAGCAAACGCAGGAAGTCGTAAATCTCAGTGATGGTGCCCACGGTGGAGCGCGGGTTCTTGTTCACGCTCTTCTGCTCAATGCTGATGACGGGACTCAGACCCGTGATTTTGTCGACGTCGGGGCGCTCCATGTTGCCGATGAACTGTCGCGCATAGGCCGAGAAGCTCTCCATGTAGCGGCGTTGTCCCTCGGCATAGATGGTGTCGAAGGCCAACGACGACTTGCCGCTACCGCTGATGCCAGTGACGACCACCAGGGCGTTGCGCGGGATGGAGAGGTCGATGTTCTTCAGGTTGTTCTCTCTGGCACCGAGGATCTCAAGGTTTTTGTCTTCGCTGAACTCGTTCATTCTGCCTTCCTCATCTTCTTATGCATTTTCGCGAATTTTCCCTTCGGAATCTTGATGTCGTAGCTGTTGCCTGCCGAAACCGTAAGTGAGTTGCTGCGCAGCCAAGGGTTGAAATACTTCAACATCTTAATGTTGGTGCCTTGCCTATAGGCAAAATCCACAAGGTCGGGGATGGACTGCACAACGTTGATAGTCTTAGTCTCATAGGGTTGGTACCAGCCATTGTCGCTGATTTGGAAACCGTATTTTTCGGGGTTTTCTGTGATGAGTTTCAGTGCCAGGATGCGGAACACATAGCGTTGTGTTTCTTCGGGCAAAAGCATGTCGTAGTAAGAGTCTACACGCTGCTCCTCGGTAGTTTTGGTGATGCGCCCGTTGCCGCAGTTGAAGGCGGCCGCAGCCAAGGTCCAGCTGCCGAATTTGCGGTAGGAGGCCTTCAAATACTTGCAGGCGGCTACGGTTTCTTTCTCCACGTTGTAACGCATGTCCACTTCCTTGTTAATTTCAAGACCGTATTCTTTGCCAGTGCTTTCGAGGAACTGCCAGAAGCCGACGGCCTTCGAGGGCGAGACGGCATTGGTCAGCTCACTCTCGATCATGGCGAGGTACTTGAAGTCCTCGGGCAAGCCGTTTTTTTGCATGATAGGCTCCAAGACGGGGAACCATCGCGTGGTGCGTTTCAGCAACATGATGGTGGCAGAATGCCGGTAAGAGTTGACAATGATCTCGCGTTCCAAACGCTCCCTGACATAGAATAGGTCGAGAGGAACTTCTTCACCACAGAAACTCATGCTCTCGGGCAATTCGATGTCGTGGGTGAGGTGGTCGATTTGGTCGAAGGAGAGGTATTCCCTGTCGGTGCCTTCGTATTCTACCATCTGTTCGTCGTTGGATTGAGCCAGCGAAAAAGAGACGGCCGCGGTAATACCTATTAATATAATAGCCATGCCGCACGCCAAAAGGAGGTTTCTTGTTCTCATGTTTGTTCTATGTCTGTTCGTTATATTCAAAAGGGCGTAATGAAGTCTTCAAGACACACGAAGCCATGTGCGAATCCCTCCGGGATCCAATACATGAATTTGTTGCCTTCGGTCAGCACCACCGACTCCCATTGTCCATAGGTGGGCGAGTCTTTCCTTAAGTCGACGGCCACGTCCATCACGGAGCCTTTCACCACACGCACCAGTTTGCCTTGGGCGTAGGGGGGCTTTTGAAAATGCAGCCCGCGCAACACTCCTTTCATCGACTGCGACTCGTTGTCCTGCACGAAGGTCATGTCGAGCCCGTGCTGGGCAAAACGCTCCTTGTTGTAACTCTCAAAGAAATAGCCGCGTTCGTCGGTGAACACGTCCGGCTTGATGACCAACAGGTCTTTTATCTTGGTTTCGATGATTTCCATAATGATTAAAGATGTACGCACTCATTATACGCTGCGGCAGCAGCCTCCATGATGCCTTCCGACATGGTGGGGTGGGGGAACACGGCGTGGATGATGTCTTCGCCCTTGGCACCCAGCTCGCGGCATAGCACAGCAGCGGCGACCATCTCGGTCACATTGTCGCCGACCATGTGGCAGCCCAGCCAGTCGCCGGTCTTGGCGTCGAAGACGACTTTGATGAAGCCGTCGCGGTTGCCAGCGGCGGTGGCTTTGCCCGAGGCGGTGAAGGGGAACTTGCCGATCTTCACCTCGTAGCCAGCGGCGATGGCCTTCGCTTCGCTCAGGCCGACGGAGGCGATTTCGGGTGTGGTGTAGGTGCAGCCAGGGATGTTGGCGTAGTTGAGCGGCTTGGGATCCAATCCGCAGAGCTTCTCTACGCAGATGGTGGCTTCGTGGTCGGCCTTGTGGGCCAGGGCAGGACCGTGCACGATGTCGCCGATGGCGTAGATGCCTGGCACGTTGGTGCGATACCATTCGTCCACGTTGACTTTGCCGCGTTCGGTGGTGATGCCGAGTTCTTCAAGGCCGAGGTTGTCGATGTTGGTCTGTACGCCGACGGCAGAGAGCACAATGTCAGCCTCCACGGTCTTCTCACCTTTCTTGGTGGCGATGGTGCACACGCACTTTTCGCCCGTGGTGTCGACATGGGTCACCGAGGCTTCGGTCATCACGGTCATCTTCAACTTCTTGAAGGCGCGCTCCACTTGTTTGGAGACCTCTTCATCTTCGTTAGGCACCACGTTGGGTAGGAACTCGACCAAGGTCACTTTCACGCCCATTGAGGTGAAGAAGAAGGCAAACTCCGAGCCGATGGCGCCTGAACCTACTACGACCATGCTTTCGGGCAGTTTGTCCAAAACGAGGGCCTGACGGTAGCCAATAATCTTCTTGCCGTCGATGGGCAAGGCGGGCAGCTCACGCACGCGGGAACCCGTGGCGAGGATGATGTGGTCGGCCTCGTAGAGGGCCTTGTTGCCTTCGGCATCGGTCACTTCCACCTGCTTGTCGGCGGTCAGCTTGCCATAGCCGGCGATGACGTCCACGTTGTTTTTCTTGAGGAGGTACTGCACGCCTTTGCTCATGGTGTCGGCCACGCCACGGCTGCGGGCCACGACGGCTTCCATGTCGGGTTTCACTTCGCCCTCCACTTTGATGCCGTAGTTTTCGGCATGGTTGATATAGGTGTAAACTTGGGCACTCTTCAGAAGCGCTTTGGTGGGAATGCAGCCCCAGTTGAGGCAGATGCCGCCCACTTCGGCCTTCTCGACCACGGCGGTCTTCTTTCCAAGTTGTGATGCTCTGATGGCAGCCACGTAGCCTCCTGGGCCGCTGCCGATAACGATGACGTCGTATTTCATATTTCTGTGTTTTTAGATTTGTTTTTCTTATCGCTGATGTGTTTGATGATTTTGGCCAAAATGGCCCAAAGCACGAAGAATGATACCACTCCGACAATCCACACAATCAATAATTCGGTAACCATTTTGTTCAAATTTGGGTGCAAAGGTACGAAATCGGCACGACATATTAATATAAGGTGTAAAAAAGTGTTTGTTAGTAGGTCGAAATGTTGCAAGTTTCGAAATAATCCCTATCTTTGCATCATCAACAAGACCGAACAGTTATGAATTACGATGCAAATCCCGTTCATCTCCTCTATAACAATGAGGAATTGAGAGACAGAATCAATTTGGTGATGGAAAGCCGCGACCACACTACTGGCATCACCTTCGTCAACCTTTGCTACCAGCTTATTCAGGTGGCTTTTCAAGAGAACAAGGTGAAAAAGCTCGATGATAATACCACCATTACGAGTGAGGAGCTGGCTCCTGAGGAGCAGGTCCGCGTGAGTCGCATCCTGTGGGAGCTCATCTGGGATCACAAAGTTTTCCTCCTCTTTGGGCGTAGCGAACTGCTCGGTTTGAGCAACGGTGAGGACCGTTTTGTGAAATATTGAGGCTTGTTTTTTCAACCTTAAGGCGTCTTTTTCGGCAAATACAAGTCGGAAAAGACGCTTTTTTTATGCAAAAACTAAAGTTTTAAACATGTCTAATATATTGGATAACAACAATATAAGTAACGATATCAACAATTTTTCCAAATATTTTCAAAAAAGTGCGTGGCGTATTGAAAAAAGTTGTACTTTTGCACCCGCTGAATTGAATGAGGGCTTGCCCTTGAAAATGATATAGTTAAGGAACCTGATAAGCTAAAACGTAA
>CACZER010000004.1:0-74002 GCA_902780195.1 uncultured Bacteroidia bacterium
TTGGAACGGCTATCAGATCAACCTTATCGATACTCCCGGTCACGTCGACTTCACCGTCGAGGTGGAGCGCTCGCTGCGTGTCATCGATGGCATGGTGGCAGTGTTTTGTGCTGTGGGTGGCGTGGAGCCACAGTCGGAGACGGTGTGGAACCAAGCCGACAAATACCGCGTGCCCCGCATCGCCTTCGTCAACAAGATGGACCGTACGGGTGCCGACTTCCAGGAGGTGGTCAACCAGATGCATAAATATCTGGGTGCCAATGCCGTGCCGTTGCATCTCCCCATCGGAGCCGAGTCTGATTTCGAGGGTATGGTCGACCTGGTGCAAATGAACTCGGTGCGTTTCATCGAGAAGGAACGCATCGTCGGTCCTATCCCGGAAAACATGATGGAGCAGGCCCAGGAAGCCCGCCGTAACCTTATCGAAAAAGTAGCCGACCTCGATGACGAAATTGCTGAACTTTATCTTGAGGATGCCGAAATCCCGACCGACAAGCTGATGGCTGCTATCCGTCAGGCCACCATTAAACTGATGATGGTGCCGGTGCTCTGCGGCGCTGCCTATAAGAACAAAGGTATTCAGCTCCTTTTGGACGCTATCGTCGATTACCTTCCTTCGCCCAATGACTTGGGTGCCGTCATCGCGCATGATCCTGCCAACGAGGAGAAGACTTATCGCCGCAACCCCTCTGAAAATGAGCCTTTCTCGGCCTTGGCCTTCAAGCTCATCAACGACCCGTATGTGGGCCAGCAGACCTTCATCCGAATCTTCAGTGGCAAGCTGACAAACGGTATGAGTGTCTACAACACCAACAAACTGAAGAGTGAGCGCGTGGGCCGCATCTTCCGCATCAAGGCAAAGGAACGCGAGGAAATCAACGAGGCCAGCGCAGGTGAAATCGTGGCACTTGTGGGTATGAAATACACCAAGACGGGCGACACGCTCTGCGATGAGGAACAGCCTATCTTGCTAGAATCCATCAACATACCCCCTGCGGTCATCGAGATGAAGGTTAACCTTGACGACAAGAAGAACCGTAGCAAGCTGAGCGAAGCCTTGGCCAAGCTCTGCAACGAAGACCCGTCGTTCCATGCTCACTTCGACGAGGAGACGGAAGAGACCATTATCGCGGGCATGGGTGAGTTGCATCTGGAAATCATCGTCGACCGCTTGAAAGAAGAATTCAAGGTGCCGGTCACGGTGGGCGCACCTTCGGTGTCGTTCCGCGAGACCATCACTGCGCCGTTCGAGTGCAACTACCGCTATGTGAAGCAGACCGGCGGCAAGGGCCAGTTCGCCCACACCGTCATCCGCTTCGAGCCCAACCCTGGCGGCGGCTTCGAGTTCGTCGACATTACCAAGGGCGGTGTCATTCCGAAGGAATACATCCCCTCGGTGCAAAAGGGTCTGGCTGCAGCCATGAACAAAGGTCCTTTCGCGGGCTATCCTGTCGTGGATGTGAAATGCGTCCTTGTCGACGGTAGCTCGCACCCCGTCGACTCCAGCGACATGGCCTTCCAACTCTGCGCCCAGATGTGCTTCAAGCAGGCCTTCATGAAAGCCAGCCCCGTGCTGCTTGAGCCTGTGATGAAGGTGGAAATCAACACGCCCGACGACTACATCGGCAATGTGACGGGCGACGTCAACAAGCGCCGTGGCCGCATCGAGGCCATGCGTCGTTTCCGCAAGGGCTCGCAGAAGCTGGATGCTTTCGTTCCGCTGATGGAGATGTTCGGCTATGCCACCGCCTTGCGCAACCTCACCTCCGGTCGAGCCAACTACTCGATGGAGTTCCACCAGTACATGCCGACGCCGAAGGACAAACAAGAGGAGATTGTGAAAGAACGCAATCAAAAAGAATAAGGCAATTTGATGAAACGGAAAAGGGAGCAGCTGCTCCCTTTTTTATAATTCCCAGGCTTCTTCCAAGTCGATATCCCAACCTGCCTTTATTTCAAGAGGATCTTGGTATTCCAAAATGGTTTCAGGCTGCAAGAGGTGATGATAATTACCTGTGCTCCATTTGCCATTTCCGTCAGCGTCCAATATGGCTTGTATCTTGTATTTGGCAGGCATGAGATAATCAAACATCACTTCTTGTTTCTTGGTGATGATTTCCTGCTTCAGAACCTTGCCACTTTCGTTGGTGAGTTGCACAACAACTTGTTTCATGCCTTTAGGGGGTACGACAGTGATGTAGATATTGCCGTACTCATCGTCGTTGAGGATATGAAAATCTACTTGGATGGAATTGTTAGTGCGACCTCGTATGCTGAAGAATACTGAGTCGGGGATGGTGAAACTATAGTTTGAATCGACAGAGAAAGGGGTGGTTAACCGATATTGTAAACCTTCGTCATCGGCTTGTTCAAAGGCAAGTTGATTATAATACACGGTCGTGTCACGTTTGAAGACAGCAGAATCGCGCATTTGGTATAGGACGATTGGCTCGGAGAATTCCAAGATGAGGTCTTGATCTGGAATCAATCCACCTTGACCTACAAGGTTGTTGCTGACTTTTAGTTTTTCGGGTTGGCGCCCTCTTTTTTTATTCTCTTGTTCTTTGAATTTCAGGCTATAACGCGATGAATCATTGATAGTAGTACCGTATTTCACCTGTACCCATAGGCTGTCTTTGACATGGGGCGTGAAGTACCACAAAACTGTATCATAATCAGAGGAATGCATTGTGACCAAATTGAATGAGTCAGGTAGCATCTCTGGAGTCATAATGATGGCATCCTTGGCGGGATGGCGGAACACGAATCGCAGCAGCCCTTCCTCTATGAGTTTCTTTTCCAATAACACTTGTGTTGAATCGGTCTCACCAAACATATACAATGTGAGATTGTTGGAATTGGCGGGGACCAATGTGTTGAAAAAGGCTATTTCTTCATTGGGCAAATCGAAATACAGATTGGAGTTGACATCTTTTAAGGCAAAAAGGAGATATCTCTTATCGGCTATCCCATTGAGGCTGAAATTGCCTTGCTTGTCTGTTTTAGTGATATAATTGGGGATGGTGCTCATCGGCAATGAATCCAAGTTGTCACGGTCAGAAGCATATAAGGAAACGTATACGTTTTCGACGGGCTTCTTCTCTGTGGCGTCAACCACCTTGCCTGTGATGCTTAATGTGTCGATACGGTCTCCTGTTGAAAAGCTGTAGACATAGTCTTTAAACAGATTGCCTTCGTGCAAGTCCTTGATGGCTGATCCGAAATTGATGGTATAGGTTGTGTTGAGAGCCAAGTCTTCCTTGAACTTCACCACGACTGTCTTGTTTTTCAGTTTAATGTCGGGCTTTTGACTCAGCGGAGGAGAAATCAGAACGTTTTGATTTGCATTTTCAAGGGTGACGTATTCGTCGAAAGTGATTTCAATTTTCTTGCCAATAAAGTTGATGCTATTGTTTTCTGGCACAGCTTCAACCACTTCTGGAGGCGTCTTGTCCTTAGGACCACCCGTGGGTGCCACCGCATTGGCACAACGCTGGGCGAGGAAGGCCATAAATAATACAGTTGTCGTAATGAGAATATGTTTCAACTTCCGAATCATGGCTGCAAAAATAATAAAAACTGACCTACTTGCGCGGCATTCCAAAAGGAATTAGTATTTTTGCAAGTTTTAATCTTGAATTTTAAATCTTAAATCCCGATCATATGTATAGAACCCATACTTGTGGCGAACTCCGTCTTGCCGATGCTGGCAAGGAAGTGACTTTAGCTGGCTGGGTGCAACGTGTGCGCGACAAAGGCTCCCTCGTTTGGATTGACCTCCGCGACCGTTATGGCATCACCCAACTTTTCTTGGATGGCAACAGCGATCCTAAACTTATCGAACAGGCCCGTACTTTCGGCCGTGAATACGTGATTCAGGCTAAAGGTATCGTTATCGAACGTGAATCGAAGAATCCCAATATGCCGACGGGAGACATCGAGCTGAAAGTCAGTGAGTTCAAACTGCTCAACAGCAGCAAGACCCCGCCCTTCACTATCGAAGATGTCAGCGATGGTGGCGATGACCTTCGCATGAAGTATCGTTATTTGGACATCCGTCGTAACCCCGTTCGACAGAACCTTGAATTGCGTCATCGCATGGCCATGTTGGTGCGCAATTATTTGAGCAACCTCAACTTCCTCGAGATTGAGACCCCAATGCTCATCAAGAGCACGCCCGAAGGCGCCCGTGACTTCGTGGTGCCGAGCCGCATGAACCCAGGTGAGTTCTACGCCTTGCCGCAGAGCCCCCAGCAATACAAGCAGTTGTTGATGGTGGCTGGCATGGACCGCTATTTCCAAATCGTACGTTGCTTCCGTGACGAGGACCTTCGCGCCGACCGTCAGCCCGAGTTCACACAAATTGACTGCGAGATGTCATTTGTTGAGCAGGAAGATGTGCTGAACACCTTCGAGGGTCTGGCCAAGCACCTCTTCAAGGAGATGAAAGGTCTCGAGTTTGAACAATTCCCGCGCATGACCTGGCATGATGCCATGAAATACTACGGCTCCGACAAGCCCGACATCCGCTTCGGTATGAAGTTCGTGGAACTCAACGATGTTGCCAAGGGCAAGGGCTTCGGCCTCTTCGACAACGCCGACCTTGTGGTGGGTATCTGTGCCGAGGGCTGCTCGGAATACACCCGCAAACAACTCGATGCCCTCACCGAGTTCGTGAAACGCCCCCAGGTGGGTGCTGGTGGCTTGGTCTACATCAAATACAACGCCGATGGATCGTTCAAGTCGTCCGTCGATAAGTTCTACACGCCAGAAGACCTCAAGGTCATCGCCGACAAGTTCGGTGCCAAGCCTGGCGACCTGATGCTTATCCTCTGCGGCGAGGCCATGAAGACCCGTGTGCAACTCAACGCCTTGCGCTTGGAGATGGGCAACCAACTCGGCTTGCGCAAGCCTGATGAATATGCACCGCTGTGGGTCATCGACTTCCCGCTGCTCGAATGGGACGAAGAGACGCAACGCTATTACGCCATGCACCATCCCTTCACCGCACCGAAGCCCGAGGACGAGGCTTTGCTCGACGACCCGACTAGGTGGGGCGACATCCGCGCCAATGCCTACGACATCGTGATGAATGGTGTGGAGGTAGGCGGTGGCTCCATCCGTATCCACGACCGCACCTTGCAGAACAAGATGTTCCACACTCTGGGTTTCACCGACGAGAAGGCACAGGAGCAGTTCGGCTTCCTGATGGGTGCCTTCGAGTATGGCGCACCGCCTCACGCTGGTCTGGCTTTCGGATTCGACCGTCTCTGCTCGCTCTTCGGTGGCGCCGACAGCATCCGCGACTTCATCGCCTTCCCAAAAAACAATGCAGGTCGTGATGTGATGAGCGGCTCGCCTGCGCCGATTGCTCAGGAACAGCTGGATGAATTGCAAATCGCATTGAATTTGAAAGGATAGTAATTGTTTGTTGAAACGTACCAAGGTGCGTCTCTGCAAATTTAAAAACAATAGCCCCATGAACATTAATGTGAAAAAGTGTTTTATCCTCTTGCTGGGTGCATTGCTATTCAGCTCTTGTTCGACCGACAAAACCTTGGTTTCAAAAGGGTCGAAGCTTGATAAATACGAGTATGCCTCTATCGTCCAAGCCAGGAATTCCTTTGGCACGGTGACCGATATAGAAATCGAACCAGGTATCTATGATGCCGTTGAGGCAACACGTCTGCAGATGGTTGGTGAACGCCGCATCCAGGACCTCACAGAGGAACAAAAGGAGAAACTCGTATTGGTGAAATACGCCGCCACTTCTACTCCTGAAGAGTCGGTGATTAGTGTTAGTTTCGAGGACTACATGACAGGTAAGGTGCTGACATCTTGCCGCTCTTCAAACAGCTTTTCTTTTACCCGTCAGAGGGATGTGGACAGAGCCATCATAAAACTACGTAACCGTATTATTAGTGTCTGGGGTAAACCAACAAAACAGCAAGAATAACATGAAAAGACTACTCGTATTAACTGGTGGTGGCGATTGCCCAGGCTTGAATGCTGTGATTCGCGCCATCGTCAAGAGAGCTGCCCAAGAGAAAGACTGGGAAGTGCTAGGCAGCATACAAGCCTACAACGGCATTTTATGGGAACCCACTGAGGTCGTCAGGCTGACGCCAGAGTCGGTGCGTGGCATCCACTTCCGTGGCGGCACCATCATCGAGACCACCAACAAGGGCGGCCCGTTCAACTGGCCTGTCAAGAATGCCGATGGGACTTGGAGCACCGTCGATCGCAGCGATGAAATGCTCCGCAAGTTGCAATACATGGGCATCGATGCTGTCATCAGCATCGGTGGCGACGGCTCGCAGCGCATCTCGCAGAAACTATATGAAAAGGGCTTAAACATTATTGGTGTGCCCAAGACCATCGACAACGACCTTTCATCGACGGAATGCACCTTCGGCTTCCAGACCGCTGTGCAAATTGCCACCGAGGCCGTTGATAAGCTTGTTACCACTGCGGCTTCGCACAACCGCGTCTTCGTCCTTGAAGTAATGGGTCGTGATGCGGGTTGGATTGCCTTGCATTCTGCCATTGCAGGTGGGGCAGAGGTGTGCCTCTTGCCCGAGTTCCCCTATGACATCAATGTGGTGAAAGCCCGTTTGGAGCAACGCTTCCATCACGACCGCGGCTTTGCCGTGGTGGTGGCCTCGGAAGGCGCACGTCCCAAAGATGGCCAACAGGTGTACGAAATCAGCACCGAGGTTGGCTACGAAAACAAGAAACTGGGCGGTATAGGTCGTCGTTTCATCGAGGAGATGAAGGCGGCAGGCTTCACCCACGACATGCGCGAGACCACCCTTGGTCACTTGCAGCGCGGTGGCGTGCCGATTGCTTACGACCGTGTTTTGTCAGCCGAGTTTGGCGTGAAGGCTTTCGAGATGGTGCTCAACGGTCAGTTCGGCCAGATGGTGGCTTACCATCATCCCGATGTGGTGGCTGTCTCACTTAAGGAGGCCATTTCCAAGCCTAACTTAGTGACAATTGATAGCGATTTGGTTCGTACCGCACGAGGACTGAATATCTCACTTGGAATATGAATATCCGAGTTGTCCCTACAGCCCAGCAAGCCCATGGCATTGATTTCGGCGGCCATGTCGTCGTCGTGATTGATGTTTTACGAGCGACGAGCGTCATCACTACTGCCTTAGACAATGGTGCTCACGAAGTTATCCCCGTGAGGACCGTAGAAGAGACACAAAATCTTACTATTGCATGTGATACCACCAAAACGTTGCGCGGCGGTGAAAGGGATGCTTTAAAGATAGAGGGCTTCGACCTTTCCAATTCTCCTTTGGAGTATAGTAGAAAAACCGTTGAAGGAAAGTCCATCTTGTTCACCACTACCAACGGCACCAATGCCATTAATAACGTTGTGGGTACTGATGAAGTGTTTCTGGCTTGTTTTAGGAATGCCGAAGCCGTCGTGAACCTGGTTCTTGAAATAGGGAAAGACGTGTTTCTGGTTTGTGCTGGAACCGAAGGTAATTTCTCCTTGGATGACGGTTTGTGTGCCGGAATGCTGATAGCATTGTTGAAACAGAAAGTCGAGATCAACACTGACGATTTGGGTCTTTTGCTGGAAGGTTTCTATAGCGAAAACAAAGAAAACCTTTTGGGCGCTCTCTCTGGTTGCTATCATGTGAGGCGTTTGTTCACGCTTGGATTTTATGATGACATCAAGTTCTGCTTAGACACAAATGCTGTGTCAACAGTTCCTATTGTCAAAGATGGGCGAATTCTGAGAACCTAGTATTGTGTCTATGTCGAAAAGCAAATTCTACGTTGTTTGGGAAGGCCGAAATCCTGGTGTTTATGATAGCTGGGAGGTCTGTAAGAAGGAGGTAGAGAACTTCCCCGGGGCGCTCTATAAGGGCTATCCTGATCGAGCTAGTGCCGAATTGGCTTTCGCTAAGGGATTTAATGGATTTGAAAAGAAAACAACGCCTCAAGTCGATTTGTCAATAGTTAAAGAGAAGCCCATAAGCCCGGCAATTGCCGTTGATGCTGCTTGCTCAGGCAATCCAGGCAAGATGGAATATCAAGGTGTATTTGTCGATTTTGGCAGCCAGCCTGCAACGATTGTGAATCTTTTTAAGAGTCCTGTGTTTGAAAAAGGCACCAATAACATCGGTGAGTTTCTGGCTATCGTGCATGCTTTGGCTTGGCAAAAGCAAAATAGAGTGAAATACCCTATTTATAGTGATTCTGTCAATGCGCAACTATGGATTCGGCAAAAAAAATGTAAGACCAAATTGCAGCCCAACGACAAGAATGTGTATCTTTTTGAACTCATCGCACGCGCCGAAAAATGGCTGAATGAGAACGTCATAGAGGTGCCCGTTCTGAAATGGAAAACGGAGATTTGGGGAGAAATCCCTGCCGATTTTGGCAGAAAATGAAAAATATGTCTTACTTTTACCGCCTGAAAACAAGATAGAAAATGCTGAAGTTCGATTCGTTTTATTTTCAATGTCCTCATTGCCAAGCTTGGCTTGAAGGTCGTATCCTGAGAGCTGAAATGGTCAATGAAGCTATCTTGTATTCGGATGGGAAGGTGCTTAACGACAATCTTATAACGACTCCCCAAAAGATGATCATGTGCCCTTCGTGTGGTCATGTCTTTTGGATTGAAAAGCCGGAAGAGCCTTTGATCACCTTCGAAAAACCTGAAGCGGAAGTCTATTCTTGGAACACCTGGCGCTTTTATGGCATCAGTTTCTCCAACAACAAAGGGAAGATGGCCTTAATCAACCATTACAAGACCTTTTTGAAGAAGAGTCACTATGAGCCGAAGAAAGAGATATATCTTCGCCGTTTCTTGTGGTGGGCCTATAACGACTTGCATCGAAACCATCAGCATGTTAGGCTAAAGTATTTCCTCAATGGATTCATGAGTTTCGGTGTATGGAATAATAACAGAAAGATGATACTGGAAGGGCAGAAGTTGTTTCTGAAAAACCACAAGGATTTTACGGAGAATCTGACGCGTCTTTTAGCCTTGCTTGAAAAACATCCTGAAGAACAGGTAGATTTGGAACTTCCTGAAATCTATCGTGAGTTGCGCCAATTCGACAAGGCGAAGGAACTTCTTGAACAAGTGGGTAGCCGTACCCACTTCACCAACGAGATGCTGCGTCATTCCAAATGGAAGGATCCTCGAGTGTTTATGGTATCTGGTTAAAAATAAAGGGCGGCTTATGCCGCCCTTTGTTTTTTAGAGAGGACGTTTAATCTTTCGCCCGATCGATAAGGAACAGGTCGTTGACCCAAACCTCTGTGTTGGAGTGACGCTGTCCTTTGTCATCGGTCCATTCGTTATTGCGCAAGGAGCCTTCGACGGCCACTTGAAGACCTTTTCTGACGTTGTTTTCAACGCGATCGGCAATCTTGCCCCAGGCCACTATGGTGAACCATTGTGTTTCGCTGACCCATTCACCATTTGCGTTCTTCTTGCTCTCTGTTACGGCAAGGCGTACACGGGCCATTTTGTTGTTCTTGTTCAGACTTTTCACTTCAGGTTCTGCACCTGGGCGGCCAATCAGCATGACCGAATTTCTCATTGTACTCATAGTTGTGTGTTTTTAAATGGTTATTAATAAGGTGTTTAATTGTTTTGTTCTTTTCCCCAGTCTAGTAAGACAAAGTTGTTGAGATGGATCTCCGTGGAAGTATGGCGGTTTCCTTCTTTGTCAGTCCATACGTTGTTACGCAAGGCGCCGTCAATGGCAATTCGTTTTCCTTTTTTCACTGCGAGTGCGACACGCTCAGCAGTCTTGTCCCATGCAACCACGTTGAACCACTGTGTATCTTTCACTTGTTCGTGTTTGGCGTTTCGGTGTGTTTCGTTTACGGCGAGGCTGAAGCGCGTGATGATGCGATTGTCATTGAATGTTCTTGTTTCAGGTTCTGCACCCGGGCGGCCAATCAAGATGACCGAGTTTCTCATTGTACTCATGATGTGTGTGTTTTGTAAATAGTAATAAGTTTGATTTGTTGTGTCGCCCCTTGGTTGGTTTGACGATGCAAAGTAACGACCCTTGTCAAGACAAAGTCGGTAAACAAACGTTTGTAGTCGACTGTAATCGTTTGTTGTCGTTTGTTGTCGGCTTTATTGCTGAAATATAGTAAATTATAATTCTTAGATTGTGATGGCATTTTTTCGTTTTTTTTGAGGGTTTTCAGAGTTTTATTATCTTTGCAATCCCAATGATAAAGAATAAATGACCGCTTTAACAAAAGAATATGCTACAAGAAACGGGATTTTAAGCCATGTTTTTGGCATACCGCTTTTCGTGTTCGGGATGCTGTTGCTGTTTTCTCCTACCAGTTTCGACCGTTTCTCCATTGACTTTTCCCGTTATTCGTTTCATGTGACGATGATTTTATGCATCGCCCTTGTAGTCTTGTTGTTTTCGCGGTTGTTGTTTTGGGTAATCAATCGAAAGAGTTCAACAATTCGATGGTGGCAAAGCATCCTGCTTTGTATTATTGAAGTCGTGTTTTCCTCGGGTTTTACGGCTCTTTATTTGTGGCTGATGTCAGACAAGTCAGAGGCATTTTTCTGGTTTTTCGGCATGACGTTAGTGTATTTGTTTGTGTTGATGCTTATCCCATATGTGATCATCGACTTATGTTTTATGCTGTTGGAAAAGGATAACCAGATTCAAAGCAAAGAGCGCGATACATCGAAAGAAAAGATTCGTTTCATGGATGAGCGCGACAACTTGAAGCTCGTGGTGGCAAACGACATGGTATTGTATGTGCAATCGGATGAGAATTATATAAAAGTGTGCTATCTGGAAGACGATGAAATCAAGTTCTGTAGCATTCGTACTACAATGAAACGAGTGGAAGACACTTGCGTGAAAGGAGGTTTGATACGCTGTCATCGGTCTTATTTTGTCAATAGCACCCGGGTTAAGTCATTGCAGAAAGACAAGGAATTCACATATGCAATGCTTGATGCTCCAAATGCGAATCGTGTGCCTGTAAGTAAGAATTATTATGACCAGTTGGCCATTTTGTTATAATCTAGGAATATGACATGGCAAAGGATCTAAAACCCCATATCGGCATCTTCGGCCGCAGGAACTGCGGCAAGAGCAGCCTCATCAACTTGTTGACGGGACAAGATATCGCCATCGTGAGCGATACGGCGGGTACCACCACCGATCCCGTCAAGAAAAGCCTTGAAATCTTTGGCATTGGGCCTTGCGTGCTCATTGACACGGCTGGCATCGACGACGTGGGCGAGTTGGGACAACAGCGTGTGGAAAAGACCATGAAGGTGCTTGAGGAGATCGACTGCGCCGTTTTGGTCATCACAGAGAACAACTTCGGCGACCCGGAGAAGCATCTCATCGCCCGCATGAACGAGTTGGCGGTGCCGTTCTTCGTCGTCCACAACAAATCCGACCAAGAGTCGCTTCTTGCTGTCGTGAAGGCGATGATAGAGCAGAACTATGCCACTAAAGTACTGAATTTCAGTATTGCAAACAAGGATGATATTGCGCCTTTGGTCGACCTATTGAAAAAGACCATCCCCGAGAGCGCCTATCAGAAAGTGTCGTTGCTGGGTGGCATCATCCAACCTAACGAGGTGGTCGTGTTGGTCTGCCCCGTCGACAGCGAGGCGCCCGAAGGTCGTTTGATTTTGCCTCAGGTGATGGCCATCCGCGATGTGCTGGACAACGAATGCATCTGTGTTGTGCTGAAGGAGACGCATTTGCAGCAGTACCTCGACGCTATGCCCAGACCCGCTTTGGTGGTTACCGACAGCCAGGTGTTCGGCTATGTGAGCAAAATCGTTCCCCCAGATATTCCTTTGACAAGCTTCAGCATTGTCATGGCACGTTTGCGTGGCGATTTTGACAACTATGTGAAAGGTACGCCTTATCTCTCACAACTGAAGGACGGCGATTCAGTCTTGTTGCTTGAGTCATGCACTCATCACAGCACCTGTGAAGACATAGGCCGCGTGAAGTTGCCTCGCATGATTCTGAATTACACAGGAAAAGACATTCATTTCGAGTATGTGGCAGGGCTGTCACCCATTGCCAACCCTGAAAAATACGCCATGGCCATCCAATGCGGCGGCTGCATGAGCACACGCAAGCAACTGTTGAACCGAACTAATTTGTTTGTCAACCAAGGCATCCCGATCAGGCATTTTTGATCGGGTGATGGAACCGTTCCGTTAAGAAGTTTTCTTATACTCAGTTCCTCTTTCGGTAATAAGTACCATCACCATCCGACAGCCTGTGGCCAGACTCAATCTTAATTGTTGTCGAGAAGCTCTCTCCCGTCAATTTATAGGATAGTACGTTGCCGTCGACTTGGTAGGTTCCATATCTATAGGTGCCATCGGGTTTGAGTTCGGAGCATCGTCCTGAGGCGCCATCGCCTTCAAAGTTCATCACCATCTTGCCATAGGCGCCCATGTCACAATCCCAGGTGCCGACAATCCAGCTGTAATCCCCATAGTTGGAAGTGGTTGTGGTATTGGAAGTGGTGTTGGTGTTTTTGGGGGTCATGTCGGGCATGGTTATGGTGTTGTCGTTCGAAGAGGGCGTGGTGTTGGAAGTTCCACCACCTCCGTAATTCAACAGTCCTCCTCCACAGGATTTCAATAGGTAGTAGGCGACGAATGCAACAACTAAAATAACGATAATCCTTCTGAGGCATCCGCTTTGATTTGGCGTTTTTTGCGTTTGGTTGGCATTTGGAAAGTTGATGAGTCCCATAAGAGTCTGTTTTTATTGGTTATTGCTGCAAAGATACAATAAAAAGCGAATAATCAATGGATAACCGTCATTTATTCTCATCTCCTTCTCTCAAAATGCTGGTAGTCCTTTACGCTGCGCCAGTGGCCGCCCCAACGGAAACCGAACGAATCAAACGTCTTTTTGCAGAAATCTTTTTCGTCAATTTTGTGTGGGAAGTCCTTGCTTCTGTCCACATAGTCTATTGCTGTAGAGGGTCGAATGCGCGTGCCTCTGACGCAGGGGTTCTGCAGGGGGTTGATGTCGACGGCCATTCCAAAGGCATGTTGCGAAAGTCTCCATGAACCTGCTATGGTGCGGTAGTTGAAGCAGGAACTGTTATTGGCCTGCATGGAGGCCTCGTCGGAAGCATCGAAGTCGTCTACAAGTCGTATGCTGTTGATGGGATAAGCCTCTGCAAATAAGGTCCTGAAGATGCAGAGCAGGTCGTGTGCGATGGCCTTGTTGCACACCATCTCGCCTTGTTGTGTTTTGCCTTCGAAATCGTAATAAAAAAGGGTGAGATATCGGAGTTCGTCATAGCTGATTCTAGCCTTTTCGGGCATCGACTTACCTTGCATTCGGGCTTTCACTGCTTCGGGGATGGGCTGAGAGAAAAAGACATGGTCTTTGTAACACACGGTGTCTTCGGCATGGGAAAAGTCGGGCGTAACCACTTCTTCAGCAACAGAGATGGCCTCTTTTTGGGGGCTTGGCGTTTTCTCCGTCTGGTTTTGGTGATTACCGTCGCAAGAGGCCATTATGGCTAAAACGAGCAGCATCAATGTAATATGGATGCCTTTTTTCATCTTTTGGTTGTTGAATGCTCCAAAAACACTAATAATTCCTTGCATCCTTCCAGGACATCTATCCAAGTGGCTTCAAAGTCACCCGTATACCAAGGGTCGGCAACGTCACCTGGACGATGGGTGTATTCCATTAAGAGGCTGATTTTGTGGTCGGTGTCTTCGCCGAACATGCGTTTTAGATTACGCAGGTTATTGCGGTCCATGGCGATGATGTAATCGTAATAGTTGTAGTCCTGCCGTGTCATCTGACGGGCGGTCTTGCCCTCGCAGCCAATGCCGTGCTCTGCCAATTTGCGCCGCGCTGGCGGATAGACGGGATTGCCGATTTCTTCGGTTGAGGTAGCCGCAGATTGTATCTCATATTGGCCACTCAAGCCCGCCTCTGCGACGAGGTGTTTCATTACGAACTCGGCCATGGGACTGCGGCAGATGTTGCCGTGACAGATGAAGAGGATCTTTTTCATTTTCCAAGGAATTCATTAATCACCACCGAGGCGCAAAAGATGCCGAAGGTGGCTGGAAGATAGGAGATGGTGCCCACATTGGAGACTTTGTTTTGCTCGTCAACGCCCTCTGTAACGACGGCGGAAGCATCAACGGGCTCGGGCGAGTAGACCGCAGTGATGCCATCGAAGACGCCGAGGCGGTGTAGGCGTTTTCTAATGTAGAATGCTAATCTGCAATGATTTGATTTGGAGATGTCGCAAATCTCTACCCGTTCGGGGTGGAACTTGCCGCCAGCGCCCATGCTGCTCACAATACGTTGGTTGTTCTGCTTGGCATAATAGAGCAGAAACACTTTAGGCGCCACCGTGTCGATGGCATCCACCACATAGTCGAAGGGCTGGGCCATGAGGTCGATGATGGCCTGGTCCTTCAGGTATTTGTTGAGGACAGTCATCTCGATTTCAGGGTTGATGTCGCGCAAGCGCTCTGCCATCACCTCAGCTTTCGGTCGACCGACTGTGCTCTCCAAGGCTAACAGCTGTCGGTTGCGGTTGGTGACATTGACCACGTCGCCGTCAACAAGGGTCATGCGGCCAATGCCCGCACGAGCGAGTTGCTCGGCAGCATAGGCACCTACGCCACCCAAGCCGACCACAAGCACATGCTTGGATTTCAATATATTGATACCTTCATCGCCGATCAAAAGGCGGGTTCTGTCTTGCCAGTGTTCCATAGGGCTGCAAAATTAGCAAAGATTCTCTTTTGCAAGACCGACAAATCCATTTCCAATAGTTTTGTCGCTGCTTCATACACCTTTTCAATCCCAACTTTCGCCATGTCGGTTTCAAGGAAGAGATAATCCAAATCAATGAATTTGAACGATTTATAAATCTTTCTTTCGGGATACAACAGACTCTCGCCCACGGAAAGATAAATACCCTGCCCGATGAGTTGTCGCACATCTTGTTCCGTGCCGCTGAAACCATGAACAATCCAAGGTTGCTTGGCTTTGTGTTTTTTGCGCAAGGCAAGGATTTCGTTATGGCTTCTTACATCGTGCAGGATCATAGGTTTTTGCAAGGTTTCCGAAAGCTCGATCTGCCGCTCGAAAAGTTCAATCTGTCGATCAAAAGTCGCCTTATGCAACTTGTCCAAACCTGCTTCGCCAAGAGCTAGGACATTCGGTGATTGAAGCCTTTCTTCCAACAATTCCAATGCTTCTTCTATTTTAAATCCAGCATTATCCAATGCCCAAGGATGGATGCCGTAACTATAGTAGCCTTGCTCGGGATAAGGTTGACCCAAGTCCAGATTGACGATTTGAAGCAAGTCGTTATCAGTTTTTGCAGTGTGAGTGTGTATATCAACAAACAGCATTTCCATGACTGCAAAAATAGAAAAATTCCTATTTTTGTGGCATGGAACAGAACCTGTTGCAAACGAGTATCGCCTATCTGAAGGGTGTTGGGCCGAAGAAAGCCGAAGTCCTGAAGAAGGAGTTGGGCGTGGCCACTTATCAGGACATGCTCAACCAGTTTCCGTTCCGTTACATCGATCGCAGCCAAATCCAAAAGGTGGCCTACATCAACGATGACTCCGTCTATTATCAGTTGGTCGGCACTATCTCCAACATCAAGATGATCGGCGCGCCGAGGGCCACTCGTGCCACGGGACTTTTCAGCGATGAGACGGGCAGCATCGAGGTGGTGTGGTTCCGGGGCTTGAAATGGCTCAAAAATCGTTTCAAACCTGACGTGAAATACGTGCTGTTCGGCAAAGCGAGCGAGTTCAACCACAATTTCAACTTCGTCCATCCCGAGATCGAGGAATATGACCCTAAAGACCCGCTCATCGGTGAGGGGTTGCAAGGTGTTTACAATACCACAGAACGGATGAAAGACCACGGCCTTGGCACGCGCGCCATCGCCAAATTGCAGAAACAAATCCTTCAGCAGGTCTACGAATACATCCCCGAGACGTTGCCCAAGACGCTCATTGAGGAAAACCAACTGATTCCGCGCCGCTACGCCTATTACGAGATACACTTGCCTTCCAATAACATTGAAATCCAGCAGGCCACACGCCGATTGAAGTATGAGGAGCATTTCTTCTTCCAACTGAAACTGTTACGGAATAAAATGCACCGCGAGCAGGCCGTCCAGGGCCATGTCTTCAATGTAGTAGGCGACTATTTCAACAGCTTCTATAAAAACCATCTGCCTTTCCCGTTGACCAATGCCCAAAAGCGCGTCATCAAGGAAATCCGCAAGGACTTAGGCTCGGGGCACCAGATGAACCGCCTGCTGCAAGGCGATGTGGGCAGCGGCAAGACCATCGTCGCCCTCATGGTGATGCTCTTGGCTTTGGATAACGGCTTCCAAGCCTGCCTCATGGCGCCTACGGAAATCTTGGCCACACAGCATTTTGCCACCTTGCAAGAGCAGCTGAAGGACATGAACGTCAACTTCGCCTTGCTGACGGGTTCCACCAAAATCGCGGAGCGAAGGAAGATTTACGCCGGCTTGGCCGACGGCACGATGCAAATCGTAGTGGGCACCCATGCACTGATTGAAAGCAAGGTGGTGTTCAAGAACTTGGGCTTGGCTATCATCGATGAGCAGCACCGTTTTGGCGTGGAGCAAAGAGCGAAATTCTACGAGAAAACCGAGATTCCGCCGCACACCTTGGTGATGACCGCCACGCCCATCCCACGCACCCTTGCCATGACGCAATACGGCGACCTCGATGTCTCCAAAATCGATGAGTTGCCGCCTGGAAGAAAGCCCGTGCAGACTTATCACGTCTACAGCGATGACCGCTATCGTATCATGATGTTTATGAAACAACAGATTGCACTTGGGCGACAGATTTATGTGGTCTATCCCTGTATCAAGGAGTCGGAAAATACGGATATGATTGCGCTTCAGGAAGGCTATGAAGCCTTGCTGCACGACTTTCCAGAACCGCAGTACAAACTCTGTGTCTGCCACGGCAGGTTGACTGCCGAGGACAAGGACTTCGAGATGCAGCGCTTTATTAACAAAAACGCACAAATCATGGTGGCCACGACGGTCATCGAGGTGGGTGTCAACATCCCCAATGCCACGGTGATGATCATTGAAAATGCCAACCGCTTCGGCCTGTCGCAACTGCACCAATTGCGCGGTCGCGTGGGTCGCGGCGCCGACCAATCCTATTGCATCCTCGTCACCGACCACAAATTGACTACCGACGGCAAAACTCGCATGAAAACCATGTGCAGCACCAACGACGGCTTCGAAATCGCCGAGGTTGATTTGGAGTTGCGCGGTCCTGGCGAAACGGGTGGCACACGGCAGTCGGGGCAAATCGAGATGCTCATTGGCGACTTGCAAAAGGACGGTCCATTAATCCCCCAAGTGCGCGAGGCGGCCATCAAGCTTTTGGCCGACGACCCAAAGCTCGCCAAACCTGAGAACAGGATGCTACGCGAGCATTACAAGGAATTGTTTGCGCAGACGTTTGACTGGAGCCAGATAGGGTAAAAAAACAAACCTCAAAAAAGGGCACCCTGCGAAGGATGCCCTTCTCCCATTCATATTGAAAAAGCTTTAGTCTTTAACGATCTTGCCCTGCATCAAGCCGTTTTCGGTGCTGATGCTATAGAAATAGATGCCCGGCTTCAAGGCACTGCCATCGATGATGAACTCTTTTGTGTCGGCACAGTTTTCGGTTTTGCTGTATATCTGTTCGCCAAGCACGTTGTAGAATTGGATATTGGCAGTGCCATTCACAGCTTGGGCGGCGGTGATTTTCACCTTGTTGGTGAAAGGGTTGGGATAGACGTAATGTGAACAATTAGGCATTTTGTAGTCGTTAATTGAGGTTAATTGTCCAGCATAAAACAGGTTATCCAACTCTTGGGTTTGGAAATTACCTTGAGCATCGGTTACAGTTATTTTGAGACTCACCCATTTGTCATTGACTATGCCTTCCAATTGGGCCAGGTTAACAACAAAAAAGTTACCGTAGTTTACATGGAACATGGCCTCGTCTTCGACCACCTCCAGGGGTTGGTATTCACCGCCATCGATGGAATACCACACCTCGATCTCTGGTTTGTCGAAATATGCCATGCATTCATTTTCAAGATCAAGCATGAAATCACCTGCTGCAAGGTTGATTCTTGAGTTGTTGAGGTTTGGTAAACATATTAACTCTTGCCCGTTTTCATCCTTAACTTGTAAAATAGTAAGGGTTGGCGGTGTGGCATCTTCATTTGTAAGGTCAAATTCGATATGGGTTCTGTTAGCCATAATTAATCCTTGGTTTTCTACATGATTGTCTTCGATGTCAATCGTAATCGTCCCATCATTGGGAGATCCAAAAAACCAATCATTATTGTTGTAATAGATGTAATCGTTATAGATTTCTTCTCCGTCAAGTTTGACAATTACCTTGTTATCTTCATCGGTGCAGCGTTGTAGCCCTCCCTCGCCAAAGGCACAAAGCACCCCGCCGTACATTGGCTCGTCTATTGGGCTGTTGTCGCTACCAAATCCGAACCCTTGGTAATACCAAATGGGAGTTCTGTATCCATAATAATGTAAGGTGTTGGGGTTTTCCACCATTAATGCCGGTGTCATAGGGGAGTGATTGGGCTTGCTTTGGTGATACAATGCGTTCCAGGGATTGTTGAGAAGAATGTCAAACGGTTCTCTAACGAATTGGTCTTGCGCATTTAGATACATTCCAGCCATTGTCATTATATCTATGAATTCACTTGGTGTTTGTCCATAAATGTCGTATGATTCCCACACTAACGGAATAACACGAAACTTAAGTTCACCAGGTGCATACACACCAGGGTTCAAGTCCCTGCAATTGGTGACTATGCTCATGGGGAGGGTAGGGTCAAAGTGGTCATCTTTGAACCAACCATGAAAGTACAACAACCACCCATCATTATCCCATAATGCCTCAAAATTGGTTTTAAGGTAGGCGCTGTCTGGATTGTTTACGTTAAAGTATGCTTGGGTGGAAACCAAGTCGGATGCGCGGTTTGAACTATACCCTTGGGTTTCCTCGGTGATGGGGTCAAATTGGATTAGATAGCATTTTTGTGGAGTCGTGAGTGATGCCAAAGGCTGAATATAACTGTTTTCCAAATGGTTGTATTTTTTCTGATAGTCATTTACAAAGTCGTAGGATGAATGTATCGAGTAAAGAAATCTTTCCCCTCCATTCCAAACATACATGAAGAACATATCCATGTCATTTACTTGTGAATCAGATAGTGTATTACCATCTTCGTCATAGCCGTCAATATGGATTTGATAGGTAGCATCGGCCTTGTTAGGCACGAAAATGGTGTCGTTGGCAATCGTCACCTGATAGGAGAGAAACAACTCGTTGTTCTCATCATCATTGCCAACGGCGAGGATGCTGTAGTCGCCTTCTGGAACTTCCACGTTTGTAGAAGGCACCTGCTCGAAGTAAAGATAGTCGTCGCTATTGCTGATGCCGATGAAAGTACAATTGAAGTTGGGCTCTACGCTAAGTGCGTAAAACTCTCTGCCCCGGGGATCCAAGTCTTCGGTCCTCGTCGGCATGAATGTCGTCATAGTGTTCTCGCCGGTTTTTACCAATTTGATGTCTTCTGAACTGTAGACCGTAGTGTTACCCAGAGTACATTTGTTTTGACCCATAGAGGAAATGCTGAAAAATCCCACAATAAGTGTCAAGCTTAAAAGTAATAGTTTTTTCATTTTCATTAAATTTTTTGGTTTGACATTTTGTTGACAGATCATTTTGGTTACAAAAGTAACCCAAGCCAAAAATCTGTCAAGGGCAAAGGCGTGTTTTAGAGGTGTCAAAACAATGGTAGAAGGTGTCAAAAAGGTGTCATATAACCGGTGTGCGTTGGAAATCAATACATTGAAAGAAAGTCGACAAGGTCTACGTTGGAATCGACGATTCCGAGTGATTTGCGCAACCTTTTTCGTGATGATTTCACGCTGTCGATGCTGACATTGTTCAAGTTGGCGATTTCCTTGATGTTGAGATTGGCACGTATCAGAGCACAAAGCCTCAATTCATTTTTGCTGAGGTCGGGGAAATCTCTCTTCAGATGTGCGTAGAAATCGGGGTGAACCTGGACAAAATAGTAGTCGAAATCCGTCTTTGCCCCATCGTCCACCCTGCTTTTCAGTTCGCGGATGGCGGTGGGCAATGGGTTTCCAACGCCTTTGGGGTTGTTGGCAAGGTGGGTGAGTTTCTCGATGACTTCGTTCAACACCTCGTTGGTCTGCATCTGACTCATGGTCTTTGAAGTCACTTCGCGGTTGCGCAGGTCCAACTCTTGTTTCAGCAGCAGTTCTTTTTGGCGTTTGTTTTTGACCAAAAAGAACACGATGGTCAGCACAAGAACAATGGTCAACAAGGCGATAACGCCCATATAACGCATCCTTTGCTTCGCCACTTTCCTTTCCACTTCAAACTGTTGCTCCAAGGCTGTGATTTCACGCAAATGGGCAATTTCATGGACCTTGTTCCTGTCTTGACGCGACAAAATGGATTCGCGGATCGAGTCATATTGCAAGATGCAGGTCAAGCTTTCTTCAAATTCCCCCATGCCTTTCAGTATCAAAGTCTTTAGCCCCAAGCAATCCAACACCTTGCGTTCTTCTTGCAGCTCGTGGGCGATTACCTCGGCATTGTTCTCCAACTGCATCGCCTTTTCGAAATCCTTGTTCTGGAGAGCCGTATAGGCATTATTTAGATTCACCACAAGAATCAGTTCTGGGTTCTCGCAAAGCCGCAGGTCCTCCATGCATTCCTCAAAGCATTGTTCCGCCTGCTGAGGTAGCTTCTGCTTGTTATAAATCACCCCTTTCAGTTGTTTCGCTCTCAAGCTGTCGTCCAACGAAGTGGACAAAAACATGGCTGAATCTAGATACATCAAGGCACTGTCATAATAGCCCATGTCGGAATAGACGGTGGCAATGTTATAATGGTACCAGCCCCTCTCTTCCCCTTTCAAAGCATTTTTGTACGCCTCCAAAGCGGCTTGGGAGTTTCCGATGTCAGCATGAAGGTTCCCGAGATTGTTCAACAACCTGCCGCGTAACTTCAGATCAACTTTATCTACTGCATCAAGTCCTCTTTCTAATGTTTCAAAGCCCTCAGGAAACATATTAAGGGATAGGAAGTCGGAGCTCTTGGTCAAGGAAATCCGCCCCAGCAACAGCCGTGTGCGGTCGGTCAGTCGAAGCATCTCCGCTCGTCGGTAAGCCTCGTTTAACTTATTGATGGAGGCAGCGTAATTATGCTTTTCCAATTCACAATAGCCGATGTAGTAGTCGCTTAAGGCAATATAGTAGTTGTCTTTAAGGTCGTTGGCCAAAATCGATAATTCTTGGATATATCCTTGGGCATCGAGGATTCTTTCTTTTTTGTCATAAAACCCAATCGCCGCATCCAGAGCTTCAGCCCTGGCCACATCGGTTTTCCGATGTTCCTTCAGCCGTCCAACGAGCGAATCAGGCAAGGGGAGAGGGCTGTCGTTTGACGCGAGAGCATTGAAAGAAACGAAGAGGAGAAGAAATATGTGCTTGATCATGGCGTCTATTGGCTTCTTTTTCAATGCAAAGTTAGGGCATTTCATCCAAACGACGCAAGTGTTAATTGGTTTTTGTTTCTTTTGGCGGGAAAGGACGTGGTCAGATAGAAAGGGCAGGCACGTGAGATTGTTTGAGTGACGAAGGGTTAGATGGGAAGGAGTCCAAAACCAAGAAGGGCGACAAAAGCCGCCCTTCCTTCTCATCCAGTTGAAAAAAGTTTTACTCCTTCAAGATACTTCCTTGCCTCCAAACAAATTAGCAAAGTTCACGCTTAGTGCCTGATAACAATGTTTCTTGTGAGATTATTATCAAGTTTTAACAAGTAAACGCCAGGTTCCAAAAAAGATACATCTATCGAGTTGCTTTTGGAGGTGACAACCATTTGACCTAAACTATTGTAGATGACAGCTTCTTCAAAACGGACGCCTTCTATTGTAATAAAACTGTCGGCCGGATTAGGATAAATAGCACAGGAGTTATCTATTTGTTCAATTCCAGTACTTCCGTCCACTACCGCAATGCAGTATCCCATATCATATCCATCTGAGGTAAAGGTTTTAAGTTCTCCGTCCTCCCATATAAAGGTGTCTAGCTCTGGAAAATTACCAGCAAACCCCGTTACATATACTTTATCATTATATACACACATTCCTTGGGCGCCACTCCATTCGTCGGATATTATAGTACCTTCACCATTTACCCAAACTATGGCTTTGAATATTGAACTATTTGGGACTTGTCCTGAAGCATAAACTGTTCCGTTGGAGACGGCAAGTGTTAGTCCATAAGCTTCATTGGCAAGAGTATAGAGAACTTCGCCGTTTTTCCATATATTAATACTGAGATCCCTGTTATTCTCATGATTTACATTAAGGCACTCTCGATCCTTTATCGCTGTGCATTTTCCATTTCCGCCAAAATCACCACCGATATAATACACATCGCCATCGACCACTTTCACGTCGGTGAACATCCCCGTGACGCTTGAAGTATACGTGTAAAGTGGTTCTCCATTCTTCCATATTACTGCTTCTTCATTAGTTCTACCAGCAACATAAATGTCATCGCCATCAAAGCAAATTCCATAGAGTTCCGTCGCATCAGCATAATCGTCAGAAGCGACTCCGTTAATCCACAGCCTGCCAATAAACGACCCATCCGAAGAAGATACTTCATATGTAGTTACGTACACGACGTCATTGTGAATAGCCATGGAAGTAACCCACCGATCATAAATATCAAATCCATCAAGAGAATAAAGCATTTCATCGTTTTTCCAAACCGATCCACCTCCCTGGCTCTTGCCGGCGGCATATACGTCATCACCGATTACTACCATAGCAGATACATCTTCGCCATTAGCGATTGCCGTTGGAACTTCATTTTTCCAGATAGCGGCTTGATCATTTTTGATTCCTCCGACATAAACATCGGGGTTTTGTGCATTTGCACTAGTGGCACCAAACAACAATGCCACTGCGATTGATAATTTGTAGATTTTTTTCATTTTGCTTAAAATTTATGTTTAGCGATGCAAAATTGCACATGGTCCAATGACAAGCAAAACTTTTGAGGATAACATGAGGATAACAAAGCCAAGCCCTGACGGAAACTTTAATATAACATGAAGAGCTTTCTTTATTTACCACTGCGTGGCGCGGGAGTTAAATTGGCCAAAATCAATATTTTGACAGAAATGCCGTCAGATCCTCTTCTTTTCCTACTAGGTTTAGACTCTTGCGAAGACGTGCTCTTGCCACTTTGGCACTTTCTGGGCTGATGTTGATGATTGAAGCTATGTCCTTGGTGCTTAGGTTCAACCGCAAGAACGCGCAGAGCCGCTGTTCGTATGGGGTAAGATTCGGGAAATCGGCAAGCAGATGCTTATAGAAATCGGGGTTGGTTTGGGTGAAGTAATAGTCGAAATCCTCTGGTGGCGTGGAGTTTTTGTACTTTTCTATGTCGTTTATCACTTCTTTCAGATTCTGTGCAATTTTATGTTTGTCATCGACAATGGCGTTAAGCTTGTCGGCCATTTCGGTCAGTAATTCCTGTCTTTGCACTTGCACCAAAGCCTTGGCGGTCAATTCCCGATTGCGTGTTTCTATTTCCTTGTTCAGGACTTCTTTCTCCAATTCCTGTTTTTTCAGCTGTATGTCTTTGTTTTTCATCAAGATGTTTCTTCTGTTGAAAGCCAGGGCCAAGATTACAATTATTGAGATTAAGCCTGAAATAATGAAATAGAGACGCATTTTTGCCCTCTCATTTTTCATGTCGCTCAATTCTTTTTCCAACCGCAATTGTTCCTCTGTCTTCTTGAATTCCTGTGAAATCCATGCGTTTTCCAACCGTCGAAGGTCGTTTGCAGAATCGATGCTGTTGCGTAATGAGATGTATTTTGCAGTACTTTCGGCAAATTCCTTATAATTCTGATGCTTGTAAAACAACTCTGCCTTGCTCGCATAACACTCTTTTTCGAGAATTGGGATCCCAAATTCCTTGGCCTTTACTGTGGCACTGTCAATATAGCTGATTGCCAAATCTGACATGGAGTCTAGTCCGATCAAATAACCATAATCGCATAATGTAATGATCTCTGCGTCTTTGAACATTTCCTTTCTGTAGTTGTCCAATATATACTTATAAGTTTTTATGGCAGCTTCGTTGTCTCCTTTTTTTATATATAGCACTGCTTGGTCTGTTAAATTCTTTGATTCATCGTAACGATTCACTGTGTGCATAAATGCGGAATCGTTGTATATTAGTGCAGTGTCATAAGAAGCTTTGTTTTTGTAACTTTGGGACAATAACGAATACAGAATAAACTTATTTGGGGTTAAACCTACTCCTTTTGTCAGATTCTTTTCACACAAAGCTATTGCTTCATCGCATCTTCCAATTTGGTTGAGAGGCGTTGCCATATTTGTCTCAATGACGGAAATCAAGTATTGGTCATCGATCTTTTTGCATGTTTCCAATGCTTTCAGCAGATACTCATACCCATCATAATACAAACGCATGTTACAAAACAGAGCTCCGAGTGAGTTTAAAACCTTTGCTTCAAGTTCGAGTGTCTTATCGTTTTGTGGCAAATACGGCACCTGTTTAAGACTCTTTTTTAAGTACATCAGCGCATCTTGATATTTGTCCTGGCTGAACAACAGATTGCCTTCATAGAGGTCTGCTAATGCATTAACATATTCATCGTCAATTATTTCTGAGATTTGAATTATCTCATCAATATACGGTTCGGCTTGGGTGATCTGTCTGTTCTTGGTATAATAGACGATTATACGAGCCAAGGCTTCTACACGAGCCAAGTCCTGTTGTGGATTCTTTTCGAGTGCAACGAGGAGGCTGTCTGGAATATGGAAACCGTCTTTCTGTGCAGTTGCTGAAATGCCCGTAAGTATCAATAATATAAATAAGAAGAGTTTTTTCATTATGGGAAGTTCATTCGGTAATACTTGCAAAAGTAGCGTTTTTAAAAAATACAAGGCAAGCGCTTTTTCGCAAACAGCAGGAAAAAACGTCCAATTAGCAAAAAAGAGAGCGACCTTTTTAGTCGCCCCCCTTAATCCTCCACCTTTTTATCTTTCCTAAACGAATAGAACTTATTTGTCAAATAGCTGAACGTCACGCAGATGATGGAGATGATGACGTAGGAAACGGTCGGCCACCAATGGAAGACCTCAACGAAGAGTTTCAGGCCGAGATAGTTGATGAGAATATTACCTAAGGTAACAAGGAAATACCTGACAATCTGCGTTCTACCACGCAATGTGGAGCCAGAGAAACTGATGTGTCTCGCCATCCAGAAACCCGTCAGGAAGGTAATGGGGAACTTGAACACGAAGGCGGCGATATGAGGCGTGAAAGCAATGAAGCCAAGGTCGAAGACTTGGCCTTTGAAAACGAAATGATAAAAAACATAGTACAACACCCACTCCAAAACGAGGTTTATGCCACCACATGCTGCATAGCGGAACAGCTCCAGGCTCATCACCTTGCGAAAGGGCGGATAGAAAAAATCGATGACCGAGGTCAAAGTGCGTTCAATCCAGGATTCTATGTTCTTAAAGGCCGACATTGAGGCTGCAAAAATAGGAAATTAGAGCCAAATCATTTCAAAATCATCGAGCAATTTAGAGGCTTGTTCCACATCATCCGTGAAGCCTAGCACATAGCCACCACCACCTGAGCCAGAAATCTTTACGCCAAAGTTGAAGTCATAATCGGTGGTGAACAAATCCAAAGTGTTGTCGGTGACCATCGGGCGAAGGAATTCCAATTGGCCCCTGGTGAGTTGTCTCAAGGAATTGAAAAACAGCTCTTTATCACCTTTAATCATCGAATCAATGCAGGAAGTCACGCAAGGCACATACTTCGACTGGAATCGATTCAAAAACTCAGGACTATCGCGTTGCGCCTTGAAGTGGTTGACCAAAGGCCTGGTGTTGCTCTTTATCTTCGTGTCAATCAAACAGATGTGAATGTCTTTTTTTAGGAAGTCATCAGATAGAAGTTGCACGCCTTCGGGCGTGATTTTGAATGATTGGCCCAGATAGCACTGCAAAGGGTCAATGCCAGAACTGCTGCCGTGGAAGTGACTCTCCATTTGCCCGAACAGGGTCTTCAGTTGCAAGTAATCATCGCTTTTCTGTATAGCGTAGCGATCGTATACGGCGGCCACCAAAGTTCCAGAACTGCCCAAACCATAGCCCGACGGCACATTGGAAGCAAGGAAAAGACCCTCATCCAAATCCTTTCTTAAAGTTTGTAAATCAAAAAGGTTCGATAGTTCTTCGTTTTCAGAGAGATATTGGCAAAACCGTTTTAAGCTTTGGTTGGACGGTAGCGAGGCGGCTCGATTGAAGCTGAGGGGTAACTGCCATTGCGCTGAAAAACGCTTGAGCGGAATCATCAGTGCTGTGGCGTCGAAGATCATTGAATACTCGCCAAAGAGGATGACTTTGCTATAGTAACGGTCTCTCATCACAGCAGTTTTTTCGGTCCGTCACCAACGCGGTCGGCAATCCATTTGTTGTCAACGCAATAGGCAGTTAATCTGTCATTGATGAAATGCTTCACTTTTTCGGCTTCACTCTCAGGATAAAGCAGGTGCACATTCGGACCAGCATCCAGGGTAAAACAAAGCGGAATCTGGGTTTCGTTTCGGAATGCCCTAATCTCATTGATAATGCCCAATGTATTGGGTTTCATCAAGATAAATGACGGGCTGGAGCACATCATCAAGGCGTGGAGTTGCAGGGCTTCGCTTTCGGTAATACTAATAAAGGTGTCCAAATCGCCCGATTTCAAAGCGGGAAGCAGGTTTTTAATGTTTTCATTGGCCTGTGCATAACGCGCCGGGGCGTATGGGTTGCCCTCCATCAAGGCATGACCGGCGCGACTGGAAACGGATTTGGTCTCACCGCTGACAATCAAAATGCTGTCGTGATAAATTTTAAAAACAGGATGAATGTCATCGGCCAACGAAACGGCATATTCGTCAGAACTGCCTTCGTAGGTCTCCGTTTTGCCCCAAAGTGCCATTGCGGGAAACACCGAGCGCGCCGCACTGCCCGAAGCCAAACGAGAGAAATAGGAGGCTTTTTGAAAATCAAATTGTTGTGAAACAATTTGATTTTCAATATCCAACAAACACATCACAAAAGCGCTCATCGACGAAGCCGAAGAAGCGATGCCAGAGGAATGCGGGAAGGTATTACGACTCTCGACCGTCAAATGCAGTTGATTGATGAACGGGAAATACACCTGATTATCATGCAGAAATTTTTCGATTTTGGCGCCAAAAGCAGGGTTTTCTTGTCCTTCGAAGAAGAACTTGAAGCCAAAACCATCTGCTTTCTCATATTGAATGAAAGTCTCGGTGCAGCATTCCGACAAGGTGAAACTAATTGAAGGATTTTGAGGGAGCTGTTTCCCTTTCTTGCCCCAATATTTCACCAAGGCGATGTTCGACGGACTCCGCCAGCCCACTTTGCCTTGATAGTCGTTCGGCACGACGCCTTTGAAGGCTTCGCTGATCCAGATGTTCTTCATTCTCGATATGTTTCGCGCTGCGAAAATAAGGAATTATTCCTTACCGCCACCCAGGCCACATGGTTTTATGGTCATTCGGCAACTGGGTCAGTTTTCGTGGACAAACATCAAACTCGTTTCAGGTCCAAAGGCGACTTCGAACTGGAAATAGTCAAAGTCGTCTTTTTTGATGTTGACTGTGTAGGTCTGCCCCATCTTCAAGTTCTCGATGGTGAGATCCACATAGTGTCCACATTCGCAGTCGCAGGCAGGCCCCTCGTGCAAAAGGAGGATGGAAATGTTTTGACCCTGCAGGTTGATTTCTTGGTCGAACGACTCGGCGCAGCAGTCGAAAGGTGTGTTGGTGGTATTGATTCTCATCTTCGTGTTGTCAATAGTGGTCACGTATATCGTGTCGATATACGGATAGTCATTATCACGCATGTCATATAGGACAACGTCGTTGCAGCCAGAAATGAAGAAGTCGGAGACTTTGGGTTGTGGATTTTGCTTGTCACATCCTTCCATGGCGAGGAATCCAATGACGAAAAGTGCCATTAAGGCGACGATGGTTTTGCTTAACTTGTTCATAATGTGTTGTTTTTGATTGTTATTTAATGTGTTTTAGTTCTTTACGATTTTTCTGACGAAATGTTCTCTGTTTTCCGTGACGATGGAAACGAAGTAAATGCCGCGCTCCAAGTCGCTGATGTTGATTTCATTCGTATTTTGAACCGTTTTTACCAACTGGCCGGCAGCATTAAAAACCTGAAGACCTTCAACGGTTGTGCCTTCTATTCTAACGAAATTCAGTGCGGGGTTGGGATATACCGCTATTTTAGCGGATGGTTCGCACTCGTTAAGGCTGACAAATTCTGTTTCAATGAAATTGGTGAACTCGCACCAGTATTCCGCATTCCTGTAATCGTCTATCGTTCCTTGAGGAATATACACGGGGATGTTTCGGTTTACTTGTTGGAAGGTGTTTTCCTCAATATATGGTGGGACTATGGCTTTCACCGTCATTTTCGTCAGTCGGTTTAGGTGGCAGAAGGCGCCGTCCAACATGTATTCCATAGTCGATGGAATCTCCAATTCGGTCGGTTTGACCAGGAAATCCATTGCGTTCCAATCAAGATAGCCGACACCTTCGGGAATAATGACCTCCGAAAAGTTGGTGCATAAATCAAAAGAGCCATCCTGAATGTACCACATCATTGGCGAGAGCGTCAAAGTGCCGTCGAAGCCGCATTGGTAGAAGGCATTGTATTTGACGTCGTAAACGGATTCTGGGATGAAAAGGTCGCCCCTGAAGCCAGTGCAAATGCCAAAGGTGAACTCTTCGATGATGGACAGCGATTCTGACAAGGTCAAACTGGTGAAATTGACACAATCCATAAAGGCATGGCTGCCAATTTCGGTAACCGAATTGGGAATGACGAGCGGACCAGTGAAGGTACATTCGTGGAAAGCTTGTTGGCCAATGCTTCTCACCGTGTTGGGGATGGTTAAAGTTCCAGTGAAATTGGTGCATGGGCCTCCCATAAAAGCGCCTCTGCCAATGGATACGACGGAATATTCCGTTCCGTTGTAGGAAACCGAAGCGGGGATAATAAGGCTTCCGGAATAATCCTCCGTGTGATAGATCTCTACCTCTGGCGGGTTTTCGCTGAGGATGGTGTAATCCAAGGTTTGCCCAGTTTCGCAAATTGCGGTAAAATCCACTTGGGCCGGAGCCGAAACGCCCAAAAGGAAAAAGGCATACAAAGCAATAAATTTAATGTTTTTCATATTTTTTAGTTTTATATTGTTGAATATCATTGTTTTAGAAAAAATAGATTGGTTTTGTCCAAATGGGAAAATGATTTATCGGCTTATAACCACTCGCATCACACGATTTTTTCCGTCTTTATCGGTGATGTGGAGCACATAAATCCCTTTAGACAAATCTTCTACTATGATTTCATTCGTGTTTTGAACGGTTTTCACCAACTGGCCAAAGACGTTATAGAGTTGCATTTCTCTAACAGTAATGCCTTTAACATGAACGAATTGCTGTGCAGGGTTGGGAAATACACTGATTATTTCGGCGGTTTCATCTATCCCGTCGCAGTCCTCGATGATGTTGCTGAACACCACGCCCCAATCCGAGTTCCTGTACGTTTCAGTACATCCGCATGGGACAATCAGGCAAGTGTTGCTTGGCACTTCGAAAGAACTACTATTGTAGTACAACGAAGCGGGAATGCCACCCAAGCAAGTCACCGTGTCTATATTTGGGCAGACAAAAGCGTGATCACCGATTTCCGTGACTGTTTCAGGAATGACGGCAGTTTTTAAGGCTTCACAAGCAAAGAAGGCCAAATCCCCAATGGTAACAACTCCTGTCGGAATAGTGATGGACTTTAGGCCACTTTGGTCAAACAATCCCTCTTCAATCTCCGTCAAACCTTCGGGAAGGGTGACGATAGCGAGATTACTACATTCGTCAAACGCATAATTGCCAATCGTAGTGATGGAATTGGGAAGGTCCAAGCGGTACAGACCGTGGCAAGAGGAAAACGCCCAATCTCCAATCTTGGTGGTCGTTTCGGGAAGCGTGAAATCTTCGAGGCGGGTACAACCGTAAAAAGCATCTCTTCCGATTTCTACGATGGATTCGCCGAAATCGACATGCCTCAACTCGGGACAAAACGCAAACGAATGATTTCCCAACGAAACCAATGAATTGGGCAGCGTGACCGTAACAAGTGTCTCGTATTCATAAAACGCGGCATCGGCCACTTTTATGGTTCCTTCGTCGATGACCAAATCCACCAAAGGCATCTTCTCTTTGAAACCCAAGCACCAGCCGTCCAAATAGAGCATCCAGCCGTCGGGTTGGAGGTTGTACCATCCCGTATTGACGAAGGCTCTGGCATTGACACGGGTCACTGTGCTGGGAATGTGGATGTCATACAACGAGGTGCATCCCTCAAACGCCCGTTCACCAATGAAAGTCAGCGTGCTGGGGAAGGAGATGGAGGTCAGTTCCGTGCAGTCCTTGAAGGCCCAAAAGCCGATTTGCGTCACCGTGTAGGTGATGCCGTCGTAGGTCACCGTTTCGGGGATGACCACATCGCCGGCATAGCAGCCCCAACCAGGTTGTGAGCAGTGCCCAACCCTAACTTCCGGGTCTTCGCCGTAGTTGATCCAATAGTAAATGCCGTCCACTTCAAAGTCGTAGGCCAAGGCTTGCATCGCGAAACCAACTAAAAGGGTAAAGGTAATGAATGACTTTTTCATCGTTTTGAGATTTTAATGGTGAGTACTTTTGTGCTTGAATTTTGATGCAAAAGTAGACTCACTAGAAAAATCTGTCAAGAAAAATGGGGTGCGGTTTGGTACGAGTTTTTAAGCAATATACTGAAAATCAGCAAAATTGTTCCTCTGTAGCTAACCCACGAAGGATGGTCGACAGCGGCTCTTCGCTACCGAAAAGGGTCTTCAGTTTGCGGCTACGGTCGCTTACAGTGTTGTAGGCACGCTGCATCAGGGCTGCAATGTCGGCATCGTTCAGGTCGAGCAGGTAGAGGCAGCAATAGTTGAGGTCGGATTTTGTGAGGTCGGGGTAGGCTTTGGCAAGACGGATGGTGAACTGGCCGAAGTGGCGGTCGGCAGCCTCACGCAATGCCGTAATCTGCTCCTTGCTTAACGCATAGTCGCTATAGTCAAGATAGCTCACCTTTGACTTGAACTGTCCTTCGCTCACCCGCTTCATAATCAGGCGACAAATCGGTTCTTCGGTGAAACTTGCAGCTTGTGTTTCGGGCTTTGGTGCGGCATGGTTTTGTTGGCGGATTTGGTCTTTCAGCTCCCGCAGCTCCTCGTTGCTCCGTTTCAGCCTTCCCGACATTGACGCCTTCTCCAGACGATGCGCTTCCCGTTCAGCTTGCATCTGTTGGCTGGCCTCGTCGCTTTGCTTTTTCATCTTGCGCTTGTGCAGCAGCCAGGCCGCCAAGGCCGCCAAAACGATGAAAGCAGCAAGGGAAACGAGTGTTTTGTTTCGTTGCTGGCGAATCTCATTTTGTTTTGCAAGGCGCTCGTGGGCTTCTCTCTGCTGCAAGTAGTCGTTGAACATCCCAGTGAAATCGGCGTCCTCTTGAATCTTTTTCGGATTGAAGATGGGGTGCAAGGCAAGATAATGCATGTGTTCGTGCATTTTTACTGTGTCGCCAAGGGCTTCGTAGACCTTGATGAGATAGTCCGATATTTCTGATTTCAAGCGAGATGGGGCGTCATCATAGATGGGATTCAAATAGGCTAAAGCCGAATCGTATTGCCGCTCTTCTTGATAAATCCATCCGATGGTGGCAAACAAGTCTTGTTTCATTATTTCTGGGCCATACATCAAAATGGACTTTATTATCTTGATGGACGTATCTCCATCGTGGTTCAACTTATATAGTCCAATGGCTTGCCGGTCCTTCAATAAATAATACAAGTTGAGCGTGGTGTCGGTCAGCAATTCCAAGGAAAGGTCATAGTAATGCAAAGCGCTATCAATCTGCTCTGTAATGTCAAATTCATATCCAAGAAGAAACAAGTTGCTGGCTACGACTTTGCTGCGCGGTTTCACTTTTTTATTGAGCGCCAAAGCTTTTTTCTGGAAGTAAGTGGCTGGTTCCGTGAGGAATCGAAGGGAATAGTCAAGCGAAAGCTCTTCGGCGGTTTTGGCGGTGAATCGGGCCTTGTGCCAAGTCAATTGCTCATCGGCGAAATGGTTTTCCATGGTTTCCAAAGCTAGATAGAGCTGTTTGCAACGGAACAAAGAGTCATCTTTAACGCTGGCATGGTCATCAGTCATGCCTTTTCTGCTGTAGATGAAATGGGCGCGGGCTTGGAGATATGCCAAATCGTAATTTTTGGGAAAAGCGGGGGCAAGGCTGTCGAAATAAGCAGTCGTCAGTGCCACAGCATCAAAATCTATCTCCTCCATTCGGGGGCTTTTCCATAAAGCCTCGGATTTCATTAGCAGGGCATAATTTATGTCGAAATCCGTAAGGTTTTCAGTATCGAGGCTGTCAGTGAAGGGTTCAATGCGTTCCAAGGCGACTGTATAATCGGTTTGCAGCAGGCTGTCGATGCCAACCAGCGTGTCGTGGAGCGGACTCAATGGCAGTTCAAGAGCTTTATCATCAGGCTTGTGGCAACCCAAAAGCAACGCGCACAGGGCAAACGACAATATGAAAAGACGGAGTTTCATTGCGACAAAGGTACAAATTATTCGTTGAGTACGATTTCTCCGTAACTGAAAACCACGTTCAAGCCTTTTCTCTTGAAGTATTCTTTCACTTGATTTTCAGTCCATTCCGTTGCAGCTAGTATAAAATCGCCGCCCCAAGCCCCCAAGGACTTCAAGACGCCCTCGAAGTCAGGAAAACGCTTTTGCACTGGCTCCTGCCCTATACAACGGGCGACGATGCGCTCGTGGCATTGCATGAGCATAGCGAACTCGTCTAAACTTTGGCATTTCGTCACCGCACGACTGATTTCAGAAATGGCTTCTATATCTTTTTGTAAATCAATAGGATTCGCTTTGGCTAAAAACGACTTGACTTCTTTTGAAGAGCTTTGCTTTTGGCCTTGGTAGATGAAAAACAAATGCTCAGAGAAGGATGGGTTGAAGTCAATAGCATTAACCATCGGGTTCGGCCCTTTGATAGGCTCTGGGACCTCAGTTTTTATTTCGTAATAGATGGGTCCTTCAGCCGTAGCACAAGCGATGTCATAACCCGAGCCGCCAAATGTCATTTTTAACAATTCGTATGGATTTACATTTGCCCATCGCGCGAGGTTGGCAATCAAGGTGGAGCTGCTGCCAAGCCCCCATTCAGGATTGAAGTCCAGGTGGGTGTGGAAACGCATGTCGCAACCTAGAAAGGCATTAGGCTTCAGTTGCCTTACAGCCTTCAAAATGCTGGAGAGTTTTTCAGCTTTAGCTGGGTCGTCGGTAGAGACGGGTTCCAGAGTATCGGTGTCAAACAAGACGGAGAACCAATGTTTGTCAGGTTGTGAGGCCATCCAATGCAAGCGGTGCGTGTCAGTGTCGGCAAGAGAGACCTGTAGGCTCTGCCCCAATTTCAACGGCAAAGCCAAAGCCAACGCCCCTTTTAGGACGAGGTATTCGCCTGTCAATAGGAATTTTCCGTGGGCTTGGTAAAGGCTCATTTTTTCAAGGATTCAAGGTATTGTTCAACGCCTGCGTACGACACGGTCTTATCCTTGAAATACTCGCGTGCCTGTTTCTTCTCCTCGTCGTTAGCATTCAGTTGGTTGAGGATGTTATTGAGGTGCATCTTCATGTGACCAGCCTGGATGCCTTTGGTGGTCAGCGAACGCACGGCAGAGAAGTTGTTGGCCAGACCCATTGTGGCGGCAATCATCATCAGCTCTTTGGCGGTGGGGTTGCCCAAGAGTTCCAACGTCTTCTTGGCCAAGGGATGCAGGCTGGTCAAGCCACCCACGGTGCCCAAGGCCATGGGCACCTCCAATTCGAAGTGGAAGCGGCCGTTGTCAAGGGTTACGCTCGACAGGCTTTCGTATCTCCCATTACGCGATGCAAAAGTGTGCCCCGCTGCCTCCACAGCACGGAAGTCGTTACCCGTGGCGATGACCACGGCATCAATGCCGTTATAGATACCTTTGTTATGCGTGGTGGCTCGGTCGACGTCAATATGGGCGATGTCGACAGCCTTCTTGAATTTCTTGGCATATTCAGCCCCTGAGAGATGTTCGTCAATGCCGTCCAACTGCTCTACAGGGCATTCTACCCATACCTTTACACGGCAGTCAGGCGTGTTATTCGACAAGATGGTCATGATGATCTCTACCTTGCGTAGCTCTTCAGGGAGGCCTTTTTGTTCGGCGAAGAAGTCCTGCAAACTATGGCCAAACTGCTCCAAGGCGGAGTTAATGAAGTTGGCTCCCATGGCGTCGCCCGTACCGAACTCGATGCGTATCTGGTAATAGTCAGGGATTTGCGCAGTGTAGTCGATGAGCTGCATACCAAGAATACCGCCGCCGCGCTTGCGCATCTTCTCGGTCATGGCGTCGGTGTCTGCCAATAGGCGTTTCTCTATGGCAGGGAAGAGTTCAAAAAGTCTTTCCTTGTCGCCACTCCAGCCGAAATGCACTTGTCCAACCTTACGCACGTCAATGACTTCGGCATGGAAACCGCCGCGTTCGCCCCAGAACTTGGCCGCTGCCGAGGCTGCTGCCACGACGGAGCTTTCCTCAATGACCATGGGCACAATGTAATCCTTACCGTTGATGGTCACATTGGGTGAGATGCCGTAGGGAATATAGAAGTTGGTGATGGTATTCTCGCTGAACTCGTCAAACAATTGCTGCTGCTTCGAGTCAGGGTGCCAATAGCTTTTTAATAGGTTGACAACCTCCCCCGGATTCTCGAAGTAGTTGGCAATAAGCTTTAGCTTCTCTTCTTTGAGAAGTTTCGAAAAGCCTTTCTTTATGCGTTCGCGAGCGGCCATAGCCTAGTTTACCATTCTTCTTCTTCGATGACTTTTTTGGGCACGAGCTTTTCTTCAAATTGTCTGCCCCAATCGTCAGCGAAGGAAGCAATTTGTTCCAGATAGCTGTCCCAAACAGGTTGATACAAAGGATCCTCTTTGTTCATCCATTCCTCGCAAGGATGGGTGCTTTGAGTCTTCTGCATGAAGTCGGTGAGTGTGTAACGCACACGGCCTTCACGCACTTCAATGACAAAACGGTAGGTGATCCAGGGCCATTTTGATTTCACAGGGTCGCCATTGTCTAGTTGCATTTGGTGTTTGCCTTTCAAGGTGCGTCCGTCATTTTGCTGGAGAATGGTGGAAGGACTCTTGTAATATGAGTTCATGAACTCGCTATAAATGCGATTAAACACTTCGTCCTCAGTGCCTTGAGTTGGAATAACCTTGCGGAAAGTGATTTTTTCGGTCTTTTCGTCGATGGGTAAGTTGGATTGGGCAATCGCGACGGTCGCAAACATTATGGCGACGAATAACAATGCTACTTTTTTCATTGCTTTGAAATTTTTCACAAAATTAGTAATAATTCGGTTTGTTTATGCATACGAAGCCCGAATCTTGCAAATATCAGGCCAAAAATCATAAGGGTATGATTTCTGAGCTGTCGTCTATATCGATTTGTATTTGTGGATTTCCCTTGTAATAAAGGGTGGAAGCACCGGTCAGATTGCCCATGATCAGACCACTGACCCAAACAGTGGCCTCTGAAACGTCAGAAAGCTCGATGTTCATCTCATTGACAAGTGTTTCTGCCATGTTCAACAAGCTGGCATCCATCACCTTGACAGTGGCTTCAGCTGTATTGCCTCCTTTGTTGACAAAGCGGGATTTATCATTTAATTCGATGTCAAGAAAGTCGGTGGCATGAATCTGTCCGTTGAACTGAGAGGCATCGTGTACCACTGCCTTGCATGAAATTCCATTGAATTGAAAATCAAGTAGTTTTGAAGCTTCTTCAAGTTTGAATTCACAATGGTCTCCGATGAAAGACAAACCGCCACAAACAGAAGCATCGCTTAGTTCTACCAAAAGATCATGTCCTTCAATGATACCAGAGAAAGAGACCGAAGCGGCATCTTCGATGTCGACTCTTTCAAGTTGGTCAACATGTACAATGGCGCGAAAAACCGAATTGTTGGCTGGATATACTTTCCCAGTAAACCCGATTTCGAGTTGAGTTCCTTCCAATTTAGCTTTCAGATAAGGCTCCAAATAAGCGGAGAATTCTAGTTCAACATAGGCGTTGCTGTCGGCAATAATGGTTACTTCCCAAGCGTCGGAAACTTCAATTTGACGAATAACGGTATTTTCCAAAACTGTTTTTTGCAACAAGGTCATGTCGACATCTTTCTTGCAGGAGGTGGCAAAGAAAAGCACCACGCATAGGATAAGTATGGTTTTAATTGTTTTCATGCTGTTTTAACGATGTTATCGTTGAAATATTATTGATGATGATAAGGTTCGCCTTTCAAGATGGTAAAGGCGCGGTAGAGTTGTTCCACAAAAATGAGTCGCACCATCTGGTGGCTGAAGGTCATGGGCGAGAGCGACATCTTGGCATTGGCACGGTCATACACCTCCTGCGCAAAGCCGTAAGGCCCACCGATGATGAATATGAGTCGTTTGGCCCCTGATGCCATTTGTTTCTCAAGGCTTTCGGAAAACTCTACCGAAGTGAATTGCTTGCCGTTTTCGTCCAATAGGATGACTTGGTCGCCGGGCAGCAGCTGTTGCAATAACAAGAAACTCTCCGCTTTCTTTTGTTGGTCTTCGCTGAGGGTTTTGCGATTACGAGGATCGGGGAGCTCCTTCATCTCGAACGAGGCGTAATGCCCAATACGGCCTACATATTTTTTGATGCCAGTGATGAGGTAGTCTTCATCCGTCTTTCCGATGACCAACAATAGTATTTTCATTACAACTGTTCTAAGATTTCTTTGGCTTTCACGCGGTCATGTTCCAATTGGGCTTTCAACGCATTCAAACCGTCAAACTTCTCCTCGTCACGGATGCGGTCAATGAAGCGTACATGAATCTGTTTGCCATAGAGGTCACCGTCGAAGTCAAAGAGGTTGACCTCAATGATGGGATTGTCTTTGCTGCGGTCTCCAATAGTGGGTCGGAGTCCGATATTTGCCATGGCTTTGTAAGTGTTGCCTTCGTAGTCAACAAGGCAGGCATACACGCCTCGGTTGTTGATGAGCATATACTCTCTCGGTAACTCAAGGTTGGCGGTGGGGAAGCCCAAGGTGCGCCCAATCTTGTTGCCCACTACGACCTCGGCAGTGACGGAATAGGTGTAGCCTAGCAGTTGGTTGGCCCGCTTGACGTTGCCCGTGGCTAAGGCGTTACGGATCTTTGTGGAACTGATGGCGATGTTCTCAATATCTTGTGCAGCAATACGTTCAACTTTGAATCCGTATTTCTGCTTCATGTCGTTGAGCAGACCGAAATCGCCCATGCGGTTTTTGCCGAAATGATGGTCATAACCCACTACAATATAGGCGGGCTTGAGGTTGTCGATGATGTAGTCCTTGATGAATACTTCTGATGGTGTGCGCGAAAATTCCTTGGTGAAGTTGATGATAACCACATTGTCGATGCCATACTCCTCGAACTTTTGGAGCTTCTCCTCGGGTGTGCAAAGGAAGCGCAGATTGGAGCTGTCGATGTTGAGAACTTGACGGGGGTGCGGACTAAAAGTAACCACAACCGTCTCACCACCAATGCCTTGTGCCAAGGTCTTCATCTTATTGAAGATGGCTTGATGGCCGAGGTGAACGCCATCGAAGGTCCCGATGGTGACAACGGCATTGGGAATGTTGCGGGCTTCTATGATGTTGTGAAATACGTTCATTTATTAAAAATACTGACGAATAAGATATTGTGCTATCTGCACGGCATTAGTGGCAGCACCTTTGCGGAGATTGTCGGCCACACACCAAAAATTGAGGCCGTTCTCCACCGAGAAGTCACGGCGGATGCGACCTACGAAGACTTCATCCTTGCCTTCGGCATAGAGGGGCATCGGATAAACGTTATTGGCAGGGTCGTCTTGCACCACTACGCCAGGCATGGATGCCATTAATCTGCGTGCGTCTTCGATTTCAAATGGCCTTTCTGTCTCCACGTTCACGGCTTCACTATGGCCGCCCCAAACGGGCACACGCACTGTGGTGGAAGAGACAGCGATGTGCTCGTCGCGGAGGATCTTGCGCGTTTCGTTGACCATCTTCATCTCCTCTTTGGTATAGCCGTTGTCGAGAAAGGTGTCGATGTGGGGCAGGATGTTAAGGTCAATCGGATGGGGATAGCAAGTCGTGCTGTTCGCGCCAGCGCGCTCGGCCTTCAGTTGGTTGACGCCTTTTTGGCCGCTGCCCGAGACGCTTTGGTAAGTGCTGACGACGATGCGTTTGATGCCGTAGGCTTTGTGGATGGGCGCCAAAGCCATCACCATCTGGATGGTGGAGCAGTTGGGGTTCGCGATGATGTGGGTTTCTCGCGTGATGGTGTCGGCGTTGATCTCGGGGACAACCAAAGGCACGTCTTTTTCCATCCTCCAGGCCGAGCTGTTGTCGACGACGAAAGTGCCCTGTTCGGCAAATCTTGGCGCATATTGCCTTGAAGCTGTTGCTCCCGCTGAGAAGATGGCGATATCCGGTCGGGCTGCTATGGCCTCGTCAACGCTGACGACTTTATAGGTCTTGCCTTGGAAGACAATCTCTTTGCCAACGGAACGCTCTGAGGCAGCTACAACCAACTCGTCAATCCGAACCTTCTGTTCGTCAAGCACTTGAAGCATCTTCGAGCCTACCAGTCCGGTGGCTCCCACCACTGCGATTTTCATTATTGATGTCTTTTTTATTAGGCTACAAAAATAGAAAAAATGTAGCATGTCCGTTTCAAATTTCTTTATACTTTTGCCTTTCCAAGGCAGAATACCAAAAGAGTGTAAAAATGAATATCCCGAATTGTCTGTTTGTTCGAAATAGGGCCAACTTGGCCGTCCAACTCCCTCCTAAATCCGTGGCTGTATTCACCGCCAACGAGGCAATGCCTCGCAATGGTGATGAGTTTTACCCTTTTCGGCAGCAGTCCGACTTTTTTTATCTGACTGGCATCAATGAAGAAAATGCCTATCTCATTGTCGCGCCCGACTATCCTGATGAAACCATGCGTGAAATTCTGTTCATAGAGCCTTATGACGAAGTGAAAGCTACTTGGCAGGGTGAAATGCTTGATGCCCAACAAGCGTCTGAACTCTCTGGGATCAGGACGGTGAAAAGCAGCGATGCTTTCTGGATGACCTTGAACGATATCGTGTTTTCGGGCTATGGCGAAATCATTTTCTTAAACAGCTACGAATACCCCAAATATGAATGTGCTGTCGAGACCATCCAGAAGCGTTTCGTACAGCAGATCAAGGCTTTGTATCCTATGCATAACTATGGCCGCACCGCTCCCATTCTCAATGCTTTGCGCATGAAGAAATCGGAAGAAGAAATCGCTATCACACGACAGGCTTGCGACATTACCGCCAAGGCTTTCCGTCGTTGTCTGGAGTCCGTAAGGCCTGGCATGTATGAGTATGAGGTGCAAGCCGAAATAGAATATATTTTCAAAAAGAACAACGCAACAGGACATGCCTACGCACCCATCATCGCTGGGGGCAAGAACGGTTGTTGCCTGCACTATTCCAAAAACCAAAGTGTCTTGAATGACGGTGATCTGCTTCTGTTCGATATTGGTTGTGAGTTCAAGAACTATTCTTCTGACTTGAGCCGAACTATCCCAATCAACGGCAAGTTTACTGATCGGCAGAGGGATTGCTATAATGCTGTTCTTCGTGTGATGAAAGAAATAACAAAGCTTTATCGCCCAGGAGGTACTATCAACCTCATCAATGAGACCACTCATCGCTTGATGGAACAAGAGATGATAAAGCTTGGTCTTTTTACTGTCGAGGATGTGAGGAACCAAGATCCAAACAAGCCTTTGGAGCGCAAATACTTGATGCATGGCATGTCGCACCATATCGGTCTTGATGTTCACGACAGTGTTGACAAATTCAAGCCTTTTGAGCCAGGGATGATTCTTACCTGTGAACCTGGCATTTACATTCGAGAGGAAAGCATCGGAATTCGCATCGAAAACGACCTTTTAATCACTGAGAACGAGCCTGTCAACTTGTTTGAAGGCCTGCCGACTGAAATAGAAGAGATTGAGGAAGCAATGAAAAATTGATTATATTTGCAACATCATGTAGAAACAATCAAAACAACAAACAAATATGTTCACAAAAGACGTTTATAGTGGCCGTCGTGCCACCTTGAAAAAAAAGATCACGAAGGGAATCGCCTTCTTCCCGGCCAATAATGAGGCGCCCTTCAATTATCCCGATAACACTTATATCTATCGTCAGGACAGTAACTTCTCTTATTTCTTTGGCCTTAATCATCCCGACTTGGTCGGCGTCATCGACTTTGAGAGCGGAGAAGAGATTCTTTTTGGTGTGGATGTCACCATCGATGATGTAATCTGGTGTGGCCCGTTGCCTTCGCTGAAAGAACAGGGCGATAACATCGGTATCGCCGATTGCCGTGATTTCAACCATTTCGGTGAATACCTCCAGCAGGCCATGGCCAAAGGCCGTCAGATTCACATGTTGCCCACCTATCGTGGCGATACGCAAATTCAATGTGCCAATTGGCTGGGCTGTAACGTAAATAAGGTGCATGAATTTGTCAGCGTGGAACTGATCAAAGCCATTATTTCAATGCGTGAAGTCAAGAGCGAACTTGAAATCGCTGAGATGGAACGTGCTGCCAATACGGCTTATTACATGCATACCACCGCCATGAAGATGTGTAAGCCGGGCATGGTCGAGCAGGAAATCGCTGGTGTGGTGGAAGGCCTATCTCTATCGGGTGGTGGTCCAGTGTCGTTCCCCGTCATCCTCAGCGTTGATGGTCAGACATTACACAACCATGGTCATCATAACGTGCTGAAAGAAGGTCGCATGATGGTTTGCGATGCAGGTGCCGAGACAGAGAATTATTATGCCTCCGATTTTACTCGTACCACCCCTGTGGGCGGCAAATTCAACGCTCGACAGCGTGAGATTTACGAAATCGTTCTCGCTGCCAACCAAGCCGTTGCAGCCAATACGCGTCCCTACATGCCTTACATGGTGATGCACACCCTGGCCTGTCGCACCTTGATTGATGGTTTGAAAGGCGTTGGTCTGATGAAAGGTGACACTGAAGAGGCTCTGATGGCTGGTGCCCACTGGCTCTTCATGCCTCATGGCCTTGGCCATATGCTCGGTATGGACGTACACGACATGGAAGGCCTTGGCGAGACCTATGTTGGTTATGACGACATCACGCCTCGTTCCACCAAGCAAGGCTTTAGCTGCCTGCGTTGTGGAAAGACCCTGAAACCTGGCTTTGTCGTCACCGATGAGCCTGGCATTTACTTTATACCGACCCTTATCGATATGTGGAAAGCTGAAGGCAAGCACAAGGATTTCATCTGCTACGATAGATTGGAAGGCTACAAGGACTTCGGTGGCATTCGCATTGAAGACGACCTGCTCATCACTGAAGACGGTTGCCGCATCCTCGGTCGCCCGATTCCCAAAACCGTGGCGGAAGTGGAGGATATGTGCGCCCAAGGTCGTGAATGGATTAAGATGTCAGGGCTGTATTGATTAAAAAACGGGGTGCTTGCCCCGTTTTTTTTTAGAATTCCATTACCAATTTTACATTGACATAACGCGGTGTCAAGTAATTGTTGACGCCGTAGTAGTAATTGTCGATGTACTTCACCCAAGTGTATGAGATTGTGTTGTGGATGTTGAGCAAATTGAATACGTCGACACTTACAAACATGTTTCTGATATACCTCAGAGGATTGCCTTTGCTGAAGCTGCTGGCCTCACTGATAAGCTGTTTGCTGAAGCCGATGTCGACACGGCGATAGGCACGATAATGGCCCGAAGGATTGTAGAAATCCGAATTGTCGCTATTGTATGGCAAACCGGCCCCAAATGTCAAGGTCATGTTGACACGCCATGAGGGCGCATTGGGGATGTAATCCTGGAAAAAGAGCGAGAAATTGATCCATTGGTGGGAGGGGCGGTAATGCCATCCCAAAGCGATGGTGTCGGCCACCTGGTTGTCATTATGGTTGTAGAAAGGTAGTTTGTTGCCCTCAGCATCCACCAGATAGTAGTCTCCACGAATGTCTTCCTTAGTTTGCATTAGGGAGAGGCTCGCCCAGCTGTCAATGCCTTTGACAAACTCACCATTCACCTTAAAATCGAGGCCGGTGGCATAGGCACGTGCCGATTGGTCGGCATAGTAGCGGATGCGAACGTTGTCGATGTCGTAAGGTATGACGTGCGAGAAGTATTTGAAATAAGCCTCTGAAGTTAGGATGAAAGGGCGATTCCATGCGTGGAACTTGAAATCATGACCGGCCACAATCTGGTAGGAGCGTTGCGCTTCGGCGTTTTCATATAAGCTACCATCGCGGTTGCGTATCTCGCGATAAAAAGGTGTCTGGTTATAAACACCTCCCGAAAGACGGTACACCGTCTCTCTCTGTTTGTCTTCAGGTTTGTAAGCAATGCCAGCTCTTGGACTTACATACACCTTTTTGTTGTAGCCCCAATAATTGGCTCTTATGCCGCCTGTAATGACGAATTCTCCCTTCTCCCGATATGGGATAGTCCAAGAGTTCTGAATGAAGCCATCCGCGTTGTTAACATAAAGGATGTTGTGTGATTTGCGAACGAAATCCATTCCAATTTCTGGCAAGACATCGGGATAGCCGCCTATCACATCAGGGATGTGAGGCAAACTGTAACCTGCCGAGTCCATGATCTGCCATTCGTCAACCACATCGTCGATAGCTTGATGTTGGAAGCGGAGGCCCCATTTCATCAGGCTGTTGTCGAAGGCATATAGTCCTTTGTGGTCAAGATTGTAGACTTGGGCGTAGAAACCGTTTCTGGCATGTTTGGTAAGCGTGCCTACCTCGTGGTTTTCGATAACCTCGCCAAAATCCTCCGAACCGAAAGACGTGTTGCGAATGCCAAAATAGTATTGTTCCTCTATATCGTAAGTTTCTGTTTCATAGGTCGAGTAGGCCGAAGCTATCCATCTAAGGCTCAAGTCCTTGTTGGGCTTATATGTCAGGGTCAAGGCTCCCAATCCAGTGGTGTAATCGTCGATTTCCTTTCCGTCAAAGTAGACATTGGCTTGGAAAGGGATGTCGAAGGTGCCCACGTTGATCTTGGCGTTTTGGGGCTCGAACATATAAAGATTCTTGGCGTAATAACCCAGGAAAGACAAGTCCCATTTTTCGTTGAACTTGTAGTTGAACAAGGCCTGTACATCGGTGAAGTTGGGCTTATAGGTGCCTTTGGTGTCCATCATGCCAAGTGCCAATGAAATGTTCTTGTAGCGTGCGCCAACCAAATAGCTGAGCTTTTCGTTTTTTGTTGCACCTTCCACATGGGCTTCGGCTCCTAAGAGGCTTAAGGTAAGAGAACCAGCTGTTTCGCGGGGCCGTTTATAGGTCACGTCAAGGACCGACGACATCTTGTCACCATATTCTGCAGCAAAACCTCCTGCTGAGAACTCGATGTTGTTGACCAACTGCGAGTTGACGAAACTCAAACCTTCCTGCTGACCTGAACCAACGAGAAAGGGGCGATAGATCTCGATGCCATTGACGTAAATCAGGTTTTCGTCGAAGTTGCCACCGCGTACCCGGTATTGTGAGCTGAGTTCATTATTGGAAACCACACCAGGCAAGGTTTTGATGAGTGTTTCCACGCCGCCGCCCATGGAGGGCAGCATGGTGGCCTGCTTGGCGTTAAGTCGTGTCAGACTAGATGCATCAGTGGCTCGGTCGCTGATGACAGCATCTGGAAGCATGGTGGCCGTTGATTTAAGCACCATGTCGATTTTTCGTTTTTCACCAGGTTTCAAACGCACCGAAGCCTGTCGAGGCTCATAGCCAATATAGGAAAAATGGATGACCAAGGTGGTGTCTGACATCAGCTTGAGTTCATAATATCCTTTCGAGCTCGTCGTTTGGCCAATCAACAGTTCGGGGACGACAACGTTGGCCATTTCGATGGGATGCCCCATGTCATCAATGACTTTGCCATATACCGTTGCCGTAGGTAGATGCTGGGCCATGGAGGGCAAAGAAAGGAACAGAAGCAATATGATGACGAGCTTGGATCGCATGAAAGGATAACTGAATTAATACCGAAATATTATTCCTGACGCAGTATTATTTGATAAACAAAAAAAGCCGCCGTGCAATGCACAGCAGCTATATCTTGGCTTAAATTGGAATTTACCAACGATTGAGATTGCCTTTCTCGTTCGCGTCCATGATGGCTGCATAAACACCCTTCTTGTTGATGGTGCGCAAACCAGCAGCGGAGACTTTCAAAACCACCCACTCGTCCCATTCCGGAACATAGAACTTCTTGATTTTCAGATTCGGCTGGAAGGTTCTCTTCGTTCTCTTGTTGGAGTGAGAAACGTTGTTACCGGTGATGGTCTTTTTACCTGTAATTTGACAAACTTTTGACATGACTCTTAATTCCTTATATTAATTATAATTGCTTTTTTCGTCTAACGGGCTGCAAAAATACAAAAAAATTCTTTCCCCAACCCTTTTCTGTAAAAAATGCTTCAAAAAAAATCTCAAAAGGCCTGCTCTCATTGCTTCACGTGAACATCCATTTGTGGGAAAGGTATGTTTAAACCTTCTTGAGAGAAAGCCTTATACACTTTTTCATTCATACTGAAATACACGCCCCAATAGTCGGAGGCTTCGACCCATGCGCGAACGGTGAAGTCGACAGAGCTGCTGTTGAGTTTAACCAGCTCGATGAAAGGCTCTGGTGATTTCTGTATTCGGGGATCTTCATCGCATAAACGTCGAAGTAGGGCCTTCGCCTTGTCAAAGTCATCGCCATAGGCAAAGGAGAAGGTCCAATCGACACGACGCGTACCTTGTTTCGAGAAATTTGTCATGACGCCCGTTGAGAGAATGCCATTAGGTAAGATGACTTCCTTGTTGTCTGTCGTCAGCACGTGGGTGTTGAAGATTTGTATCTCGTTCACAAAACCTTCATAGCCTTGGGCTGCAATGAAGTCGCCAACTTTAAAAGGCTTGAACAGCATGATCATCACACCGCCAGCGAAGTTTTGCAGGGTACCGCTCAAGGCCATGCCAATGGCCAAACCTGCTGAGGCCAAAAGCGCCACCAATGAGCTTGTGTTGATGCCTAAGATGCCGACGATGGCGAGTATTAGGAAAAAGGTTAGCAGGACCGAGACCAGACTCATCAGGAAAGAACAGAGCGACGGCTCGGTGTTGCGTCGCGCCATCACCTTTGTTAAGGCTCGCTTGATCAATCTGATTATCCATCTTCCTAGGAATAACACAATGATGGCTGCCACAATCTTCAACCCCAAAGGGATGACATAGGTCTTTACCATTTCGGGAAGCCATTCCGAAACGGGCGTTGTCGCTAACCTTTGGACCCCTTCGGTGATATTGTTAATTGCGGAAGTGTCTTGAATGGTCTCGGAAACCTCGTTGACAATGCTGTCGTTTTCCATAGTTCAAATTTTTTGAGGTGCAAAGGTAAGCATATTTCATTAATTGCGTATTTTAGCCTCCAAATTCTTTGTATGAATTTTTCTGACCTGAAGACATATTGCAAAGACCCCAAGAATCGGAATACGGTGAATGTGGGACTATTTATCGTGCTGATAATTAGCTTCCATTTCCTGTATTTGGGCTGGCAGGCAATTGGTTATTGGCCGGTGACTCGCTGGGTGAACGATTTGATGGTTTGGTCGGTCAACCTGCTTTATGGGCAATGCTGCTGGGTGCTTGAACACGTTTTTCGTATCGATATTACTACGATCAATGCACAAAGGCTCATCGCGGCTGTCAACAAAGAAGGAGGATGGGCTCGTGTCATCGTTGCTCCCGAGTGCGCCAGCTTGAAACAATGGCTGCATTGGATTTTCCTCATGGCGATCTTCCCAGGTCCTTGGAAACACAAGCTTTGGTACATCCCAGCCGGACTGGTCGTCATCGAATGGACCAACGTGGTGCGCGTTTGCGGTATCCTGTTGATGCAGATTCCTTGGCCCAACAGCTTCCATATCGCCCATGACTACATCTTCAAAGTGTTTTTCTACTTTATTATTTTCCTTATGTGGGTGCTTTGGGTGGAGAGATTCTATAATAAGTCGATAAAAACAAAATCATAAATACAATGGAAAAACAACCTATCATCTTCATCCTTGACGCTGGCGGAACGGGTTTCAAGTTCTCTGCCGTGCAAAACGCACAAGAAGTCATCGAACCTTTTACCATCCCATCAGCAGCCCCTACGCTTGAAGAAGTGTTGCAGAAAATCATCATGGGTTTTCGCGAATGCGCGGCTCGTTGCGGCGATAACCCCACGGCCATTAGCTTCTGTTTTCCAGGCCCTGCCGACTATCCCAATGGTATCATAGGCGACTTGGAGAACTTGCCCAGTTTTAGAGGTGGTGTTCCATTGAAAGCCATGCTCGAGAACGAATTCCATGTACCCGTTTTCATTAATAATGATGGTGACCTATTCGCTTATGGCGAAGCTTTGAACGGCTTACTGCCAGAGGTGAACAATCTTTTGGAGCAACAATGTAACCCGAAACGTTATAAGAACTTGCTTGGTGTCACCCTCGGTACGGGCTTCGGTGGCGGAATTGTCATTAATAAGGTGTTGCTTAACGGTGACAATTCTGCAGGTGGAGAAATCAACCGCCATCGCAATCCGATTCTTCCTACCACAAGTGCTGAGGACAGCATCAGTATACGTGCCGTGCGCCGTGTGTATGGCCGCGAGGCAGGCATCGCTTTTGAAGATACGCCAGAGCCTTACGACATATACAAAATAGCCATGGACCAACTTACTGGAAACAAGGAAGCCGCCTTGAAAGCCTGGGACGAACTGGCTACGGCTCTTGCCGACGTGCTCGCCAATGCCATCTCGCTTATCGACGGCATTATCGTCATCGGAGGCGGCCTCTCGGGCGCCTGGCCTGTTTTCATGCCCATGTTGATTGAGAAAATGAAAATGCCTTTCTTCGGTCTGGCTGACGGTCATGCATTCAGCCGTATGGAAACGGAAGTATACAACTTGATGGATCCTACCGACATGATACGCTTCACCGAAAGGTCTGGAAAGATGGTAAAAGTGCCTTTCAGCGAGCAATCGGTGTGGTACGACCCAAGCAAGCGCGTCGGCGTTGGAATTACCAAGCTCGGCACGTCTTCGGCGGTGGCCATGGGCGCCTATGCCTATGCTATGCAACAACTATCTCTTTGAGTTTCAAAAAGGAAGGATTTATCAACAGTCCTTGTTGAAAAAAACATGCCCCGAAAAGTGTTTTTTTCGGGGCATCGTATGTACTTCTTTAGTAATTTCGCACATTGAACGAGATAAAGAAAGACCTTTTTTGTTTTGTTTGTAATTAATTAAGAAACAATGCGATAAATACATACAATTCGCAGATTGCGAATACAGAAAACGAGCGAAACAACAGTTGTTTTTTTTATCTTCATAATGGTAGGTCGCCGGCGCGATGCTGGCGACCTTTTTTATGCTTTCATTTCTTCGTAGTCGGGGAGGTGGTCCAAAGCCTTCAAAGAGGCCCCCTCCACGCGGAAACAGTAGCAATCAATGCCATTATAAAGCATAAGGAAATGTGGTTTCAAAGTGGCGTGGTAACGTATAGCCTGATCCAGTGTCTTTTCTGTGATTTTAACGGTCTGTGCCTTGCATTCCACAATCATCAGCGGAGTGCCTTTGTCGCCGAACACCACGGCATCACAACGCTTGTCCATGCCATTCACTTTGATGGAATACTCTACTGCCAATAACCCCGCTGGCACATGTAAGTGCTCGACGAGAAGGTACAACACCTTTTGCCTGATTTCCTCTTCGGGTGTCAGCAGCACCTGTTTTTTACGAAGCGGGTCGAAGACAAAAGTTTTGCCTTCTCGAACCTCTGTCTTGAACCATTGTAAAGGATTATTGGCCATGTTTATTCACATATTGTGACGACAAAGATAAAAAAAGCTACCTTTGCATTAAAATCTATCGCATGAAAAAGCTGTTTCTCTTCTTTTTGTTGGCCTTTTTGCTTTGCACTTGCCGCCATTCCGAGACGATTTTTGGCGAATGGGTGGTTGACAAGGTGAATGTTCAATTTGACGAAAACCGTAACACACCCGAGTTGGTGAAGCAACTGGGTGAAATGGAAAGACAGAACAAAATCGTGATCGGTAACGATTCTATCCTGTCTTTCAAGGGTCTTGATACTCAATGGCAACGGCCTTTTCAAATGGATGCTCGAGGTACCCTGTATGTTGATGGTGTAGTCTTCGGCCAATTGGAAGACGGCCGCCTCATCACTACGACACCTTCACCATTGGGCGCCATCGTGGTGACTTACCGGAAGCAATGAGTCATTCTATCTCGACGTATCTCAAGCTGTAAAGCATGGCTTGCAGCTGTAGCATTTGGTTGCGTTTCTTTTGGTTGGGCTCATAATAGAATCCTTCCACGGTGACGAGTTGCCCTGTTCCGCTGTCTGCAAAGGTGTAGGAGAGGAAAGGACCTCCCATGAAGTCGTGCTCCACTTTCCACATGCCGCGCATCTCCATGGCGTATCCTGCCGGGAAATCCGAAACGTATTGAACCATAGGAGGCACAAACTCGGTTTCGGTAGACATATAGGAACTGTCTGACGGACCAGGGACGTATTTCTGCAACATCATGTTACGCATGGCCACCAAACTGTTGGTGTTGAATTGTGCGGTATCCTTGTAAGGGATCTGGTAGATCAGGATGTCGGCACTTGAGCGTTCCAATTCCTTGCGGAGCCACATGAAGTCAGGCTCGTTTTTGGCTATGTAGAAACCTTGCGGGATTGTCATGGTGAAGCCCATCTTCTTGGCGATGGCATCACCGATGGTTTGGTCGGCTGTAGGACGGAACACGTTCAAGATCCGTTCGCGTTCCACTTTGTCGAACCACAGCTTATAGAGTTCTTTCTGGTTGTCGAAGAGTGTCACCCATGACTCGCTGTTGGGAGCGGTGATCTTAACATAGCGTTGTGGTGCTGCCCAGGAATTCTCCGATGTCTCGGCAAAGGCCTTCTCTACGGAAGGGTCGATAAAAGCTTCAATGATGCATTTGTGTTTCTTGAACATGTCGGAGAAGCCCCCCAAGTTGATGTGGGCTAGCTCGTTCTGTGCTTCAGGCTGCGGTAGCCCATATAAGGGTGCCAGGAAGAAATGGCGTATGGAATCACCAATTCTGCCGTTCCAAATTTCATCGTTTTGGGTGACGACAAGGATTTCGGCGGTTCCGCCCACCGAGCGGTCTTTTCTGGCGCTTCTGTTTTTGTCGCATGACGACATGAAACATGCCATCAGGATGACGACCAGTATGCTAATGTATTTTTTCATGGTTGTTATTTTTTGATTTTAAGCTTTTGTCCAGCTTGAATGTTGGTGCCTTTCAGGTTGTTCCACTTCTTGATGTCGTTGGGTGTGCAATGGTACTTGCGAGCAATTGAACTTAAGGTTTCGCCGCGTTTCACCACGTGGGTCCTAGTGGTTGCTGCTGATGACTTGCTTGAGCTACTCGATTTGGTCGTATTGCTGACTTGTGCCATGGGAGCCCCCGATCGGTATATTTTCAGCCTTTGCCCGGTCTGGATGGTCTCACGTTTCAGTTTGTTCCAACGTTTGATGTTGGAGACGGTGACATGGTATTTGCGGGCGATACTTCCAAGACTCTCGCCGCGTTTCACCACGTGGGTGAAGCTATCGCTCACTTCCTTGACTTGCTCTACGATCTTTTCCTGGTACACTTGTGCTTTCGATTCGTGAGCATAGATTTCATTTTCAAACTTCACGAAAAGCAACGCATACTTTGTGGGAAGTCGGAGTGGATAGGGATTGTCGAGAGAGGCTGGGATGATGTGTTTGGTATATTGCGGGTTGAAGAATCTCATGTCTTCGATGGGAGCGCCAATCACTTCGTTGATTTGGTCGAATGCGCATTGGCGGTGCACCATGACCGTGTCAGTGCCATGAAGTAGCAGCCCTGGGTTAATGGGATACAGGTTATGCGCAGTGGCGTAATTCATCACGTATGTCACGGCGATGAAGGCGGGGACATAACCACGGGTCTCCTTGGGCAGGTAAGGCCAGATGGCCCAGTAGTTCTTCACACCGCCGGCGCGCAAGATGGCCTTGTTGACAGTGCCTGGTCCCGAATTGTAGGCAGCCAACACCAAAAACCAGTCCTGATAACGGGCGTATAGGTTCTGTAGATACTGGCATGCAGCCACAGTTTCTTTCATGGGGTCGAAACGCTCATCGAGCAGAGAGGTGACCTTCAAACCATAGTCTTTTGCGGTTCCCAGCATAAACTGCCACAAGCCTTTGGCACCAGCATGGGATCCTGCGGTTGGGTTCAAGGCGGATTCTACCATGGCCAAGTATTTCAGTTCCAGGGGTAGATTGTATTTGTCAAGCAATTCCTCGAACATAGGGAAGTAGACAAAAGAAAGGCCCAACATGCGGCTCGACTGTGTCCGCAGGCGGTTGGCATATAAGTCAATGAATGACTTGACATGGCTGTTGTAGGTCAACGGGATCGTGGTCTGTTCCGCCAAGGCGTCGATACGTGCCATGTACACGCTGTCGTCGAAGACGGGGATTTCATACTTTTTGTAGCCGAACACGTTCAGCTCCGTAGAGTCGATGTCAAGGTAGACGTCTTTGTCCATGAGGCTGATGCTGCTCACTAAATTGAGCATCTCCATAACTGTTGACTCTTCTACAACGGCTTTGCCTGAGTTAAGATCCTGGATCTCCTGATCATTGAGTTCAACGTCCAAGCTATCGGGTTCTATTTCATCAGGGTCATTGTACTGTGCAAAGAGTTGACCAAAAGGGAGAAGCAATAAGAATAATAGTGAGGTGTATTTCATGCCAAAAGTAAATGTTTTTAATAAAACGCAAAAATAATAAAAAAGGTGTATAAAGGAGGAAAAAAATCCTTCCAAATACACCTTCTAATAAAAACAGTGTCTGTTATTTCTTTGCCACTGGGTCGCAGGTGAGTCCGATGCCGAGTTTTTTGAAGATTTTTTGGTCGACTTCGCTGAGCATCACCGTGGAGTGCACCTGGCACCCTTTGAGCAGCGGCAGGGAGTCGAGGGCTTTCTTGCAGTTTTCGTCCCAAAGACTGAGCATGGAGAGAGCTACCAACACTTCATCGGTGTGAAGGCGTGGGTTGTTGCCGTGCAGAAGGCTAACTTTGGTGTTTTGGATGGGCTCGATCATAGCCTGAGGGATAAGTTTTACCTCGTGAGGGATGCCGGCCAAGTGTTTGGTAGCGTTAAGGAGCAGAGCTGCACTGGGCCCTAGCAGGGCACTGGTATGGGCTGTGATGAGGGTGCCGTCCGACAGCTCAATGGCAGCCGAGTCAACGCCTTCTTGTTCCTTGCGTTTCTTGGCGGCAAGTGTGGTTTTACGGTTGGCAGTGCTGATTTTAGCTTGCTTCATCAGCAATGCAATCTTATTGACTTCGCTCTCAGTGCCTTTGCCTTTAGCCAGGTTGCATAAAGCGGTATAATAACGGCGAATGATTTCTTGATAAGAGGCCTCGCAGCAGACGGCATCGTCGCTGAGGCAATAGCCCACCATGTTGACGCCCATGTCGGTTGGTGACTTGTAAGGATTTTCGCCGTAAATCGACTCGAAAATGGCATTCAGCACAGGAAAGATTTCGATGTCGCGGTTGTAGTTGACGGCAGTTTTGCCATAAGCCTCGAGGTGGAACGGATCGATCATGTTGACATCGCTGAGGTCGGCGGTGGCTGCTTCGTAGGCCACGTTGACGGGGTGCTTGAGTGGCAGGTTCCAAACTGGGAAAGTCTCAAATTTGGCGTATCCAGCCTTGATACCACGCTTGTTCTCATGATAAAGTTGACTGAGACAAACGGCCATTTTACCGCTGCCTGGGCCTGGAGCAGTGACGACCACTAATGGGCGTGTGGTCTCCACATAGTCATTGCGTCCAAATCCATCCTCCGAGTCGATAAGTGCAACGTTGTTGGGGTAACCTTCGATGATGCGGTGGTAATACACCTTAATGCCCATGCGTTCCAAACGCTGGCGGTAGGCATCGGTGCTGGCTTGGCCGTTATAGTGGGTGACCACGACCGAGTTGACCATGAAACCGCGACTCATGAAGGCTTCGCGCAGGCGCAATACGTCTACATCGTATGTGATGCCCAAGTCACCACGGACCTTGTTTTTCTCAATGTCGACGGCACTGATGACGATGATGATTTCGGCTTCGTCGACAAGTTGGGAGAGCATCTTCAGCTTACTGTCGGGCTCAAAACCGGGCAGCACACGGCTGGCATGAAAATCGTCGAAGAGTTTGCCACCAAATTCCAGATAAAGCTTATCTCCAAATTTGGCGATGCGTTCCTTGATATGTTCTGACTGGATTTTGAGGTATTTGTCGTTGTCGAACCCGTATTTCGTTCCCTTGGATGCGGTGTTTTTCATGGCGGTAAAAATAGAAAATACGGGATGCAAAGATACGGGTTTTTGCCATATATCAAACAATTATTTTGTTGAAAAAAGAGGGCGACCACAAGGTCGCCCTCGATGGGTTGTTTATGTTGTAAGCTTATCTGCGGCCTCCTGAGGAACCGCTGCGGCCGCTTGAGCTGTTGGAGCTGTTGCTGCTTCTGCCGCTGGTTGAGCTGCTGGTGCCACTGGAGCGGTTGCTGTTGCTAGAGCCGCTGACGCTGTTGCCTGAGCGACCGTTTGATCCGGTGGAAGAGCTTGTCGAAGTGCCGCTCGGACGGCTGTTGCTGCTGGGACGGCTAACATTGCTGTTGCCGCTATTGCTGTTGCCATTGGGGCGGCTGCTGTTCGAGTTGTTGTTGACTCGGCTGTTGCTGCTGTTGCCAGTGCGACCGCTTGCAGAGCCAGTTGAAGTACCACTAGGACGGTTGTTGTTGTCGGGACGGCTGACGCTGCTGTTGCTGCCAGAGCTGTTGCCAGTGCGGCCATTGCCATTGTTGGTGTTAGGCTTGACGCTGCTGCTTGAGCCGTTGTTGCTAGGAGCTACGTTGTTGCTGTTGGTGTTGCCTGAGCTCATGCTGCCCGATTCGTTGCCACCGTTAGGTCTGACGGTTGCTGAGCCTGCCGAAGCGCCGCTGTTGGGCTTGGGTTCGTTGTTCCAGTTGTGGGTGGCCGGATAACCCCCGTTGTTGTGGTGGTAGTTATAGGTGTGGTGCATCGGGTTCATCGGAGGAGGCATTCCAGGACCGAATCCGTGAGGCGGCATCGGCGGACGGAAACCGTCGTAGTAGTAGCGGTAGCTGGCGGGACGGTGATAGTGGCGGATGCGCGGTCCGACGTGGATGACGATGTAGGGTCCTACGCGTGGCCCTTCCCAGTGGTAGGTCAGAGGCTCGAAGTACTCGAAGGTCGTGAAGCTATAGAGCTCGCCGCCTAAAGTGTAGTAAGGCATGACCATGTAGAGACGGGCAGGATTGGCACGATAGGCCGGAATTTCGATAGCGACTCTCTTGATCCTACCGGGGCAAACTCTGACGTACTTCTCGCCGTAGCAGTAACCATTGTCGGGATCAAGGAAGACGTTAATGTAACCCCTATAGGTGTAGTCACCGATGTTCTGCACGTCGTAGTAGATCGTGACAGAGTTGTAGTTGTACACCATGACCGGCTGTGATACCAAGGCGAGTTCTGGCGGATAGCCGGCTGCTTTTGCTGCGATGGATCCCATTACCAACAGGATGCTCATCAGGATGTTCTTGGTTTTCATAGTTGCGATTTTTTAAGGGTTTGACTCTCGTGTTTGTTGTTTACTAGTATGTCTACCAAAACCGTGCCAAACTATTCTTCTTCCGTCACCCTGGAGACGTTCCCATAGTCGATCTCAGGATGGTCAGCCAGGTAATCCAGCATAAGCTCGTTGGAGCTGCGGAAGGTGGAATGGCCGTCGTCTTCGTGTTCGTAGTCGAACACAGTCGACATGTAACTGTTCATCACGATGTTGTAGTTGGCGTTGAGATCCAAAGGTTTGCCGTTTTCAAGCTTTACCTTGAGATCGGTCATCTCGCCGTTGTCGTCTACCTTAAAAGAATAGGAGCAGCCTGAGCAGTAGATTGGGCCGTGGTCAGTATTGAAGCAACTCTTGATGAGATTGACGATTTCTTGTCCGCTGAGGGTGAAGGCAATGATTTCGTTGTCGAAGGGATCGAGGGCGAAGATGTCCTTCAGCGTCACGGGACGGGCCGAGAGGGTGTCGAAGCGTACGCCACCAGGGTTTTGGAAGCCCATGTCGGAACCTGTGGTGTATCGGATGGCGTCGGTCATTAGGCAGCCCAGCGACTCGTAGCTTTCGATGGGTGTGGTGTTGGTGGTGACCACAGTGCGGAAGAAGTCGTTGTTGTTGTATTCGTCCACCATAGCCTGCACCTCAGCATTGCGGTGAGGGAATTCCTTGATGGAGATGAGGTCCATATGCTTGTCGACGACCTTGCCCTTCTTCAGGGTGAAGGTGCTTAGTGTGACGAACTTGACTTTGGCCTCAGCTTGGGTCACCATCACGTTATCGACAAGTTGGGTCTCAGCCACGCGGGTGTGGCTGTGTCCGCCAAAGATGGCGTCGAGTTCGGGGAACTGGGCGGCTGTCTCTCGGTCTTCTTCATAGCCGCAGTGGGAGAGGAGGAAGACGAGGTCGCATTCCTCGCGAAGCTTAGGTAGGAACTCGGGCAACACCTCGGTGATAGGACGGAAATGTGAGCCGTCGGCGTTTTTCGGGTGAAAGTCAGGTAGACCGTTTTCGCCCAGCTGAATGCCGCCTATAACGCCGATTTTCACCCCGTTGCGTTCGAAGATTTTATAAGGGTAGACGTTAGGCATTTGAAGTGTGTCATCGAAGGTGACGTTGGCGCATACGAAGGGGAAATGTGCCCATCCTAGAACGTTGCGTAAGGCGATGGGACCTCCATCCCATTCGTGATTGCCGAAGGTCGACAGATCGAAGCCGACTGCGTTCATGAGCGCATACATGGGCTTGGCAGGTTCCGTGTAACGGTCGTTAATGGGGTTGCCTGAGCGGTTGTCGCCAGCGCTGAATAGCAGCAGGTCGGGGTGGACGCTTCGCAGGCTGTCCATCAAGGCGGCCAGCTGCGGGAAGTTGTCGATGTTGGCATGCATGTCGTTGGTGGAGACGACATAGATTTTCTGTTCCTTGGGCTGGCAAGCGACAAGGCAAAGCAGGACGGCAAAGGCCGCCAATGTAGCAAAGCGTTTCATGGCCTTTAAAATTTTACGTAGATTCTGGAATTGGCGCGTAGCGAGCCGCCGAGGTCTACGATGTTGCCGTAGGCGTCGCGTACTTCGACGTCGTCGAGTTTCAGGGGAAGATTGTGAGCGCGGCAATAGGCCAGCACCACCGATTTCACTTTGGCGCCGTAGTAGGTGCGCACTTCAATGTCGTTGACGTATGCTTTCATAGTGATGAGATTATAGTTTTTCTATGGCAAAAATACAGTTTTTTCAGAAAAACAATTGTTTGTAGAACTTTTTGCCTATTTTTGCTCTCAGATTAATCATCAAATACGAATAACTATGAAACTTGAAGGACGTAGAGAAAGTACGAACGTGGAAGACCGCCGTGGTAAAAGGGCGGTGGCAGCCGCCGGCGGCGTCGGCCTTGGCGGACTTTTGATTTATTTCCTGTTGAAGAGCTTCTTGGGGGTCGACATCAGCCCTATGCTCGAACAACAGCAACAGAGCAACACGACCGAATATGTCGATGAGCAGGACTACAGTGAGGTCGACAAGGAGCTGATGACCTTCTGCAAGCGCATCCTGGCCGGCACCGAAGACGTGTGGGACCGTGAGTTCAAGAAGATGGGCCGCACGTATCAGCCGCCTAAGATGGTTATCTTCAGCGATGCTGTCAGTTCGGCTTGTGGCAATGCCACCTCGGCCAGCGGACCGTTCTACTGCTCCGCCGATGAGACTGTATACCTTGACCTTGAGTTTTTCAAGAGCATGAGAAAACAAATCGGTGCCGACGGTGACTTCGCTTATGCTTATGTTATCGCCCACGAGGTGGGTCACCATGTGCAGAACCAGCTCGGCATCCTTGGGCAAGCTCATCAGCAGATGGCCCGTTACGGCCAAAACACGAAACAGTCGAATGAAATCAGTGTGCGCCTCGAGTTGCAGGCCGACTTCTTCGCTGGTGTGTGGGCCAACAACGACAATAAGCTGTTTGGTTCGCTCGAAGACGGCGACATTGAAGAGGCTTTGAATGCTGCTTCCAAGATCGGTGACGACTACCTGCAGAAGCAGGCCTATGGCCGCACCATGCCTGAGACCTTCAACCATGGCACCAGCGCCCAGCGCTCGCGTTGGCTGAAGAAAGGCCTGAGCACGGGTGACGTCAGCCTAGGCGACACCTTCTCGCCTCCCTACAGTCAGCTGTAAGGTTTAAGGGTCTTAATAATAAAAAAAGCGCCAACTTGGCGCTTTTTTTGTTTCTGTCATTATACTCGCGATGGAAGAAACCACTATTTCTTCTTCCTCCCTTGATACCACAGCTGCCAACTGTTGAACAGGTTTTGGAAAACGGAATAAAATGCCAAATACACCGATGCTAAAGGGTGCAGGTAATGATTGGCCATCCAGATGCCCATGGCAGAGTTTTTCTGTCCTAAGAGCTGCCCACCAGCGATGGTGTCGCCATACTTGTGGCCAATCCATTTGCCTAGCCCAAATTGAAGGATGCAGAACAGCAAAGCGGAGATGCCAAGCCAAAGGATGCTACTCCAGTTGCCTTCGCCATTGAGGAAAATGAAATGGATGGTTTGACCTAAGGTGAGCAGTAAGGCAACGGCCCAAAGGTAAAAGGCCAAACCTTTGTATCGGCTGATGATACGGTTTACCTTGGGCAGGCAAAGTTGTAAGGCCAAGGCGATGAAAAACGGCAAGCCGATGACGGTGCCGATACGACGCAAGATTTGCATAAAGGAAGCCCAGAAAGGCATGTCTTGATTGACGCCGATGAAAGAGAAATAGATGGGGGCCACCAACGAAACCATCAGGTTGCCGATGACAGTGTACGATGTCACCGTGTTGCGGTCGGCACCCAGCATGGTGCTCACCACGGCAACAGAAGCCGCTACGGGACACAATACGCCTATGAGTACGCCCTCGGCAACAATTTCGTTGACATGCAAGAGCCGTAGCAAATAATAGCCTCCGAGGCTCACCACCACCTGAAAAAGGATGATCCAAATAAACAATGGCTTGAAACGTAACTTACGAATGTCAACGGCCGTGAAGGTCAGCAGTAGAATGGTGAAGATGATATAAGGCACCACCACACTGAAAGCCGCACAAGTGTTATGCAATAACAAGCCCAGAATAATGGCGATGGGGAGGACGTAACTCTTTGATTTTTGCATTTAGTTCTAAATTGCGGCTGCAAAATTGCGAAATTTATGCGTACCTTTGTCGCGAAATTCACTAAACAATATCTGAATGAGACATTTTCTGTACATCATCACATTGGCGGCTTTTGCCGCTTTCTGCTCATGTGGCAATCAAGCCGTCACTACGGATGACAACAAAAACGAAACTACCATGAATACGACTATGCAAGACCTGCTGACGCGCCGCAGCATCCGCAGCTACACCGACCAGATTCCTCCTAAGGAGGTTATCGAAGAAATCTGTGAGGCAGGTACCTATGCCCCCACGGGCATGAACCGCCAAGCCCCTATCATCGTTGCAGTCACCAACCGTGAGGTGCGCGACCAAATGAGTCGCCTCAACGCCGCTGTGATGGGTGCCGACGACGACCCGTTCTATGGCGCTCCCGTGGTGCTGGTGGTGCTGGCCGACAGCACGGCTGCCATGACTTGGAAAGAAGATGGTTCGCTCGTCATGGGTAACCTGCTTAATGCAGCTCATGCAAAAGGCCTCGGTTCCTGCTGGATCCATCGCGCTAAGGAGGTCTTCGAGACCGAGGAAGGCAAGGCCATTTTGGCTGGCCTCGGCATCGACACCTCGAAATATGTCGGCATCGGCAACTGCATCCTCGGCTATGTGAACGGCGACTACCCTGAAGCCCGTCCGCGCAAGGAGAATTATGTCTACTGGATCGAATAAGTCCACACTCATAGGGCATCTCGCCTGTTTCGGTGCCTACTGCATCTTTGGGTTCAACATTGTGTGCTGCAAGAACATCTCGAATGCGCACGTTCTGACACCCATGGATTTGTTTTGCCTGAGAGCAATGGGCGCCACAGCCTTGTTTTGGCTGTTGTCGCTGTTCATGCCCAAGGAGAAGGTGCCGTTGAAGGACATGGGGCAGATTTTCATCGCCTCCATGCTAGGCCTCTTCCTAACCCAGATCAGTTTCTTGAAGGCCATCACGATGACGACCTCCATCGATACGAGCATTACCAACACGTGTACGCCTATCTTAACCATGTTGGTGGCTGCCGTTGCTTTGAAAGAGCCTATTACCTTCAAAAAAATCGGTGGTGTGCTGGTGAGCTTGGCGGGTGTGTTATTTTTGATTTTTAACTCGGTAGGGCTGGGTGGTGGTGCCTCTGAGACGAAGCCCATGGGCATCGTGTTGGTTGTCGTCAACGGCCTGACCTTTGCTCTTTATCTTGGCATTTTCCGCCCGCTTATCTCGAGATACAACGTGGTCACTTTCATGAAATGGATGTTTCTGTTCTCCATGCTGGTGGCATTGCCGTTCAATGCGCGGCATCTAGCCCATGTGCCATTCGATCAGATGGAGAGCAAGGTGCTGTGGCAGGTGGCCTTTGTGGTGGTCTTTGCTACATTTGTGGCCTATTTTCTGATCCCTATCGGACAAAAAAGACTACGCCCCACCTTGGTTAGCATGTACAATTATGTGCAGCCTATCATTGCCACACTTATCAGCATCATCATCGGTTTGGATCATCTCACTTGGAAGAAGATATTGGCCATGGTACTGGTCTTCACAGGCGTTTGGATTGTCAACCAAAGCCGCGCGGCGGCGCAATAAAAAAAGAAGGGATGCATCATGTGCATCCCTTCTTTTTTAGAATAATCCAGTTTTATTCTTTCACAAACCTTCTAGTTTCAGAGGCGTTGTCATTCGTCATGCGGATGAAATAGATGCCTGAAGGCAGGTCGGAAGTGTTGATTTCCACCTTGTTGGCACAATCTCTCTGGCTGTAGATCAATGCGCCCATGAGGTTGTAGATCTCCACGGTGCCAAGGACCACTTGTGCCTCAACGCTCAGCTTATCTTTGACGGGGTTGGGGTAGACCGTGAAGTTTCCTGATTCTGTCGAAAGGCCGTTTTCGCTTACACTAGTCACCTCGGTTTCGGCATATACCGCTTCGGAAACACAGATCTGCCCGTCGAAGTGGTATTCTGCGGTCAGCATGTATCTGTAGGATCCGATGCCGGCAGCATCGAAATAGCTGTAATTGAATGTGCCTTGCGGAATGATGTTTTCAACCAGTTCATAGTTTGCACCGCCGTCGTTCGAGCGGTAAAGGTTGAAGTACTCGGGAAGGATGGCCATTGTTGTGTAGTGCCATTCCAGTTGAATACCCATGTCATCCTCGCTCACATAGACATAATCTGCGGTGAAGCTTGAAGGTGCATCGCAGGGGATGGACAGCGTGACGCACGATTCGTTGGAAGGTTCGGAATCGCCTTGAGGGCATTCTGAAACCACCGTGTAGCAGTACTCGCCATAAGGCAACTCAGTATCGTTATAGCTGGTGTATGGGAATCCCGATGTGATAAGGGTCCCATTGCGGTAGATTTTGTAGGTTTCAACATTCTGGACGGGAGACCAGCTAATGTTGATGTCGGTATAGAACAGCCATGAGGCGGTAACATCGTTTGGAGCCTCGCAAGGCGGCAGCGCCTCGAAATGAGCCACATAAGCTCCTGCCCCGGTCACTGTGAAGGTGTAGCTGGGGTTGGTGCTGACTTGCGTGCCGTTTCTGGTCCAATTAACGAAGGTATAGCCAGTAGCAGGTGCGGCTGTCAGCGTGCAACTTTGACCGTAGTTGTAGTATCCTCCGCCAGTCACTGTGCCACCGTTGGTCGGGTCGGCCGTGGCGGTGATGTTGTAGCTTTGGACTTGGAAATGGGCCACGAGTGTGCGGCTGGCATTCACCGTGAAGGTGTAGTTGGCGTTGCTGCTGACCTGTGTGCCATTTTCCGTCCATCTCAAGAAGGTGTAGCCAGTGGCGGGCGTGGCATGTACGGTGCAGCTTTGTCCTTGTTGGTAAGTGCCACCACCTGTGACGGAGCCGCCGTTAGTCGGGTTGGCCGACACGGTGATGGTGTAGTTCTGAGGCTGAGCCTGGAAGTTGGCCACCAAAGTGCGGTTACCATTCACGGTGAAGGTGTAGTTGGCTTGCGTGGATACCACAGTGCCGTTTTCAGTCCAGTTGGTGAAGGTGTATCCTGTATTAGCGGTAGCATGTACAGTGCACGACTGACCTTGCTGATAGGTACCTCCTCCAGAGACAGTGCCGCCGTTAGTCGGGTTAGCCGACACGGTGATGGTGTAGCTCTGAGGCTGTGCCTGGAAGTTGGCCACCAGAGTGCGGTTGCCGTTCACGGTGAAGGTGTAGTTGGCTTGTGTGGATACCACACTGCCATTCTCAGTCCAGTTAGTGAAAGTGTAGCCGCTGTTGGCAGTGGCCGTAACGGTGCAGTTGGCGCCTTGGTTATAGGAACCACCGCCTGTGACGGTGCCGCCGTTGGTTGGGCTGGCTGAAACGGTAATGGTATAAGTTTGCGGAGCGCCGCCTACGTTGATGTCTTGGATGTAAGGCTGGCGTTGTGGCTTGGTGACCACGATGCGCACTTGGCCTGAGGTAATGCTCGAGGCCACTTGCACGTTGGCCACGCCCGAGGCCGGTACTAAGGCCACGCCTTTCAACACGTTGTTTTGCGAGATGGCCACATACGAACCCTCTTGGGCGTTCACCTGGAATGTGGTGGCCCCAGCGGGGAAGGTTGAGGCATGGCTGACGGTGTTGGGTGTAGGATTCACACGATAAGGCATGATGGAGCCGTCGCCAAGCACGTGGTAGGCTTGCCAATAATAGGTGGGGCTGGCACTGGTTTGATAGCTGCCGGCATGGGCGTAGCACACAGCCAAGTTACCAAGGAAGACGATGGAGGAAATGGTATTGTAGGTGTCGTCCATCCAGATGCCGTCATAAACGCCAGTGGCAGTGTTGTTGATGTTGGGCATCTGACCAAAAGTGTTGGTGGCACCAACGCCGAAATAATAGTCCTCATACCAATAGGTTACGGGGCAAGAGCCGATGTAGGAATAGGCGGCTTTATTCTCTCCACGAAGCATGGCTTCGCCGAAGCAGGGTTGGCTGTAGCCGAAGTTGCCTGTCAAGCAGCAGTTACCCATGGCGAGGAAGTATTTATTTGTGTTGGTAAGCGCATTCACCTGGCTTTTGGTCAGTTGTGGGTCTGACCAAGAGGTCTCGCTGCCGTGGGCAGTGTAGTTGACGAAGCCGGTGCCAGTACTCAACGAGTTGTAGCAGTTTGTATAAGGTTGACCTAACCAGTTATAGATGTTGGTGAAGCCATGTGCAGTGTTGTAATAATACTGCATCGCATATTGGATGGTGGGTTTGCCGACGTAATTGGTCCAATAACTGTCCCAACCAGCGATAAGGGTCACGTTGCTGAGATAGCTTGGGTCGGGCATCGTGTATTGTTCGTATTGCAGAATCTTGTTGACGATGGCGGTCACCTGATCAGGGCTCTCTGCCGACATACGGCTGTAGAACATATCCGGGAAGTAGTCGTTGTCGACGGAGCCGTAGTAAAGGTCAGTCACTTTATTAGTGGATGAACCGTTTGTGCCAGGAATCTGCCCTGTGTCGCCCACGAGGACGAGGAAGGTAGGCGTGGCGTTTTGGTTGACACCCGTATTGTAAAGGTTCTGCACGTAGGTGTGGATAGCGTTATAGTTGCTACCAGCCTGTGCGGTGGTCACCACATTCACGTCGAAACCTTTTTGGATCTTCCAGTTGATCCAAGGTTGCAGTGCAGAGATGTAGTTTTCTGGCGTGATGACAATCATGTGAACAGGATAGTCCATCAGGTCCGGATGGTCGTCATACACGTCAAGAATCTGGCGGTAGTTGAACATCTGTTTGTAAACGATGTCGAAATAGGGGCTATAGGTGCTGAGCAACATGCGCTCTGTCTCAGTGCGGTCGGCGCCATCGAAACTGACTTCCACCTCAATGTTGTTGAACACACGCAGGGTGTTGGAGGCGGGGTTGTAACTCACCGGGTTGATTACCAATGAGCCGATGCGGATGCCACGCATGGTGCCTTGCACCTCGATGCTGGCTTCGGGAGCCGTGGCGAGGCTGCGGGTTTGGTAGGCAGCGGCATTGTACACAAATTCAACTTCATCAGGATTCTGGTCCTTACGGACAGAAGGCTGATGCGGCAGGATGGTACCGATGCCATAATCAGAGAGGCGGTAATCCGTTGCCGTGTAGTTGATCACGCTGACGCGTGGCGTGGCACCAAAAGGCACAGCCAGCAGTTGGTGTGATGCGGGTAGTTCGGGTGAACCGATTTCGCCCGAAGCGTAAGTGCCTTCAATGGCGATTTCAGAGAAGGCGCCTCTTTCGGTAGCAATCTCAATGCTCTCGATGGAGCCATAGCTGAAGGTGGCACGGAGGTTGTTGAACTCGCTGTGCGTGATTTCAGCTTTCGTTTCGTGGCGCAAGTCAATGCGGCCATTTTGTGCCATGGCAAACAGAGTGCTCATGGCAAGAACTAATAGTAATGTTATCTTTTTCATTTTGAATATGATTATTTGACTTCGATTTGAATGCAAAAATAGAAAAAACCATCAAAAAATGCGCATTTTTTGGCTTGAAATGATACAAGTAATGAAAACTTTTCCTACTTTTGCTGCAAAATATGAATAATCATACAAATCAAACATATTATGTTAGCAGAACAAGGTAAATACATCTTTGGTGTAGTGAAAGTGGGCGAGAGGGGACAAATAGTCATCCCCAAAGAAGCCCGTGAGATTTATGGTATCAAGGCCGGTGACAGCCTGTTGGTGCTTGGTGATTCGAAAGGCATGGCCGTTTTGAAGACCGAGATATTTCAGGATAAAATCGATGAAATGTTAGGGGAGGGCAAGTGATGGAACGCAAACATTGGATGGATAACCTTCGTTGGGTGACGGTGCTCTTGGTGCTGTTTTACCATGTTTTTTATTTCTATAACAACAAAGGCGTCTTCGGTGGTGTCGGTGGCTTTGGCGAATACCCTCAGTATAAGCAGTATCAGGATGTCGTCATGTATATCCTCTATCCTTGGTTCATGCCACTATTGTTTTTATTGGCCGGTGCCAGCTCCCGATATGCACTGCAAAAGCAATCTGGCAAGGAATGGTTCAAGTTGCGTACGCGCAAACTATTGGTGCCAGGAACGATAGGTCTCTTTGTGTTCCATTGGATGGTGGGTTATTTCAATACCGTTGTTGCCTCAAGGCAAGGTGTGTTTGATGGCGTGCCTGCAATAGCAAAGTATTTCATGATGGCCATAAGCGGCACGGGACCGTTGTGGTTTATCCAGGTGTTGTGGCTACTTTGCCTTGTGTTGCTTTTTGTGCGTGTGATTGACAGGAAAGACAAATTCTGGAATTTGTGCGGGAAGGCCAACCTTGTTGTCATCATCCTGCTGGGTGTGCTGTTTTGGGTTGGTGAGCAGACGCTCATCAAAAATCCGCGCCCCGAATCGTTGGATGGCCTCATGAACTTGTATAAGCCCCTGTTCTATTTGGTTCCCTTCCTGCTGGGTTATTTCGTGTTCTCGCACGACGAAGTGCAGGAGAAACTCGCGAAGGCTTGGATTCCGTTGTTGGCATGTGCCGTCGTTGCTGGCGCTGTCCTAATCATCACTACCTTTGGTCAGGACAACACTGCACCTCAGTATCTTGGTAGTCCGCTTAACTGTCTTTATGGTTGGCTAATGTGTCTCGCCATGATGGGTTGGTTTAAGGCGCGCTTTAACCGTACGGGAGCTTTCGCAGGTTATATGACCCGTTCGAGTTATGGTATCTATATCGTTCATTATCTGGTGATTGCCTCGTTTGGATATATGATGAAATACTACACCTCGTTGGCACCTTGGATGATGTATGTCATCCTTTTCTTGGCGGTCATGGTTTTGTCGCCAGTGCTTTATGAGATCATTCGCCGTATTCCGTTTGTCAGATGGTGTGTGTTGGGCATCAAAAAGAAAAAGGCATGAAGTGTAAACTCTATAACGAGATTCTCTCCCGCCAAGACCCCGAGCAGGCCGTCAACCTGTCGCGTTTCTTCAAGACGGGGAAGGGGCAATACGGCGAAGGCGACAAGTTCCTTGGCATCAAGGTACCTGTCACGCGTGATGTGGTGAAACAATGTTGGCAGGATACTTCATTCGACGACTTGGAGGCTTGCATTAGTTCCGAGTATCATGAGATTCGCTTGGCTGCCTTATTGGCCTTGGTACAAATCTTCAAACACGCTAAAAAAGATAAGGTTTTACAACAATGCTGTGTTGACTTCTATTTGTCTCATACCGAGTTCATTAATAACTGGGATTTGGTTGACTTGTCGTGCTACGAGTTGCTCGGCGTCTGGCTTTTAGATAAGGATCGAACCTTACTCTATGACCTAGCCCGCGATGGCAAGACGATATGGGAACAACGCATTGGCATGGTCAGTACGATGCAGTTTCTGCGTCACGGCGAGTTTGACGACACTTATGCCATCGCTGAAATCTTTTTGAACAAGCCACAGCCCTTACATGACCTTTTACAAAAAGCCGTCGGCTGGCTGCTTCGCGAGGTGGGAAAACGTGATGAGCAAAGACTGAAAGACTGGCTTTCAACCAGATATACAACTATGCCGCGCACTATGTTGCGGTATGCCATTGAGAAGTTTTCCGAGAAAGAACGCAATTATTTCATGAAATCATGATGGACATACAACTCCACTACATCGAACAAGGCCAAGGCCAACCACTGATTCTGCTCCACGGCAATGGAGAGAGTTGCAACTACTTTGAACATCAAATCCCCTTTTTCTCAAAGGATTATCGTGTCATCGCTATCGACACGCGTGGCCACGGCCAGTCACCGAGAGGAGAGAAACCTTTCACCATACAACAATTTGCGGAGGACTTGCATGATTTCATGGAAGAAAAAGGGATGGAAAAGGCCATTTTGCTTGGCTTTTCCGATGGGGGAAATATCGCCTTGACCTTTGCTTTGAAGTACCCTGAAAAAGTTGACAAAATGATTATTGACGGCGCCAATCTGTTTCCGAGAGGTGTGAAGCCTTTGTACCAATGGCCTATCGAAATCGGTTACCGCATTGCACAACTGTTTTCGAAGAAATCGGAAAAAGCCAAGCAAAATGCCGAAATGCTCGGCCTGATGGTGAACGAGCCCCATATTGAGCCTTCAGAATTGAGCCGACTGTCCATGCCCATCATGGTTGTGACTGGCACCAATGACATGATCAAGGAGTCGCATACAAGGCTTATTTACAATAGTCTGCCTAATGCACAACTAGCTATCCTCGATGGTGACCATTTTGTGGCCAACAAGAATCCTAAAGCATTCAATGCCATGGTGAGGGTTTTCCTTTCGGGATATTCAGTGCGGCATTCTACTCTCGACGATTTGCCTATCATTCTTGGGCTTCGCGACCAAGCACGTGAAATCATGCGTAGTTATGGAAACACTTTCCAATGGCCCGATGGCTATCCACGTGACGACATGTTTCGTAAAGATATTGAAACGGGTGGTAGTCATGTCATAGTGGATAAATCGGGAACAATTGTCGGTACCTTTGCCTTGTTGCCTAGTCCTGAGGTGACTTACAATATCATCTATGACGGCCAGTGGCTTGACGAGAAACCCTACCATGTGATTCATCGCATTGCAAGCACACCTGAATCGCATGGCATCTTGGACGTTGTGTTGTACTATTGTGAGGCTGTGTCACCTAACATTCGTATAGACACTCATGAAGCCAACATCATCATGCGTAAAGGCTTGGAACGGCATGGTTACCATTATTGCGGCATCATCCATCTTTTGAATGGTGACGAAAGGTTGGCATTCCAGAAAAGCAGGGGCAGATAATGCCGAGATACGGCGTCTAGTCGATATTCTCGATGATTTTGTCCTCCTCGCTTAGGTCGGGGACAAGACGTTGTATCACCTTGTATTGGTAAAAGAAACGAATTGCGATGACGCGCAAAACAGTATAGGCCGGTATGGCCACCAGCATACCAATGGTGCCGCCGATGTGACCCGCCATGAGCAACACTATAAAGATCTCTAGAGGATGAGCCTTGATGCTCGTCGAATAGATGAGAGGCTGATAGATGAAGTTGTCGATGAGCTGGGCGGTAAGCATGATGGCCAAAATGACAAGAGCAAAGATCCATATGTTTACATTCAAGCCAGCGCCTGTGCCAAGCTTCAACACAATGCCGAACAGCACGCCAATGGCCTCGCCGATGATGGGGCCGACGTAAGGAATTACGTTGAGCAGTCCTGCTATGAAGGCGATGCCGATGGCATAGCTGAAATCGAGGCGGGCAATAATCCATAAACCGAGGAAGTCGACAACGGCCACGCCAAGCATTTCGATGAACAGGCCGACGAAATAGCGCGACAGCAATTCCTTGATTTCACCCAAAGTTTTGCTCAATGTCAGTTCATGTTTGTCGGGTACCAAGGCGCAGATGATGCGCTCAAACAGTCCTTCTTCCTTGAGGAAGAAAAACGAGATGAACACTACTGAGAACAAGGCAACGAAGAGGCTTGTCACCATCGAGGCGACGGATCCGACGATGCCGCTCACTTTGCCGAAGTCAACCAATTCTCTGACTTTCTCTGTGACGAGGGTAACGATGTTGAAGTTGTGGTCCAAATTGGGGAACAAACCAATGATCCATTCATTCAACTTGTCGATAGGATTCGACTCGAAATAAGTGGATTCTTGTAAGGATGAGGCGTCTTTGATGATACTTGAAACGATGGGGATCAATTGGGTGATGAGAAGAATCAGCAGGGCAATGATGATGATTATGGTTAGTATGGCCAACAACCATTCGGGAGCTGATTTCCCTTTGATCTTTATCTTACGCAACAGTCGCATAACTGGGCGCCCGATGAGTGATACCACAAAAGCGGCGATGATATATATCAAGACGTTCTTGAAATACCAGCATAAGGCTAGCACAATGGCCAATCCTCCTAGTTTTATGAGGTAACCAGCCAGTTTGTCGGTGTTTCTTTCGTTTCCCATGATTCGTTGTTTTGACGACAAAATTAGTCTTTTTCTTCGTTGTCAGACCATGTTCTTTTAGTTGGCAGTATATTTCTTGTTGTCAAGACATTCTGCATAGCGTTGTAGCATGGATTTGACGAAACCTTCATTGTCTTGAGTTGGTTTACTGCCGATGTATTTCAAGGTTTTGTCTGTGTCGAAATAGAAGGTTGAGGCATCGGTGATGCATTGGTACACCCGATTAACGCTGTTGAAGGCGACGGGTTTTCGCTCTGGTTCGTTGAATACATCGCGGCCAAAAGCAAAATAAGGCTTTTTGTTTCCGACCAACCCCAATACGGTAGGCATGATGTCGAGTTGTTGCACAATGGCGCTGTCAATTCCGCAAAGGGTACTATCAGGTGTGTATAGGAACTCGATAATGGAGGAATGCCCTTTCATGGTGTAAGACTGCGGGTCATAGCAAATGGGCGACACATGGTCGGCGACGAAAACGAAAAGTGTGTTGTCGAACCATGGCTCGGTTTTCACACGATTAAAAAAGGTACGCAACGAAAGGTCGGTGTAGGCTACAACTCTCTGCTCTAGCGTATGGCCTTGTGGAATGATTTCGGCCTGGTCGGGGGGCACTCGGTAGGGATGGTGTGAGGTGAGATTAAAGACCGAGGCAAAGAAAGGTTCCGGCATCTTCCCTATCTCATCAGCCATGAAAAGGAAATAAGGCATGTCATAAACACCCCAAAAAGGCTCAATTGTGTTATCGTTCACCGGGTAGGAGGCCTCGTATTCATCACGACAGTAACAGTGTTGTACCCCAAAGCGTTGAGAGATCTCTTCAAAGCCCATGGAATTACGTTCACTGCCGCTGAAAAAAGAGGTATGATACCCTTGTTTGGCCAGTACCTCGGGCATGGCTTCGAAGTCTCCGAATAGTTCAGGCATGGTGGCAAACGAGGTCTTGAACGATGGGATGGAGGCAAGTATGGCGGGGACTGATTCGATGGATTTCATGCCGTTGGCAAAGGCGTTGACAAAAGAGTACCCCTCACGCATCAGCGAGTCAAGGAAAGGGGTATAGCCATCTTCATTTTTGTATAGTTGAGGGTTAAGGTACTTTGAGTGTTCCTTGCTGAAACTTTCCAAGATAAAAACAACCACGTTACGTTGCCCTAAATCATGAAGGCAGCTGTCGATGTGATGTATGGGCGTAAAAGGAGAGTCGATTTCTGCATGACCGAAGCAATCAGCCTTATCGTATTCTGTAGCTTTATCTAATGACCTCAAGAAACAATATGGGTTGCTGAGTGTAAGCCAGGTTTTTTCAACTGAGTATTTGGCCGCCTCTTCCATCTTGACCCAGGGTTTGGTGGGGTTAAATGTGCCTCGCATCCCGCTGACGCATAGGAAAGCGATGAGGATGGCGGCAACGATGTTGCAAAGGTAATAGCGCTTGTTGTTAGTGACCTTGGTGGGTTGGTATTTGATGTAATGCCATGCGTAGACGAGGAGTGCGATTAAGACAAGGCTAATGATGATAAGAGGCAGGTTGCGTTGGATAAAATCAAGGATAATGGGTAGGTTGTTGGAGTTACTTGAAAAATGGGTGTCTTCAAGGGTGAGACGTTTCATCGTGTGGGCGAAATAGACCACATCGGCACTATTAACAATAATAAGGGCAATATTGGTAATTAGGAAAATGGCATATAGGATACCTTGATACCATCTGTGTTCGCGAAAGCGAAAGGGTAGGATGGAGAGCAGGATGAAAAGGCTGTTGGCCCAAAGTATCGACATGGTGTCGAAACGGAGTCCTCCTTTAACTATAGCCCAGCATTCTTCAAAATCGCTGATATGGCCCAGCATGGGCTTGTCAATCATGTAAAAAACAATTCTCAGGATGCCCATGATAAAGAAAACTGTCAATAGTCTGAGAATTAACGTGGTGATGTCATTCCCAAGCAGGCGTCTTAAAAGTGAGTTTCGGTTTTTGTTCTTCATGGAGGGGAAAGCGATTGAAGCAGCAAAAATAGGAAGAATCTGCGATTTGGGAAAAGAAGAATTGTAAATGATTGTTTTAAAGCCTGTAAAACAACGAGAGGCTTATTTTAATGCACTGATAAATAGGTTTTTATAAAACAAAAGGAAAAAAAGTTGTTGAAAATTGTCCATGATAAGGAAAAAGGTTGTATTTTTGCAGCCACAAAACGATGCTTCCGTAGCTCAGTTGGTAGAGCACCTGACTCTTAATCAGGGTGTCCAGGGTTCGACCCCCTGCGGGAGTACAAATTTTCAAAACCCCTAACTCTGTAAATCAACGAGTTAGGGTTTTTTGATGCCCGAAAGTCCCCCTGCCGTGTCAACCACGTGTCAACCGATTTTCAAAAACTTGAAAAATCGTGGTCAAATGACCTAAAAATTGTTGCTCATCGTTGACACGCCCGTTGACACGCCTCTCCTGTCCATCTTGTCCATTCTCTTATCACTTCTGAACAATCATTTTCCCTTTCTCTATTATTGTGACATGCAACACAGGCGCTTCGCGTCCTCCTAAAATTTATCTGCCATGTCACAATCAAATTTCCATTTCCAGAGAAGGAAGTCCGTGGCCGATTTCCTTTCCGAGAACCTGCCTAACCAAATCCTGTACGCCACCGTCAAAGAGAGTTCCAACCTCCTCGACGAAGACATCCTCAAAGCCTTCAACGATGCCTATGGCATCTGCCTCGAAGTCCTCGAGGCTCCTGAGCTGAACACCTCCCGCAGCGACACCTATGAGACCATGACCGACGGCATCGCTTATTCCACCCTCGTCAGTCTCGCTTTCACCTATTTCCTGCTGTCCTTCCATCAGGAAGCGCCAAACCTCCGTCATTACCTCGGCAACCTCAAAAAGCTGCTCGATACTCGTCTGTCCGATTTCTTCCGTCCCATCTATATCGCCGCCAGCTCGATGTCTTCTCTCATCCCTGGCTCCAGTTCCTTCGGCTATCCAGTCGCGCAATCCTACTTTGCTCAGCTCTACGAGCCTCGCCAGTTCATCAGCATCCAACATCTGATGCTCAAAGCCAAGGAGCGGCCAAGAGATGAATATCTCATCGTCCTTGACACCCTTCAGGATGCCATTCATGAGGCCTCGGGTGACTGGACGAAGATCATCGAGAACGAAATCAAGCGCATCTCCCAAAAGAAAGAGAACATGATGCCCTGCAGCAAATACCGCATCAGTGATTATAACATCACCAAGTTTGTCAAAATCATGCGTATCTGCTGCGAGTTGCGCATCATCGAAGAGGACAACGGCCTCTATGTAACCAACAAAGCGAACTTCATCATCGCTTTAGGACGCTTTTTCAATACTAAGATCAAAAACCCCAACAACATGTTTTCTGGTTCAAAAGAAAGAGACTTTCTGAAAATTTTCGATGATATGAAAACCACTGCTGAGAAACTGCTCACAGAAGGCGATTCCCTTGATGAGCAAAAGAAAAAGCAGGCCTCTCGTAATGGAAAACGAGGATACGAAAGTGAACTTTTTTGAATGTACCTACATATGTAGTACACGGTTTTTTCGCTCACAACTCCTCATTTTTGCCCACGAATTAACCGCCGTGGGCTTTTCTTTATAGGTACCGTGAAGATGGGTCCTGGCACAAAATGAAAATACTATGTTAGACACCATCACATTTGACGAACTCCCGCAAGCCGTTTCCAATATACTCGACGGCATCGCGGAGATTAAATCCATTTGCGAAGACATTCGCGGAAAGGATACTGGGCAAGACACCTACATGACCATCGAGGAATTGTGCGCCTACCATCCTGACCATCCTTCCCACCAAACCGTTCGCCGCTGGAAGCGCTTCGGTTATTTCCCTTATTATAAGGATGAAAAAACTCGCCGTATTAGGTTCAAAAAGTCCGAAATTGACGCTTGGATTGCTTCAAGCCGTCACATGTCACGCCAGGAACGAAACGCGCTCCTTGACGCCGAAATCTTCTCACAGCGTAAGCCCGTCGAGAAAGGAGACTTTGAAGATGATGACGAATGAAGCCCCCAACGACATTCCTCTCCTCTACGACTGGATTGAAATGTCCGACCTACTTCGCATGCTTCACATCACAAGGAACACCCTCAAAGACTGGTGTACCGAAGATGAATTGAAGTGTTGCCGCGTTAAAAAGAAGATCTATTTCCTGCGTCAAGACATTGAACGCTTTCTCTATTCACACTATCAAACCTACACACCATGAACAAAGACAAATCCAATGCCCCCGCTATGTACTTTTGGGGCACACCAAACAATTACGCCGTCAAACCGTCGCCCTCGTGTAACCTATCCAAGATGCCGTCCTTCTCCATCTACAGGCGACCCATCACCAATAAGAATCCCTACCAGGTCGTCAACCTGATTGATGTCTTCAACTACATCATTAGCGACTACGCCAAAGACCGCACAAACGAGTACCGCGCCATCAAGGATGAGAGGTATCGCCGCCAGTACAAATCTGCCAAGTTTGACTATTGTACCTTCAGCGGCATCTTCTCCGAACGCACAGATAAGTCCATTATCCAGCACTCAGGGCTGATATGCCTCGACTTCGACCACCTGAAGGATGTCGAAGCCGTCTTTGAGGCCCTGAAGGATGACCAGTACTTTGAGACCCTGCTGCTGTTCCGCAGCCCCTCGGGGGATGGCCTCAAATGGGTCATCTCTTTCCACGACTCCTATTTCCGTTACGGCAAGGATGGCGAATCCTACGGCGACTACCAGGTCCGTTTCTTCGCCAGCCTCTACAACTACATCTTCAACCATTATAATGTTGAAGTCGACAAGCACTGTCGTAACATCTCCCGCGCCTGTTTCCTTCCTCATGATCCAGCCGCCTATCTCAATCCTTCGTTGCTATGAAAAACGAAGTCTTCAACCCTGCCGATTGGAACTCCGCCTCGGTGGAGAAAGTGCCTGCTGCACTTTCTCCATCCGTGGCTCCGTCGTCCAATCCCCCTTCAAAGGGGGTGGTCGCAGACCGGGGGATTAATCCCTCCATCCTCGCTGTCGTGGATGCTGTCGAAGCCTCCGGCATCGACATCACGCCCACTTACTCGGAATGGCTGGCCATCGGCTTCGCCCTGGTGGCTGAGCTCGGGGAAGATGGCCGTGCCATCTTCCACCGCCTCAGCCGCTTCAATCCTGAATACGACTACAACGAAGCCGACCGCCAGTATTCCCACTGCCTCAACGACGGCAGCCGTGAAATCACCATCGCTTCCCTCTTCCACATCGCCCAAACGCACGGTGTTGGCATCGGCCACAAGCCGATGCCAACACCTGCTTCCTCACAAAATCAAGTTGAGGAAGTTGAGGAAGATGAGGAAGTGAGGAAGCCCGTCCCATCCAAAAACACCTCTTTGATAGGCTCAAATGCTTTGAGCCAATCAAATTCGGTGTCAGTCGGCACCTTCTCGCAGTCCATCCGTGAACAGCTGCCCGACATCCTGAAACGCATCGTGGCCGATGCCGTTTCAGATGTCGATGCAGATCTGCTCATCCTCGGCTCACTCACTGTCTTTTCGGCCTGCCTGCCGAATGTGTACGGCGTATATGATCGCCGTGAGGTCTTCTCCAATCTCTTCCTTTACGTCACTGCCAGCGCATCGGCAGGGAAGGGGAGGCTGTCTCTTTGCCGCCACCTTGTCGCTCCGCTCCATCGGGAGCTGCGCGAGCAGTACCGCAAATCGATGGAGAAGTACAAACAAGAATGGCGATGCCAAGGAGCCTGAAGAGCCTCCCTTCCTCACTTTGTTCATCCCTGCCAATAGCACGGCCACCGTGGTCTATCAAACGCTCAACCAAAACAACGGTGTCGGCCTTCTGTTTGAGACAGAAGGCGACACCTTGGCCAACGCCTTCAATTCAGACCTTGGCAACTACTCCGACGGATTCCGCAAAGCGTTTCACCATGAAACGATTTCCTACCTCCGCAAGAAAGACCGTGAGTATGTCGAGATACAGAAGCCCAAGTTCTCGGCCATCCTTTCAGGAACGCCCGAACAGGTCTTCAATCTCATCCCCTCTGCTGAAAACGGCCTCTTCAGCCGTTTCATCTTCTATGTCATGCCCACGGAAATCGTGTGGCACGACATGTTTGACGATTCTGATGGCCCCACTGCCGAT
>CACZER010000005.1:0-62019 GCA_902780195.1 uncultured Bacteroidia bacterium
GGATGCTGAAAAGCAAGTCAACGAGGCCCGCGCCGCCGAGCTCGCCAAAAAGAGACTCGCTGAAATGGAAGCCAAGAAGGCTGCCGAAGCCGAAGCTGCTGCTGAAGAAGCCGCTGAAGCTGCCACCGAGGAAGCTCCTGTTGAAGAAGCTCCCGTCGAGGAAGCCCCTGCTGCTGAAGCTACCGAAGCTCCTGCCGAAGCCTAATCGGAATATTTCAGAAAATGAAAATAGCCGCTCGTTGAGCGGCTATTTTCATTTTACAAACCCCGAAAAAACAAATACGCCTCGTTTTTGATGAAATCACGCAAATCGCGGTAATCATCAATGCAATTCTTACATTCCCGTTCAGGGCATTGGTAAACCACGTCAAAAGAAGATACATCAACATCTCTCACACTTTGTGGCCGATAATCCGAGAGATCAATAAGACATTCTTTCATCACCTCGACCGCCATCGGATCAACAACATCCAAGGGACTTCTCCCCGCCGATGCCACATCAAGCAAAGCGGAATAGTCGCGCAAAAAAGCTGCTGCCATCGGACCACAACACGCATCGTTTTCAGAAAGAACCAGCACCTTCATAACTACATTTATTGTTTTCGCAAAAATAGCTGTTTTTGTCAAAACTGAAGTTTTTTAGCCAGAAAATGCGTCAATTTGTGGCGTTTTACTATTTTTGCACCCTAAAATAAAAAAAATCAAAAAATCTAAATATGGGAAGAGCATTTGAATACCGCAAAGCGGCCAAGATGAAAAGATGGGGACATATGTCAAGAGTGTTCCCAAAACTCGGAAAACTGATTACCATCGCTGCCAAGGAAGGCGGTCCTGACCCGGACATGAACCCCAAACTCCGCCAAGCCATCCAAAACGCCAAGGCCGAGAACATGCCTAAGGACAACATCGATGCCGCCATCAAGCGCGCCACAGACAAAGACGCTGCCAACCTCGTGGAAATCACCTACGAAGGCAAAGGCCCCTTCGGCATCCAGTGCATGGTAGAATGCGCCACTGACAACACCACGCGCACCGTGGCCAACGTGAAGTCGTACTTCAACAAGTGCGGCGGCTCATTCCTGCCCATCGGCTCGCTGGAGTTCATGTTCACCCGCAAGGCCGTCTTCGAGATCGAGATGCCTGCCGGAATGGACAAAGACGAATTGGAACTCGAACTCATCGACTATGGCCTGGACGAAATCACCAGCGAAACCGACGAAGAAGAAGGCACCACCACGACCACTGTTTACACGGCTTGGACCGACTACGGCACTATGCACGATGCCCTCGAAGAGCGTAAGATCAACATCGTGAAAGCCAACCTGCAGCGTTTCCCCAACCAGACTGTAAGTTTCACTGACGAACAGATGGTTGAAATCGAGAAATTCCTCGACAAACTTGATGAAGACGAAGACATTCAAGCTGTTTATACAAACATGGAATAAATCGTTGATTAAACGGTTACACTTTAAGGCGCCTTTAAAGGCGCCTTTTTTAATAAAATAAGTGGATTTTGATTCCATTATTAAATAATCCTTATATTTGCATTGCAGAATAAAGTCTTTTCTTATGAGTTGGATTGAATCACTTTCACAAAAGCTTTCCGACCTGTCGGAGGCTGATTTTGAGTACATTGAAACCAATGACATCAATGATGCGTCAAAGCTTGACCTCGGATGCTCAGGCATATACATGGAAGCTACCATCATCTATTTCGAGATCAAGAATCTGCATTACCTCCTTAAAGAATATGGAAGAAGAAAAGTGGCACAAGCTTATACCATGTTTCACGAAACTCTATCAAGCATTTCGGGACAAGTCGGAGGCTTTGTCAACTGCTTTAGTTCATCTGGAATCCTCGTCGTTTTCCCGGGACACGAAGAATCCTTAAGCAAAGCCGTCAAAACAGCCCTAAGAATAAGTCATGCTTTGTCTGAAGAATACAAAAGCAAGTTTTCCGGCATGTCGGGGTTGGAGTTCTCCATGGGCATCGACCATGGGCATATCATGGGTACGAAGAATCCGTCAGACAATCAAGAAAACCATCTCACATGGTTTGGTTCCTGCATCCTCAAGGCAAAAAGGATCTCAGAAGAATGTGCTCGCCCTTATTATATTGGTATTTCAAGTACGGTATACCACAATCTTGATGAAAGTCTGAGAATTACCACACGCCGTATTCTCGGCATCAAGAAAAACGTCGAGATGTGGTCTAAAATCACCTATTCTTACGAGAATGTGAAAAAGCACCTCTACCAAACCAATCACAAAATTAGCCTGGAAGAAGAATAATATAAATCCAAAACCTCCGTTTGTCTCTAAAATACTTATATTTGCAGAGAACAAACTGCCAATTAAAGTAGGCTATTGACATTATCGGATGGGATTCAACTTTAGGCGATTATTCATTATCTTGTTGATTTTCATATCAATACTTGGGAAAGAATCACTGTTCGCCCAAGTAAAGTATCCTTTTTACACGCCGAGAATCGACTCCATCTGCGATCATACGTTAGAATACATCCACATAAAAAACTCACTGATACGGCAGCGTTATCAAGTAGAGCAAGAAGCCGCCCAATTGAAAGAAACCATCGACATCCTCAACCAACACCATGCCGACATCCTCAATGAACGCGAGTTTATCGAAAGCGAACTGGACGCTGTCAACCACCACATCGACTCGCTCACTCCCAAACGGCCCAACGGACCGAGGCCCAAGGAAAACATCATCAACATCCTAAATGAGAGGCTGAGTTTCCAAGGAAGTTACGGACTGAACATCAACCAGTTAGCATTATCCAACTGGGCTGCTGGAGGCGAGAGCAACTTCGCAGGAAAAGCCTTCGCAAATTTCATCCTTCTTGACCAAAAAAAGACTTTCGAACAAAAACTCATAGGCAACTTCGCCTTTGGCATTGCGCGTTTTGCCAGCAAGGGCATCGAGAAACAAGACGACAAAATCGACCTCACCTATTCACTCTCTCGCAATAGCTTGACACAATGGAATTTGTCCTCAATTGTTACCTTCAACACCCAATTTGCCAACGGATACAAATACCCTAACGATTCAACTGTTATTTCCACCTTTTTTGCCCCTGCTTACCTCACCCTCTCCGCTGGTTGTTCATACAAGACCAAAGATGAACGATTTCAAATCTACATGAGCCCCCTGGCTGGAAAGATTACTTTCGTCATGAATCAAGAACTGGCCGACAAAGGTTCTTTCGGCGTCAAGAAAGGCTATTTTAATCAAGATGGCACCTGGATTCCAGGCGAACACATAGCTCCAGCCATTGGCGTAAATGTCATCATCAATTACAAACGTTCAATAGGTAAAAACATCTCCTATACCACCTTACTCAACACCTTTTACAATTATATAGAACGCAATGACGACAACCATTTGCCCCTCGATATCAATTGGGAGAACACCATCAATTTTGTAATCACCAAATACATCAGCACGATTCTCTTTGTCCACCTGAAATACGACCACAACACCACCTTCCCCGTCTACGAAGACATCGAAGGTGTGCAGACCGTGGTTGACAATGTACCCAAGCTACAATTCAAGGAATCTTTGGGCATTGCTTTTATTCATAGATTTTAAAACCATTTGAAATGAACATTTTAGTCACAGGCTCCAAAGGCCAATTGGGAACGGAACTACAAAAAATAGCCAGTGCTGAACATCAGTGGTTTTTCACCGATGTAGACACCTTGGACATCTGCGACAAGGCCGCCGTAGAGCAGTGTTTCGGCGAACATCATATCGATGTGTGCATCAACTGCGCCGCCTACACAGCCGTCGACAAGGCTGAGGACGAACCCGAGCTGGCCATGCTCGTCAACGCCTTTGCACCTAAAGTACTGGCCGATGCCTGTTTTAAGCACAAATCGTTGCTGATACACGTATCAACCGACTATGTCTTCGGCGGCGATGCCAACGAGCCTTACAAGACGGATGACACCATCAACCCGCAGTCGGTCTACGGCAGCACCAAGGCCGAAGGCGAACGTCTCATCCGAGAGAGCGGCTGCAATTACATGATTGTGCGCACGGCATGGCTCTACTCATCGGTGGGCAAAAACTTTGTGAAGACCATGCTTACGTTAGGAGACATAAAAGACGAAATCAACGTGGTGGCCGACCAAAAAGGCTGTCCCACCTGGGCCCACGACCTAGCCATGGCTTTGGTGGCCTTGCTCAACAAAAATGGCAAGAACGAAGTCCATGAAACCTTCCACTTCACCAATGAAGGACAAATCACTTGGCACGACTTCGCCACCGCCATCATGGAGATGGGGGAAAAACACTGCAAGGTCAATCCGATAACAACTGACCAATATCCCACCAAGGCAAAACGCCCCGCTTATAGTGTTCTCGACTTAAGTAAAATCAAAGAATTTGCAAATATCGAGATCCCCTACTGGCGAGACAGTCTGGCTAAATGCATTGAAGAACTAAAACAATTAAACTAATACATCATGAGCAACATCGACCCTCAGATCATCGAAAGAGCTAAATCGTGGCTCACTGAACAATACGATGAAGAAACGAGAAAGAGCGTGCAAAACATGCTCGACAACGACCCGAACGAACTGGTGGAGAGTTTCTACCGTAACCTCGAGTTCGGAACTGGCGGACTGCGCGGCATCATGGGTGCCGGCACTAACCGCATGAACATCTACACCGTTGCCATGGCCACCCAAGGCTTCGCCAACTACATTAAGAAGATGCACCCTGGAAAGAAAGACCTGAGTGTTGCCATATCTTATGACGGCCGCAACAACAGCCCTGCCTTTGCCAACATCACCGCTGACGTGATGTCGGCCAACGGCATCAGGGTCTACATCTTCGACTGCCTCCGCCCCACCCCTGAACTTTCGTTCGCGGTGCGCGAGATGAAATGCGACGCCGGCGTGATGGTCACTGCCTCTCACAATCCCAAAGAATACAACGGCTACAAGGCCTATTGGAACGATGGTGGCCAACTCGTCAGCCCGCACGACAAGAATGTCATCGCCGAAGTGGAAAAGATCACCGACCCCTCGATGGTCAACTTCAAGCGCAACCCTGAACTCATCACCGTGCTTGACGAGAAGTTCGACGACATCTATTTAGACAAGGTGTATGGACTCTCCCTCTCGCTCGACCTCATCAAGAAGCACAAAGACATGCGCATCGTCTACACGCCCATCCATGGCACGGGTCGCAGACTGGTGCCCGAAATCCTGAAGCGCAAGGGCTTTGAGAACGTCTACTGCGTCGAGGAGCAGATGGTCGTCGACGGCAACTTCCCCACCGTGAAGTCACCCAACCCCGAGGAGCCTGCCGCCATGGCTTTGGCCGTGAAAAAAGCCCAAGAGGTGAACGCTGACCTCGTCATGGCCACTGACCCTGACGCCGACCGCGTGGGCATCGCCATAAAGGACGACAAGGGCGAGTTCATCCTACTCAACGGCAACCAAACTGGCAGCCTCTTCGTCTACTACCTGCTGACCCGCTGGAACGAATTAGGCAAACTTACGGGCAAGGAGTTTATCGTGAAGACCATCGTCACCACCGAACTGATCTTCGAGATGGCTAAGAAATACAACGTGGACCGCTACGACGTTCTGACTGGCTTCAAGTACATCGCTGACAAGATCCTGGAACTCGAAGGCAAGAAGCAGTTCATCGGCGGTGGTGAAGAGAGCTATGGCTACTTGGCTGGCGACTTTGTCCGCGACAAGGACGCCGTCATCGCCACAAGCATGATTGCCGAGGCCGCTGCTTGGGCAGCCGAGCAAGGCAAGACGCTCTACCAGTTGCTCATGGACATCTACAAGGAGTTTGGCCTCTACAAAGAGAAACTCGTCTCGCTGACCAAGAAAGGCATCAGTGGCACCGAAGAAATTAAGGCTTTGATGGCTAAGTTCCGAACCACGCCGCCCACCGTCATCGCTGGCGAAAAGGTCATCGAAACACGCGATTACAAGCTCCAGGAGGCAAAGGATGTGCTAACAGGTAAAGTAACACCCATTACCTTGCCGAAGAGCGACGTGCTACAGTTCTTCACCGAAAGCGGATCGAAGATTACCATCCGTCCTTCGGGCACTGAGCCGAAGATCAAGTTCTACTTCAGCATGAAGGGCGATGCTTCCAAAGGTCTCGAAGCAGCCATCAAGACGCTTGACGCTAAGCTTGAGAAAGCCGCTGAAGAACTCACTAAATAGTATTCGCTATTATATAAAAAGAAATCAGCCCTGGCAGAAGCCAGGGCTGATTTCTTTTTCATCTGCTGACAATTACAGCAGGTGGCATGTGACCGTCAAACCGGCCATCACGATGCTAACCATGCTCATCAGCTTGATGAGGATGTTCAATGAGGGACCTGACGTATCTTTGAACGGGTCACCAACGGTGTCGCCAACGACGGTAGCCTTATGGTTGTCAGAGCCCTTGCCGCCGAAGTTGCCTTCTTCGACATATTTCTTGGCATTGTCCCAAGCACCGCCCGAGTTAGCCATAAAGACAGCCAACACGAATCCAGTGGCAAGACCACCAATAAGGAGGCCTAGCACGCCAGGGACGCCAAGGATGACACCCGTCAGAATCGGGACGAGGATGGCAAGGATAGAAGGCACCAACATCTCGTGCTGAGCACCCTTCGTGGAAATAGCTACACAACGCTCGTAGTCGGGTTCAGCCTGGCCTTCAAGGATACCCTTAATGGTACTGAACTGACGGCGGACTTCCTCCACCATCTTCTGAGCTGCACGACCCACTGCATTCATCGTCATGCCACAGAACACAAAAGCCATCATGGCTCCAATGAACACACCGACAAGTACAACCGGATTCATCAGGTTGACATTATATGCATTCATGAAATCAACCAAAGTAGCCTTAGCGGCTTCAACACCGTTCGGCAAGGCCTGACCAACACGGATGAGGGCGATCTTGATTTCCTCAACATAGGAGGCCAACAGGGCAAGAGCCGTCAGAGCAGCTGAGCCGATAGCAAAGCCTTTACCTGTGGCAGCTGTGGTGTTACCAAGAGCATCTAATGCATCGGTACGTTTACGCACCTCTGGTTCAAGGCCGCTCATTTCAGCGTTACCGCCAGCATTGTCAGCAATAGGACCATAAGCATCCGTAGCCAATGTGATGCCAAGTGTGGAAAGCATACCCACTGCAGCGATGCCGATGCCATAAAGGCCTCTTGAAAGGTTGGCAGCCGTAAACTCAATATTGAAACCATTGGCACAGAGATATGCCAAAATGATAGCTATGCCCACGGTAACGACGGGGATAGCAGTAGAAAGCATGCCTAAACCCAATCCAGAGATAATCACAGTGGCGGGGCCTGTCTTGGAACTCTCGGCCACTTTTTGCGTGGGTTCATAACTTTGTGAAGTGTAATATTCCGTTGCCTTACCAATGATGACACCTGCCAACAGACCAACCACTACCGAGAGTGAAGTCTGCCACCACATGTTGGCATATTCTCCCGTCTCTTTTCCGAAAAGGTAATACATAATGCCAAACGTAGCAGCGGCAATCAAAATGGCGGCAGTATTAGTACCACGGCTCAAAGCGCCAAGAAGTTGCTTCATACCTGCGTCTTCTTTGGTGCGGACCAAGAAGATGCCAATCAAAGAAAGCAGCACGCCCACGGCGGCAATCAACATGGGAGCAAACACCGCCTTAAGCTGCATCTCAGCGCCAGCGGCACTTTGCGTGGCGGCCGTGGCAAAAGCGGAAGCACCCAATGCCATGGTTGCCAGGATGGAACCAGCGTAAGATTCATAAAGGTCAGCACCCATACCGGCAACGTCACCAACATTGTCACCAACATTGTCGGCAATAGTGGCGGGGTTACGCGGGTCATCCTCGGGGATGTTGTACTCCGTCTTACCAACGAGGTCGGCACCGACGTCAGCAGCCTTGGTGTAGATACCGCCACCCACACGGGCGAACAGAGCTTGCGTGGAAGCACCCATACCGAAGGTCAGCATGGTGGTTGTGATGGTAATCAGATCGTTTTCGGCACCAACAGCCGCCAGCAGACCCGTTCCGTTCAGCACGAGGAACCACACAGACACGTCGAGAAGGGCGAGACCCACTACGACGAGGCCCATGACCGCACCCGAGCGGAAGGCCACTTTCAAACCACTGTTCAACGAATTACGGGCAGCATTGGCCGTACGTGCAGAAGCGTAGGTGGCCGTCTTCATGCCAAAGAAGCCTGCCAAACCCGAGAAGAATCCGCCCGTGAGGAATGCAAACCACACGACACCATTCTGCAATTTGAAGTATGCCATGATTCCAAAAATGGCGGCGAGGATGATGAACACTATGATCACCACCTTGTACTGCTGCTTCAGGTAAGCCATGGCTCCCTTTCGCACATGCGCAGCGATTTTCTTCATCAGGTCAGTACCTTCGTCTTCTTTCATCATCTGCTTATAGAAAATGAAAGCAAATGTCAGCGCCAAAATGGAGGCTGCCAACACAATGTAAACAACGCTATTGCTAATCATAAGACTGTTATTTAGTTAGACTTGTTGTAATTCAAAACCTAAATTCCAAATACCTTTTAAAAGCATTAGAGGGTACAAAAATAAGAACAAATCAAGTTGAAATGAAAGTTTTTTTCAGAGAAATTTTCGGAAAAACAATTTTTTTTGCTCATATGCGAAAAAGTCCCTATTTTTGACGATTAAAGGAAGTTTGTTTATTTAAACAAACAAGTCTCTTATTATCAATTTCTTATGAAGAAGTGACGATGCGTAAACCCATAAATATCTAAACGCAATGAATAAGGTCAGTTTGGAAATCATCGGGATGACATATAGTGAATCCACAACAGGAGCTTATGTCCTAATTTTGGGTGACAAGAACTCAAACAGGCGCTTACCAGTGGTTATAGGCGGCAACGAAGCTCAATCCATCGCTTTGGGCTTAGAACGTCAAAAAAGCGCTCGCCCCCTCACACATGACCTATTCCTTAAATTCGCCGACACTTTCCATATAAAAATCCTGGAGGTGGTCATCAACCGTTTCCGCGACGGCGTGTATTATGCAATGCTCGTCTGCCAACAAGGCAACGAGTTGGTCATGATCGATGCCAGACCCTCTGACGCCATTGCTTTGGCAGTCAGGCTCAACTGTGACATCTACGCCTACGAGAGCGTGATGGAAGAAGCTGGCATCGTCATGGAAGACACAGAAAAAGAAACAAATTTGCAAAATACAGAAGACACTTCTATAAATAAGGTGCCGCCAACTACCAGCCTCGACTTGATTCCCCTTGACGAGTTGGAAGACTTGTTGCAAGAAGCCATTGACGACGAGGATTATCAAAAGGCAGCACAGATACGTGACGAAATCAACAAAAGGAAATAATCATCAAACTGCAATAAAATGAAAGCAATCAAATTCAGACTTATCGTGATGAACTTCCTCATCTTCGCGGTGTGGGGAGCTTATCTTTGTTCTTTGGGTATTTATCTCGGCCGTATCGGAATGGGCGGCAATATTGGCAAATTCTTCGCCATCCAAGGCATCGTTTCCCTTTTCATGCCCGCCTTAATGGGCATTGTTGCCGACCGATGGATTCCAGCGCAAAAGCTATTAGGCATTTGTCATTTCATCGCCGCCATCTTCATGGCATTGGCGGGTTATATGGGTTATAAATATGGTAGCGCTGTCAGTTTCGGGCAGTTGTTTCCATATTATGCCATCAGTGTGGCTTTCTTCATGCCCACCATCGCCTTAGGAAATTCCGTATCATACAATGCCTTGACCAAAGCCGGGCTCGACACAGTGAAGGCCTTCCCTCCCATCCGTGTGTTCGGAACCATCGGCTTCATCCTTTCGATGTGGATTGTTAACTTCACTGGCTATAAAAATGGCTACGAGCAGTTGTTTGTCTCTGCTGCTTGGGGTATTATCCTCGCCATCTATTCGTTTACATTGCCGGATTGCCCTATCAACAAAAACGTGGAGAGCAAGTCGTTTGTCGACACCTTTGGTTTACGGGCTTTTGCCTTGTTCAAGGATGCTCGCATGGCTGTGTTCTTTATCTTCTCCTTCCTCTTAGGAATGTGCCTGCAGGTGACCAATGGCTTCGCCACGCCTTTCTTGGATGCCTTCGGACAGTCGCCGGAATACGCCAACGCCTTCGCTGTGAAGAACAACGTCTTTCTATCGTCCATCTCGCAGGTCTCCGAGACGCTTTGCATCCTGCTGATCCCCTTCTTCCTTAAAAAATTCGGCATCAAGAAGGTGATGCTCATCGCCTTTGGGGCATGGGCCTTGCGTTTCTTCTTCCTGGGTGCTGGCAGCCCCACAGGCTTCGGCCTTGTGCTCTTCATCCTCTCGATGATCGTCTACGGCGTGGCTTTCGACTTTTTCAACATCAGCGGCTCTCTCTTCGTTGACCAAAACACCGATGAAAAAATCCGCAGTAGTGCTCAAGGTGTGTTCATGATGATGACCAACGGCCTCGGCGCCACCATCGGTTCGTTCTGCGCACAGGCAGTCGTCAACCACTTCACCCTCGGCAAGACCAACTTCAACGAGTTGATGGCGGGCTGGTCAAATGCATGGTATGTCTTCGCCGCCTTCGCCTTCGTGGTCGGCATCCTGTTTGCCTTGTTATTCAAGTACAAGCACAATCCTGAACAAAACCAATGAAACAATACCTAGACTTACTTCAGTATATCCTCGACCACGGCCATCAGAAGGGCGACCGAACGGGTACCGGCACCATCAGCGTGTTTGGTTACCAGATGCGTTTCGACCTCTCTGAAGGCTTCCCCTTGGTCACGACGAAAAAAGTACACTTGAAGAGTATCATCCATGAGCTGCTGTGGCTGCTCAGCGGCGATACCAACATCAAATACCTGCACGACAATAAGGTATCAATTTGGGATGAATGGGCCGACCCGAACGGTGACCTCGGTCCCGTTTACGGCGCCCAGTGGCGCAACTGGAACAACGAAGGCATTGACCAGATTGCGGAGGTGGTGAAAAGCATCAAGGAGAATCCAAACAGCCGTCGTCATATCGTCACGGCATGGAATCCGAGTGTGCTCCCCGACGAGCATGAGAAAGACTTCGCCGCCAATGTGGCAGCAGGTAAGGCTGCACTCCCGCCCTGCCACGCCTTCTTCCAGTTTTATGTGGCCGACGGCAAACTGTCGTGCCAACTCTACCAACGTAGTGCCGATGTGTTCCTCGGTGTGCCATTCAACATCGCCTCCTATGCCCTCCTTACCATGATGATGGCACAGGTGTGTGGCCTGCAGCCAGGCGACTTTGTCCACACCTTCGGTGACGTTCATATCTATAACAACCTTATTGACCAGGTGAAGACGCAGCTCTCACGCACACCGCGCCAGCTACCCACCATGCGTCTGAACCCAGAGATAAAAGACATCTTTGATTTCAAATATGAAGATTTCGTACTGGAAAACTATGACCCATGGCCAGCCATCAAGGGAGAAGTTTCGGTATAATTATTGATAGTACAACAAGAAAAAAAATTGCAATATGACTATTTCCATCATCGTCGCCATGGCTGCCAACCGCGCCATCGGCATCAACAACCAGCTCATCTGGCACAACAGCAACGACCTGAAGCACTTTAAGAAAGTGACCTCTGGCCATTGTGTTGTCATGGGCCACAATACCTGGCTATCTTTACCAGGCCAAAAGGCTCTGCCAAACCGCCGCAATATCGTCATCTCCGACCGTTTGGACAAAGCTCCTGAAGGCTACGAGCTGGCGACTTCCATTCCACAAGCTCTAGAAATGGCCAAAAATGAAGACGAGATCTTCATCATGGGCGGCGGCAGTATCTATGAACAGTTCCTGCCCAAGGCCGACCGGCTCTACTTGACTCGCCTAGACAAAGAATTCGAAGCTGACACTTTTTTCCCATACATCAACTTTGAAGAATGGGATTTGGTTGACTTGGAAGTCATTGACGACGATCCACAAGTAGATTATTCCTACCGATTTGAAGTCTGGGAAAGAAAATGAATATGACTTAACAATCAAAAAAAGGTTGCCCCGAAATCGAGGCAACCTTTTTTGATATTACAACAAACTGGTTTATTTGACAACCGTGATGCGCTTGGTGTATTCACCATCAACGGTGGAAACACGCACCACATATAAGCCTGATTCATTCTGGCTCATATTGACAACCTTTGTATCGCCATCGCAATCACTGTCATACACCATCTGTCCAAGCATATTATATACAGTCACATGGGTTAGGCCTTGGCCTTCAACAGAGAACTGGTTCTTGGCAGGATTGGGGAACACAACCACCTGGCTGATTTCCTCTTCTTCAACGCCAGTAGTTGAATAATACACATGGAGATAGAACTGGTTGTTGTCATGAATCCAGTTAGCAGGAACCGAAATGCATTCGCCTAAGCTCTGATAGGTAGCATAAAGCTTGTAATAGTAATGGCCTTCGGTAGTAGCTGTATTGTCAGTATAGGATGTAGCATTGGCTCCCAGCAATTTGACTCTTGTATACTCACCTTCTTCATCATCATTCAAGCCCGTATACTTTCTAAAGAGATAGTAACCAGAAAGGCCTTCGGCTGGATCGGGTTTTTCCCATTTCAGTTTGATCTTGTTGGCATTTCCTGTAGTCTCATAGTCAATGTTGGTAGGTCCATAGCAGTCACCTGAAGTAGCGCATGATTCGTTGGAATACTCACCATTTTCACCACCATCATAGAGATAACCGACATAGTAGCAGTGACCACCCACCGGGGTATTCTCATCAACGAAGGAAGTGCCTTCAGGTATCAAACGATACATGATGCCATCGCGATACACCGTATAGCCATAACCATTTGCGCCAGGAATTGCATCCCATGACACATGGATACTATTAGGATTATCTTCATCCGTAATGGCGACTACGTTTGTGGGGACACCCGTTCCAGGTTGAGAGCCACATCCATTGTTAGTCTCACAGAAAACACCTTCCGCCATATTGGCCGAAGAGCCTGAATATGTGTAAATAACATTGTTTTGAGAGTCCTTAATGGTAAATGCCATATCAAAATCACCGCTTTGGGTAGGAGCCGACCAGCCAAAAGAAACATGGCCAAGAGGCACATCGACAGGAATCGTCTGGACATTGGAACTAGCTGTGGTTACAGAAGCGACTTCCGTACCAGCGGAATTATAGACATGGATGGCACCACCTTTGAAGCCAGTGAAAGAAGCTTGGGAAATTATAACATTCCAACCGCAGGTGGGACCAACGCTCACGGCAGATTGTCTAGCCACCTTTCCGTGAGCACCATTAACAACTGCATAAACCTCATACCTAAAAGCATCGTAACGAGGAACCGTATTGTCAACAACGGTCATGGCAGCACCTGGAGTTACATTGTCCTCAGTGTAAACAATTTCACCATCACGAGTTACGACAATCTGACTGATAGTAGTCAAATTACTATTGTTCAAAGTCTTGGAAGGATTGGTCCAACTTAAGGTAGCCGACAAAGAATTATCGGCAGCCGGAACCACATTCAAATTAGAGGGCGCTTGAGCAGTGGCATTATAGATCTCAGCAGGAACAAAATTGTTGACGATTGCATTCTGAGCATCATAATCAATTTCATCGATTAGGAACCAGTTGTCGCCACTGCCGCCCCAACCCCAGTTGAAGTGGAAGTAGTCGTTGTCGTCGTAACCGTCACATATGAATGCGTGACCATATTGCGATCCCGACTGTTTACCTGAATAATACATGGGCCATCCCATGTCAAAAGCCTCTTTCAAGGTGTTCATCCAAGTCGTCGCGTTGTTTTTATTGATAACGGTTGCGGCACTTGAATAACGGAAATAATTGGAAATGGCGCCAGGAACATCTTGGCTATTTGCGCCGCTACCTTCCTCCTCATCACCGCCGTAATCCATGTGAACGGCAACGCCACAATGATAGCAAATCGTAGCCACAGCAAGGCCTTCTTCGTCATTGTAGTTTCCATTACTATAGGAATTCAGCATATGGTCCCAATCGTAGGTGGTAGCGCCAAAATTCGCAGATTGCTGGCCATACTTTGGATGATAATAGGAATAACTTCCCTGTCCCTGTGCAGGATGATTCCAATACTTCATGATCTGAGACATGGCCGTAGCCACACAACCCACATAGGCGTGATATCCAGAATTAGGGCTATTGGGGTCTGCAGGGCACAAAAGGTTATAGGGAGGCGGATTCTGGTTCCATCTGGTCTTCACCAAATATTCACGGCCTTTCCCGCCGTTGCGCGAAATCAGTTTGCCATTCTTTGCAAGGCTGTTCCATTCAGCAGCAACCTTGGGATCAACAGCATTGCCGTTGTAATGGCTTCTGCCTTCGATGATGGAATTCAGATAAAAATCCATCGCCGGAGGAATGTTGTTGACATCAAAGACACCTTCGTCCGAATAACCAATAATAGGACGGAAGTTGTCGTCGGCAGACATGATGACAAAACCTGTTTCTCCTACATTAAATACATAGCAACCTTCGATGCCCTTTTGTGTGGTACCTGTATAAACAAGCGTCAATTCACCACTCGAACGGGTTTGATCAAAGTTAGCTTGGACAAACTGTTGTCCCAAAAACTTGGCCTGGCTTACACTGACAGGTTTGGCTTGAGCCATTCCCATGCAGATAATCAAGGCAAGCATACTCATTAAGTACTTCTTCATTGTAATTGTGTTTTTTAGTTAAATTCTGATTAAGGATGCAAAAATAATAATTTTTCAATAAACGAACATTCTTCTCCATCAAAGTCAGAAAACCACTTAGTGGATAATCGTAATGCGGCGTATCGCTTGTCCGTTGGGCGATTGCACTTTGACCAAATACATGCCTTCATTCCAGTCCGACACGTTTACTCTCATCGCATGTCCATCAGCAATAGCGTCGAATATGAGCTGTCCAAGCGTATTATAAACCGACACATGGTTCATTCCCTCCGACTCTATGCTGAAACTATGATCGGCAGGATTCGGGAAAAGATTCAAAGCCAACAGACCGTTTTCGTCCAATCCAGTAGGAGAATAATACACATGCAGATAGAACAAGTTGGGATTATACCTAACTGATGCAGGAGAGGAAGTGCAATCGGTGGCACTATAATAGGCATACAATCTATAATAATAGTCGCCCTCCTGATTGGCGGTATTATCAGTATAACTGGTGGCCGAGGAGCCTAACAACTTAATCCTTTCATAGGCACCTTCTTCGCCGCGTTTCCTATATAAGAAATAACCGGTAAGTCCTTCGCTTTCAGCCGGCCTATCCCATGACAATTTGATTCTATAGTTGTTCCCTGTATATTCGTAATAGAAATTGGTGGCAGCCATGCAGTCGCCCGCTGATGCACAGGTTTCGTTAGATTGTTCCGTCTCGCCACCCATACCAATACCGGCCACCGTATAGCAATGACCTTCCGTAATTCCTTCGTCAACATAAGTATGGCTTTCAGGATCATTGACCATCGCATAAAGCTGCTCGTCGCGATAAATATTGTATCCAAGATCGGGAGTTGCGCCTTCCACCTCCCAAGTCAAAACGGCATTACCGTCAACCATATCTGCCCTCAGGTCATATGGGGCCACATAGGGTTGTTCATTACCACAATCATTGCTTGCGACAAAAAAGACTCCTTCTTCCATGCCCGAAGAATTACCTTGATAGGTAAACACCGTACTATTGTCAGAGTCCTTGATGATTACGGCAATGCTATTGACAGTTGTCGCAGGAGCAGTCCAAGCGAAACTGACATCGCCCAATGGCGTAGCGAACTCCAAAGACTGGGTTGCAGAATTAGTGATCGTCATGCGTCTGATCTCTTTTCCTGTCTTGCTCAACAAAGAGACATAACCTCCATTCCAGCCTTGGAAAGCGGACGATTGCATGATAATTTTCCAATTGCAAGTAGGACCAACAAGCACTTTATCAAGATATGCCAATGCGCCATGATGTCCATCGGTGACGGCATACACCGCATAATCGTATACATCAAAATAAGGAATTGATTCATCCAAAAAGCTCATCGATGCGCCAGGAGTCACATTCTCATCTGAATAAACCACCTGACCATCACGTGTCACTACGATTTGATCGATAGAGGCTAAAGTTTGATTGGTCAAAGTTTGAGTTGGATTCGTCCACGAAATGGTAGCAGTAAGGGAATTATCACTTGAAGGCTCTGCGGACAGGTTGGTCGGTGCCTTTGGAGTGGCAGCATATATTTCAGCTGGCACATAATTGTAAATAACACTCTCACCATCCGTATAGTTGTGGTCATCCACATTGTACCATCCATCGTTACTTCCGCTCCATCCCCAGTTGAAGTGAACCATATCATTATCATTATATCCATCCAGCACATAAGCATGGCCCCCACCACGATGCACCATAGGCCAACGCATATCTATGGCATTGACAATCAATTGCATATATCCTTCATGACTATAATTCTCTCTATAGAGATTAGCCATTTGGTTGGTATAAAAGAAATAAGCAGGCATGCTTTCGCACAATCTACCTGTAACGGCACCACTACTTCCTGGACGATAGTTCATGTCAACACTAACACCTGCATGATAAATCAATTGTGCGACAGCCTCAATCTGTTCTTGAGGAGAATCAGCAGCAATAGTAAGCGGCATATTCTCCCAATCATAGGTGGCAGCACCGAAATTGACAGTCAATGGACCATATTCCGGATGGTCTTCAGGAATATAAGTATGGCTTCCCTGACCATGGGCCGGATGATTCCAATACCGCATTAATTGGCCAGCCGCTGTTGCCACGCAACCAGCATAGCAATGGCCTCCAGGACCATCGGAAGCTGCAGGACAGAAATAATTATAAGGATAGTTCTGATTCCATTGTGTCTCAACAAGATACTCATCTTCTCTACCTCCATGACGCGAGACCAATCTGCCAGTTTTCTCAAGCATCGCCCAATCGGCAGCAACTGAAGCCTTGGCAGATGATGCTTGCGAGGCTTCCATTACGCCTTGACGAATGAGTTCGAGATGATCAACCAAGGCAGGAGCCATGTCATCGATATTGAACGTACGCTCATCGGAATAGGCGATGATAGGGCGATAATTATCGTCGGCCGACATAATAACAAAGCCTTTTTCTCCAACATTAAAGACATAATAGCAAGCCTCTCCTCTTTCTGCAAAAGCAGTATACACGAGATTCAGCTCTGTGCTTTGTCGAGTCAGCTCAAAGTTGGCTGTCACAAACAATCGACCCAAACGCTGTGCCGTTTCTTGACTGACCGGCTTGGCGCTCATCGAAACGCCCAACAAGGCAAATGCCATTAAGAGAATGAAATTCTTTTTCATCGTATTTTGTTTTTCTATTTTAAATACAGCGGAAAGACACTATTCTTACCGTCTTCCCGCTGTATCCAATGTTATCAATTCAATGTACCACACTAAAACGTTTTGTCACACTGCCTTGTGAAGTCTTGATGCTAATAGTGTAGACACCAGGAGTAAGATCTGATGTATTGACAACCATACCATTATCATCGCAGCGTTGTCTCAACACCACCTGACCCATCACATTGCAGATGGTCACTTGTTCAAGTCCAGTTGCTTCAACACTCATCAAAGTGTTGGCAGGGTTAGGATATACCTTAAAGCCATCTTCAACATCTTCGCTGACAGAAGTCACTTCAATATAGACAAAATCGTGGTTCTCATCAACCCATGCAGGTGTCGACTCGCAATAACTGCGGAAAGCTGTCACCTGATAATAGTATGCGCCAGCATCCACATTATCGAAGTACTCACGAAGTGTCTTGTCAACTGTTGCAATCTCTTCGTAGTCAACACCATCCACACTACGATATACTTTAAAGGATTGTGGCTCGCCATCATATGACCATGAAAGCAACGTCCCAAATCCATCTCCACTCCATTGATACTCACCATTGAGTCCCGTCGGAGGCAAGCAACCTCCGCAATCATTGTCACCCGTATAAAGGGTGGTGGGCAATTGATTCGAATTTCCAGAATAAGTATAGACCGAGCTATTGGAAGAATCCTTGATATTGATGGTCAAATTAGAAACAGCCGATGAAGGAGCCACCCAGGAGAAAGTGACATTGCCCTCGGGCAAACTAATTTGTTGACTGGTTGGCGTAGAATTGGTCATGGTAACCTCTTGCAAAACCGTACCAAAGCTGTTCTTCACCTGAATCTTGCCGCCGTTCCAACCTTGGAAGTTGGTCGTCTGGCACACAATTTTCCACGTACAAGTCGGGCCATATTGATAGCTAATCTCTGCAAAACGGCCTTTCGTATTGTTGGAAAGGAAGTACAACTGATAATTGTAGCAGTCATATTCAGGCACATTGTCCTCAAACGACATGGCTTCTCCTGGAGTCACGTTGTTTTGGGTAAAGACCTGTTGACCGTTCCGCAGCAAAACTACTTGGTCGATATTCCCTAAAACAGTACCATCGAGTGACTCAGTAGGATTGGTCCAGCTGATGACACCCGTTTTCGAATGGACATTCTCAACACGAACATCCAAATCACCAACAGCAGGGATAAGTCCGTTATAGATATAATCGGGAATCATGTCAAAGATGGCGGCTTGGCCTTGGTTGAAAGTACCGTTATAAGTGTTCAAAGCATCAATCGCATAATAATTGTTAAGCGATCCACTCCATCCCCAATTGAAATAGAATTTACGGTCACTAGCACGATAGCCACAGCAGGCGAAAGCATGACCGCCCTCTGAATCGGCACCGCTATAATACAACGGGAAACCTTCTTCCAGATTGGCGATCAGCATCTCTTCCCAATCATACTTGGAATAATTGTCACGATCCAAACGGTTAGCATGGTCTGTGTAACGGAAATACTCAGCAATCGCTGGAGGCACCTTATACGAATTGGAGCCCGATCCTGCAGGGTCATAATTCATGTCAACAGACACGCCACAATGGTACATCAACAAGGCAACAGCTTGATAATTGCTGTTATTCACGGAATTGGGCATATTGGCCCAGTTATAGGTAGTCTCTCCAAAATTAGCACTTTGAACACCATAATCCGGATAAGTCTGAGGCGTATAGGAATGTTCACCGACGCCTTGTTCTGGCCAATTCCAGTACTTCATCACCATCGACATAGCGGTAGCCACGCAGCCGGCATATGCACGGCCGCCAGGACCACCATGACCTGTCGGGCAATAATAGTTATAGGGGTAATCCTGGTTCCAATTGGTTGTCAACAATGGAGGAATATTGGTATGTCCGCCACGAGTTTCCAAATAGTCATAACCTGTTCTTTCTACATTTGCCCATTGCGCTGTGATCTCAGGATCCGCCTCCATATTGTTCATAACGGCATAATTGATTTGGCGTGCATAATAACGCAAATAATAAGCCAATCCTTCAGGCATGCGAGCGGCATCAAAGTTTTCCCCTTCGCCGTAAGAAAGGATGGGTTGTGCTACGTTATCAGCTGAAATGATGATATAGCCATTGTCGAAATTAAACACGTAAAGCGCAGGGGTGCCACTTTCGGCCATTTCCGTATAGGCTAAATCAAGGTTGGCAACCTGTCGGGCAGAATGGCTCTGAACATATTTCAGACCCAAACGGCGTGCTTGCTCCACATCAATTGGAGAGGCAAAAATTTGGCCAACACACAAGGCAACGGCCAGCAATAAAAATAAAGTTTTTCTCATAGTTTTAGGATATTGTTGTTATACATTAATACATAATAAGTTTGCAAAAATAAAAAAATGGCAAAAACCACAATAAAAAAATGGCAAAAACCACGCCATATTTTTTACTTTTTTTCAAAACGAAACAGTTACTTGTTTCAAAGAAAAATACGAAAAGACTACGGGAAACAATGCCATCAAGTTTTTTGTTCCTTTTTCTTTGCCGCCGGGAACAAAATATTGTTCAAAATGAGGCGATAACCCGGTGAATTGGGGTACATGTCTAGTTCGGTAGGCGGATCACCTACGATATGCTGGTAATCCTCTGGATCATGGCCGCCCAAGAAGGTCCAAAAACCATTGCCAAAATTACCATGTATATATCGATCCTCATTCAAGGCGGCATTATCTCCCAAAACCACCACCGAGGGTTTTACACATGCTTTGTTGAATGCAGTAGTTTGGCCCATAAAGCCTTTCACAAGACGCTCGTGACATTGCGTGAGCATGGTAGGAACGGGGTCCCATTTAGCAGAAAAATCAAAAAGCAGGAAATAATCATTCTGCTCGTTCACCAGGCGCGAACGTCCTTGGGTAACATCGATGTTGGAGATTTCGTATTCCTGCGGATTGGTCGACAACTTAAAATCGGTGAAAGCAAAGCAATTGTCATAATCAAGACGTTGTGGATCACCGCTGCGGATAGGGTCACCATCAAACATGTAATCACAAATATCCAATCCCTCTGCTGCCAATGCCACATCATAGCTATCGGGCGCTGAACACATGGCAAACATGTAGCCACCACCAGCCACAAACTCCCTGATTTTCTTGGCTACGGCAAGTTTTAGCTGCGACACCTTGGCAAATCCCCATCGCCGTGCTGTGGCTTCTTGTTGTTGCACATCTTCCTTGTACCAAGGATAGTTACGATAGCGGGCCCAGAACTTGCCGTATTGCCCCGTAAAATCTTCGTGGTGCAAGTGGAGCCAATCATAGGTAGGCAGCACACCTTGGAGCACCTCGTCATCGTAGACCACATCATAGGGAATTTCAGCATAGGTCAACACAAGCGTGACGGCATCGTCCCAAGGCAGATTGTTTTTGGGAGCATAAACTGCGATACGAGGTACTTTTTGTAATTTCATCTCGTCCATGTTCACGCCAGGGTCAGCGATTTCGGCGAGGATGGCATCGGCTTGCGCGTCGGCGATGACGTTGTACGACACGTTACGCATCTTGCACTCACGCTCAAACATCTCGTGGTAAGGAATGAGGTAACTCCCTCCCCTATAGTTCAGCAACCAGCTGATCTCCACCTCGCGTTGCAGCACCCAATAGGCCACGCCGTAGGCTTTCAGGTGGTTGGTCTGGGTGTTGTCCATGGGAACAAGAAGATACGCACCTTGAGAAGGCGACACCAAAGCTAGGAAAAGCAGCGTGTAAAACAGTTTTCGCATCTTGTATGGCTACTAAAAACAACGCGCAAAAATATAAAAAACTTCAATACTTCACATACTGTTCCAAGAGCGGGTTCACCTCCCCTTCTTCCTTGATCAGTCCCACCAGCTGCGCCCAGTTCTTGATCATGCCGCGCTTCTCACGCTGGTTGACGATGCGCTTCACCTGCTCGTAGTTGAGGTAAGGATGATGCACCAAAGTCTTGAAATCGGCACGGTTGACATCAATTCTTCGTATCTCAACCGCACCTAGGTTGATATAGGGTTGGATGGCAGCAAAACGCGCATCGTCCATGCCTTTCACGTCGCGGAGCTGCTCCTTGTCGATGAAGCCGCCCAACTTCTCGCGAAACTCAATGATGCGCACCGCCGTGTATGGTCCAATCTGCGGCAACTCCACCAAGGTAGTCGAGTCCACCGTGTTCAAGTCCACGATGGGGATGGCTTTCTTTTCAGTAGGTGCGGCTGATGCGGTCATTGAGCCCGTCGAAACGCCGCCTCGAGAAGATAAGGATTTGCCACTCCTCTCCCGCGCCACCTCGGGTAATACAATGAATGGCTCCAACTGTGCAAACTCCTCTTCGCTGATGGTGTAAAGCTTGCCCAAATCGTTTTTCGAGTAGAACTTGCCGCCTTTGGCCTTGTAGTTCATGATGTTGCGCACCTGACGATCCGTAAGACCCATTTGCAGCCATTCCTCTTCCGTAAGGGTATTGGGATTGAAGGGGAAAGGATGCAACTCTGCCAACTCTTGGGGCTTGTCGGCTTGCTGTTGCTGCTCTATGGCCGCCTTGCGCAAGGACAACAAGGAATCCAGGTTGTGCAAAGATTCATCACTCAGCGACTTTCGCGACGGACGAAACAGACAGGCCAGAATCAATAACAGTATCAATGCCAGTATCGTGATGATGGCAACGCGCTCGCCTTTGCTGAAGGAAAACCATTTGCGTAAGGAATCCATAGGCTATTTGATGAGTCCTCTAATGAACACAATCGTGATGGCAATGGGAGCCAGATATCGAATAATAAAGAAGATAATCTTTTTCAACGATACCTTGATGGTCCCCTCATTGGTCACTTCCTCGAAGAACTTGGCCTTGCCCAATCGCCAACCCACGAAGATGACGATCAACACACCGCCGGCGGGCAAGAGGATGTTGGACGAGACGAAGTCCATGAGATCGAAAACCGTCCTGCCACCAATGGCAAAGGGCGTGTTTTCCATAAGACTTAACGAAGCAAAACTTCCGATGAGCAATGTGGCTGCACAAGCCCACACCGTCGACCACTTGCGGTTGATGTGCAACTCCTCGGAGAGGTAGGCCACCACGACCTCAAGCAGCGATATTGTGGATGTCAGCGCAGCGATGGCTAACAGCACGAAGAAGATGATGCAGAAGACATAGCCGCCTGTCATCTGGTTAAAAATCATAGGTATTGTATTGAACACCAATCCCATGCCCGCTGTTGGACGGATGCCAAACGAAAAAGCTGCCGGGAAGATAACGAGGCCTGCCAGCACCGCTATCAAGGTGTCGGCAAGCACCACAGAAAAGGCGGTAGAAGTCAAGTTGTCTTTTTTCTTGATGTATGAGCCATAAGTGATGAGTGCTCCCATACCGAGACTCAATGAGAAGAAGCCTTGTCCCAAAGCGCTGATGAGGACATCACCATTGATTTTAGAGAAATCTGGACTGAAAAGGAACGACAATCCTTCTTTGGCACCCGGCAAAGTCGCAGAGCGTATGCCCAACACGACAAGAATCACCAAAAGCAGCGGCATGAGTATCTTTGCATATTTCTCAATGCCGTTTTGCACGCCCTTGAAGACCACAAAGCCTGTCAGGAAAATGAAGATGGCCTGCCACATCACATTGCGCCAACCCATATTATGGAAGGCGGTAAAGTCTTGCTCAATGGTAGCCAAATCTTTGCCTTGGAACGAGTTTGTCACCGCCTTGATGATGTATTCCAACGTCCATCCTGACACGGTGGAATAGAAAGCAAAGATAATGAAGCCGCAAAGCACACCCATATAGCCTACAATAGGCCAGGCTGACTTGGGCGCAAGTTTTTTGAAGGCCCCTACGGCATTGCTCTGTGAGCGGCGACCGATGACCAACTCCGACAACATCACCGGGATGCCGAGGAAGATGACTACGGCGAGATAAACCAGTAGGAATGCCGCGCCGCCGTTGTTGCCCAATTCACAAGGGAAACGGTAGATGTTACCCAATCCGATAGCAGAGCCCGCAGCAGCGGCAATAATGCCTATCTTCGAGCCAAAGCCATCGCGTTTCTTTTTTTCTTCGGCCATGGCTTAACGCTTTTCACCATACGCAAGGTCACCCACATCGCCGATGCCCGGAACGACATAGGCACGGGCCGTCAGCTCCTCGTCGATGCTGCCCACCCAAATGGTGACTGGCAGGCGTGACATGGTGCGTTGCACGTATTTAATGCCATCCTGGCTGGCCACAGCAACCGCAATATGAATTCTTTTCGGCATCATCTCTTCCATTAAGCCATGCAGGGTCTTAACAATGGATTCACCCGTAGCCAACAAGGGATCACAAAGGATTAATATGCGGTCTTCAATATCGGGAGACGAAAAATACTCAACACGAATCTCTGAGTCTTCGTTTTTGTCATACTTGCGGTAGGCGGCAATGAAAGCGCTATCAGCCTGATCGAACATGCTCAGCATTCCATTATGAAACGGCAAGCCGGCACGCAAGATGGTGGCAATGACGGGTTGTTCATGCATGGTCCTGATATCCTTGATGCCTAGAGGTGTCGTCACCTCTTCATTGTCATATTCGAAAGACTTGCTGATTTCATAGGCCATGATCTCGCCAATACGTTCTAGATTACGACGGAAACGCATTCTGTCCTGCTGAATGACAGCATCACGAAGCTCGGCCATGTATTGGTTGAAGACACTGTCGGTTTTCTCTAAGTTGTTTATTTTAATCATCGCGATGGTATTTAACGTCTTTGAAACTTCGATTTGCTACAAAAATATGTTTTTTTTCAATAGGTAGTATAAAATGTCTGCTATTTATATTATGTGTTTATTCTTTTCCATGCCTTTAATACCACATTGCTTATGCCAGACAGTTTATTGGAATAATATGACGGGTATTTTACTTCTTTCCCGCCAAAACCAAGATAAAACCGCGCCAAATTCTCGTCATCGGATCCTTCAAAATCGAAGGTGATAGGCTGATTGATGTATCGTTGTATAACTCGATCCAAAAGAAAAGTCATCGCATGCCGTTGTTTTCCTTCTTCGCTGAGGCCGGAGAACAAGAAAGTGATACGACCATCGGTTTTCATAAAGATAGCGGCACAAAACAATTCTGCCATTTCTTTATCCGTAACACCTACTAAAAATGCGGCATCGTGCTCTTGGGCTTCGTTTACCAATTGTGTCAACACTTTATATTCAGCATCCCCCCACTTGGAGAGGGAAGCTCCTCGATTGTCGCGAAACAAGGCTATCACGTGTTCAGATGCCACAGAATCTACCAATTGCAAGTCGTTGCTTTCCGCTTTGGTCAAATTCCGTCTAGTGTTGGTATGATAATTCGATCGAATCGTCTCATAGTCCTGATTCAAGTCAAGTAACACGTTTCGGTGATATTCAATGCCTTTTGACGAATCTTCTAAAGTATTGCTTTCATTTAATCGAATCTCGACAAAACGATAATCACGTGGTATGGCTTCCAAAAAGGCATTCACTTTTTCCGCAGCCGACGGCTGTTTCGAAAACACACCCAACTGTTGGGCAAAATAAGGTTGAAAAAGATATTTAACGCCAAATTTCATTCTACCCGTAAGTGGCATCACAGCTTGGTAATCATCTTCAACCAAAGCCTCCCAGCCTGGATGAACAACATCAAGATACCATGAATAGGCATAAATGTTATCGCAGAAAGCAATGGCATCGTCCCATTTCTTCCTATCGATTTCACTATGTAGACAATGACGAATCATTGGGCAATATATTCTAGCATTCGACGGTACATTTCTGGCCAACCACGCCAACGTTTTTCACCGCCAAGAGTCTCATTATGGGTAAGATAGATAAAGGTTCCTCCTACCTTCTTAACCTCGTCAACAAGTTTCGTAACAAGCTGGAATGAGGCATCAAGGTCCAGATCGAGATAATCACGCATGGTGCCATCCATAAGGGCAAAGGGATGAATGCGAAGGTTGGTAACCATATCGTTCTCCAGATCATAGAAGCGGAATGTGTCAGCAATACCAGCGCGGAATCCGGCTTGTGAGGCAAAGCCCATGGTATAATCGTCACTGATGTCCAACTCAATAAGCTTCTGATAACTACGGGGAAGGTTCATTCTCAAAAAATGTTGACGACTTTTCGTTATGGGACGATGTAAAACCTCCGAAAGACGGTTTATCTCCACCTGCATTTTATTTATATCGAGATAAGAGGAAAAAGACGGGTGAATACCTACGTCAGCACGGTCGCCAAGCTTCTTTATTAAAGTCTGGAACGCTTCTTTTCGGATTGAAATGTTTTTGTCATTCGTGTCATAATCGCCGCAAAGGATGAAATAGATAGGTTTGAGCCTGAATTCTTTCTGCAGTTCAAATTGGAAATCGAATGAATCAAAGGGGTCTTTCCGTTTGCCACGCAAAACACGATGACGTTCACGAATCCGTTCACGATCGCCATTGGTCAAATCAACGAGGAAACTACCAAGAGTCCTATACAAACCCTTGTGTTTATAGGCCCAGGCCGCATCAATATCATAAGTCGGAACAAATGAAAACCTCCGTTTTTTAATGGGGAGATCCGGATAGTATGTTTGCAAACGGCTACCAAAAGCAGCTACCCAAATGTTTACCAGCGGCTTCTGCAACATTCCATTCTCATACATCCATGATGATTCTGCCTGAAAACGGCCGTATTTGTCGCGTACCTGAGGAAGATACTCCTCATAACGGGATACCAGATAAAAAGACGCAGCAAACAGGTCGAAAGGCATCAATAAATTCTTGCCATATACGGGGAAAATGCCTTTCACTTCCTCGAAATCGACAGTATTTGGATCCTGTTCTTTGATATGTCGTTCAAACAACAGATTGACCGCTTTTTGGAATGGCGCATCACACAAACGATCCTGACCATAATGCATCTTGGGCCCCTCAAAAGTCTTGAACAAATCACCATCAGAGGTCAATTCATATTCAAGACCAAGCAAGTCGCCTAAGAGCAAATCAAAGGTATAGACAACCCGGTCTGTGATTTTGGGAACGTGTACAAGCATTTTCATCAGCGCAAATATAAAACGAAATTCAATGCCGATAACAAAAACGTCGAAAAATGTTCTAATTGCATAAAGCAAAGCAAAAAAACTGTATTTTTGTATTTTTAAACAAAAGTGGAATCTCATGGAGAATTTCGTCGTATCCGCAAGAAAATACAGACCCATCACCTTTAACACTGTAGTCGGTCAGAATTCCATCACATCGACGCTAAAAAACGCTATCCGCAACAACACTTTAGCACAAGCCTTTTTGTTTTGCGGCCCGCGTGGCGTTGGAAAGACCACATGCGCCCGTATCATGGCCAAGACCATCAATTGTCTCAACCCAACGGACAACATGGAAGCTTGCAACGAATGCGAGTCGTGCTGTGCATTCAACAACAATGCCTCTTTTAACATTTACGAACTCGACGCAGCATCCAACAACTCGGTGGAAGACATTCGGAATCTTGTTGACCAAGTCAGAATTCCTCCACAAATCGGGCAATATAAGGTTTATATCATCGACGAGGTTCACATGCTTTCGGCAGCTGCTTTCAACGCTTTCCTAAAGACTTTGGAAGAACCTCCTGCGTATGCCAAGTTCATTCTTGCCACGACAGAGAAGCACAAAATAATCCCGACCATCCTTTCACGTTGCCAAATATTTGATTTCAAGCGAATTACAGTTGACGACATTGCCAAGCATTTGGCCTTTGTAGCACAAAGTGAAGGTATCAATGCCGAACCAGAGGCTTTGAACATCATTGCCCAAAAAGCCGATGGTGCTTTGCGCGATGCGCTCTCTATTTTCGACCAAATGGTGAGCTTCAGTGGCAAGAACATCACTTATAAAGATGTCATCGACAACTTGAACGTCCTTGATTACGATTATTATTTCCAAATCGTTGACCACATCCTAAAAGGCAATACGAGTGACATCCTGCTCATCCTCAACGACATCATCAGCAAAGGCTTTGAGCCACAGCATTTCGTCAGCGGCATGGGCAATCATTTGAGAAGCCTTTTGGTTTGCAAAGATCCTTCCACAGTGCAATTATTGGAAGTCAGCGAGCAACTACGTCAGCGCTATTTAGCGCAATCACAAGCATGTTCCCTACCTTTCCTTATCAAAGCCTTGGAGATCAACAACCAATGTGACATTGACTACCGGGCCGCCAACAACAAACGCCTACATCTGGAGATCGCAATATTAAAGATGTGCGGTTTATGCAGTCATGCATTGAACATGCCGACTGAACAGGCACAACCTATACAAATGCCTCAGAACAGGCCAGCGCACACCACAAACCCTATATCACCTAGCGGCGTTTCGACGGGCTCAACGTCCGCTGCTACAAAGGTTTCCGAGCCCATGGTTACGACCAAAGCCCCCGAACCTGCAGTTACAGCCAAGGTCCCTGAGCCTGTCGAAGGGCCGACCAACAAGCCAACTCCTCAACAATCAACAATTCAGTCACAAGCCGCTCCCGTTTCGACGGGCTCAACGTCGGCCCAGCCCGTTGTCAGACCACGTGGCGCCACCAGTGGCATCAGCATCAGCAAAGCCATGCAACAAGCCGAACAAAAGATCGACGAAAAAGAAGAGACATGGAATACGCCTTTCACGCAGGAGCAACTTACCACTGCATGGGTCGATTTTGTCAACCGTTACAAGAACATCTCGCCTAACTTTGCTGCTGCAATAGGGAAATATTCCCCAAAACTGGTTGGAAATTCTGAAATCCATTTCAACGTCGACAACCTACTCTTTGAGCACGACGCCGAAGGCATAAACGCCCTGAAGCACCATCTGAAACAGTGTCTGCACAACAACCAATATCAGCTCAAGCCCCAACTGATGGAACGACCTGCCGAAATCGAGGCTTACACTGACAAAGACAAGTTCGAAAAAATGGTGGAAGAACACCCTTTCCTGAGGACCTTGCAGACCGAACTCAAACTCGAAGGCGATTTATAAAATCGAATCAATCTATTTCAAACCTAATAAAAAATGAAGAAAAAACACATTGTAGCCATGATGATTTTAAGTACAATGGCAGCAGGCTGCGCACAGAAGGCAGTCGAAACACCTCAACCCGAAAAAGAAATTGTTCCGGCCATCGACCTGAGCAACATGGACACCACCATCAACCCCGCGGAGGATTTCTTCCGTTATGCCAACAACAACTGGATCAAGAACAATCCAATCCCTGAAGAGTACTCCACCTATGGTGCCTTCACCGAGATTGACCAGCACAACGAGATTCTCATTCAAGACATCATCGACGAGGTCTCCAAAGACGCTAACGCCACGCAAGGCAGTGTAGCCCAAAAGATTCGCGACTTCTACAACGCAGGCATGGACACCGTGGCCATCGATGCACGCGGTTACAGCGAGTTGCAACCTTATTTCGATATGATCGATGGACTCAACGACAAGGTCAACTTAGCCGAACTGATGGGCAAGTTACACAGCGACGGCATTGGGGGCTTCTTCAACGCTGGAGGCAGCTCCGACCCGAAGAACGCCGAAATGGTCATCATGCACCTCTACCAAGGTGGTCTCAGCCTGACCGATCGAGACGACTACCTCGTTGCCGAATCGCAAGAGATGCGTGACAAGTATGTCGAACATGTGGCCAAGATGTTCCAACTCACAGGCACCGACTCCATCGAAGCCGCCAAGAAAGCCCAAGGCATCCTAGCCTTAGAGACTGCATTGGCCAAGAACTCTTTAAGTCGTGTAGAGATGCGCGACCCCGACCGTATGTACAACAAGCGCAGCCGTGCCGAATTGCAGAAATCAACTCCCGTTTTCAACTGGGATAGCTACTTCGATGCCGCTGGCGCTCCTGCTTTTGACTCGCTCAACGTTGGTATGCCGGACTTCATCGCCAACCTGAACAAAATCATCCTCAACACCGACCTCAATACCATCAAGGACTACTTGCGTTGGAAAGTCATCCACGGCAACGCTTCCATGCTGAGCAGCGACCTCGACGCTGAGAACTTCAACTTCTACGGTAATTACCTCTATGGCCAAGAGGTGCAGCAGCCCCGCTGGCGCCGTATCCTTGACGCCACCTCCGGTTGCCTTGGCGAAGCCGTTGGCCAACTCTATGTCGAGAAGCACTTTCCTGCAGAGGCAAAAGAGCGTATGCTCAACCTTGTCGGCAACCTACGCACCGCCTTGGGCGAACGTATCAAAAATCTTGATTGGATGAGCGACGAGACCAAAGCCAAGGCCTTGCATAAACTCGACTGCTTCAACGTGAAGATCGGTTATCCTGACAAATGGAAGGATTACAGCAAGTATGAAGTTACACCTGATTCCTATTTCGAGAACGTACACCGCGCTATCCGTTTCGAGAACGAGAGAGAAATGGCCAAGATTGGGAAGCCTGTCGACAAAGACGAGTGGTTCATGACGCCTCAGACTGTTAACGCCTACTATAGTCCGGAGATGAACGAAATCGTGTTCCCCGCCGCCATCCTTCAGCCCCCGTTCTTCAACATGGACGCTGACGATGCCGTCAACTATGGTGGCATCGGCGTGGTGATCGGTCACGAGATGACCCATGGCTTCGACGACCAAGGCTGCAAGTACGACGAAAATGGCAACCTCAACAACTGGTGGACTGAAGAAGACGCCACCAAGTTTGCAGAGCGCACACAGCAACTCGTGAAGCTTTTCAACGAGTTCCAAGTGAGAGGCAACCAAATCAACGGCCAGCTGACCCTTGGCGAGAACATCGCTGACCTCGGTGGCCTCAACGTTGCATGGGATGCCTACCAGATGACCGAAGAGGCCAAGGCCAACCAGAGCATTGACGGCTTCACGCCTGCCCAGCGTTTCTTCATCAGCTATGGCACCATCTGGCGCAACAACTCGCGCGACAAGTATATCGAACGTCAAGTGAAGACCGACGTGCACTCACCCGCCGAAGCCCGCGTCAACCGCACCCTCGGCTCGATGCCGCACTTCTACGAAGCCTTCGACATCCAACCCGAGAACGCCATGTATATCGCTCCCGAAGAGCGCGCCACCATCTGGTAATCATGGGCTTAAAGAAACAAATAGCCAAACTGGGGCTTCGTCTTGGCGGTTGGACAACCGTCAACGAAGCTCCAGCTGACTTGGGCAATGCGGTTTGCATCGTAGCGCCCCACACCGCCATCGAAGACTTCTTCGTCGGCCTTGGATTCTATTGGTACTACGACATCAAGTTCAAGGTGATGATCAAACAGGAGTTCTTCAAACCCATCCTCGGTTGGATCCTGAAGAAGTTGGGCGGCATCCCTGTCAACCGCGGCCATCAAAACCATCTCGTGGAGCAGATGGTTGACATGTTCAGCAAAACCAAGGACACCCATCTCCTCATATGCCCCGAAGGGACGAGGAAGGCGGTGAAACACTGGAAGAAAGGGTTCTATGTCATCGCCGAAGGTGCCAAAGTGCCCATCGTCATGGGTTTCATCGACTACAAGAGGAAATACTGCGGCATCGAAAGGATCTTCTATCCTACTGGCGATTACGACAAAGACCTTGCCGAGATTTGGGACTATTACAAAGACATCAAAGCCAAACATCCTGAAGGCTTTAATCTTGACGAACAATACAGAAACGCACAACAATGATTGACTTAGAGACAAAAATCCATGACAAGTTCACCTTGGAGTTCAAGGTGGGATTCAACACTGAAACAGCAGAACGAAAGACAAAATTCCGCGATTATGTGATGAATACATGGATTTTTGTCCCTAACAGTCTCGACATCAACGCGGCAAAGTACAGCAAAGAGGACTTCTACCGCGACCTCAAATCGGGTGTGCGCCTCATCACCCCTTCCTATAGTCTGCACGAGTTGGCCAACGACGAGCAGCTGCTTCCCAGCCAAGCGCTCATCTCCAATTTCAACGACATGAGCAGTGCCCCTGATCTCACACATGCCATCAAGATGTATTGCGCCATCGCCAAGAGCTCTTTCCGTGACGGCTGCTTTGCCATCACGCAAAAAGAAGATGCTGAAAACCGCATGGAATCGTGCCATCAGTATCTGACAGATGGTCGCAAGATATTGGAGCGTTATCGTCATCTACTTGATCAGTTGAACAAGAAAAAAGCAACAGATAGGATAAGACAAGTATTTGCCTATGGCGATGAGTTTTTGAGTAATGTCTTGGAAAAATATGCTTATAGACTCCGCGACAACATCCGCCTGAATCATCCCGAGGAGTATCCACGGCTGGAAGCACTTTTCAAAGAAGTGCTCCTCAACGAAAGGAACTACAGGGAACAGAAGGGTTACCTCTGCGTGAAGGCTGACGACGAGAAAGGCAACGAGGACTTCGTCTTCCGCGCCAGCCTGCTGAAGAAATTCACTGAGAGCGACCTTTACCTCAACGCCACCAAGCGTAAGAACACCTTCTTGGTGGAGCAAATCCTATACAGCTTGGCTGCCGGCGCCGCCATGGTGGTAGCCACGCTGTCGTCGTTCTTCTTCCAACAAAGATACGGCAACTTCACCCTGCCCTTCCTCATCGCGCTAGTGATCAGTTACATGTTTAAGGACCGCCTAAAAGACTGGTTACGCCTTATATTTGCCAAGCGTGTCAGCAATAAGGTCTTCGACACCCGGACCGATTTCCGTGTCAAGGAGAAATATATCGGCTGGAGCAAAGACAGTGTCGACTTCATCGACAGCGACAAGATCATTCCTGAAGTTATCAAGTTGCGTAGCCGCAATCCGCTCTTCGCTGAGGTAAGCGGTAAAGACGAAAAGGTGTTGCTTTATCGTAAAAAGGTACAACTCTGGCCGACAGAACTGGCCAAGGCCAGCCCTTATCCTCTTCGAGGCATCAACGATATTTTGAGGTACAACTTCACGGAATACACCCGTAAGATGGACAACCCGAGTTTCCCGCTCTCCGGCACGTGGGAGGACAACGAATACAAGCCCATCGAAGGCAAGAAAGTATACCACATCACCATCATCATACAATGCGTCTACGAAGGCATTACCGAGTACAAGCGCATAGTAGTGCGCTGTGACAGAAATGGTATAGTGAACGTGAAAGTGAGCTAATTAATTTACTTCAATAGTTGCGGAAAGCGCACAGTTTTCCGAATTCCCACCAACCATAATGGTAAATCCACCAGGCTCGACATGCCAGCCTTTTTCTTTTGAATACACAGCCAGATCACGTTCAGTAAGGTACAAGGTGACCTTCTTCGTTTCACCTTTATTAATAAACACCCTTTGGAAGCTTTTCAGCAATTTGGAAGCAGGCGCGATGCTGGCAACTTCATCACGGACATAGAGTTGGACGACTTCGTCGCCATCACAAGGGCCAACGTTTTTTACAGTGATAGAGACAAAGAAAACGCCAGGACTTTCAGGTACGCTATCAACCTTTAAGTCGCTGTATTCATATTGTGTATAACTCAAACCATAGCCGAAGGGGAACAAAGGCTTGGAGGTTTCCTCCACATAATCGCCCGTTTGAGGTTGGGAGTAATGGACAGGAATTTGTCCCACCGAACGCGGAATGGAAATCGGCAGGCGGCCAGCGGGATTGTAGTCGCCCCAAAGGATGTCAGCTAAGGCAGAGCCGCCCTCCATACCAGGATACCATATGGTCATTAGGGCATTTGACTTTTCAGCGGCGAGGTTCATGTCCAAAGGACGACCTTGGATATAGACCGTCACGACAGGCTTTCCGGCCTCGTAGATGCGTTGCATCAGTTCCTCTTGCTTACCTAAAAGTTTTAATGTGGAGCGGTCGTAACCTTCGCCACAGTCCATATCGGAAATGAATTCATTGACGATGGCGGCACCCGTTTCCTCATAGCTTGTCTTGAAATCACGAGCGGAAGAACCACCAACCACAAGCACCACTACATCAGCGGCTTTGGCAACTTTCACTGCCTCATCAATGTCGGTGTCGTTCTCATCACGCACAGCACAACCTTTGGCGTAAGCCACCTCTGCCCAGCCCTTTTTGCGTATGCCTTCAAGTACGGTCACGATGCGGTCGGGATCCTGCGGTGCGGTGTAGTCGCCAAGTTGGTTGTACATATTGTCGGCATTCGGTCCAATGACAGCCACCTTTTTGACTTGTTCGCCAAACGGCAGAAGACCATCATTTTTCAGCAATACAACAGATTCCATGGCAACTTGCTTGGCGAGTTGGGCGTTTTCTTTCGAACCCACTTCAGCCTCGGCCACGGCCTCGTCGACGTAAGGGTTTTCAAACAGTCCAAGATCGAATTTCAGTTGTAAGACATGGCGCACTGCGCGGTCAATGTCGGCTTCGGATACGAGACCTCGCTGCAAGGCTTCTTTCAGATAGCCACCATAGTTGTAACCGCCCAAGTCGATGTCAACACCAGCTTTCAAAGCCATGGCTGCCGCTTCAGCAGGGTCGGAAGCCACATGCTGTGTGGCATAAATGGCATTGACCGCATTCAAATCAGAAAAGACCACACCCTTGAAGTCCCACAAGTTGCGCAAAACCTCTTGAAGCAGCCATTCATTGGCTGAACAAGGAACACCGTCGATGGTATTGTAGGAAGTCATCACGGTTTTGGCACCACCTTCGCAAATGGCTTTCTTAAACGAAGGAAGATAATCCGTCATCAAACGATTCCGACCCACTTCCGCCGTGGCGGCATTGTGACCGCCTTGCGGAATGCCGTAAGCAGCCAAATGCTTCAAGGTAGCGCAAACATTTTTCTGCATTCCTTGCACGATTGCTGCACCCAGCGTACCAGAGAGATACGGGTCTTCGCCCATGGTCTCTTCCACCCTTGACCATCGCGGGTCGCGGGCAATGTCAAGGACAGGTCCATAGCCGATTTGCGCGCCTTGAAGACGCACCTCCTTCCCCATTACCTCACCCATCTGTTCAAGCAATCCACAATCCCATGTGCTGGCTTGACCGATGCCCGTCGGAAAAACGGTAGTTCCAACGGCCATGTGACCATGAGGTGTTTCTTCACAAAACAGCAACGGAATGCCGAGTCGAGTGTTTTCCACTGCCTGACGCTGCATCATGTTCAGCAACCTTGCCGACTCGCGTGGATGAAGGCCTGTTTCCACCGTCTTCCTTGACCACGGATCTGCACGAAGCACCGCCCAGCAGGAGCCGAGCGGCAACGTGTCCATCATACTAATAAAATCATCTGCAAGCCACAATGAATCGCCATTCTTCCCATAAAAATTGAAGCCTATGGGGCAAGTCAGCTGACCGCATTTCTCTTCTAGGGTCATCTGCGAGAGCAATAGCTCTATTTTGTCTTGTTTCTTGGCACAGGACTGTAATAACAAAACCACAGCTAAAAGGACTACCCATACGCCTTTTACCCTCATGGCGGGCATAGACCTGCCATCTCCCAAGCGCGAAGACAAATCACTTTCGCGCAGGGGATTGCGGGGCAAGCCCGCAATGAGGGTTTGCGGTTGTGTTTTGTGTTTCATTATGGATTACACCAGTTTTCCTATCAGTTCCTCGCGGTCGCCAGGGAGCATGTCGATGACAGGAATCTCCACCATCGTGTAGCATCCCGGCTGCAGGCGCATCGTGGCACGGGCGACATTCACCAAAACCTGTCCCGTCAAAGCGGGATTGTTGATGCTCATGTTGAATTCCATGCGTTGGTTTTGAGTTTTACCAGAGACGCCCTTGCGCACAAGGTTGACACCATGGCCCATGTCACGCACCGTATCAACACTATCCACAGCAAACACATGGGTCTCGTCATTGGCGAAATACGGGTCAGCCTTGATGTCCTTGGTCACCTGCTCCAAGGTAGCACCCTCTTCCAGTTCGACATACACCATACGGCGGTGGATGCCTTCGCCCAATGGAATGGTCACCGAAAGGGCGTTTTTCACGCCTTTCTTACTGCGCACACATACGCTGTGGCCCATCGACATACCAGGACCAAAGTTGGTGTACGACAATCCTTTAGGAGCCAAACTTTGCATTAAAGTGCGAACGATGGAGTCCGAGCCTGGATCCCATCCAGCGGCGATAACACTAACAGTCTTCGTTTCCTTATTAATAGGCATCAGCTCACGACGGTAGTCCACGATGGAGGTATGGATATCGAAGGAATCCACGGTGTTGATACCCAAAGGAAGGATCTGTTTGGCATAATCTGGGCAGCTGCGCGTGGGGCAAGCCAAGATGGCAACGTCCACATCTTTCAGTTCCTTAATGTCTTTCACCACCTCGTAGGCAGAGAGTTCAATAGTTTTGTTAGCATTGCGGCGGACGATGCCTGCCACTTCGAAATCAGGGGCTGCTTCCAAGGCTTCTAGTGCGAAGCGGCCCACATTGCCGTAACCTACTACGGCAGCTCTAATAGTTTTCATTGTTTTGAGATTTAAAGAGCAAAAGTAGAAAAAATGCCTATATGATAGCGACATTTTTTAATTTTGCGCCCAAATTAATAAGTCATAATGAGAAAACTAAGTCTTACCCTCGCTTTATTGGCCATCGCGCTTTTTGTACATGCCGAATCCATCGAACAGACTTACTATTTCAGTCAGCCTAATATTAGGGAATGCAATGGTTACCAGCAGATTGGCTTCCAAAACTGCTTGCCTAACGGCATCGTGGGCGAGCCCACCCTACCCTGGCAAAGCATCAGCCTGATGCTACCCCAAGGCCAAGAGGCGGTATCCGTCAACGTGGAATTGTTTGATTTCATTGAACTAGAAGGTACCTTCAACCTTTATCCCGTTCAACAGCCACGTCCTATTTCAAGCGACAAGAAGATTCCTTTTGCCAAAAACGAAAGCATATACCGCTCGGAGGAAATCTATCCTTCGCGTAACCACAGTAATGTCAACACCCAGTTTCTGAATGGCGTTGCCTTTGCCTTCGGCGGTTTTACGCCCGTGCAATACGTGCCAGCCACAGGTAAGGTTTGTTATGCCCAGACGGTGAAGGTCACCATTGAGACCACCATGAGTCGCAACGACCACAGCCGCAAGCTATGGCTCACGCCTGAAAACGAAGCCTCCCTCAAGAGGTTGGCGCAAAACGATATACTTGGCACCTACGACAAACGTGGTCGCGAGATAAGCGGCTACGACATGCTCGTAATTACCTCCGAAGAATGGATTCCTCGCTTCGGTGAATACCTCAACCTTTATAACGACAAAGGCATCCGAACCCGCATCGTTGCTTTGGAAGAGATTTATGCTACGATGGAAGGGCAAGATCATCAAGAGCAAATCCGTAACTACATCATTCAAGAATATGAAGAAAACGGCATTCAGATGATCAACTTGGGCGGCGACGTGAGCATTGTGCCTTACCGCAGTCTTTATTGCTGGGCCCAAGAAGGCGATGAAGACCAACTGCCCGCCGACATGTATTATGCCTGTCTCGACGGCACCCTCAATGATGATGGTGACGACCGCTGGGGCGAAGTCGGAGAAGACGACCTCCTGCCTGAATTGGGCATCGGCCGCCTGCCCTTCAACAACGAAGCACAGTTTGAAACCATCATGCACAAGACCTTCAGCTACCTGCAAACGCCCGTGCTGGGTGAATTCACCTCTCCCATCCTCGGCGCAGAACACCTTGGTGATGGCTACTACGGCAGCGAAGACATGGAACGCCTTATTGGAGAAAACCACGACTTTGACTACACCACCTATGGTTATCCCGAAAACTATAACTTCAAGCGCTATTACGCTACACCGACCATGAACTGGAGCGGCAGCGCTTTCCGTAATGTCATCGGCACTGGCGGACAATATGTCCACCATGTGGGCCACGCCAATACTGATGTGGTGGCTGGCTGGGAGATGGGCATGATGGGCGACCAGTTCTTTGCCGGCAATGACGGGACAAATCACAACTACATGCTATTCCATTCCCATGGCTGCATATGCGGCGACTTCTCACACAACTGCATCCTAGAGAAAATGTTGACGATCGAGACTGGTTTTGTGGTCACCACTGGCAACTCACGTTACGGCTGGTACATGCCTTGGGGCGATGGCATGGCTGCCCATATCCATCGCGAGATGATCGACGCTTATTGCCACGACCGCATTGCCACCATCGGCATGGCCTTGCGCGAAGCCAAGATTGCCTCCGCTCCTTGGGTCGCCATTCCCTTCCAACTAAGAGATGAGGAAAACGGCTGTCTGCGTTGGAATATTTATTGCCTTAACGTATTGGGCGATGTGGCTTTGCACCCTTGGTTTGAAGAGCCCTTCACGCCCAATGTAGTCTATGAACAGGGGCTGAAGACAGGCACCACATCCACCACCGTCAATGTAAACCAATATGGAACGCCTCTGAGCAACTTCTGTGTTAGCCTTTTCCATGATCAAACCTTGCTGGGTCGCGGCATCACCGACGAAAACGGAGATGTTGAGCTGGATTTCGAAGCCCCATTGGATGTTATTGGTGAAATGAAGCTCACAGTTACGGGACAAAGTGCCTGGCCTCAAGTCTTTGAAGTGACTGGATTTGATGGCAGTGAAGCCTTCGTCTATGGCGACATCATCGACTTAAATGGCGATGCCATTTTTGGTACCTCACGCATGGTTAGCATAGACATTTATAACAAAGGCGATGTAAGTGCAAATGTCACGGCTGTCTTAACCAGTGATTGTGAGTATGTTTCCTCTGAAAGCAACATTGGATCCCTCCCAGGACTTCCAGCCAACAGTACGGAGCACTTGGAAGAAGGAGGGCTAATTGAAATTGCAGACAACATCCCTGACCAAACCGTTTTCACATTAAGCCTCACCACCTATAACAATTATTTCATTCATACCACCCAGAAATCTTTCCTCGCATTGGCTCCCAACCTTCAATTTGCCAACATTGATGTTGATGACACCCAAGGCGACGGCAACGGCTTCATCGACCAAAACGAGACTGTTACCTTACAAATCAACGGTATGAATATTGGTCATGCCACAGCTCCTGATGCTTACCTTTCTGCTTCCTGCACCGACAATCGCATCCATCTCATCGACAATCAAATACAAATTGGAGCCGTGGAGCCCAATGGCACCTTTACAGCCGAATTACCGCTCAGCTCCGACAGTGACATCCTTGGAGGCACTGTGTTTCATCTCACTTTGGAACTGCATTCCGGCAGCTACACGACTTTGCATGATTATGTGTTCGCCGTAGGCGTCGCTGTTGAAACCTTCGAAAGCGGTGATTTCAGCTTCTTGGAATGGGAACACGGCGGTGATTCGCATTGGTTCGTCACCGATCAAGAATCGCACAACGGCACCTATAGTGCCCGCACTGGTGAGATAGGAAACGACGAAGTAACACACCTGATCATCTATACCGAAAGCCAAAACGACGGCGAAATCAGTTTCTGGTTCAAGACATCAACGGAAGAACATAAAAAAGACATATTTGCCTTCTTTGTCGATGGACGTAAGATGGACTGGTGGTGGGGCGAAAACGACTGGACCTTCGCCAGCTATGAAATCAAGGCGGGAAATCACGTATGCGACTGGTTCTATGACAAAAACTCAACAGGTGCAGGAGGTCAGGACTGTGCCTGGATTGACGATATCACGCTGCCCCGCACTTGCATTGTCACAAAAGTGGAAGAAGAAACAATCCAAAGGGAAAACACCATCTATCCCAACCCCACTTCGGGCAGTTTTATCATCGCTCTTGCCGAAGAAAGCAACATATTGGTTTTCAACACTCATGGCCAATTGGTCAAACAAATGGACAAGGTTTCAGGCTATCAGCAAGTCGACTTAAGCGACGCTCCGAAAGGATTGTATTATATTCGTATACAAAACAGAAGCAACATTGAAACCCAAAAGTTAATCATAAACTAACCTTCCACGAAGAGTTGAATAAGTTCTAGTAAGTCATACACAAAATCAGCCCGCTTGAATCTTCAAGTGGGCTGATTCCTTATTCACCTTTTGCTGTCACGGAACGGAAGAAAATCTCTGCATCTTTCCATACGGTATAGTCGCGCGCATAAAGCAGATTCAGTTGGTTGGCGAACCCGGTATCCACGCCCTCCTTTCTGTCGAGGCCCGAAGCCGTAGTGTAAATGCCCTTGCGAATCTTGGGGAGCTTCTGCGTGTCATCGGCAGCACAATAGCCCACCCATGTGCGACGTCTGACAAGGACTAGGAACGCGTCTTTCAAGAAACGTACCGGTCGCTTTACAACCAAAGCCAAGGGCAGCCAGAAAATGATGCTGAATACGCTCATCACCACATCGAAAAGACGTTTGTTGCGACGGTTAGGTTTAGTGTCAATAGCCTTTATGTCAACCGTATAAAGGTCGCCACGCGTATTGATGCTATTGCTGCCAATGATGGACAGGCTATCCTCTGGTGCAATCTTATAGTCTACATTGGAGGTATGCCAATCCACCATCTTGTCGATGATGACCTGATGCGGCACATCCTTTGAACAGAAAATGACTTCCGTAATCTTGTAAATCTCAATAATATCGGGCACCTGCGAAAGGTTACCGATGAAACCTTCAGGAGCCTCACCTTGCGCCTCAGAACTTACCAAACCAATAAAGTCCGGCTTGATCGAGGTGCTTTCCAAGATAGAATTGACACGTTTCGTCTCCTCGGGGCTTCCGATGACCAAAAAACGTTTCTTCTCCGTCTTTTTCGATTGGAAGTTCTCGTTGCCCAACATGACGCCAATAAAACGGATTAGGCTCATCACGATTGCCAGCCATATCATGCCAAAGAGAATCAAGGCACGTGAGAAGCGCAAGCTCTCAGGCAATAAAGCATACAACACCAAAATGACGGCGCTACCAATAGCCACACCAAGAACTGCGCGTCCGATGTTGTAAGGCTTGTCGTAACCACCTGAAAAATAAGTACACAACAACCAGATCAGGATATATGCGGGCAACACTGCGGCAAAGAGCACTAAAGGATAACTGCCCACCCCGCCATAGATGGTAGCATGGCCCCAGAAATAACTAATGGCTGCCAAACCGCCATAACCAAGCACGGCATCGAGGAATGGTACTGCAGCTTTGTGGAAAAACTGTGACACCAAGGCGAAGAACGCCTTGATATAGATGGCTATATTAATAAGGAAAGAAAACGACTTGGCCCATGAGTTGCCAAAATGCTTCTTGGCAAAAATCTCCATGGCACGATAAAACACAAACACGTAGTTGACACTGGTCTTCTTGGTGCTCTCGCCCTTGTAGTGGATGATGCGGGTCTCAGGGAAATAGTAATTCTTGTAACCTCCCTGAGTGATACGATACGACAAGTCGATGTCTTCGCCATACATGAAGAAGGTCTCGTCCAATAGCCCTACCTTATCCAAAGTCTCGCGACGCATCAACATGAAGGCGCCTGACAAGATCTCCACCTCATTGGTCTCGTCGTTGGAGAGATGTCCCATGTAGTATCTGGCGAAACGCTTGCTGTGAGGGAAGAGCTTGGCAAGGCCAAACATCTTATAGAATGCAGTCTCTGCCGTAGGCAGTCCTCGCTTCGATTCAGGCAAGAACCGGCCCTTACCATCCACCATCTTCACACCAAGACCGCCCGCCTCAGGGTGGCTGTCCATGAAGCTGAGACACTTGGAGAAAGTATCGTCTTCCACCACAGTATCTGGGTTGAGGAGCAGCACATACTCGCCTGTGGAGACGCGGATGGCCTGATTGTTAGCCCTACTAAAGCCCACGTTCTCCTTATTGGCAATGACCTTCACCTCGGGAAACTTCTGCGCCAGCATTTTCAACGATCCGTCGACGGAATTGTTGTCAACAACGAACACTTCCCCTTCTATACCCTGCATGGCACGACGCACCGAGTAGAGGCATTGCTCAAGGAAGTATTCAACGTTGTAGTTTACGATGACGACAGAGAGTTTCATTGGGTCTGTATTCAGTTGGTTGGGTTGGAGTCGAGGTTGACTTTAACAGCTTTTACACGCCTACCTTCTTTTTCTTGGATGCTATCCGTGATGTTTTCCGAGCCACAAGCATGCATTATCTTTGCCTTGAGATCTCTATTTTCCATCCAGCCCGTAAACTGCTCTGCACCGGGGCCAAAGGCATAGACCATAACAGGCAAGCAAGTGTGGCTGCGCGAGGAATAATCGAACACGACATTGGTGTACTTGCCTTGCGGATCAGGCAAAGTCAAGCCGCCCGTTTCGTGGTCGGCGGTGACGACAACCAGTGTATTGCCTTTCTCCTTGGCATAATCCAACGCTACTTGTATGGCATTGTCGAAGTCCAACATCTCATCCATCATCCATGTGGAATCGTTAGCATGACAGGCAAAGTCGATCTGTGAGCCTTCCACCATGAGGAAGAAACCATTCTCGGCATCGTCAAGGGTTCTCAAAGCCGTTTTCACGGCACGAGGCAGAAAGTCGCCACGCTCAGCTGCAGGCGGCATATGTCCGTCGTCGGCCAAAACTGCATATTTCTTACAAGTCTCATCAATGTCGGCCAGCGTGTCGTACACTTTCCAACCAAGTTCGTTTTCCATCTTCTCGATAAGGTTGAGGCTATCTTTACGGTGCGCGAAGTGCTTGCGGCCACCACCGATAATCAAGTTGACATTATCCGTCTCAGCCAACTGCATGGCAATTTCCTCATATTGATGACGATGCGGCACTTTGGCGTAAAACACGGCAGGAGTTGCATGCGTGACATAGCATGAGACCACAATGCCCGTCTCCTTGCCTTGTTCGTGTAGGGCTTCAAGCAAGGTCTTCACAGGTATTGTATCGGGATTCATACCCACCATGGCGTTATTGGTCTTGTGGTCGCTAGCCAAAGCCGTTCCACCTGCAGCCGAGTCAGTAATCTCGTTGCTGACGGAATTGGTCTCCACCACGCCAATATACGGGAATTGCGTAAAAGTCAAGTCTTCGCCCGAGGCAAGTATGGCGGCATACACCTGAGGCAATGCCATACCGTCACCAATCATATAGATGACATTCATAGCTTTGGGCTGTTCTTCTTCCTTTTGTTTCTTGTTGCACGCCGACATCATGCCCAACATGATGAGAGCGATAAGTAATAGTAGGGTTCGATTCTTCATATCGTATTAATGAGTTATAATAGCTTTTATTATTTCCGTGCCACAACTTTTTTCACGGCTTCTACGATGTCAGGTGTGTCAAGATGATAGGCTTTCAGCAACTCGTCAGGCGTGCCGCTTTGGCCAAACACGTCGTTGACGGCCACCATCTCCATCGGGCAAGGATCATGAAGAGCCAACACTTGGGCGATGCTATCACCCAAACCGCCGTTGCGCTGATGTTCCTCAGCGGTAACCACACAATGGGTTTTGCGCACCGACTTCAGCACGGCCTCCTCATCCAATGGTTTGATGGTGTGAATGTTGATCAGCTCAGCATTGATTCCCATATCTTTGAGTATCGGAAGTGCTTGGATGGCTTTCCAAACCAAGTGGCCGCAAGCAAAGATTGTTACATCCTTTCCTTCCTGAAGCATCTGGGCCTTGCCGATGACAAATTTCTCATCAACCGGAGTGAAATTCGGCACTTTAGGACGACCAAATCGAAGGTAAACAGGACCGTCATATTCGGCAGCAGCGATGGTGGCGTTCTTGGTCTGGTTGAAGTCACAAGGCACGATGACTGTCATGTTGGGCAGCATTTTCATTAATCCGATATCCTCAAGGATTTGGTGCGTGGCACCGTCTTCACCGAGGGTTACACCAGCATGGGATGCTGCAATCTTAACGTTTTTATTGGAATAAGCCACGCTTTGACGAATCTGGTCGTAAACACGGCCCGTCGAGAACGCCGCAAAAGTGCCTGTAAACGGCACAAAGCCACTCAAGGCCATGCCAGCCGCCATATTGATCATATTGGCCTCGGCAATGCCCGTTTGGAAAAAACGGTTGGGGAACTCCTTGGCAAAGTCGCCCATCTTCAAAGAGCCAGTGAGATCGGCGCAGAAAGCCACCACTTTGGAATTACGGCGACCTGCCTCAAGCAAGCCTTCTCCGAATCCAGATCTTGTATCTTTGTTGTTTTGAATTGTAAAGTCCATAGTTGCAATGTTTTAATAATCCCCTAAAGTTTCGGTCAGTTGCGACAGCGCATTGGCGGCCTGCTCATCATTGGGAGCAGAACCGTGCCATTTATGTGTGCCCATCATAAAGTCGACGCCCATACCCATTTCGGTATGTGCCAGAATAAGCTGAGGTTTGCCTTGGAAGGCGTTCTCGCGGGCAAATTTTAGGGTATTCACAACAGCCTGCATATTGTTTCCGCTCATCTCAAGTACTACCCATCCAAAGGCCTCGTATTTGGCACGCATGTCGCCAAGATTAAGCACGTCGTCAGTAGAACCATCAATTTGTTTCTTGTTGTAGTCAACAATAGCAATAAGATTGTCAACGCCCTTGGCAGGCGCATACATGGCAGCCTCCCAAATTTGGCCTTCCTCTTGCTCACCATCACCCATGAGAACGAAGACGAGATGTTTGTCGCCATTCAACTTCTTGGCTTGCGCCGCGCCCACAGCAACCGAAAGCCCCTGTCCCAACGAACCCGAAGCAATACGAACGCCAGGAAGACCCTCAGCCGTGGTGGGATGACCTTGCAAACGCGTGCCAAGACGACGAAACGTGGCCAATTCCTTCACAGGGAAATAACCGCGACGGGCTAGGATACTATAGAACATTGGGCTGATGTGGCCATTGGAGAGGAAAAACATATCCTCACCATTGCCGTCCATGCGAAAATGAGACGGATCTATTTCCATCTGATCGAAATAAAGCGCTGTGACAATGTCTGTTGCGCCCAAAGAGCCACCAGGATGTCCCGATTGACAGCCATGCACCATACGAATGATATCGCGACGCACCTGTGAGGCAATTCTTTCCAATTCATTGATTGTCATAATCTATTTATTTGAAATATAATACTTTGGCAAAATTGAAAGTGATTAAATAATGAAAAGCAAATATAATTCTTTTTCTCGTGCTTTTGCATTTATGAGCAAATATTTGTCAACAAAATAAAAAGCCCCCTCTTGCGACAAGCCAGCCACAATGCCAATGGCATGCTATTGCAACATATCCTACTTTTTAGTATTTTTGCCGCAAATTTTTCAAGGCGATGTTTGACGATGATGCTTTATTTATGGACGAGGACAACGAGATGGAAAAAGCCATCGAGAAGTATGAGACCATGCTGAAGAACCATGAGGCAACTTATTTCGACAGCGAAGAGTTCGAATACATCATCGACCACTACACGCAACACAACCAGCTGAAAAACTCGCGTCAAGCCGTTGAAATCGCCATTTCACAGCATCCGGAGAGCAACATACTGCAGATCAAATACGCGCGTCAGTATCTTCTCGAAAACAACCCACAACGCGCCTTCGACCTATTGCAGCACATAGAACGCGATGCGGAAGAGCCCGACTATTTCCTCACTTTAGGATCCTGCCTCGCCGCCCTAGGCAAATCGAAAGAAGCCATAGAGAACTACTGCAACGCCTTGCCCTTCTTTGACGAAGACGAGAAGTTCGACCTCTACAACGCTATCGCCTACGAATACCAGAAACTGGAAAAATTCGACCTCGCCCTCGACTTTTACAAAAAGGCCCTTCCTTATGCCGATGAGCAAGACACCATCTACCATGACATTCGCAGCTGCTTCGTGAGCGCCAACAAAAGCGATGAGGCCATCGCGTTTTTTCAGAACCTAATCGACAACAACCCATACGACAGCAAAGCATGGGCTAGTATCGGCGACTGCTATCGGATGGCCGCTCAGTTTGAAGACGCCATCGACCCATACGAGTTCGCCCTGTCCATCAACCCGAAGGACTTATGGGCAAATCTGCATCTTGCCGACATCTACTACGACCTTGAACGCTATCAGGAAAGCATTGACACCCTCGAGGAAGCCATGCGCAATGGCGTCGACACTTCTATGACACGCGCCTCATTGGGCGATTGCTATTATAGGCTTGAAGACTTGGATACAGCAGAGATGCATTTCCAAAAAGCCATCGACATCAACCCTTTATGCGGTAGCGGTTGGGCGGGGCTTGGTTATGTGTTCAGCGACAGAGGCGACAGCCAAAAAGCTATAAAGCTCTTTAAAAAAGCCTATGAGCTAGAACCATGGGAGACCGACTATCTCTATTCTATCGCCTCAGACTATCGGAAACTAAACGATTTCGAACAGGCCATGGACTATCTGATGAAAATCCAAGAGCTTACTCCCAATGACGCCGAAGTCTATTTCCTAATCGCCGACCTTTATGGCGAGCAAGACCAAATCGAAAATGCTATCAACACGCTAAAATATGGTCTGCAACAAACCAACAACAGTTCCATTCTACTCTATTTGCTTGCCTATGCCTTAATCCTAAAAGGAGAGCGCGACACAGGACTCAACGTGTTGAATCAGGCATTAGATACCGATTTCGAAGGTTACAAGGAGTTCCTTGAATACGACCACGACCTACTTGCCAACGATGTGGAAATCCTGCAACTGATCGAACAAAACAAGCAAAACAGAAACACCGATGTCGAACCCATAGCATAAGCCCGATGAAAAACTACCTTTATATTTTCCTCATCGCCATGGTGCCGCTGATTGAATTGAGAGGCGCGTTGCCTGTTGCCTATGGCATCCATACCGCCAATCCCGACTTCAACCTTGTACTTTCCTATATCATCATCGCCATTGGTAACATGCTGCCTGTGCCTTTCATCTATTTCTTCGCCCGCAAAGTATTGGAATGGGGCAAGGACAAACGCTATATTGGCAAGTTCTTTACCTGGTGTTTGGAAAAAGGAGAAAAAGGAGGGCAAAAGCTACAGGCCAAGGCAGGACGCGGCTTGTATTGGGCTTTGTTGCTCTTTGTCGGCATCCCATTGCCCGGCACAGGCGCTTGGACCGGCACCCTTGCCGCCAGTTTCCTTGACATGGACTTCAAGAAAAGCGTGATTGCCGTCATCGGTGGCGTAGCGCTCGCCAGCGTGATCGTAGGTATCGTGTGCACCCTGGGCTTCGGGGCCGTGTTTGGGATTAAATGAACCTTTTTTGAGGCGCGATGTCTGCGTCTCAACATAAATATAACTCATGAAACGTTACGGACTCATCGGACATCCATTGAAGCACTCGCAGTCTCGTTTTTACTTCAACGAGAAATTCGAATACGAGGGTTTGGACTGTCGTTACCAGCATTTTGACCTTAAATCGATAGACGAGATCTACGATGTCATGGCCTCCTACCCTGACCTCTGCGGATTCAATGTAACCATACCTTATAAAGAAGCTATCATCCCGCTATTGGACGAAATAGACCCAACAGCAAAAGAAGTCGGCGCTGTTAACGTAGTGAGAATTGACAAGGGCAAGCTGAAAGGTTACAACACTGATGTTTATGGATTCGACAAACTACTTGAGAGAGCCATAAATGGCAAAACCATCGAACATGCCCTTGTGCTTGGAACTGGTGGCGCTTCAAAAGCAGTGCAATATGTTCTGAAGCAAAAAGGCATCCCCTATTCCACCGTCAGCAGGTCTGCCGAAAAAGGCGATTTGACCTATGACACTTTGGATGATGCCTTGTTGAGCCAAAACCTCCTCATCATCAATACGACTCCGCTGGGCATGGCTCCACAAACCGACAACTTCCCCGACATCCATTATCAAGCATTGGGAAGCAAACATATCCTTATCGACTTGATATATAATCCCAAAGAAACTTCTTTCATGGAATTGGGAAAGACATGGGGAGCGAAGGTCTTTAATGGGATGCAGATGTTTGAAGAACAAGCAAAAAAAACTTGGGAGATATTTAATTATGACGAGAAGTAAAGTTAAAAGGGAACCCGAATTTTTGGAAGACGTCCTTATCGTTGACGCTGGTTCCGAAGGCATGTCGGTGGCCAAGCCCGAAGGCCGTGTGGTTTTTATCCCCTTCGGCGTTCCTGGCGATGTGGTTGACATTGAAGTTTATAAGCGTAAGAAGAATTTCTTTGAAGGCAAAATCGTAAGCATCAAGAAGCTGTCGGAAAAGCGCGTGGACCCGGTCTGCCACCATTTCGGCCTTTGTGGCGGCTGCAAATGGCAGCATATGGCTTATGAATGGCAAACCTTTTACAAACAGAAACAGGTAAAAGACAACTTTGACCGCATCGGCAAAATAGAATATCCCGATATCCGCCCCATACTAGGCTGCGAGAAACAGTTTTACTATCGTAACAAGTTAGAATACACTTTCTCCAACCGCAAGTGGCTCACCGACGGTGCGCCTATTGGCACCCACAACGAAGAAGCCTGCAAAGGTTTGGGCTTTCACTTGCCTCAACTCTTTGACCGTGTCGTTGACATCGAGCAATGTCACCTTCAAAGCGACCCTTCGAACGATATCCGTTTGTTTGTTAGACGCTTCACGATGGATCGACATCTTCCCTACTACAACTTCCGCGGCCACGAAGGCTTGATGCGTAACCTCGTCATCCGATGCAACTCGAAAGGCGAGTTCATGGTCATCATCGTCATCAGCCAAGAAAACGAAGTGGTGCGCCACGAGCTGATTCCCGCCTTGGAAATGGCCTTCCCACAAATCGTCTCGTTGCTGCTCGTCATCAACCCGAAACTGAACGACATCATCAATGATTTGCCTTTTGAATGTCTAAAGGGCGATCCTTACCTCGTTGAGACCATGGCCTCGCCAAGACTGGGATTCGACGACCTAAAGTTCCGGGTTGGTCCTGTTTCGTTCTTCCAAACCAACGTCTATCAAGCGGAAAGACTTTACAAGGCTGCCTTCGACCTTGCCGACGTGAAAGGCGATGAATTGATGTACGACCTTTATACGGGCACGGGCACCATTGCCCAGTATTTCTCACGATTCGTGAAAAAGGTAGTCGGCATCGAATATGTGGAGGCCGCTATCGCAGACGCCAAAGTGAATGCCGAAATCAACGGCATCAAAAACTGCGTTTTCTACGCCGGCGACATGGCCAAAGTGTTTACCGATGATTTCATCACCTCCAACGGGCACCCCGACCTCATTGTCACCGACCCACCACGTGCAGGTATGGCTGAGAAAGTAGTGGAACAGCTACTGAAAATCCGCGCCAAGAAAATCGTCTACGTCAGCTGCAATCCAGCTACACAAGCCCGCGACCTGCAGCTGCTCGACCCAGCCTACAAAGTGATGGCCGTACAACCTGTCGACATGTTCCCTCACACGCAACATGTGGAAAACGTATGTCTGCTTGAATTAAGGGATCTCTAATTCCTGAATTCGACTCGCCAGTCCTTCCAAATCCAGGTCCTCAGCTTTCACGGTTATCTGTGCCCTCTCGTAATAAGGCAATCGTTCAGCGTAATGCCGATTCACAAAAGCCTTCAGCTCCTCCTCGCTTTTTCCAGCGGCCAAAGGGCGTTTTCTTTTTGCATGTAGCAGTCTGTCAACAACCGCTTTTTCGCTGATGCGGAGAAAGACGGTGGTGCCATGGCCGTTCATCCACTCCATATTGTCGAAATAGCAAGCCGTTCCACCACCTGTGGAGACAACCACATGCTTCAGCTTTTCCGTTTCCTTAAGCACCTCGGCTTCCAGTTTCCGATATAGTGGCTCGTCGTATTTGTTAAAGAAATCGTGGACGGAAATCTTGTATTTTTCCTCAAACAAGGCATCAGTATCGACCACCTCCCAGCCCATGCGCTGGGCGAGGCGACGCGCCGTAGTAGTCTTGCCCGCGCCCATATAGCCGACGATATAGATCCTATCCATTAATCATATGATATTGACATAGTTGCAACTTCCCATCACCATCACGCAGATGCATCCCGTTACCAAGACAATAACGCCACATCTTGCATTGTGCACATTGCTCGGTCTTCATCCATTTTCGGTCGCGGTAAACCTGGAAGTTGTTTTGCCATACATCCCAGAAACTGTCTTTATATATATTGCCTTGATGATAGTCGCTACGTATGCTGAGGCAACCCGATATGGATCCATCCGCCAACACGGAGGCTATATTGATGCCAGCGCTACATGAATAATAATGGTTACGCACCTCTCCTTCGTACCGTCCAAGGAAGCCATCGCAGCCGTAGTCAGCACGGATCTTCCCCTGCCGTCTCGTCTGTTTGATGAATTCCATCATCTCGACAAACTGCACATTGGAAAGCTTAAAGTCAGGCTCATTGGCGGCACGTCCGAAAGGAAATACCGTAAACAAACGCCAACGATGTATGCCCAATGAAACCAGAAAATCGCGGAACTGTGGTAAGTATTTGATAGTACGCTGGTTAACACAGGTGATGACATCCCATGTGAGGTCGGGATGTTGTTTCATTGCTTCCACGGCACGTAGCACATTTTTGTAACTCATTGGGTTACCACGCATCCAATTATGGTCCTCCTCGAAACCGTCGAAACTCACCGCGATACTCTTTAATCCAGCTGCAACAAACTCATTAAGCTTATCGGCAGAGAGCAACATGCCATTACACACCATGCCCCACATAAAACCACGCTTGATGATCTCTTCTCCACAATGGGCCAAGTCTTGACGCATGGTAGGTTCGCCGCCCGTGGTAATGACCATCACTTGGGAAGGGTCCTGATGAGCCCGCACCTCGTCAAGTACCTTGAGAAAATCCTCTAGCGGCATGTCGTCTTTCTCGGAAAGCATGCGGCAATCCGAGCCACAATGCCTACAGTTTAGGTTACACCGCAACGTGCACTCCCAAAACAACTGGTGCAACTCGTGCTCATCGATACGTTGTTGAAGAACAGCACGATTGAGCTCGAGCATCATTCTCTTATAAAAACCAAGGCGTTCACTCATGGTTTAGTCGGAAAAAGAAGCGTTGATTCAAGGCATTGGAACGCCATACAAGGCTTCCACTTTGCCATCATTGACCTGTGAGCCCTCCAACATATCCAAGTTCTGGAGCTCCTTACGAATGGACTCGGCTTCTTTCCTCATGCGGTTGGTTTCCTCCTTGTATTGTTCCATAACTTCAGGAGTGCCATAGATGCATGCGCCTTCACGATTTCGCAAGGTGGTTTGCAGTTCATTCAGACGTCGTTGCAATTCCACACGGCGAGCGCTAATCTCAAGGTCGACATCCTCGCCCAACTGGTAGTTAATGGTATCGAGTCGGCTCTTCAGTTCCAAGTCCTTCAGCTTTCTGGCCTGCATAATCTCTGGCGTGCCATAGATGACGGCGCCTTCACGGCCTTTCAAGATCTCTTGGATGGAATCGCGTTCACGCATCAACTGCTTCCTTTCCGATCTTGTCAAACCCTTGTTAGTGCAACAAGCGCCGAGAAAAGCCAAGCCTGACAGGGCGCTGATCCAGATTGTACGAACTATCTTTTTCATAACACAAAGCTATTTGGTGGCAAAAATACAAATCTTTTGCCAAAACAATGCAAAATGTGAAAAACTTCTCCAAATGCCTCATCCTTCATGCTTTACGTTTGTTATCAACACGTTATCAACATTTTATCAACAGTTTCTGTTGAAAACAATTTGAACAGCAAAGGTTCCTCATAGTAGACTATTCATTATTTTTGACACCTTATTATAATAAACCCGATTTGGAATAAAAATATTAAGTATCAAATAATTAAATGTTTTATCAAATGAAAAGAAACCTTACTTTTTTGTTGACAGCATTATTGCTGTTAACGGGGATGAGCTTGCGAGCCCAAACCTACACATGGGAAAGCACGCCGTTATCGGGACTTACCTCTTCCGATGTGTTTGTCATCGTTGGCAACAACGGATCCAATTATGCCATGACGAACAACAACGGTACTTCCAATGCCCCAGCCACCTATGCTGTCACCGTTTCCGGCAATACGTTGTCGGGCGAAATTCCCGATAATATCCAATGGACCATTAGTGGCAACGCTACCGACGGTTACACCTTCTATCCCAATGGTTCAACGACAACTTGGTTGTATTGCACAGGCACAAACAATGGTGTCAGAGTGGGAACCAATACAAACAAAACCTTCCATGTAGATGCGAATAGCAATTATCTAGTTCATAATGGCACCAGCCGCTACATTGGCATTTACAACAGCCAAGACTGGAGATGCTACACTTCTATCAACAACAACATTACTGGCCAAACTTTTACATACTATAAGAGAGTCAGTGGGAGTCCTTCAACTCCTTATATCACTGCCGAGGATGTTGGAATTGAATTCGATGCCACGAGCGGTGCCATAGAATTCACCGTCAGCAACTCCGTCTCGGGCGGCATAATGACAGCCAACACCTCTTCAGATTGGCTTACTCTTGGCACTGTTGGTACTACAGTTCCCTTTACCTGCAGCGTCAACACGACCAATACTGAGCGTAATGCATCAGTTACTTTGATGTACACTTATAACACCAATCAGACGGTAACCCAAAACGTAACTGTAACACAAGCTGGTAACCCCAATATCGTAAATAGCATTTCGGACATCACAGAAACTGGCACTTATACAATTCAAGGCACCATCGTTGCCAAGAGTCAAAGAGGTTTTATTGTCGGCGACGGCACGGGTTATGTGTATTACTACAATCAAAACTACGTCCAAGACGACTACAATATAGGCGACAAAGTGAAACTTTCAGGTTCTGTTGTCACTTATGGCGGCGCTTTTGAATTCAACAATTCTGCCACCATTACCTTTGTGGACAACTCCAATTACGAGGAAGAAAACCCCACTGTCATCACGGGATCAGAAATGGATACCAGGGTAGCATCCCAAAACCCAGCCCAACTTTCGAATTATGTCCAATATGAAGGAACGCTCTCTGTTAGCGGCACCTATTACAACATTACCAATATTGAGGGTGCTACTACAGCAAAGGGCAGCATTTCCTATCCCATTGACACAGATTTCACTTCGCTGAACGGCAAACAAGTCAGAGTATCCGGTTACTATGTCGGCGTTTCTTCCAACCAGTATTACAACACCATGATAGGAAGCATCGAAGAAGTCTCGATTACCGATCCTACTCTCTCCGTCACGCCCGCCCAACTGGATGGTTTCGAATACACCTATAACGCTGGCCCATCACAAGCTCTTAACTTCACCGTGACGGGCAGCGATCTCTCTGAAAACGTCAGTATCACAGCGCCCCAAGATTTCGAGGTCTCGGCCGCTTCTGACGGCACCTATTCCAACTCGCTCAGCCTCACACCTACTGACGGAGCAATTGAGAGTACAGTTTACGTTAGAATGAAAACTGGATTGGACGCCGGCGACTATACAGGCAACCTTACTGTAGCTTGTGGCGAATTAAGTGAGACAGTTGCTCTCAGCGGTACTGTCAGTCAACAGCAAACACTTATCACCATCGCCGAAGCACGTGCATTGGCAAACGGAGAATACGCCTTAGTGCAAGGTATCGTCACTTTCATCGACGGCCGCAACGTTTACATTCAAGATGAAACCGCTGGTATCGATCTATATTTGAACAGCGGCACCGTACCTAGCAATCTCACCATCGGCGACGATGTTCGCGCATACGGCAAACATGCCACATTTAACGGTCTGGTAGAGTTAAGTGGTATCAAAGGCAACGATGAAGAACAATTCAGCATCGTTTCAACGGGTAATGAATTGCCACTGGCCGTTAAGACCATCGCTGAGATTCTTGAAGGCGGTGCTGACGCCCTGCAAAGCACCCGTGTGAAGATTGAAGCAGCCACCATTGGCACCATCAACACGAGTGGCGACACTCCTCTTACGCAAGACAGAAGCACCATCAATATCTATAAGATTCCTGCCTTGGCTGGCATCGAAGAAGGTGACATTGTCGACGTCATCGGCGTGGTAGGCTATTATAACAATCCACAAATCCGCGTTGCCAAGGCAGACGATGTGGCTCTTTGCGAGGTGCCTACTCCTTCTGCCGAGCTCATCGCCAACCCCACTTCCGTCACAGGTATGACTTATGATATAGAAGAAGGTGGTCCTTCCGACGTCGCCAGCTTCTTGTTGAGCGGCAACAACTTAAGCAACAACGTTGCTGTCTACCCATCTGAGAGCTTTGAAGTCTCAACCTTCCCCGCCGAGATGTTCCAACCCGAGAACCCGGCCATGGTTTACATCCCACATTCAGGATCTTTCTATGACATCAACATTACCGTACGCCTGAAAGCAGGCCTTGAGGTGGGCACATACAACGAGCAATTGTGTGTCGTCTCACAAGGTGCCGACACTCTCTTTGTCAATGTCACCGGCACCGTCACTGGCACTACCCCGCCTCCCACACCCACTGAGGGCGAATATGTCCGCATCAGCGACCTGAGCCAATTGACAGAAGGCGCCTATGTCGTCATCGCCGCCCGCTTCGATGATAACGCCACTGATTACTACGCCATGACCGCTGCCACAACGGGCAAGCCCACGGGTGTACTCTTCACTTCAGCCACCTCGGGTAGCGACGAAGTGCTGCCTGCCAGCATCGCAGATGAAGAAGAGACCTACTATTGGGTGGTCGGCGTGACCGCCAACGGTTACACCTTCACCAATGCTGCTGGCGAACTGATCGGTTATAGCAGCGGCACTAACTTCGCTACAGGTGGTGACAACACAGAATGGGCCATCTCATTCGAAAATGCTGGCGACAACGCCATGGTGCCGGGATACTCAGGTTTTTATATCACCAACTACAACACTCCAGCTCGTGGTTTCTCGCTGAACAGTAGCCACAATTTTGGTGCATATGCCGTTTCCAACAACAACAACAGCGGTTACAACTTCTACCTCGACCTCTTCGTGAAGACCGAAGGCATCGAGCCTCCCACCCCTGTGGTGGCCACACCTACCTTCACGCCTGAGTCTGGCACCTATAACGAGCCACAGACGGTGAGCATCGCCTGCGCTACCGAAGGCGCCACCATCCACTACACGCTGGATGGCAGCGAACCGACTGAAAGCAGCCCCGTTTATAGCGAGCCTATTTCCATAGAGGAGACAACCACCATCAAGGCCATCGCCATGAAAGAAGGCTACGACAATAGCGCCATCGCTGAAGCCACTTACACCATCCAAGCGGGATCGGGAACGGTCGTCATCTTCAACCAAGACTGGGAAGAGGATTGGCATGGATGGACAAAGGTTAGTGTGGAAGGCGAAACGGCCGAGTGGACCATCGCTGAGCACAGCGGCAACCATTACGCTTACATGAATGCCTATCAGCAAGGCGTCAACGAAGATTGGCTCATCTCGCCCGCTTTCAACCTCGACGCATATGCCAACCCTGTGTTGACATTCATCACAGCCAAGAACTACAATGGTCCCGATATCGAGGTATATTTCTCCAATGACTATGACGGACAAAACCCAAGCACTGCCACATGGCAAGCTCTTGCCTGCCAACTTTCAGAAGGCAGCTGGAACTGGGTTGAATCAGGTGAAATCAGCTTGGACGGCTTCAATGGAAGCAACTGTTACATCGCCTACAAGTACACCAGCACCGAAGATCAAGCTGCCGGTTGGGAGGTCGACGACATCATGCTCGTTGGTCAGACCTCAGAAACAGTAGTCGCCGTCACACCTTTGGCCTTGACCGGATTCAACTACACCGAGGGCAATGGCCCATCAGCTGAGCAGAGCTTCACCGTCACTGGTCTCAACTTGAGTGGCAGCATCACCATCACCGGGGCAAGCGACTTTGAGATTTCACTTGCTTCGGGCGATGACTTCAATGCACAAACCACCCTGACATTGACACCTGTAGACGGCAATGTGGAAGAAACGACCGTTTATGTTCGCATGAAAGCTGGTCTCGCTGTCGGCAACTACAACAACGAAAACATCGCCATTACTTGTGCCGATGTCGACAACATCAATGTCACCTGCAGCGGTAGCGTCAGCGCCGCTCCTGTTCCTGGCGACGACTACGTCCGCATCAGCGACGTAAGTGAGCTTGCAGCCGGCAACCGCGTCATCTTGGCCTCTCGCTACAACAGCACCGCCAACGCCTACCTCGCCGTAGCCAACACCCTGACAAGCGGCAAACTCGGCACCGCCGAATTCACCAGTGCCATGAACGGCAGTAACGAAGTCATCCCCGCCAGCATCCTTACCAATGAAGACAGCTACTACTGGACCATCGATGTCACCGCTGACGGCTACACCTTCACCAACGCCAACGGCCAAGTGCTCAGCTACAACAGCAGCACCAACTTCAACTTCACTGGCAACAAAACCGATTGGACCATCACTGCCGGCGTTGCCGACACCGCTTCGTTGGTTCCTGAATACAATGGTTTCAGCATCCTGAATGTCGACACACCTGACCGCGGCATGGCGCTTCGTGTGACAGATGCCAACAGCGTTGTCGGAGCTTATTCCACCAGCAACATGAACAACGGCGAGTACAACTTCTTCCTCGACATCTTCATGCAAGGCGAAGGCGGTACGCCCACCGTGGCAGCCCCAACCTTCAACCCGGAAGGTGGTACTTACTACGAGGCTCAAGAAGTGACCATCAGTTGTGCTACTTCAGGTGCCACTATCCATTACAGCCTCAACTCCGAAAACGGCCCTTGGACGAATTATAATGGAGCTATCAGCATCAACGAAACCACTACCATCTGGGCATACGCTGACAAAGACGACTACAACGACAGTCCCATCGTCAGTGCCACCTACGTCATCAACGATGACGTATACATCATCTTCAACCAAGACTGGGAGGAAGACTGGCACGGTTGGACGCAAGTTAACGTGGAAGGCGAAACGGCCGAGTGGACCATCGCTGAGCACAGCGGCAACCACTACGCTTACATGAACGCCTATCAGCAAGGCGTCAACGAAGACTGGCTCATCTCGCCCGCCTTCGACCTCGACAGCTACAGCGACGTCGTGCTGACTTTCATCACAGCCAAGAACTACAATGGTCCCGATATCGAGGTGTATTTCTCCAATGACTATGACGGGCAAAACCCGACTACTGCTACATGGCAAGCCCTTGCCTGCCAACTCTCGGAAGGCAGCTGGAACTGGGTTGAATCAGGCGCCATCAGTTTGGACGCTTTCAGTGGCAGCAACTGCTACATCGCCTACAAGTACACCAGCACCGAAGACCAAGCTGCCGGTTGGGAAGTCGATGACATCCTGCTCACTTCCGGCACCGCAGGCATCCCTTCCATCACTGCCACGCCTAATGTCCTTGCAGACTTCGAATATGACTTTGGTCAAGGCCCATCCGAATCACACAGCTATATCCTGACCTCTGCCAACCTCGAAGGCGAAGGTGATGTCACCGTTTCTGTCACCGACAACTTTGAAATATCGCTCGACAACGATGCTTTCGTCAGCAATATCACGCTCGAATTTGGAGAAGGTGCCATCATCAACCAACCATTGACGATCTATGTACGCATGGTTGCCGGTCTCAATGCTGGCAGTTATACAGGCACTATTAACCACACAGGTGGCGGTGCAACCGCAACCGTCAGCCTGACGGGTATCGTTCATGGCGAAGGCGAGTCTAACATCACCGCCTACATGCCATACTACATTGAAGGTAACAACGGCACGAACAACAACCGCGTGCCTGTGGCCACGGCAGCTCAACTCGAGAACCTTGAGCCCAACACGACTTACCGCTACACCAACCAGTTCGTCGACGACAACGACGGTCCTGAGACTGCTGGCGCCGGTAATGTCATCTACGCCAGTCCAGATGGTTTCTACCGTAGCACCAGCCCGAGCCTTTCGACGGAAGGTGGCTATGGTGAGTTTACCACCGACGAGGAAGGCACCGCCTTTGTTTGGTTCATCAACGAGCCTACGGCCAATGCCCGCTTCACCCCTGGCAACCATGTATACCTCCGCATCCGCATCAACGACGGCAACGACGGCACCACGGTCAGCCAAACCTTTACCACCCAGGACTACGCCACCGTGCTCACATTCGGAAACGAGCGCGATGCCTACCAAGGCACAGCCTTCTATGCCAAGAGCAATGAAGCGCCTATGGGCTTCGCAGCTCTTTACACTGATGTCAACCACATGGAACGCCCTGTTTATTCCACACCCATCGAAACCATTGGCGTCGACTATGGTAGCATCAACCAGTATGCTGACTTCTACAAAGAACTGGTAGCTGGCAAGGACGGTTGGTTTGGCGGCATCATACCCAACAACAATGAAACCGGTATCAACCTCATTTGGATTTACGACATGAACGGTGGCTCATCGGAATACGAAACCATCCAAGGCCAATGGTATCCTGATGCCAACACTGTCAACCCGAATGCCGGCCTTGACGAGCCCATCTTCATCGACCTCACCGACAACAGCATTGACGAGCCCACAGAGGCCAACGTGAAGGTCATGAGCATCGACCATGAGTTTGTCATCGAAAACGGCGATGATGCGCACTATAGCATGACCGTGTATAACATCCTCGGTCAACCCGTAATGAAGCAACAGATCAACGCAGGCAGCAGCAATCGCATCAGCCACAACCTTGCCTGTGGTGTATACGTAATACGTTTAGAAAACAACCAGAACAGAGTTTCTGTGAAGATTATTGTTAGGTAAGTAATTCCTTCCCCCTAGGGGAAAACAAAAGTCCGGAAGCCAATGGCTTTCGGACTTTTTTATTGTTATCGATGCATAAACTATACTATCCGATATTTCAGATCTCCACCATCCCATAGCAGTCGAAATAATCCGCTTGGGTGATCTTGACTTGATAAAACTGGCCAATCTGCAGTTCCTTATCGGCGGCAATGAGGATCTCATCATCCACCTCGGGCGAGTCGTATTGGCTACGGCCGACGTAATAGTCGCCTTCGAGACGATCGACGAGTACCTTCTCAGTCTTTCCCACACGCTGGGCGTTGATTTCCAACGAGATGCTCTGCTGGATATCCATCAACCTGTCCACGCGCTCTTGTTTCACCTCGTCAGGAACGTCATCGGTCATCTCATAGGCCGGCGTGCCTTCCTCAGGCGAGAAAGCGAACACCCCTGCCCTCTCGAAACGCATGTCCTTGACAAACTGGCACAACTCCTCAAAGTCTTCCTCGGTCTCGCCCGGGAAGCCTACGATAAACGTGGTACGGAAGGCGATGTCGGGCACATGTTTACGCACATTCTCCACAAAGCCAATGGTCTGCTCGCGGTCCACGCCACGGCGCATATCCTTTAATATATGTGTACTGATATGCTGCAAAGGCAGGTCGATATAATGGCAAACCTTAGGATTCTCACGCATCAAATCCAATAACTCGTCGGGGAAGCCGAGCGGATAGCCGTAATGCAGGCGGATCCATTCGAAACCATCGATGTCGCAAAGAGCCTTCACCAACTCCACGATGTGCGACTTGCCGTCAATGTCGTGACCGTAATATGTCAGGTCCTGTGCGATGAGGATGAGTTCCTTCACGCCTTGCTTGGCCAGACCTTTTGCCTCCTCAATGAGGTTGTCCATCGGCACGGAGACATGGCTGCCACGGATAAGTGGGATGGCACAGAAGGCGCAACGACGATTGCAGCCTTCGGATATCTTCAGATAGGCATAATGTTTCGGAGTGGAAAGCACACGACGGCTGCAATAGTCGGGCTGCACCTCCTCCTTCAGCAGATCAGCAGCGATGAGATTGACACTCTCAACGCCATAGAAGGCGTCCACCTCATGAATTTCGGCTTGCAGGTCCTTCTTGAACCTTTGCGAGAGGCAACCCGTGACGTACAGCTTCTTGATTTTAACTTGCTTACGCAGCTCAGCATATTCGAGAATGGTATCAACGGACTCTTCCTGTGCATCACCTATAAAACCACAGGTGTTGATGATGACCACGTCAGAACGGCGTTCGTCGTCGTGACGGATCACATAACGATGTTCCAACAAAGCGGCCAGATGTTCCGAGTCCACTTTGTTCTTGGAGCAGCCGAGGGTGATGATGTTCAGTGTGGGTCTACGCATCATTCAAACAGCGAATCCACAAACGCCTTGCGGTCGAAAATCTGCAGGTGGTCGATGCCTTCGCCGACACCGATGTATTTGACCGGAATCTTGAACTGGTCGGAGATGCCGATAACCACGCCTCCTTTGGCGGTGCCGTCGAGCTTGGTCAGCGCGAGAGCGTTAACCTCGGTAGCAGCAGTAAACTGCTTGGCCTGCTCGATGGCGTTCTGACCCGTGGAGGCATCCAGCACAAGCAGGATCTCGTGCGGAGCATCGGGGACGACCTTCTGCATGACGGTCTTGATCTTGGTCAACTCGCGCATGAGGTTGACTTTATTGTGCAGACGGCCAGCGGTGTCGATGATGACGACATCAGCATCCTGAGCCACAGCAGACTTCACCGTGTCGAAAGCCACGGAAGCCGGGTCGGCACCTTGACCTTGCTGGACGATAGGCACTCCCACCCTCTCAGCCCAGATCTGGAGCTGGCTGACGGCAGCGGCACGGAAGGTGTCGGAAGCACCGAGAACCACCTTTTTACCCGCATTCTTGAAATTGTATGCAAGTTTGCCGATGGTGGTGGTCTTGCCCACGCCGTTCACGCCGACGACCATGATGACATAGGGTTTCTTGTCGGCAGGGATGTCGAAGGTTGTACCATCACCCGACTCGTTCTCTTGGAGCAGACCCATGATCTCCTCCTTTAAAATGGTATTGAGTTCGCTGGTACCCACATATTTGTCGCGTGCCACGCGGGCTTGGATACGGTCGATAATCTTCAAAGTGGTATCTACACCCACATCGGAGGTGATAAGGATCTCTTCCAAGTTGTCGAGCACCTCGTCATCGACGGTCGACTTACCGACGATGGCTTTGGAGATACGGGAGAAGACGCTCTCTTTGGTCTTTTCAAGCCCTTTGTCGAGGTCTTCCTTGTTTTCTTTTTTCTTGGTCAGGAATGAGAACAGGCCCATGATTATCTATTTTCAATGTATACAAACACAAAAAAGCTCTCCCATAAGGTTATGGAAAAGCTCTATTGTTCTGCGTTATACGCAAATTATCTCTTAGCAAGAAATTCCTGCACTTTGTCAGCGGGAACGACGGTCTCCTCGAAATAGTAGGCGCCAGTCTTCTCAGAACGTTTCATTCTGATGATCTTGCTATAGGTCTTGTCTAAGCTACGAAGGGTAGCAACAGCTTTCTTTGCCATAACTCTTAATTATTTAATCTCCTTGTGGAGGCAGTGCATTCGAGAATGACTTTCACGCGTGCATCTTTCTGTTTCTTTGACATAGCTTATCTTCCTTTCAAATTTGGCTGCAAAAGTACTACTTTTTTCAATACCCGCAACCGTTTTTTCAAAATTTTATTCTCCTTCGATAACCTTGTTCACAATTTGCAGAATTTCAGCTTCTTGCACAATGGCGGCAGCTTCAATTTCAGCGGCTTCCTTCAAGATTTCAGCCTTGAAAGCCTCGTCTTTGAGCGATGCAGCGTTGATTTTGACATTCAGATGGGCACCCATCACGGCCGAACGAGCGCACAATGCACCCACGCCGGCGTCGGTGACGGAGTTCGGATTGCCTGTCTCAGCCATGGCGCGGACCACCTCAAAAGCCTTGAAGGCGACCTTCATCGTGCGGAAAGGCACCTGGGTGGCATACTTGGTGGCCTCTTGGATGGCGGCACTACGGGCAGCCTTCTCCTCGTCGGTCTTCTTCGGCAGGCCGAAGGCATCCATGATCTTATTGAAGGCGTTGGTGTCCTCGTCGACCAGTTCAAGCAGCTCGTCCTTGATGGCCTGACCCTTGACAGCCCAGTTGGAAAACTCCTCCCAACGCTCGTCCCAGCCCGGCTTGTGCGACGACAGGTTGGCGACCATCGTGGCCAATGAGGCACCAAGAGCACCCATGTAGGCAGAGATGGAACCACCACCAGGAGCGGGGCTTTCGCTAGCGGTCTCGTTGGCAAAGCCCGTGCAGGTCATGTCGACGAGTTTCTTCTGGCTGTGGTCCTCGATAAGGTATTCGATGACTTTTTCCTTTGGGTCGAAGGGCTTGAGATCGTCGAGGCCCATCGACTTGATGGCGATCTTCATGATTTCCTCTTCGCTCACGCCGAGGCTGCGCTGTTGCTTGGCGAGGTAGAACCTGCCAGCATCCATCAGCACTTTCTTGGGCACGAGGCCGACGATTTCGCAGCCAGTGACACGCACGCCACGAGCAGCGGCCTTGGCACAGACCTCCTCGAAGCAGACATGGACAGGCGACACACTGATGTTGGTGATGTTCATCGACACCTGGGCGATGCCGTAGTCCTCAATGAACCAGCCGATGGCCTTGGTGGCTTTCAGCGTTCCGGGAATCATGATCGGTTTGCCGTTTTCATCCTTCATCGGCTTGCCGGTCACCTTGCCGCCTTCGCGCATCGGGCGACCCTTTTCGCGCACGTCGAAAGCGATGGCGTTGGCGCGGCGCGTCGAAGTGGTGTTGAGGTTATAGTTGATGGCCACGAGGAAGTCGCGGGCACCCACTTGGGTGGCACCCGTGTGGGCCACATGTTCGTTCCATTCGTTGGGGCCGAAGTCGGG
>CACZER010000006.1:0-57641 GCA_902780195.1 uncultured Bacteroidia bacterium
CGAGTTTGCCGTTGCCGTCGACAAGACCAAGGAAGAACAGATCCAGAAGGAAGTCGAGAAGGCTCTCCGCAAGGCTGGCATCAACCCCAACCACGTCGATAGCGATGACCACATCAACTCGAATATCACCAAAGGTTACATCACTGAGGAACAAGGTGCCCAGGCCCGCGAAATCAAAGCTACGGTGCCCGGTCAGGTGCAACTCAACGAAGGCATGATTCAGAACATCGCCAAGGGCCGTCTGAACAAGTTCTTCAAGGAGAGCTGCCTGCTCAACCAGGTCTCTCTGGTCGCCGACCCCAAGACGGTTGCCGAATACATCCAGGCTGCCGACAAGGAAGCTACAGTGGTGAACTTCGTCCGCATTAAGTTGGGCGAATAAGCTTAGGCTTTATTCAATCCAAAAAAGGAACGCATCTGCGTTCCTTTTTTTGTTTTATAAAGAAATAACCTCGTCCATCCGAATGTCCAAAGGCTCGGTGGGCACCTTATCGACAAGTTGGAAGTCGAAGCAAATGCCGATGCGCTTCACGTCAAGGTGTTGGCAAAGGAATCGGTCGTAGTAACCCCGGCCTCTGCCAATACGGTTGCCATTGCGGTCGAAGGCTACACCTGGTACGACAATGAGGTCGAAGCCCCCTTGATAGGGTTCGTTCTGCGGCTCCAGGATATTGAAGTCGCCTACGGCAAAAGCAGTGTCCTTGCCGTATGCCACGGGGACGATGTCGTCGCCAACGACGGTTGGGAGGATGATCTGTTTCTTCAAATGCCACTTTTCTAGGAAGGCCTGAGTCTGTACCTCGTCAGGTAAAGCGCTGTATAGCATGATCCTTTCGGCTTTGATGAAGTCGGGATGCTGCTCCAGCTTGGCCAAAATCTTTTCCGATTGTTCAAGCAGCTGTTCTTTGGTATGCTCCTTCTTTAAAGCCTTGATTTTGGATCGAAGTTCTTTCTTTTCGGTTGAAACGGAATTCGCAATTGCTTCCCGTATCGCCTTGCACAGTTGGTCGGGGCACGAGGTGTTCTTGAAGCCGCAGCGGATTCCCTCTAAGCGTTGCAGCACTTCTTCTACTTTCATGCCTTCCACCAAAGCGCTCACACCTTGTGTGTTGCCACTGCAGCCGCCGTAGAATTGTACATTCTTCAAAATGCCATCTTCGATTTCAAACTCGATGGCTTGACTGCAGGTGCCTTGGGTTCTATAGGTGTATCTCATCAGGCTTGGAAGTTCATGGTGATGTTGACGATGACATCGGGGTGCAGCGAGCGACCTACGGGACAGCTCTCGGCGGCGGCCCACAAGAGAGATTTCTGACGCTCGGTGTATTCTTTGGCGGGGAAGTTGAACACGATGTCGATCTGCCCGATGCGGCGTGGGTCGGCATTCATGGTCTTCTTCACCGTGTAGGTGGTGCCGTCGATGTCGAACTTATGGCCTTGCGCGCTGATGCCCATGATGGTCATCATGCAGCCGGCGAGGGCCGCACAGGCGAGGTCGGTGGGCGAGAAGGCTTCGCCTTTGCCGTGGTTGTCAGTGGGTGCGTCGGTGAGGATGGTGTTGCCCGACTGCACATGAGTCATCTCGTTGCGGAGATTGCCTTTGTATGTTCCTTTAATGGTTGCCATATTAAGAGTTTTTATAATTGTTCCAAAATCAATCCTGCCAGGCGGCTCGTGCCTACGCGGAAGAGGCTTGGGTTGAGCCACTGCTCGCCGAGGATGCTTTTCACCAGATAATAGTAGGTGAGGGCATCTTCCGGCACCTTCATGCCGCCCGCAGGCTTGAAGCCAACCTTCTTGCCCGTGGCCTCATAGTATTCCTTGATGGTGTCGATCATGACGATGGCAGCGAGTGGCGTGGCGGCCACCGGCACCTTGCCCGTTGAAGTCTTGATGAAGTCGGCACCGGCGAGGATGGCCAGTTCGCTGGCCTTGCGGATGTTCTCTACGGTCTTCAGCTCGCCCGTCTCGAGGATGACTTTCAGCTTGGCCTTGTTACCACAGGTCTCTTTGATGGTCTTGATTTCGTTGAAGACCTCGTCGTAGCGACCTGCGAGGAACGTGCCGCGCGAGATGACCATGTCCACCTCATCGGCACCTTCGTTGACGCAATATTCCACCTCTTTAACCTTTAGGTCGAAGGGCATCATGCCAGAGGGGAAGGCGCATGCTACCGTGGCCACACGGATGCCACTACCTTCAAGCTGTTTCTTGGCCTGACGGATAAAGGGGCTGTAGATGCAGATGGCGGGCACGCTGAGGTGTGGTTTCTGCTTCGGGAAGGCCAAGGCCTTGCCGCAGAAGTCCTTGATCTTGGCTTCGTTGTCGAAGGCTTCCAAAGTGGTGAAGTCGATGCTTTGGAAGATGGTGCGCAAGGCTTCTTTCTCGCCGCCCTTCTTCTTCTCAGCATTGACAATCAGTGCAATGCGCTCGTTGAGAGCGGCTTCGCTATGGTTGTAGGATTTGAATTTCATGTTGAATTGATTTTAGGCAAAGATACTGCTTTTTTTCAATAGGAAAGTGCTTCCAACGACATTTTCATCCGCCACCGCCACTGGTTTTTGGCGTTGGCGGGGACGTTGATTTGGTCGTCCGCAGGGTTGGGCGACCAGTTTTTTTTGTCCAAGTCCAAAAGGTCTTGCAAAGGGTAGATGTTCCATTTCGAGGGGCTGTCTTGGTGCTTTTCCATGATTTTATTGAGCGTCTTGGCGGTGACTTTGCGGTCGTCGAGGTCGAGGCTGTCGAGGAACTGACGGGTGCGCACACGGTCTTCGGCCAACCAGCCTCGCAAGGTAGGCATGTCGTGGGTGCCAGTGGTGTAGACGCAGTTTTCGGGCAGGTCCTCGGTCTGCACGAATGGATGGCCAAACACCTTGGGCATGCGCTGCACTTCCAAGCTCATGATGCCCAGCTTCTGCATCACTTCAGGCACGCAGGCGGGAATCATGCCGAGGTCTTCGCCGCAGGCAATCATCTTCGTAGCATTGATGAGAGCGGGCAGTTTTTCCATGGCTTTTTGTTTCCAGAAGTCGTTGTGGCGATGGAAATAGAAATCCTCGTAAATGCTGTCGATGGCATGTTTTTGCTCTTCGCTGAGGGCTTGGTACGATTTGGTTTTGTGTAGTTCGATACGAGGAATGTATTTGTCTTTCTCGTTCGGAGCAGGGATGAAAAGGGTATCGATGCCTTTCTTCAGGTGCTTGCTTTTAATGAAATGGAAGCCTTGGCTTTCAATTTCTTCAATGCTTAAGGGCAGGGCAGGAGAGAAGTATCCCAGCAGCCCTGATTTGGCTGTTTTTGGGATCTCCCAGATGCGGAAGAAGCCCAAGATATGGTCGATGCGGTAGGCGTCGAAATAGCGAGCCATCACTTGCAGGCGGCGTTGCCACCAGGCGTAGCCGTCCTTGGCCATCGCTTCCCAGTTGTAGGACGGGAAGCCCCAGTTTTGTCCCTCGGCAGCGAAGTCATCGGGCGGTGCACCGACTTGCACATCGAGGTTGAATAAATCGGGATGTGATTTCACGTCTACTCCAGTGGGATTTACCCCGATGGGAATGTCGCCCTTCAGCAGCAGGCCTTTGTCATGCAATGCCTTGACCGCCTCGCGCAGTTGTTTGTCGCAGTGATATTGCAGGAAGAGATGAATCTCCGTGCTGTTGCCATCTCGCTCGGCGCAATATTGGGCATAGTCGAGGAGCCAATCTTCGTTTTCCTTGACGAATTGTTGGTGTTCAGCGGTGCCTTTCAGCGATTCCCATTGCTGCTCAAAGGCGATTTGGAAATACTTCCATTTGGCTTTCAGTACCTTGGGGTAATCGACGAAATCGGTTTTGTTGAGCAAAGTCCTTGCTCGTTTGAAAACCGTTTCTTCTTTGATTCCTAATGCGTTGAGGTTCAGGTAAATCGGGTTCAACGCAAATGCCGAAATGGCATTATAGGGATAGGAATCGCCCCAGTCGTAATGTGCTGTTGTGTCGTTGATGGGCAGGATTTGTATGATTTTCATGCCATTGGCCACGCACCAGTCGCCCAGTTTCGGCAGGTCGGCATATTCTCCGATGCCGAAATCTTCCTCAGTGCGCAGGCTGAACAACGGCACGGCCACGCCTCGCATCGTTTGCCTTTCGGTGAGGCCAAACCAATCCCAAATGCAGTCTTTGCCCTCGGGTAAAATGCGGTTGGGGCCGTCTTCCCAACGGATTTGGCCGTTTTCGCGGATGAAATATTTGTATTCGATCGTTGGCGTTGCGTCGATTTCCACGGACCAAATCCGTGGCCCCACATATTCCATTTTCACGGCCTTGTTAGGGTTCCAAAGGCCTAATTCCGTGCTGTTTCCCGTGAGGAACAGTTCTTCTCCCCAGCGGCTGTCGTATCTTAGTCTGAAGATGGTTTTCATGCCGCAAAGGTAGGGCTTTTATTCGATTTTCATCCGATTTATCACCCCTTGGTTTCGTCCTGAATCGAAAAACACGCAATAGGCATAGTTGTCATGCACTTTGAAGACCTTGGGATAAACCCTCTTGCAGGCCTTTTGTCCCATGCCGACAGTTCCCGCTCTCGGATTGTAGAGGCCGAGATGGTACACACCGTCATCAATGAACAGGCCGTAGGTTTTGCCCGTGGCTTGATCGGTGAGGAACTCGTTTTGGAAAAACTTTTCTCCGGAAGTGATTTTAAGCGGTCGTCTCGCAGCAATCTTGAAGTCGGGGCCGATTTCTACGATTTCGCGGTTGTCGAGGTCGGCAAATTGCAGTAAACCGTTGATTTTCAATGGAACAACCTGGAATTCTTTTTTGGCCATGATCGCGCAATACCATTGCACTTTCATCTGCAAACTCGAGTTCTGGATTAACCGCACCAAATTGCCGTCCCATTTTTCCTCGTTGATGAGGTCTATACCGTTTTCTTCTGCCACCACTTGATGGTATTCGTTTTGAATGGACATCCACTGCGATTGGCACCCCACATAACCTATCGTGTCCAAAAAGCCACAAAGCCTATGCAGTTCCTTGTTTGGGTCGTCTTTTAACACGTAGCCGAAATCCTGGCTCTTGCCATGGTTGTATTTGAGCCAGTAAAGACCTTTGTCGTGGATTTCCGTCTTGATGATGTAGGCCTCATTGAACTCGCACACGATGCGGAGCAGTTTCTCGCGGTAGAGTTCTCTTGAAAACACGGAGACTTGCTGGATGCCATTCTGTTCGTCAAAATACACCTGAAGGCAACTGTCTTGCCCGACAAGAATGACATCGTTGAAAGCATCGACATAAAGTTTTTCAAAGAGTTGGTCATAGTCTTTGCGGGCTTGTTCCATACCGTCGGTGTCGAGGACGACCATCGAGGAAGCCTTGGTCTTGTTCTCCAAGAGGTAAATCTTTCCGTCCAGAAACGCCATGTCTGCGATGTTGCGGTTGGTCTTCGAGCGGTAGAAATCCCGATTGGCCGAGATGCCCACTTCCTGGAGCTCATAACTCATCTTCCGCATTCTGAAGCTGATGTTGATGGAATCGCGCTGCAATTGTTTCGGAGTGAGGCTAACCACCGTATCTTGATAGCCGATGCAGGAATAATACAAGTTGACGGTCGCTGAGCGTTCATAGATGGGCAATTCATAACGCCCTTTGGCATCGCTGCTGGTGCCATATGGCGTGTTGACGATGCTGATGTTTACATTCTCCACATTGAGGTTGCCGTAGACCTTGGTTTTGGTTTGGGCGAAGAGGATGGAGCAAAGGAAAAGCAATAGCAAAGCAAGGGTAACATTCTTTTTCATAAGCAGGAGATTTTTGTGGGGAATATACTTGAATTGCTACAAAAATCATTCCGAAGGCCTATTCAATCCTCACTTGATATAAAGCTTTTCTCCGATTGACGCCTGTGGGATAAATGAAGTATAGCACACCATCGTGGACACGCATTAGTTCTGCAAAGGGATAACCGCTAAGATCCATAACAGGCGAAGCTGTTCCTGTCTTTAAATCGATGTGCATTATGGTATACAGGCCGTCGTCAACGAAAAAGCTATAGAACTCCTTTCTGGCTTCGTCGGCCATCATCTTTTTCTTCCAACGCTTGTCTGTTTCCAGATTACCGTTCCATTTCTTGTGCATGTGGAAAGTCAGAGGATGTCGTTCCAATTCGTTACCGACAGCGTCAAAGATGATGGTTTCGCAATCGGTGTAGGTGAAGAGATAGAACTTGTTGTCGATGCCGAAAATTGGATTGAAGATGTAATAGAGCTTCGGATATAGGCTCAACATGTAGGTTGTGTATTTGTCAAGACCGCCTCCATGCCTTCCCGTCATTGACAATAGGTCGTCTCGGCGTTCCTCGTCCACGATATGATGAAGCATATAGATGGTGTCGGCGACAGGTGTAACGCAGTAATAGTATTGTTCAAGGCCGTATAGAGCATATCGTCCCGTGATGACCACGCTATCGGAAGCGGTGATGATGGGTCCATACAGTTCGTAGAACCTTGAGATGGATATGGGCGGAAGCAGATACATTTCTTCCTTTTTTCCTTGGCTGAAACCAGTAAAGCTCACTTGACAGGCTTTGTCCTGGCTGATGACGTGAACAAAACCGTAAAAGTCTTTGAAGACATTTTTATAGTCTGAAGAGATTTTCAGTTCGTGAAGCGTGTCCATTTCGTAAGAGAGGTGGAGTAGGGTGGAGTTCCTGCGACGATAAGCCAGCATATAGATGCCATCGTCGCAAATCACATAGTCAAGGACGCTCATCACGGGGTTGTCGAAGGCAATGTGGGGCGCGTTGGCCATCACTTCCACCTCAAGCAGCTCATGGCTCTTGGTTTTCATGGTGATATTGAGAGGCTTGCCGCTCAAGTCTTTTTCCTTTATGGTATAAATAGCAGGTTCATAAACCATGTGGGCAAAACGGAGTTTTTCACCTGACTTGGCATGGGCATACGTGAAGCTGCCATGCTCATCGGTTATGGCGATCAACAACGAGTCATGCGCATAAACGCTCACGTTTTCGATGACTTTGCCGTTTTCGTCCTTACAGTAGCCTTGGATGATGGCGCGTTCTTGGGCTGTAGTATGATGGATAAAGCCCAGGCCGAAAAGTAGCAACAATAGGGTGGACTTCTTCATGATCCGGTGCCTTTTTGAATGGTTTGACGAGCAAAAGTAGAAAAAAACCATTATTTTTTTATTTTTGCACCATAAATCCAAAAGGCTATGACCTCGTTCGATTTCTTCAACATTATCCGCTCTATCCCGAAGACGCTGCGTTTCAACCTGCATTATTTCCCGCTGAAGACGGCTTTGAAGCTGCCTGTGGTGGTGTCGCACCGCACTTATCTCCGCGAGCTGCACGGCAAGGTGGAGCTCCCCGAAAAGGTAGAGCGTGCAATGATAAAAATCGGCTTCGGTGATGTGGGCCATTACGACCGCAAGCGTTCGCGTGGCATTTGGCAGGTGAGCGGCACGGTCAGCTTTGGCGGCAAGGCGAGCATCGGGCATGGCTCGAAGCTTTCGGTGCGGGGCAATCTGAACCTTGGCGATGGTTTCAACATGACGGCGGAAAGCACCATCGTCTGCGCCAAGGAAATCACTTTCGGTCGCGACTGCCTGCTGAGTTGGGATATCCTCGTGATGGACACCGACGAACATCCTTTATATAATAAAGAAAACGAACGCATCAATCCCGACAAGGCCATCCTGGTGGGCGACCATGTGTGGATTGGTTGCAAATGTGTATTATTGAAAGGTGCCGAGGTGCCCGACAACACGGTTGTGGCAGCAGGCACGCTGCTGACATCGTCCTTCAGCGGCGAGCATCAGGTCATTGGCGGCAATCCACCGTCAGTCCTAAAAAATGATGTTCGCTGGGAACATTAAAGCGAGTCAATTACCGTACAAAGGTTTTCGAAGATCTGTGGAATTTCACCTACGCCGTTCACCGGATGCAGGTTGTCTTTGCCTTCGTAAAAGTCGAGCACGGGGCGTGTCTTGGCCTCATATTCCACAAAACGGTGCTTGATGGAATCGAGGTTGTCGTCAGCACGGCCGCTGGTCTTGCCACGCTCCAACATGCGCTCAATGAGGAGTTCCTCTGGCACTTCGAGGCTCAACACGCCTGTCAGCGACATGCCGAATTTCTCCATCATCTCGTCTAGGATCTCGGCTTGGCGCACAGTGCGCGGATAGCCGTCGAAGAGGAAACCGGCCGAGTCCATGTTTTCGGAGAGTTTCTTCTCGATAATCTTGGCCACGATCTCGTCGGAGACGAGGTTGCCTTGGCTGATGATTTCCTTCACTTGCAAGCCCAACTCGCTCTCGGCAGCGATTTCCTCGCGGAGGATTTCGCCAGTGGAGATATAGGTCAGGTTGTATTTCTCACGCAGAAACTGTGATTGCGTTCCTTTGCCTGCCCCGGGAGGGCCAAAAAGTACGATGTTTAGCATGGTTATTCTATGATTTTATATATGTCAGGTAAATTGCGTCCTTGCTGGTCATAATCCAGTCCGTAGCCAACGATGAACTCGTTGTCGATATTCATGCCCTTGTAGTCGATAGGATAGTCGTATTTGAAGTTGTTGGGCTTGAAGAACATCGTGGCCACACGAACGTCGGCGGCTTTCAGGTCGCGGAGCTTCTTGATGGTATAACGCATGGTGTGGCCTGTGTCGACGATGTCTTCCACGACGACCACATGGCGACCTTCAAGCGAATGGTCAAGGCCTATGAGCTCGCGCACGACGCTGGTGCTTTCGGTACCGGCATAGGAGGTGAGTTTGACGAAACTGATCTCGCAGGGGATGGTGATGCGCTTGAACAACTCGGAGGCAAACATGAAGGCACCGTTGAGCACTACGAGAAACATGGGGTTCTGTCCCTCCAAGTCCTTGTTGATTTGATCGGCCACTTTCTGTACGTTGGCTTCGATTTTTTCCTGGGGGATGTACAGCCCAAATTCCTTGTCTAATACTTTTACCGTTTTCATTTTCAAAGGATTGTTGTTTGTATGCCCTCTTGACTTAGGCGATACAAATATACAAAATGCTATCGTTATATCATCTGGACCTGAAAAAAAACTATCTTTGCCTCAAATTTCTACAAAAATGAAGCCAATAGTAAGCATCATCATGGGAAGCACCTCCGACCTTCCCGTTCTCGAAAAAGCCGCGCAGTTTTTCGATGAGATGGAGATTCCGTTTGAGATGAACGCCCTCAGTGCTCATCGCACCCCGCAAGAGGTCGAAACTTTCGCTCGCGAGGCCCAAGGCCGCGGTATTAAGGTCATCATTGCTGCCGCTGGCATGGCTGCCGCCTTGCCTGGCGTGATTGCCGCCAACACCACCTTGCCTGTCATAGGCGTACCTGTGAAAGGTATGCTCGATGGCCTGGACGCTATGCTGTCGATCATACAGATGCCTCCTGGCATCCCAGTTGCAACGGTAGGCGTGAACGGTGCTCTCAATGCCGCCATCCTTGCTGCCGAGATATTGGCTTTGGGCGATGCCCAGATAGCCGTCAAAGTGGCAAATTACAAGGAAAACTTGAAGAATAAGATTACCAAGGCGAATGCTGAATTGAAAGAGGTGAAATATCAATTCAAAACGAATTGACTCTGACCATCATCAGCCCGTCACGGATGGGCAGCAGCACTTGTTCCACTCTCGGGTCTTTCATCACCTTGTCGTTGAAGGCGATGAGGGCTTGCGTGTCGTGTTCCTTAGCGTTGGCGTCAAGCACCTTGCCATCCCATAGCACGTTGTCGGCCAGAATGAATCCCCCCGGCCGCATCTTTTCCATGACTAACTCGTAATAGAGGGGATAGCTCACCTTATCGGCGTCGATGAAGGCGAGGTCGAAGGTCGTGTCCAAAGTCGGGAGGATTGTTTTGGCATCACCAAGGAGTAGTTCCACTTTGTCGTCAACCCCAGCTTTTGCGAGGTAATGCCGTATGGTCTCCTCGTATTCCATGTTGGCTTCGATGGTGATGAGTTTCCCGCTTTCAGGCAGCCCCTGGGCCATGCAGATGGCGGCATAACCGGTGTAAGTGCCGATCTCGAGCACATGTTGTGGTTTCAGCATTTGGCAAAGGAACTGCAGGAACTTGCCTTGCACCGGACCCGACATCATACGTGGGTTCATTTCATGCAGGTAAGTGTGGCGATACAACTCTTGAAGCACCGCATCGGGCTGTGAGGTGTGAGCTTCGATGTATTCTTCCAAACGATAGGGATCTAGGGTCATTCTTCGGTGCCTTTGAAGACGATTTGGCTGAGTTGTTTCTTGTCGAAAACCATGTTGGCCACTTCAAGGATGTCGCTCGCAGTGACGGCTTCCACTTTCTGGATGATGTCATCCATGTATTCTATGGGTTCGCCCATAATGAGCGAGCGCGTTGCACTCAACAGTTCGTTCATGCCGCTTTCATAGCTTAGGGCAACTTGTCCAATGAGTTGCTGCTTTGCATGATGGAGTTGCAATGTGCCTAGTTTTTGTGTGCAAAGCTTGTCCAGTTCCTTGTGTACTAATTCGATAGCCTTGTCTAAGGAATCGGGGTCAACACCCATGTAAACATTAATGAGGCCGACGTCGGAATAGGCGGTGTATTGCGACTCGATGCTATAGGCGAAGCCGTATTTTTCGCGGATGTTCAAGCCGAGGCGCGAGCTCATGGCTGGGCCTCCCAATACGTTGTTGAGCATCACGATGGGCATGCGCAAAGGACTGCTGAACTCAGGGGCGATGTTGCCAATGATGCAGTGGCTCAAGTGATTGTTGCGTTTGTCGTTGCGGCTTTCGGGCTTGTAGCCTTTGAAGGCTTCGCGATTTTTGTTGACGAGGTGTGCAGGCTGGTTGCCGAAATAGTTCATGGCCATGTGTTCAAACTCTTTGAAGCTGATGTCTCCGATGCTGGCCAGAATCATTTGGTCGGTGCTGTAGTTGTGGGCCATGAAGTCGAGGATGTCCTGACGATGGAATCCTTTTACCAATTCGCTGGTACCCAGTATGTTGCGTGAAAGCGGATGTCCTTTGAAGACCATCTCTTCGAAGAGGTCGTAGATCTCATCGGAGGGTGAGTCCAAATAGGAATTGATCTCATCCAAGATGACCTCCTTTTCCTTGGCCAGCTCGTTCTCCGGGAACGTTGACTGGAAGGCGATGTCGGCGAAGAGGTCGAGGCTGCGTTTGTAGTGTTGTTTGAGGAAGGTGGCTTGGATGCAGGTCTCCTCCTTGGTGGTGAAAGCGTTGAGGTCGCCGCCCACGTTATCGAGGCAACTCAAGATATGGTAGGCCTTGCGGTTTTGTGTGCCTTTGAAGATGGTGTGCTCCACGAAATGGGCAAGGCCGTTCTCGGACGCCAATTCGTCGCGCGTACCGGTCTCCACCATCAGCACGAGGTGGGCGATTTCACCTTGTTTTTCTTTATGTATTAGCCGGATACCGTTGGGTAGGACAGCCTCATTGTATTTGTTTTCCAACATCAGTGTAGAATTGGGCTGCAAAGATACGATAAAAAGATACGATAAACCGAAAACATTTATAACTTTGCACCTTTAAAATCAATTCTATTCAACATGAAAAAACTATTTACCCTTTTACTGATGGCGGCTTGCTGCATGACAGGTTACGCCCAGGCTGTCATCGACCCGCTTTTGAGCGAAGAGATGAACCGTCGCAACGATGACGAACAACTCAAAGTGATCGTTATCATGAATTCACGATACGACAGAACGCAGCTTAACCGTCGTGCCGATTATTTCGTTTCGCGCGCCGAGCGTCGCGAGTTTGTCGTCAACGAATTGAAAGAATTCGCTGCAACATCACAATATGACCTGAAGCGTTCGCTTTCAGAGATGGAACGCAATGGCATGGTGTCGGCTCCTACCACCTTGTGGATGGCCAATGCCTTGTATTTTGATGCCACAAAGGCGGCCATCATGGATTTGGCCCGTCGCAACGACATAGAAATGATTGGTTATGCCAAAGAGTATAACTGGCTTCCCGATGGGGAGGAGTCAAGGCCTGTCGGTGCTACGCGTGAGATCACGCAGAATGTCATTCAGGTTGGCGCCAATCAGGTGTGGGACTTGGGATACACAGGTGAAGGCGTTGTGGTGGCCGTTATCGATACGGGTGTCAACTACAACCACGTGGATGTGGCCGACCACCTTTGGGACGGCGGTGCCGAGTTCCCTAACCATGGCTACGATGTGAAGAACCACGACAACGACCCAATGGACGACCACGGTCACGGTTCGCACTGTTCGGGAACCGTGTTGGGTGACGGAACGGCAGGCAGACAGACGGGTATGGCTCCCGATGCCACGCTGATGTGCGTCAAATGCTTGGATGCTACTGGCAATGGTGGCGCACAAAGCATCAGCGAAGGCATCCAATGGGCCGTGGAGCATGGCTGCGACTTGTTCAGCATGTCGCTCGGCTTGCCCGCTTCATCGATTCCTGACCGTACGCTGTTGCGTCATACCTGTGAGGCTGCTTTGGATGCAGGCATTGTTGCGGCCATCGCAGCTGGCAATGAAGGCAACCAAACATGGCAATATCCTATTCCTAACAATGTGCGTGTGCCTGGCAGCTGCCCTCCCCCTTATATGGACGAAGTGCAGGGCGAGAACCCCGGCGATTTGACTTGCTCGGTTTGCATCGGTGCTGTCGACTATAATGACAATGCTGCCAATTTCTCCTCACATGGTCCTGTGACTTGGCAGAATACCGAATTTGGCGACTATGCCTACAACCCGGGCATCGGCCTCATCCGTCCCGACGTGTGCGCTCCTGGCGTCAACATCATTTCGTTGAACTTTGCAACCAACAATGGCTACACCGATATGAGCGGCACCTCTATGGCGACGCCCTGCGTGGCTGGATGTATGGCATTGATGCTGTGTAAAGACAACAATTTGACGCCTGCCGATGTCTGCCGTATCCTTGAAGAGACGGCCGTCCCGCTGTCGGATGGCAAGAGCAACGTGACGGGCTTTGGTCGCGTCAACGTGTTGGCCGCTGTCGAAGCCATCCAATTGGGTGCCATCAGATATAACAGCTTTGCCATCAACGACCCTGCCGGCAACAACAACCACAAGCTCAACCCGGGCGAGTCGGTCACAATGAGCCTTACCTTGGACAATGTCAGCGATGCTGCTGTCAACAATGTGTCGGTGGTGCTCACCTCCGACAATCCTCATGTCACCATCACCGACAACCAAGTACAGTTCCCCAATTTTGCCGCCAACACCACCCAAACTGTGGAAGACGCTTTTGCTTTCACGGTGGACGACGAGGTGACGGCACTGCAAAAGATCAAATTCTCCTATGAGATTTCTGTTGGTGGCGAGGTGACTGGAACCTATAACGCGAATGTTGTGGTGTTCGATTATGACTTGCAAAAGGGGGCTGTGGCGGTCATCAATGACGACAATGGTGACGGCCTGCTCAACCCTGGCGAGACTGCCGACTTGCGCATTATGGTCGACAATGCAGGTAATGAACTGGCTCAATCGGTGATGGGCACTTTGTCAACCGATTATGAACTAGTCACCTTGAATGGGAACCAGAAGAGTTTCAGCACCATTGGCGCCGAACTGATGGGCTATGCCGATTTCAATGTCGTCCTCGATGCCAATGCGCCTGAGGATTTCGCTATCCCCTTTACGCTTGATCTTGTCGATGCCAATGGCCGCCATACCATATTGAATTTCAACTATAAGAACTCTTGCAATGTCATTTTCTCGCTGCACGACTCTTATGGCGACGGCTGGCAAGGTAATTATCTCACTGTGGTCTATTCCGATGGTACCCCCACCGAGCAGATGACGGTCAACAACGGCAGCTCGGCTTCCTACACCCGTGAGTTGGCCTCCAATTCGACCATCTCACTGACTTGGCACAACGGTTCTTGGACAGAGGAATGCAGCTTCGAAATCACCTATGAGGATGGCTCGGTCATCTATCAAAACAGCGGTGGCTTTAGCGGCACGCAGACCTTCACCATCAATTGTGCCGGTGGCAGTGGCGCTCCCGAGTTCTGTGCGCCGATTCGCAACTTGACCTACGAGTTGAATGGTAACGATGTCGTCCTTGCTTGGGACGCTCCCGAAAGCGGCACACCGGCTTGGTATGAGGTGTATCGCGACACCGAACTCCTTGATTTGGTCGAGGGTTTGACCTTCACCGATGCCAACGTCGCGGAAGGCTTATACAATTATTGCGTCTATGCCGCTTACGATGGCTGCCAAAGCGAGTTTGTTTGTGTCGAAGTGGACGTGTCGATGTGCGATGCAGTGCGGAATTTGGACTACACTTTGAATGACGATCTTCTGCTGTCCCTCACATGGGAAGCTCCAGAAGACCCGACGGGGTTGGTGGAATACCAAGTCTATATGGATGACGAGCAGCTGACCACGACCAATGATTTGAGTTATGCTTTTACCATTACAGTGGGTGAACATGATGTGTACGTGAAGGCAGTGTATGACGGTTGTGAGAAAGACAAGCATGTGGATGTCTGCATCGTGGGCGCCGTTGAAAACTTGCATTATGTCGGTGACGGCCATCAGGTCAACGTGGCATGGGATGCTGTGGAGGGTGTGAGCCAATATGAAGTGTATCTCAACGATGTTTTGGCCGCCACGGTCGATGAGACATCCTATGGCGCCGAGTTTGAGGATGGCTTGACCATAGTGACGGTGAAACCGGTTGCCGAAGGCTGCCATGTGCTGGGCGCCAGCATTGAGGTATGTGTCATTTCCTCCGTGCAGGTTTCATATGAAGGTATGACTCTGAACGGACAATTGCAGTTTACATGGGAGCCAGTCGCCAATGCGGAATACTATGAAGTGAGGTGCAACGGCACGGTTCACCAAACCACCGACAATGCTTTCGCTTTTGATGCTGTGGCAGGCGAAAATGAGATTTGCGTCATTGTCCATTCGGTGTATGGCTGCGCTTCTGAAACGACTTGTATGAATCCTAGCATTTGTCCTGCCGTTGCTGATTTCGATTATGCTTTCGATGGCAATGAGGTGACGATAACCTGGGAAGGTGAGGATATCTCGCAAAACAAAGTGTTGCTGAATGGAGAGGAGCATGTGGTGTATGAAAACAGCTACGCTACCCAGTTGGAAAACGGAGCTTATACCCTCGTCGTGATACCTACCTATTATGAGGAGTGCTGGGATGCCATTCCGGCGCAGTTCGATTTTGAAGTTACCAACGTTGCTCCTGAAATCCGCTTCACTGATGTGATCGAAGGCCATATGGCAACGGCCTGGGATGCGGTTGAAGGTGCCATCGCCTACAACCTCTACCGCGACGAAGAGCTGATCGCTGAAAACCTCGCTGCAACCACCTATAACGACACCGAGATGGCCCTTAACATGCAACACTGCTACGCTGTGCAGTCGGTGTTCGAAAAGGGTGTTTCCAGTGTGTCGGAAGAGGTTTGCGCTGACTACTATGCAGGTGTGGGCGAGAACGACGGTAAGATGAGCGTTTATCCTAACCCGACTTCCGACAAGGTGACCATCGAGTGTCTCGGCATGACGATGATCGAAGTCTATGCTGCCGACGGCAAGTTGGTGGATCGCATCAAGGTTGATGGTGATGTTTATCAGATTGACAACCTTGGCAACGGCATTTATACCCTTCGTATCCACAAGGGTAACGAAGTGCTGGTGGGTAGGGTTGTGAAGATGTAATACTGGTTTGGCTCCCGCCGTTCTGGCGGGAGCCAAACAATAAAACGCTTGTATTTTCGTTTGAATCAAAAATCATTTTTATGCGTAGACTTTTTATTTCTTTATTCTTATTGTCGGCTTTCGCAATGCCGCTTTCGGCCCAAATCCTTACGAAAAGCATTATGAAAGAAAGCATCCCGGTGACGATGTTCCAAGCCACCTATGCACTTCGTCTTCCTGCTTTGGATGCTGCAAAAGACTATAAGATCGGGAGCACCATCGGCGGTGGCGTCGTGCACAAGACGGAAAGCAATTGGCTGTTTACCCTTAATGGCAATTATATCTTCGGCGGTAGGTCGAGGGGTGACCGTATTGCTGTGTTTGGCGAAGGCATCACCAACACCGACGGCAATATCATCGGTGGTGCCGGCAGTGTCGCATCGTTTTTGGTCGACCAACGTGGCGTCCATTTTCAGGCCGAGGCGGGCAAGCTGTTGCCTTTAGGCCCCAATCCCAACTGTGGTATCTTTGTGCAGGCCGGCTTGGGCTATCATCTGACCCGTTTCCGCATCGATTTCCAACAAGAGATGTACAACACGCCGTATGTGGTGTATGGCGACTATGAATATGGCTACGACCGGATGCGTGGTGGCCCGGCGGGTCATCTCGAGGCAGGATACCTGTTTTTGAGCGATACCCGTCTGCTGAATTTCTCGGTGTCTTTGGAAGTGACCTACGCTCTTTCCAAGGATCTCCGCGAGTATGATTTCAGGGTCTTCACCAATCCCGAAACAGGCCATATGGAGCCTGTGGGCTACACGGATCCGCACAAGCGCTACAACGACTTGTATTATGGCATCCGCGTCAGTTGGAACATCCCAACCTACCAGCGTCAGCCCGCAGAGTTCTATTACAATTAACCATGCTCATCCTGTTTACCATAGGAGTCCTGCTTTACACTTTTGGTGTGCACGTTGCCGCTTTCTTTGGCAACGCCAAGGCCAAGCAGTGGGTGGAAGGACGACGTAAACAATGGCAGGATAGAAAACCTCTTCAAAGGCTTCTTAATCGGAATAGAGGCTGCAAGAATGAGGAGGATGGCGACTGGATTTGGTTTCATGCTGCTTCTTTGGGCGAGTTTGAGCAAGGCCGTCCCGTCATCGAGGCGTTGAAAAAAGAGTTTCCGCAACACAAGATCTCGCTGACGTTTTTCTCGCCTTCGGGGTATGAGGTCCGCAAAGACTATCCATTGGCCGACGAAGTGCTCTATCTGCCTTCCGACACCACCCTTCATGCCAAGCAATGGCTCGAAAGGCATCATTTTGTGGCCGCTTTCTTCATCAAATACGAGTTTTGGTTCAATTATATGCGTGCCTTGAAGAAGGCGGGCATCCCTCTTTATTACATCTCGCTCATCCTTAAGCCCGATTCATTTTTCTTTCGAGGCTATGGCAGATGGTTCCTCAAGCAGCTGCGGGCGGTGACGCATTTCTTCGTGCAGGATGAAACTACCGCCGAGCTGTTGCATACACATGGCTTCGACAATGTCACGCTATGTGGCGATACCCGTTTCGACCGCGTGGCAGCCATCGCTGAGCAAGCAAAGCCTTTCCCCGAAATCGAGCGTTTCATCGATGGACGCAAGTGCCTTGTGGCTGGCAGCACCTGGCCACCTGATGAGAAGCTGCTACAAGGTTTTCTCCCCAAGATGCCCGACGACTATTGCCTCATCATCGCGCCGCACGACATTTCGGCAACGCATTTGGAGGACATCGAGGCGCTTTTCCCTGGTTGTGGCTTTTACACTGGGCTTGACGCATATCAGCCTTCAAGGGTACTGGTGATCGACACCATTGGGATGCTGTCGCAATTATACCAATATGCTCGTTTCGCCTATATCGGAGGCGGTTTCGGCGTGAACATACACAACACGCAGGAAGCAGTGGCTTTTGGCTGTCCGGTGGTCTTCGGACCCAAACACAAAGGTTTCAAGGAAGCAGTCGACCTGGTGAGTTTGGGCGGCGCTTTTGCCGTGAGCAGCCAGCAGGACCTTGATGCCGTCTTCACCCGCTTGGTCGATGACGAGGCTTTCTGCCGTGAGGCGTCATCGATTTGCAAGACCTATGTGAACCGACAGCTGGGTGCCACGGCAACTATCATGGGCAAGATCAAAAACGATTTTTTGCATTAAATTGAAAATTAATTTGTTTTTCGGTTTTTAATGCTTAATTTTGAAGCCTGATTTTCAATTCAATAAAGAGTTAGGCTATGCAAGAAACGGTACAATCGCTCCAGTTGCCCCGTGTGGGGCTCACCCATGGCGACCTCAACGGCGTGGGTTATGAGCTCGTCATAAAGGCTTTTGACGACGCTAGGATGTTAGGCATGATGACGCCCGTCTTGTATGGCCAGTCGAAGGCGTTTTCCTATTATAAGAAGAACTTCGGATTGGATAGCTTCAACTATTCCTTGACCCGTGACGCACGTCAGGCATGGGGGCAGAAGTTCAACATCGTCAATATCGTTGACAAGGAGCTTAAAATTGATCCTGGCATGGTTACGGAGGTGTCGACGGAGATGGATATCATGTCGATGAAACGGGCTTCTGAGGACTTGCGTGCGGGCTATCTCGATGCGGTGGTGATGGCGCCTTCATCGCCATCCCTGTGCCAGACGCATAAGGAGTTCTTGTCGTCGTTGTTCCAAGCTGCCGACACAATGCAAGTGTTGGTGAGCGGCATGATGAAGATGGCCCTGTTGACGGATCCCATGCCGTTACAGAAGGCCCTACCGCTGCTCACGAAGGACTATGTGGTTGGTAAGCTGGCCTTGTTGTCGTCGGCCATGAAAAAGGATTTCATGCTTGCTTCGCCCAAGATGGCCGTGTTGGGCATCGACCCCGAGGGTTTTTCCGAAGGCGCCAACCATATCGTTGCTGAGGCTGTGGAGACGGCTCAGGAGAAGGGCCTCCTAGCCTTTGGCCCTTTCACGTCCACGCAGTTTTTCGCCACAGGCATGTGGAAGAAATATGACGTGGTGCTTGCCATGACCCATGAGCAGGGCACGTTGCCCTTCCGATTGCTTTCTGACGACAGCTGTGCCTATTATTGGGCGGGTTTGCCTGCGGTAGTGACGGCGCCGCTGCAAGGGCCCGAGTTCGAGTTGGCTAATCTGAACCAAGCCACGCCCGATGCCTATAGGGCGGCTCTCTATCTGGCATTGGATATCGTCAATGCACATAGGGAAAACTACTTTCTGAATTAGTTTGAATCGTTCCTTCAGATGGTCTGCCTCTTTGTCGGCATCTTTACGGACGTCACTATCTTGTTTTTTTGAGTGGGTATATAATAGATTCCCTTCGGGAATGGAGTTGTGTGTTTGTTATTAAGCGGCGGCCTGTGGCGCTTACGACCCGTAGTCGTTACCTGCCGCCGCGTATTACACAACAATCGCACCTCCATTCCCTTGGGAATCTCTCACTGGTCATTCAGCAAATCGTCTAAGGCCTGTCTTACCTTCTCACTCCAAGGAGTTTTGTCATAAACGAAACCTTTCTCGGTCACCAGTTCTTTCCATTCTGGGTTTTTCTTTTCGATCAACTCTATTTTTGCTTTACGAGACAGCCCTTTTATTCTGTTTTCTTCGTCGATGGCAGACTGATAACTGTTGAATTCTTTGTAGTATACACAATATTCACAGTTATACTTGTCTGTAAAAGATCCCTTGTAAAGGTGTTTTTTGTGTTCACTTACCCTACGAACCAAATCGTTTGTACATCCTGTGTATAAAACCGAATGCGAAACATTGGTCATGATATATGTGTAAGCGAATCTCATGGTAAAACAATAATGTGACAAAAGTAGTAAAATAATAGATTCCCTTCGGGAATGGAGTTGTGTGTTTGTTATTAAGCGGCGGCCTGTGGCGCTTACGACCCGTAGTCGTTACCTGCCGCCGTGTATTACACAACAATCGCACCTCCATTCCCTTGGGAATCTCAAGAAAAAAAGGAGGCCAACGGCCTCCTTTTTTTTATGGATCATGTGACAGTAATTAGTTTACTTCACGATGAACTTTTGGGTGTTGGAACCAGCATTGACGAAGTAGACGCCACTGGTGAGACCGTTGAGGTCAATGGCGTTCACGCCGACGTGGCCTTCCACGGTGCGGACAGCCTGGCCCATGATGTTGTAGACCACGATGTCGCTGCTGTTGCTGAGGACGACATTGAGTTGGTCAACAGCGGGGTTGGGGTAGATGCTCATGGTAGCAGGCTTCACAGCAGGTTCAACTTCTTCGACACCGTCGTAGCCGAACAGGTCGTTCAGATCGAAGACAAGGCCTTGATAGTAGTTGTCGGAACCATCTGTGTCAGGATCGTCGCCTCCGATAACAAAGGAACCGGAAGTGCCGTCCATTTGGCAGGCGACGACGAGCTTGTTGTTGGTAATGGCTGCTTGCGGGTAAACGCATTCTGAATATTGGAAGGTAAATGCGTTGGTGAGGGCCTTTCTCGTCATCCAGGTCTGGCCACCGTTGTTTGAGGCTGTAGCAAAGAGCTTGAAGAAGTAATGTCCAAGGCCATCCATGTTTTCCTCGTCCATCATCATCCAAACAGCCACCAGAAGGTCTTGGGCGGGCGTGGTCAGCAGGACGGGCATTTCACAGATACCACCATTGTAGGAGCCATGCAATTTGAAGTCTTCGATGTTGAATTCCTGAGCTTCGTCCCAGCTTTCAAATTCACCTTCTGGGGTGAGGGGCGATAGGTAACCGAAGTAGTAGGGGTTGTCATAGGTTTGGTCGCTCCAGCGTGGCCATGCGGCATAGATGTCTTGGAACATGTAAGCCGAGTCCATGATGAAGGGCTCGCCAGGAACGGGAGGATTCGGGTTGTTCGGGTCGACACCCCAAGTGTCATAGACGTGTCCGTCGCCAGCATAAGGCAGTTCGCTGTTCCAATAGGCCACACCGCCAATGCCAGGATAGTAGCTGGTGGAGGTGGCATCACCGGTGCCGCCGCCAAACTCGAAGGCAATGTGAAGGACGTCGTTGTTGTCTCTCAAGGCTGAGGTCCAACGGGGATACATGTACCAACCATCAGTGAAGTCGGCGTCGATGCCGGGGTGGTGGTAGAATTCGGTGCGGGTCCAGGTGTTGCCTTCGTCTTCGGAGGTCAGCACGGCGCCGTCGCCACGACGGGTGTTCACCACGATCTCAAGGCGGTTGCCACCGTTGTTCTCAATGAAGTAGGCATCGGAACCAGATCCGTATTGTGGGCAGTAGTCACGGCCCAGATAGTCGATGGTCATGAACTCATCCCAAGTGGTGCCACCGTCCATTGAACGGAAATAGTAGTAGGGGTTGACTTGGCCGTCGTCATTCGTATAGCTCAATGCGGTGAAGAGGATGTGGATGTGCTTGTGGTCGGGACCGGTGCACATCACGGTCGGGAAGTGGATGTTTCTGTCGTCCTTGGTCCAAGTGTAGGCAGGGGCAACGGTGCCTGATGCAGGCAGGTTGTCCTTGTCTTCGATGATGTAGACGCTGCAGTCGAGGGTGTTGGCATCACGCGAAACCACAACGATGCCATTCTCGCCATAACGGGCAGCACAACCGAAGCCGGTCTTGCGGTCTTCGATTTTGCCTTCGGTGGAGGTCCACTCGTCGGTGGCAGGATTGTAGATGATGATGTCGGTACCACGGTCGCTGTGGCTTTCGTCAGTCGACATGGTGTAGGCAAAGCCGACGCAGCCATCGGGGAAGTTCATCGTCCAGTTCTTGGCAGCCGTGTTGGTGTGCCAGTCGTAGTACGAGTAGTCGAGCATGGCATCGCTTTCGGGGTCGACGCGGTTCATGTTGGGTTGGGCACCCACATGTTGGAAGATCTCAGTACCAGTGTAAACACGCTCTTGAGCCGCAACCGGCTTGGCGTCTTTGACAGATAATGATTTGACCTGTGAGTAACCGACGAAGGCTACCATCAGGGCCAATGCTAGTGTAAATACCTTTTTCATTTTGATTGGGTTTTAATTAATAATGTGTTGTTTGATGATGTTTCTTTGTTTTAAAGGTCCCGTTATTACGGCATAATTGGGACAAAAATAATAACTTTTTTTTAAATTGTATGTTTTTCCAATAAAAAAAAGGAGACCGAATGGTCTCCTTTTTTATTAATGTGTTAGTAATCAGCTTACTTCACGATGAACTTCTGGGTGTTGGAACCAGCGTTGACGAAGTAGACGCCGCTGGTGAGACCGCTGAGGTCGACGGTGTTGGCACCGACGTGGCCTTCCACAGTGCGGACAGCCTGACCCATGACGTTGTAGATCACGATGTCGGCGCCTTGGCTGAGGTTGACGTTGAGTTGGTCAACGGCGGGGTTGGGATAGATGTTCATCTTCACGGTGTTGTTCTCAGGAACGTTGACACCAGCATCCGGGAAGAGCTCGTTGAGGTCGAAGGTGAAGCCTTGATAGTAGTTGTCGGCAGCATTGTCATCATCTTCCTGTACGAAAGTACCCGTTGCACCGTCGAGTTGGGCGGCAACCACGAGGGTGTTACCAATCACGGTAGCTTGGGGATAGACGCACTCGCTGTATTGGTACATGAAGTCGTTGGTGAGGTGTTTCATGGTGCTCCATGTCATGCCACCATCGCCAGAGTAGGAAGCGAAGAGCTTGTAGTAGTAGTTACCAGCTCCGTCTGTGTTGTTCTCGTCCATGGCACTCCAAACGGTCACCAAATCATAGTCGCTGTTGCCCACTTTGCAGAGCACAGGGAAAGCGCAAATACCGCTGTTGTAAGAACCATGCAAACCGCGGTCTTCAATGTTGAATTCAGTTGCTGTATACGGATCTTCCCAATTGCCATTTTCATCCAGAGTGGTCAGATAGCCAAAGTATTCAGGCCACATTTCATGGCTGGCATCGCTCCATAACCACCAAGAGGCATAAATGTCTTGGAACAGGTAAGCGGAGTCCATGATGAAGGGCTGGCCTTGAACAGGAGGCACCGGGTTGGTCGGGTCGACACCCCACTGGTTGAAGCTGCTGCCATCGCCATAGTAAGGCATGTATTCACTCCAGAAAGCCACACCGCCGAGGCTGGGGCCATAGTGGCCCTGGTGGTCGCTGAAGTTGAATTCATAAGCCATCATCAGTTCTTTGTTGCTATTCCACTGGGCTGAGGTCCAACGGGGATAGGCGAACGAATTGTCGAGCAGAACGCCAGGGGCGGGATCATGGAAATACACTTTTCTTTCCCAAGTGTCACCATTGTCATAGCTGTAGAGCACCATACCGTCGGTGTTGCCGGTGTTGATGACGAGAGCCAGGCAGTTGTCATCAGTGGTCTCCATGAAGTAGTAGCCGTTAGTGCCATGCTCAGTGCCATATTCGATGGTCAGGAAAGGCAGAACAGACTCTTGTTTGTCCCAAGTTTGGCCACCATCGAGCGAACGCCAGTATCTGATACCGTTTGTAATGCCATCGCCATCGGAGTCACCTGTGAACTCGGCGGCAACCATATGAATGATGTCGCGGTTGGGGCCGGAAGTCATTACAGCGGGGTGGGAATACCAATCCTTGCCAGTGTTATAGATAGCAGGGACACTGTTGGGCGTCATGTTATCCTTGTCTTCCACAATGAAAACCTTCAGGTCGGTGGCGGTGTGGGCAGCTACGACAATGCCGTTGTTCTTGTAGCGTGCGATAGAGCCGAAACCTGTTTTCTCATTTTCGATGCGGCCGCCAAGAGGAATCCATTCGTCGGCGACGGGGTCGTAGGTGCCGATGCCAGTACCACGGTCGCTGAAGTTTTCTTCATAGGCGACGGTGTAAGCAAAGCTCACCTTGCCATCGGGCCAGTTGATGGTCCAGGTACGAGCGCCACTGTTTGACTGCCAGTCGTAGGTGGTGTAGTCCAACTCACCGTCAGTGCGGGTCATGTTGGGCTGGCTTTGGACGTTCTCAAAGCTGGCTTCCATTCTGGCGGCCTTCTTCATAGTGGCAGCCTTGAAGTCCTTCGAAATGGTCTGTCTTACCTGTGAGTAACCGGCGAAGGCTACCAGCAGGGCAATTGCTAAAGTAAATAACTTTTTCATTTTGAATGAGTTTAATTAATAATGAAGTTGATTAGATGATGTTTTTCTACTTTAGTACCCCGTTTTTTCGGCGGGATAATCGAGGCAAAAATAACCAAATTTTTTAAAAGAGCATAATTTTCGGGGAATTTTTGCACAAAAAAAGGAGACCCGCAGGCCTCCTTTTTTTGAAAGAATCAAGTGATAGCTTACTTCACGATGAACTTCATGGTGTTCTCAAAGCCGTTGGCCTTGACGGTGACGAAGTAAACGCCACTGGTCAGATTTGAGATGCTGATGGGCTTGGTATTGATGCCAGTGGTGAGGTTGACATTCTGGTTCATCACCATTTGTCCCATGATGTTGTAGACGCTGATGCTCATCTCGGAGGCCTGAGAGGCGTTCACTTCGATGTTAAGCATGTCGGTGGCGGGGTTGGGATACACGCGGGCGGTGGTCATCGGGTTGATGGCTTCATGCTCGGGAATGCTCACCATTTCGGGGCTGGCCTGAATCTTAGTGACGAAGATGTAGTTTTCTGAAGCATCTAGCTGGTCAGCTGGGTTAGTGTCGCTGCCGCCCCAATAGAAACCAATTTGGTTGTCGCTTTGATAGCCAAACCAGAACTCGCCAGGATTAATGGTGTTGAGCGCGGAAATGGTGTAGATATTATCAGTTTTCCACAATTCGAAGATTTGAGCAGGATCGGTGATGTCGTCTTCCATTTGATGCCAGTAGCCTTCGTCGACGTTGCGGTAGCTCACATAGATGTGTCTGAAATAGTATGGGTCAGCTTCATCACCGTTTGTGCAGGGAGAGGAGAAAGCGCAGGCAAGGTTGCCCATGGGGTCGCACGAAAGGACGGGATGACCGGAGGCACCGTAGAACTTGCTATGATAATCGTCGTGGTAGAGTTTGTCATTAACCCAAGGGATAAGAGAGCCGTTTTCGTCTTCGTACATGGGGATATAACCGATCCATTTGGTGGTGTCGGCAACCAAGTGGACATAACCGGGATTCTCTTGATCGGGCCACCAAAGACGAGCTGCATGGAATGGGTTGGGATTGGCAAAGTGCTCCTCATAACCAGTGCCGACATATTCCGGGTGATAAGAGTCCTTGATAGGAGCTTCCTGTGTGGAGTTCCAATAAAGGATGCCGTCGACAGAACGGCCATAGAAATAGGTGTAGTAACCAGCTTGAGTGTCAGCAAAGTGGGACATCTCGAAGGTGTTCATGGCCACGTGGGTGACGCCATTGTTGTCGATGACGACAGAACTGTTCATGGGCATGAACAGCGTGTCCGCATAGTCCAAGCCGGGCTCGTCAAGTTCGACGCCTTCGAAGGGGTGTTCCCAAACTTTGGTGGGAGTCCAGGTCAAGCCATCGTCGGTTGAGTTGAACAGCCAAACGCTGTTGGTCAGACAACCGGAATAGACAACGGCGACGTTGTGGCCATTGGCAGCCATGCAGTAGTCGTCAGCTGAGAAGTTACCAATCTCATAGCCAAGGCCGAGGTCGGCAAGAGGACCATAGCTAATGGTCCAGTTGATGGCATCTTCGGAACGGAACATGACGGTGCGGACGTCGGTTTCATCGCTGCTGATGGAGTGTTGCAGGGCAGCCACGGCGATGATGACGTTGTGGTGGTCGCCGCAGGTGACCACTCTGGGCCAAGTGGGGTATTCGTTGTAGGGATAGCCTTCAGGAAAATTCGGAAGAGCACCCATGTATTGCCATTCGCCTTCGCCTGCCACTTCTCTGGTAAAGCATTGCATGCCGTTAGGGATACCGCCGTTGGGGTTGCCGCCATGGCAGAGGAGGATTTCACCGTTGTCACCCCATTGAGCGATGGAAGGCCAACCGGTCTTGAAAGGCTCAACGCGCTCATCAGGCATTTCCATCCATGCGTTTTCCCATACTGCTTCATCGGCGTTGTAGAAGTTGTAACCAGTACCACGGTCAGCGGCAACTTTTTCGGGGTCGTGTGACATGGTGGCTGAGACAGCTACCGAACCATTGGGCAACTGGAACATACGGTTAGCGACAAATTGGTTCGACTGCAAGTCGTAGGTGGTCCACATGGTTCCTATGTATTCCATGTTTTCATAACGGTTAGACACGATGCTTTGAACGGATTGGGGAGCAAAGTTGCTGGCTGTTTCGCCAACTGCTTCCTTACCTGCAAAGCTTTTTTCTACTTTGGCTTCGGCCTTGCGAACATCGTTCTTGATGACGCGCTGCTGGGCGAAAGCACTGAAGCCTAATGCAAGGCTCAATGAAAGTAAAAGAACTTTTTTCATTTTTTTGTGTTTTTTAATTAGTAAATGAGATTAATGTCAAATTTGGGCTGCAAATATAATCATTTTTGGAAAAAGAGTCTTTTTTTTGTGTTTTTTACAAATGTTGTTTTCTTGCAAAGAATATGCCAAAAAACTGGGAGAGATTCCCTGCGGGAATGGAGCCAAGGCCAAAGTTACCAGCGGCGGCCTGAAACGGCTACTGGTCGGCAACCGACTCTTGCCGCCGATAACAACTGGATATTAAACTCCATTCCCGCAGGGAATCTCAAATTATTCTTTTTTTGTTTTTTTTTGAATCGATAAAAACTATATCTTTACACCCTCAAATACGTTAACCTATGAAAAAGCTTCTATTACCTTTGATGCTGCTCGCCCTTGCGGCTTGCTCCTCTCAGCCCAAGGCTGACTACGTCACTGACCCGGCCCATTACGTCGATCCCTTCATCGGCACAGGCGGCCACGGCCACACCTTCCCAGGTGCCACGGTGCCTTTCGGTATGGTGCAGTTCAGCCCCGACACCCGCATGAACGACTGGGACGGCTGCTCGGGCTATCACACCTCCGACCACACCATCCTCGGCTTCAGCACCACCCACCTCAGCGGCACCGGCTGCTCCGACTATGGCGACTTCAGGTTTATGCCGTTCGCTGGTGAGTTCAAGCTTGAAGATGATTTGCCGAATGATAAGTATCCTTATTATGATTCGGTTTATAGCAATGCTACCTTCAAGCATGAAGACGAGTATGCTCAGGCAGGGTATTATTCTGTGGTTTTGGACGACAGCATTAAGGTGGAACTGACTACGGGTGACCGTGTGGGCATGATGCGCTGCACCTATCCGTCAGACAAACTTCGCCGTTTGATACTTGACTTGCAGCATGGCGTAAACGATGAACTTGTGTATGAGGCAGAACTGAATATAGAAAATGACCATGCCATCAGCGGCTTCCGTCGCACGCGCGATTGGGCCAACGACCAATACTTGTATTTCTATGCAGAGTTTTCTAAGCCATTTGCAGTTGACAATGGTTATCGGCCAATGATTCTTGATTATAGCGACTTTTATGAGAATTCAAACATCGAAGGCTTTCCTTTGCTCGATTCCAAGGTCAGGAAGGCCTATTTCATGTTTCCAAATACTCAAGGACCCCTCGTCATGCGTATTGCCCTCTCCGCCGTCGACGTGGAAGGCGCAAAGAGCAACTTAAAAGCCGAGTTGGGCGAGAACAACTTCGACTTCGATGCCCTGCGCCAAAAAGCCTACGACAAATGGAACAAGGAACTGCTGCGTTACGAGGTGAGCGACCCCAACGAGTCGAACAAGACGGTGTTTTACACGGCTTTGTACCACACGATGATTGCTCCCAACCTCTACAGCGATGCCGACGGCCGTTACCGTGCCCATGACCTGCAGGTCTACAAGTCGGAGCGTCCTGTCTACACCGTGTTTTCCTTGTGGGATACCTTCCGCAGCCTGCATCCGCTCTTCAGCCTCATGCAGCGTGAGCGTACCCTCGACTTCATCAACACCTTTATTAATAAGTATGAAACCAACCCGCACCATATGCTTCCCATTTGGGAACTGGCTGCCAACGAGACCTACTGCATGATTGGTAACCACGCCATCCCCGTCATCGCCGACGCCTATTTCACCGGCATCCGCGACTTCGACACGGAAAAGGCATTGGAGGCCATGGTGGCAAGCTCGAAGGACGACTTCCGTGGCATGGGAGCCTATATGAAATACGGCTACATCCCGATTGAGGTCGAAGGCGAAGCTACTTCCAAGACCTTGGAATATGCTTATGACGATTGGTGCGTTGCCCGCATGGCCGAGGCTATGGGCAAGGCCGACATCGCCAAGGAGTTTTATGCCCGCGCACAAGCCTACAAGAACATCTACAACCCCGAAAACCAATTCTTCCAAGGCCGCCGCAACGGAGGCTGGATGCGTCCTTTCGACCCCGCACAGGTCAATTTCACACTGACCGAGGCCAACTCCTACCAGTACGGTTTCTTTGTGCCGCAAGACGTGAACGGCCATGTCGACCTCATGGGTGGTTGGAACGAATATGAAGCCAAACTCGATGCCCTTTTCAATGCTCCCTCTAACCTGACGGGTCGCGAACAGCCCGACATCACGGGCCTCATCGGCCAATATGCCCACGGCAACGAGCCGAGCCATAACACCGTGTATATGTACAACTTCGTCGGCAAGCCAACCAAGACGCAATACTATGTGAAAAAGGTGATGGACGACTTCTACACGGACCGTCGCGACGGCTATGCTGGCAACGAGGACTGCGGACAGATGTCGGCTTGGGGCGTGCTCTCCGCCATAGGCATCTATCCCGCCACGCCCGCCTCGGGTTATTATGTGTTGGGCTTGCCGCGCTTCGAACGGACGAGGTTGACTTTCGAGGATGGCAAACAGTTTGAGGTAATTGCCAAGGGCTTGAGCAACAAGAACTGCTATGTGAAGTCGGTGAAGCTGAACGGCAAGACGTTGGAACGCAGTTTCATCACCTGTGAGGAGGTGTTGAATGGCGGCAAGCTCGAGTTCACCATGACCAACCAGCCCAACTCTGCTTGGGCCACTCAACCCGAAAACTGTCCAGTGGTGCGCATTCCCAGCGAAAGCATCGTCATCGTACCTACCATCAATGCAGATTCCGACACTTTCTTCGACAGCCTTATGGTTAGCATGAGCCATCCTGTCGAAGGCGTGAAGATATACTATACACTCGATGGCACCATGCCTTCCGACTCGGCTTTGCTGTATGAGAAACCCATTTGTCTGAAAGGCAACACGGTCATCCGTGCCGCGGCAGAGCAGGATGGCCGATGGAGCAACGTGATCGATGCACAATACTACTTGATCGACGCACGCCACAGCGTGAAGCTCGAAAACAAGTATAACGAACAATATGAAGCTGGAGGTCTCAAAGCCTTGATCGACCACAAGCGTGGTGGTGAGAACTTCCGCACGGGCTCGTGGCAAGGCTATTATGGCGTCGACCTCGTCGCCACCGTCGACTTGGGCGTTCCGAAGCGCATCAACCGTTTGGCTGGCAGTTTCTTGCAGGAGATCTATTCTTGGATTTGGATGCCTACCGAGGTGGAGTATTTCATCAGCGACGATGGCCGCAACTTCCGTAGTGTGGGCAAGGTGAAGAACGAGGTGCCTGTGGATGCCGATGGTGCTTTTGTTCAAGAGATGGAGGTGAGGCCACGCACCGAGGCACGTTATGTGAAGATGGTCGCCAAGACCATTGGCACCTGCCCCGAAGGCCATGTCGGTGCCGGGCAGAAGGCTTGGATCTTCTGTGATGAATTGGTGATAGAATAGAGAGATTCCCTTCGGGAATGGAGTGTAGGTTTTTGTTTCCAGCGGCGGCAGAGCCAGTTAATAGTTTGAAACTGTTACCACCGCCGCATGACACTCTGACACAAACTCCATTCCCGAAGGGAAACTCAAAAAACGAATACAAATTTTTAAACTACTAAATATGAAAGAATCCATCGTAATCCTCGCCGGCGGCGGTCCGGCACCTGGAATCAACACGGTAATCAGCACTGTGGCGAAGACCTTCCTCAAGGACGGTTATCGCGTACTCGGCCTCAACGAAGGCTACAAGAACCTGTTCAAGCCCAACCCCGATGTGGTCGAGATGGACTTCCTCTATGCCGACGCCATCCTCAAGCAGGGCGGCTCGGCATTGAAGATGAGCCGTTACAAACCGAAGGACGAAGAGTTCAACACCGAGTTCTTCATCAAGAACAATATCAAGCTGTTGGTCACCATCGGCGGCGACGACACTGCCTCGACGGCCAACCGCATCTCGAAGTTTTTGGCCAGCAGCGGCTTCCCCATTCAAAACATCCACGTGCCCAAGACCATCGACAACGACCTTCCGTTGCCTGAGGGTAGCCCCACCTTCGGCTATTATTCCGCCAAGGATGCTGCCGTGCATCTGGTGCAGACCATTTATGAAGATGCTCGTACCAGCGGCAACTGGTTTGTGGTTTCCGCTATGGGTCGTGAAGCTGGTCACCTGGCTTTCGGCATGACTTCGGCCTGCCATTGCCCGATGGTGGTCATCCCCGAAATGTTCAACAAAACGGAAGTCACTTTCGATGCCATCATCAAACTGGTGGTCAGCTCTATCGTGAAGCGCAAGCTGTTGGGCGTCAACTATGGCGTTGTCATCATCAGTGAGGGTGTGTTTCATTTCATGAGCGACGAGGAAATCGAGAAGTCAGGCGTGGCCTTCACCTACGACGAACATGGCCATCCTGAATTGGGTAACGTGAGCAAGGCCCATATCTTCAACCTCTTGTTGCAACAGCGTCTGAAGGCTTTGGGCATCAATGTGAAGAGCCGTCCCGTCGAAATCGGCTATGGCATCCGTTGTGTCGAGCCCAACGGCTACGACTTGACCTATTGCTCACTGCTGGGCTACGGCGTGAAGAAACTCTTCGACAAGGGTGTGAGTGGCGCTATGGTGACCACCAACCCGAAGGGTGAGATCATGCCGTTGTATCTGAAGGATGTGGAAGACGAGAATGGCAAGATCAAGCCGCGTCTTGTCAACCTGAATGGTCCGAAGGCCGAGTTGATCTTCAACGACGGATTGCAATATATCACGCCTGTTGACTACATCATGGCGAAGTCTTACCTGCCGAATCCGGAGGACTACGACTTCAAGAAGATCTTGAAGTGGTAAACAAAAAAGGCGGCCAATGGCCGCCTTTTTTTTGTTTGACGTTTTCTTATTTCCTCACAGTAACATTCCTCACCGTCACGCCATTTTCGTTCTCGATGCGGATAAGGTACATGCCCGATTCGTAGCGGCTCAGGTCGAGGGTGGTGTTGCCTTCGGCTTCAACTTCCATGAGTTTTTGTCCCATGAGGTTGCTGAGGCAGATGTGCATCGTGCCTTGGCCTTCAATGTTGAGTAGACCGTTGGTTGGGTTGGGGTAGACATCGATGTTTTTATCGGTATTCTCTTCGATATCGGTGATCCAGAACCCCACATCCCACCATTCCGATTCGCATTGCTCTTCTCCACGGATATAAACGCAGTTGACAGAGTAGTAGACGTATTCGCTTTGAATCAAATCGTATGTATTGTCGAAGTACTCGTAGCTATTGTTGCCATCGTAAGGGATTTCAGCGACGAGTACCTCGTCCTTGTAAGCTCCTGTTGAGCGAAGCACTTTGAAGTGATGCAGGTTGGCTGTGATGTCGGGGCGATCCCATGAGATATAGGCACCATATTCTTCGCCATTATGCCATTGGTATTCGCCTTGCAGGTTCTGTACAGGATAGCAGGTCAGCGGAGCTTCCTCGCAGTTGTTTTCATAGGTCATGAAGATGCCGTCTTCGAGGTCGGCAGAGGTGTAGAGTTCGTTGCCTTCGTAATCGAGGATAGTGAAGGAGCACTCGAAGTCGGTGTCGTGCTCTTCGTAGGCATGATACCAGCCGTGGTTCCAGATGAAGTTGAGGTTGCCGCGCAACAGGGGCAGGTCGACAACCTGTTCGGAGCCTTGCGTCATGGTGACCACTGCGATACGTTGTCCGCTTTCGGAGGTCACGCTGATGGCGGCGCCTTTCCAGCCGTTGCCGCCGTCGTCATGAAGTTGGAATATGACGTTGCACTTTTCGCCGACGAGGACGCTGCGGTAGGTGGTGCGGCTGATGCCGGCTTCGTTGGTGACGAAGATGGCGTATTCGTAGAGACCGGGCTCCAAGCCGTTGTCTTCGTATTCCATGGTGGCACCCACTTGGGCATCGGTTAGTTCAGCGATGACCTCGAAGTTGCGGCGGATGGTGACCGAGGCGATGCCAGTTAGGGTGTTGCCTTGAAGGTCGGTGGCTGGATTGGTCCAGCTGAGGCGCACGGCATCCAGCGAGGCCTCCTCAGAGGCGAGCATGTCGGCCACACTGTCGGGACGGGCATAGTATTCGCCGTTGTTCGGCACGATGTGACCTGTGAAACCATTGAAGGTGTTGAAGGCGTAACGGGTAGTGTTAAGTGCACCGATGGGGCACCAGGCGTTGTCGCGACCGCTCCATCCCCAGTTGTAATGGAAGTAGTCGTTCTCATCGTAGCCATCGCACACGAAGGCGTGACCACCAGCACCGGTGTCGTCCTGACCGCTGTAGTAGAGGGGCAAGAGCTCGTCCAAGCCACCATCTTTCAGCATCTGTGCCCATTCTTCGTTGGTGTAGCCGCCCCAACCCCAATAGCTATAGTTAGTCTCATGGTTGTCGCAATTGTAACGGAAATAGTTGCGCAATGCATTCGGTACGTCGTCGGAGTAGGCACCGCTTCCATGGCCGCTATATTGCATATCAACAGAGATGCCGAGGTGGTGCAACAGCTGAGCGGTTTCGAAGTACTCCTCTTCGGTGCTGGTTGAGTCCAAGGTGTTGGGCATCAGCTCGAAGTGGTATTCAGTTTGACCGAAGTTGGCTGTCTGTTGTTCATAGCCGTCAGGATGGTAGGAGTGTGAGCCCACGCCTTGGGCAGGCCATTCCCAGAATTTCATCACCATGCCCATGGCTGTGGCGACACAACCGGCATACACATGGCCGCCATTGCCAGCAGTGTCGGCAGGGCATTGGCTGTTCCAAGGGTAGTTCTGGTTCCAGAGCGTCTGGCAGAGCGGGCCGACCACAGCGCGAGTTTGATCGCCACGGTTGAGGCTACCCGTCTTTGACACAGCGTTCCATTCGGCGACGATGTCGGGTGTAGCACCGAGGTTGTGCTCACGAACGTATTGGATCTCCTGGCGGAAACCGTCGAGGGTGAATTGGAAGCCTTCGGCCACGTCGTCGGGGTTGTATGTGCCCGTGGTGGAGTAGGCAAGGATAGGCTTCACGCGGTCGTCGCCAGCCACGATGACGAAGCCTTCGCCGTTGCTGACGTTGAAGACATAATAATCGGTACCGCCACGTTGCATGTCGATGGCGGTTGCCACTAGGTTGAGCTGTACGTCAGCGTTGCGCTGGGCGACAGCAGTGGTGCTCAAAAATTTGGCACCCAGTCTTTGTGCCTTCTGTTGGTCGACAGGGCCGGCTATGAGGCTGCCGAAGGCAGCGAGGAGGCAAAAGGTCAAAGTTAGTTTTTTCATATTTATGTGTTTTGTTGTTGATTCTGGAGCGGCAAAGATAATCGCTTTATTTCAATTAGGTGCAACAACGGGAGAAAAATAACACAAAAAAAAGGATTCCGAATGGAATCCTTGATGTTGACGCAAAAGATGGCAAGTGTTACTTAAACCATTCCGTTAGATGATCCTTGGCATAGAGATAATAGACGATAAGTCCAATCCAGCTTGTCAACAAAAGGACAATAATGGAAATGACTTTTGCTCCTGTAGAGAGGTTCATCTTAAGGATCTCAAGCACGGCTTTGATACAGAGAATAATGCCGATAATGTAAATGATAGTTCCAATCATGATATTATTATTAAAGAGTTTGTGTTTCCTCAAGGAAAGTTAAAGCATGCTTCCCGCTGTAAGGGTTATAAGGGAGCCAATGATGGCGATAACGGCAAAGGCTAGAATGATGAGGGTATAGATGCCCGTGAATTTCCAATAAGACTTGTTGTTTTTCAGGAATTGGACCATCTGTTCGTTGTCGTTGTCTTTTACTGCTTTTTTACCAGCCTTGGCGGCACGGAAAATATAAACCATAGGGATGGTCATGATAATGCCGATGATGATGTAGACAATGCCGAACATGGAACCGAATGTGCCAGGGAAATTCGCAGTCAAGTCTTCGGGCAATAAGGAAGAGCCACCGATGATAAAGGTGATTCCCAATATGAAAATAAACAAGATGCTGATGAGCATAATGAAACCGAAGAACAACAACCATTTTCTGGTCTCATTGACATAGGCCTTGGCTTCTTCAAGCAGTTTGATTTGATTTTCTTCCATGATGATTAGTTTTGAGTTAATAACTAGATTTTTTAGACGTGACAAAAATAGTGTTTTTATTGAAATATCAAATAGTTAGCGAAAAAATCAGTCAGCTTTCAGTTTTTTATACCTGAAACGTTTGGGCTCCACGTTACCGAGTCGTTTCATCTTGTTTTCTTCGTATTCCGAGTAGCTGCCTTCGAAGAAGTAAACTTGTGAGTTGCCCTCAAAGGCGAGGATATGGGTGGCCACACGGTCAAGGAACCAGCGGTCGTGGCTGATGATGACGGCGCATCCGGCGAAGTTTTCCAAGCCTTCTTCCAAGGCGCGCAACGTGTTGACGTCGATGTCGTTGGTGGGCTCGTCGAGGAGAAGGACGTTGGCTTCCTGTTTCAAGGTCAGGGCCAGGTGCATGCGGTTGCGTTCACCGCCCGACAGCACGCCGGCTTTCTTCTGTTGGTCGTTGCCCCCGAAGTTGAAACGCGAGACGTAAGCCCTGGAGTTCATGCTGCGTTTGCCCAGCTGGATGAGTTCGTTGCCGCCCGAGATGACTTCCCAGACGGTCTTCTCCGGGTCGATGTCGGCATGCTGTTGGTCGACATAGCCTATTTTCACCGTTTCGCCGACTTCGAAGGTGCCTGAATCGGGCTTTTCCAGACCCATGATGAGTCGGAACAACGTGGTTTTGCCCGCTCCGTTCGGACCGATGACGCCGACGATGCCACCCTGAGGCAGGCTGAAGTTCAGGTTCTCGAACAAGAGTTTGTCTCCGTAAGCCTTTGTGACGTTATGTGCCTCGATGACTTTGGTGCCGAGGCGGTCGCCGTTGGGGATATAGATCTCGAGTTTCTCTTCTTTCTCTTTCACGTCTTCGTTGAGCATCTTCTCATACGACTCCAAACGGGCTTTGCCCTTGGCGTGACGTGCTTTCGGGGCCATGCGTACCCATTCCAGCTCACGTTCGAGGGTTTTGCGGCGCTTGCTCTCGGTCTTCTCTTCCATGGCAAGACGGGCAGTCTTTTGGTCGAGCCACGATGAGTAGTTGCCCTTCCATGGGATGCCTTCGCCACGGTCGAGTTCGAGGATCCAGCCGGCCACATGGTCGAGGAAGTAACGGTCGTGGGTGACGGCGATGACGGTGCCCTTGTACTGCTGCAAGTGGCTCTCCAGCCATTGGATGCTCTCGGCATCGAGGTGGTTGGTGGGCTCGTCGAGGAGCAGGATGTCGGGCTCTTGCAGCAGCAGGCGGCAGAGGGCCACGCGGCGGCGTTCGCCTCCCGATAGGTTGCGCACAGGGGTGTCACCTTCGGGACAGTTGAGGGCGTCCATGGCGCGTTCCAGTTTGCTGTCGAGCTCCCAAGCATCGTGCTGTTCGATGAGTTCGGTCAGCTCGCCCTGACGGGCAATCAGCTTGTCAAAGTCGGCATCAGGTTCAGCGAACTTATTGTTGATTTCCTCGTATTCCTTGAGGATGTCGACGATTTCCTGCACGCCTTCTTCCACCACCTGACGGACGGTTTTGTTATCGTCGAGCTGCGGCTCCTGGTCGAGCATGCCGACCGAATAGCCAGGCGAAAACACCACTTCGCCGTTATAGGATTTCTCCTTGCCAGCGATGATGCGCAGCAGAGTGGATTTGCCTGCACCATTCAAACCAATGATACCGATCTTGGCACCATAGAAGAAGGAGAGGTAGATGTCTTTCAATATTTGTCTTGACGGCGGGATGATTTTGCTTACACCTACCATCGAGAAGATGATTTTTTTATCGTCAACTTGTGCCATAGTATTCCTCTGTTTCAATAAGGGTACAAAGATACAAAATGAAGAATCAATGTTTAACTATTTTCTTAACCTCTGTCGCGCCGTTATCCATCTGCACTTTTAACAAATAGATTCCTGCGGGCAAAGCCTCCAGGGAGATTTCAGCGGATGATCCATTATCAATGATCTTAGAGGCACTGCATTGCCCTAAAACGTTGAACAGCTCCACTTGTTTCATGCCTTGGCCATTGATAAAAAGCCTGTCGGTGGCAGGATTTGGATAGAAGGTAAACAACCCTGCATTTTGATCCTCATCAACGTCGTCAGAGAAGAAATGGACATGGAACGTCAGCTGGGTGCCATTTTCATGAATGTCGGTGATTTCGAAGCTTGTCTCAGGCGTGCCGTCGGTGAGATAGGGATGCGGATTGGTGGTTGGCCCGAACGAAGTGCGGCCTTCTGCCTGACAGAAATGCGCGTTGTAAAGTTGGCCATTTTGAATGTCGCTACTGCTACCAGGTCGGAAAATCCAGTACTGATGCGCTATGTTTTGGTTGTCGAAGAAAGCGTTGGCGAACATTCCGCTGTAATCAAGCGGAACAGTGTCGTTCCAACGTGCTGCAATAAGTCCGCAACCAGGGACTCCGGCATCAAAAAGATCAAGATATCTGCGATATTCAAAAACGAACCATTGCGTGGAATCGATGGCCGACTTGATATAATAGCAGTTCTGCGATTGGCTTGAACCAACACTGTTGAGGGTGTAGTCGCCGTCTTCGGTGATTTGTATCGGATCATCGCACACATGAAGGACTTTGCTTTTATAAATCGCCGCAGTGTGATTGGGGTAAGAATTGTCTTCCATCATGTCCCAACTTCCAGCCGGTCGCACATTGGTATAATTGACATAATGGTAAAGGTCGGGCAAATCCAGCGAATGTCCCATCTCGTGGCGGAAGACATTCGCTGTGAAATATTGTGGAGAGCCTTCAAATTCAAGGTTAAACGTGTTGGGAAGGACGCCATTCACTGTCACGGGATGGTCGATAGAGTCGTGTGGGAAATACTCCATGTGGGGCCAGAGGATGGAAGCCCATGCGCCCGTACCGCCTTTCACGACGAAACTCACATTGTCGATAAAGCCGTCGCCGTCGCCGTCAAGCGTCACGTTGTCATCAACGAGGTTGTTTTCATCGACATATTGGAAAGCACGTGCCAACAGCTCGGCCTCACGACGGCTGATTCCAATAAATGGATTTTCACCAGTGTATCCTATGGGATTCGAAGGGCTGTACGGCTCGAAATAGCCACGAGGCATCTCGTCCTGATATGATATTATCTGGTTGTTCTGTATATTGTTGGTGTACACTGTGTTATAGCTGATATGGCCATACGTCAGTGCATCGTAGAAATTAGCGATGCTGAGGTAGCCAGGGGTCTTGCCGTTGAACATGGAGTCGATTGAAGGGAAGTCGTGTATAATCTCCTCGTCATCGGCAAAACGCATGAAAATCACGAGGTTGGTAAGGTCTCTGTCGATAATTTGAGCTTTCATAGTCATTGATGAAAACAACATCAATACTGACATAATTGTAAATAGTTTCTTCATAAGTGTTGTTTTAAGTGTTGTTTTAGTTTGCGTTTGTAATATGATTCTAAAAGAGACAAATTCTCCTCATTTCTTCTTCCAGCTTTTCCGTCGCCTTCCCCCAGTCGTAAACGCGGTTGGTGAAATCGAATCCTGCTTGGGCGATGTGGTCGGCCTTTTCCTTGTCGGTCAGCAGAGTGATGATGTGTTGTGCCAGCGTTTCGGCCTTGTCTCCTACCAAGATCTCTTCATCAGGCTTCGCGCCAAGAGAGGCGTTGGCCAAGGGCGATGTGATGGCAGGTAGGCGCATCGACATGGCCTCCAGCAGTTTGTTTTGCAGGCCTGTTCCTATGCGCATAGGGGCGATGAAGATGCGGCTCTCGGCATAGGCGTCTCGGATGTCGTCGAGCCAACCGCTGACGATGATGCGTGCTGAGGCGGCTTTCTTTACCTTGGGGTCGGGGGTGGCTCCTGCAATGTAGAGTTTGGTTTCGGGGAGTGTCTTCCAAACGATGGGCATGATTTCATGGGCCAGATATTCTACGGCATTCACATTGGGCGGGTAGCTCATGTTGCCGGTGAAGACGAGGTCGTATTTCTTTTCTTTTTCTTGAGGCTTGAAATAATCGTGGTCCACGCCATTGGGTACGATGAGGATTTCGTCGCGTCTCTCGTGGGGGAACAAAGCTCGGTCGGGTTCGCTGATGATGCTGCGCACGTCGAAGTCGTTGAAGATGGCGGCTTCGTATCGTTTCAGGCGACGGTACTCCATATCGTAAATAGGTCGCGTGACAGGCGAGGCAATATCAGCGCGGCGTTTCATGCCATAGGAGAAGATGTCCTGGTAGTCAAGGGCTTTTGGGATGCTTTTATGGCGGATGTATTCAGCTACGCGCAACAGCTGTCCGAAGAGCATGTCGGGTTTGTGCTTGGTGATAAGCATGTCGATTCTCTTGGCTGCCTTTCGGTTGTAGAAATAGCCGCATTGCAAAGGTAGGCCTTTGAAAAAGGCGCGGACAAGACCCAAAAGAATCTGGGCTTTGTTGATGCTGATGAAGCTAATGGACTGACAATAAGGTTGCAAGGCATGGAAAGCGTCCTGTTCGCTGACTTTTGTATTGTCGTTCAACGCACAAAGGACAATCTCGTTGTGTTTGGCGAGTTGTTTTATTTGGTTAAAAGCCCTCAGTTTGTCGCCTTTTTCGAGCGGGTAGGGGATACGAGGCAGGAGTACGAATATCTTCATCTCAAAACCAATTGGGGAACAAAGATAGTAAACTATAGGAAACTAATCCTACTTCCAGGTTTAATTTGCTCATAAAACATCAGCAGCCTTGCGATAATCTTACGGTTATCGTAGGTGTCTTCAACGAGTTTCCGCGCGGCTTCACCGATTTTGACCGCAATCTGTGGGTTTTCGTTGAGGCTCCGGACGGCTTCCACCATCTTGGCCTTGTTTTCTGCAATGATGATGTTGACTTCTTCGTCATACAAGATGCCTTCGGCGCCGACACGGGTGGTGATGACTGTCTTGCCCATGGCCATCGACTCGATGATCTTGATGCGGAGGCCGCTGCCTGAGAGCAGGGGCACGATGGCCACATCGTGGTTGGCGACGAATTCCTTGGCGTCGGGGACCTCGCCGATGACATCGATATGGGGGTTTTTCATGGCAGTGAGCCATTCAGGCATGTTGCGGCCGGCAAGGTGATAGACGAAGTCGGGCACCTTTTCTATGGTTTTGGGAAGCACCTCGTCGATGAACCATCGGATGCCTTCCTCGTTGGGCATCCAGTTCATGGAGCCTATGTGGTAGAACTTTGGTTTGCCTTCAATATCGTAATTCGGAGTAAACTCTTCAGGATAGACGCCATACGGAATGTCGATGATGGGCTTGGAACAATACTTTCTGAAGAAAGCGGCGTCCTTTCGTGTGATGGCGGCGATGCCGTCGACGGTTTCAAGGGCGTTCAACTCATATTCTTTCAAGGTGCGGGCCAAGTGGTTGATATACCAACGTTTGGCGAAGAAACGGGTCTCTTTGGCGATACGTTCCCAAATTTTATGTTCCACATTATGGGCACGTAAGACAATCATGGCCTTGGAGTGGGCACGGATGCAATCTACATAGGGAGTCATGTACAGCATCTCAAGCTGTACCACGTCGAATTGCTCTTTTTTGAGTAGCTCTTCAAGTCGATTGCTGAAGTCCTTTGATATGAAACGCTCCACATGGTATGACTTTTTCGTGAACAGGTTGAAGAACGCTTTCAGCGGCCTCACCCTAAGGTCGACAGGGATGAGTTCGATGCCCGTCTTGCGCTTGTAGTCATCAGGGATGTCGGCCTCAGTGACTTTAAACTTGGGGTCGTTGATGGCTAGCACCTTGATTTGATGGCCGGCTTCGAGCAGCCCGGTGATGATGCTGTTCATGGCCATGGGTCCTCCTTCGGAGGCGGGATATGGAGGTTTGTTGCAAAGGAGTAATATTCTCATGATACGAAGATGTTAGTTGTTTGGTTCGTGCTTTTCGGCAGTCTCGGGTTCCTTGTGTTTGAAAAGCCTTTGGAAGGTTTTTTTCCAGCTGTCGCCGTCAAGCAGGCTGGAATCGCTGGTGGCCTTGAAGGTGAGGAACAGGCCGATGGGCAACAACACCAATGACGAGCCCCAAACGCCCAAGAACATGCTGAAGTTGCTGTAGACGGCCATGCGCTCGCCCACAGTGGAAAGAATGTAATAAACCACAAAGAAAAGCACTGAGATGACCACGGGTAATCCCAGTCCGCCTTTGCGGATGATGCTACCCAGAGGAGCTCCTATGAAAAAGAAGATAAGGCAGGCGATGCTGAGCGTGAATTTCTTATGCCATTCTTTTTTGTGCTTCTTGATGTTCTCGATTTGTGATTGCTGGTCGATTTTGTTGAAGGCGGCGTTGTCTTTGGCATTTTGGGCACTGGCAATGGCCATGTCCCTGATGGCCTGCCGTTGTTCGCCGCTATAGTTGTCGAGTAATGGCCATGTGAGCGTGCGGGGGTGGGCAACGATGCTGTCGGCATTAGCTTGTTGCAGTTTTATGTCAGGGTTGCCAGAGCTTAGGCTGCTGTAGTTGGACCAACGGTGGGAGAAACTCTTTGCATAGGATGTCTGTCTTGTTTCATACCGTCGTTGCAAGGAGTCGAGCGAACGGGAAAGCTGTCGTATGTTCATCATCTGTTGGTATGACTTGTACATCTCCTCGTTGGAGCGGGTCATGTCGAAGTCTTTCAGACTGAACTTGATCTGTTCCTGCTTGAATGACATCCTTTCGAAAGGGCGCGTTTTCTTGTAGTCTTCAACATTTGTGATGTCGGTGTAGTTGTAACCATTGTAAAGGGTGAAGAGGATGTTACGCTGGTTCGGGCTGAGTGCCATCATGCCTGAGTCGGCCGACATGATTTTCGTGTTGCCCATGCGGTCGGAATGGTCGTAGATCTTCACGCCATAGATGTGACTGCCGTCTTCGCCTTTTTTGTCCACATAGATGACATAATCGGAAAGGTCGCGGTAAAACACACCTTCCTTGATGTTGAAAGCGAGTTTCTTGCGCTGCACGTCAAACAAAAGGGTCTTGCCTTTCAGGTTGGCGACCGGAATCACGCTATTGGAAAAGATGAAGGCCAGGCCGCTGAGCAACAATGAGAAGAACATCAAGGGGCGCATGACCTTCCACATGGAGATGCCGGAAGCTTTCATGGCTACCAGTTCGTAATGCTCGCCGAAGTTGCCAAAACACATCAGGGATGCCAACAGCAAGGCCAAAGGCAAGGCCATAGGGACAAAAGTGATGGACATGTAGAAGAACAATTCCCCTAAGACCTTCAATTCTAATCCTTTACCGACAAGGTCGTCGACATACAGCCATAGAAATTGCATGAGCAGGATGAAGATCACGATAAAGAACGTGAACAAGAAAGTGCCCAGAAAGGATTTGACGATATAGCGGTAAAGTTTCTTCACAATTGTAATAACGCTGCAAATTTAGAAAAATTCTATCTTTGCAGAAAAAATCACAAAGAAGTTAGTCATGGAAAACAAGGATTTTTTCAAAGGGGTCAATCTGGCCATCACGGTGAGCGCCAAGGATGGCGAGATTCTTTATCAAAACGACAGTTCCATCGAGGTGAACGGCGATGCTCGAGGCCGCGACTTGATGAAATGCCATAACGAACGTTCGCAGCAGATCATCCGACATCTTTTGGACGATGCCGCCACCAATGTCTACACGATTTCGAAGAAGGGTAAGAAGAAATTGATCTACCAGACACCTTGGTATGAGGATGATGCCAAGCAGGTGGTTGGAGGGCTTGTCGAGTTTTCCATCATCCTGCCCGAGGAGATGCCGCATTATGACCGCGGATAAAGAAAAAAGGGCGCCGGTTGGCGCCCTTTCTTCTGTTCAAGTGACTTTATTTCGTCACAAGGTTGTAGGTGTCTTGCGCTATGACGAATTCTTCGTCTGTCGGGTACACCACTACGGTGACCTTTGAGTTGGGCGTGGAGATGACGCCGGCATCACCGATGGTCTCCTTGTTCAGCTGACGGTCGTATTCGATGCCGAGGCCCTCCATGTTTTCAAGGATGGCTTCGCGCATGAACCAGGCGTTCTCGCCGATGCCGCCTGTCATGACGATAATGTCGGCGCCATTCATCACGGCCATGTAGGCTCCGATGTATTTCTTCACACGGTGAGCGAACATGTTGAAGGCATAGGTGCAGCGTTCGTCACCTTCTTCCTTGGCGGCGCGCACGTCGCGCATGTCTTGTTTGCCGCCTGTGATGCCCACAAGCCCCGATTTCTTATTGACCAGCGTGTTCATCTCTTTGGTGGTATAGCCTTCCTTATCCATGATGTACATGAAAGCACCCAGGTCGAGGTCGCCAGTGCGGCTACCCATGACGAGGCCTTCCACGGGAGTGAAGCCCATCGAGGTCTCCACTGACTTGCCGTATTCGACAGCTGCGATGGAGGCACCGCTTCCGAGGTGGCAGGTCACAATCTTCGACTTCTTCCAGTCTTTGCCTACGAAGGCAGCGGCCTTCTCGGCCACGTATTTGTGACTTGTGCCATGGAAACCGTAACGGCGCACACGGTATTTGTCATAGTACTCGTAAGGCACAGCATAGAGGTATGCCTCAGGCGGCATGGTGCTGTGGAACGAGGTGTCGAACACGGCGGCCATCGGGATGCCGGGGAGCACTTCTTCCATGGCGTGGATGCCTTGCAGGCTGCCTGGGTTGTGAAGCGGGGCGAGGTCGCAAAGGTCTTCGATGCCCTTGATGACTTGGTTGTCGATGAGGACGCTCTTGGTGAACTTCTCGCCGCCATGGGCTACGCGGTGACCGACGGCATTGATTTCCTTCAGGTCCTTGATGACGCCCATCTTCGGGTCAACCAAAGCCTTCAGCACCGACTTGATGCCTTCGGTGTGGTTCGGAATAGGAAGTTGTTCGTAATATTTTTCGCCGTTGTATTTGTGGGTAAACTCACCCATTTCGAGGCCGATGCGTTCAAGCAGGCCTTTGGCCAACAGGCGCGATGAATTGGCGTTTTCCATTTCCAGCAGCTGGTACTTGATGGAGGAGCTGCCGCAGTTGAGGACTAATATCTTCATGGTTATTTCTGTTTTTGTGCAATTGCTTGGTTACAAGTGATGGCCACCAGTTTGTAGACATCGTCGATGGAGCAGCCGCGGCTGAGGTCGTTGCAGGGTTTGGCGAGACCTTGCAGCACAGGTCCGACGGCTTCGGCTCCTGCCAGACGTTGGACGAGTTTGTAAGCGATGTTACCCACTTCGAGGCAGGGGAACACGAGCGTGTTGGCCTTGCCGGCGACGGGGCTACCCGGGGCTTTGCTGGCGCCTACGGAAGGCACAATGGCGGCATCGGCCTGCAGCTCACCGTCAAGCACGAGGTCGGGACGGCGTTCCTTGGCGATGCGGGTGGCTTCGATGACCTTGTCGACCACCTCGTGTTTGGCGCTGCCCTTGGTGGAGAAGCTCAGGATGGCGGTGACGGGGTCAATCTTGGCAATGGCTTTAGCTGTGTCGGCAGTGCAGATGGCGATTTCAGCCAGTTGCTCAGCCGTCGGCATGGGCGTGACGGCACAGTCGGCGAAGACCATGCGGCCGTTGCTGCCGTAAGGACAACCTTCGGGAAGGAACATAGTGAAAGCACCGCTGACGCAGGTGACGCCAGGAACGGTCTTGATGATCTGCAGTGCAGGACGTAGCATGTCGCCCGTGGTGCTGCGAGCACCGCTGACGAGGCCATCGGCTTCGCCGGCTTTGACCATCAGGATGCCGAGGTACATGAAGTTTTGTGCCAGGTCTTTGGCTTGCTCAGGCGTCATGCCCTTGGCTTTACGTAGCTCATAGAGCATGTCGGCATATTTCTGCGTGTCGGGGTTGTTCTTGGGGTCGACGATGCGGGCTTTGTCGATGTTCTTGAGACCGAACTCGGCGGTCATCTCCTTGATTTTTTCGGCAGGACCGATAAGGATGATGTCGGCAACGCCATCGGCAAGAAGGCGGTCGGCGGCTTTCAGGGTGCGAGGCTCGTCACCCTCGGGGAGCACAATGCGCTGCTTGTTGGCTTGGGCATTGGCAATAATTTCTTGCATTAAATCCATTTTATTCAGTTTGATGTTAATAGTTGTCAGTTGTTATGTTGGAAATTGAAATGCAAAGTTAAGAAGTTTTTGTGTCGATTTGCAAATAATCCATTATTTTTGCAGCGTAATTTGAAAGAAGCCCATGCCGGATTATCCGTACATATCTTACCAGAATCCTTTTCAAGCGCCGCTTCCAAGTACAGATTCCATCGCTTTGGCCGATACGATCCGATGCGATAGTGTGGTGCCCAGTTTCATCACCTCGGGCTTCAACGGCTACATTACGCCCTTGCCAAGGGTGACTTATGATGTTTTGGCAGGATGGAACCTGCTGGCGATAGGCATCATCCTGCTGCTGGTGGTGCTCAACAAGCAGCTTTATCCGCGACAATTCCGCCAGATACTGAGCGTCCCTGGAGGCGTAGCCCACACTAACCAGCTGTTGCGTGAATGGACGCCGACCAAAAGTTTCCTTGGTGTTTCTTTTATCATGGCTTATGTCGTTATCATAGCCCTGTTTCTGCAAAAGTCATGCGTTGTTTTCTCGCGTGATGTGGTGCAATACAATAGTATCAGGGTGTTCGGCATCCTTTTGTTTGCGGTTGGGGTATGGGTGTTGCTGCGCTTTTCCGCCTTACGTTTGGTGAATTGGCTTTTTGAAGCCAAGGATACCGTCGACCGTCAGATGGCGGTCCAATTTTCCATCTCCACACTCTGCCTTATCGCCATGCTGCCAGTGCTCTTGCTTTTGTTGTACAATCCTTACACGGCCTTCGTCTGGGTGGGCATCGGCATCCTCATTTTGGCCGCTTTGTTGCGGTTCGTTTTTGAATTTGTGGAGACAAGAGTTAACACAAAAGTATCTTCGTTTTATATTTTTTTGTATTTTTGCGCCCTCGAAATCGCACCGGTTGCAATGCTCTTGACAGCAGGCCTTAGGTTTTTTAGTAAAGGTATTGTCTTTTAAAGAGTTAAGTAACTGGCGAGAGGTATATTTCTAGATTTGATAGTGGTTTTAAAGCGAAGAAAAGCATGAAGATTAAGTCGATCCTGGTATCACAACCACAACCTGCCGACATTTCGAAGACACCGTATGGCGATCTGATGAAGAAATATGGCGTTACGTTTACTTTCGAGAAGTTTATCAAGCTTGACGGGGTGACGGCGAGCGAGCTTCGCCAAGAGCATATTAAATTGCCTGACTACACGGGCATCATCCTGACCAGCCGTAATGCTGTTGACCATTTCTTTAGGATTGCCAAGGAGATGCGTTACAACATTCCTGAAACCTTGAAGTATTTCTGCATCAACGAGTCGACGGCACTTTATCTCCAACGTTACGTTCAATATAGGAAACGTAAGGTTTTTTATGGTAACCAGACCATCAACGACTTGATCGACATCATGAAGAAGCATCGCGATGAAAAGTATCTCTACTGCTGTTCCGATATCACCTCCGACAGCACTACCGAGATGCTGACAGCCGCCAAATTGAATTATACCAAAGCCGTGATGTTCAGGACGGTTCCTGCCGACCTCAAGAACATCAAGATTGAGGATTACGACATGCTGGTTTTCTTCAGCCCTGCTGGTATTGTATCCTTGAAAACGAATTTCCCAGGATTTGTGCAAAAGGACGTGTGTATTGCCGGTTTCGGTGACGCTACATGTCAAGCCGTCGTTGATGCTGGCTACGATTTGACTTTCAAGGCTCCTACGGAGACGGCCCCTTCAATGACGATGGCCATCGAGGAGTTCCTTGCTGCCGAAGTGAAAAAGAACCGCAAGAAATAAGCCCTCTCAAAACGTTCTGTCATGACAGCGAAGGAGGGCCTCGCAAAATACGAACGGATCAACAAGGACAAAGACATCGAAACCTTGTTCGATAAAGGCGTGGGCTTCTCCTCATACCCCTATCGCGTCATCTATTTGTTTCATGATTGTGGCGACCGTCCTGTGACCGTCAGGCTGCTGGTTTCCGTTTCAAAGAAACGTTTTCATCACGCCTTTAAGCGGAATCGTGTCAAACGCCTCATACGCGAAGCGTGGCGTAAAAACAAGATTACCTTATATAATATCTGCCAAAAGGATAATATTTCGGTGGATGTGGCGTTAGTCTATACGGCTACGGTCATCCATTCTTTTGATGAAATGTTCAACAAGACGAAAAAAGCCATCCATGAAATTGAAAAAGCTTTTGAAAAGCGTCATAAAACTGCCCGCTAAAGGACTCATCCTGTTAATTAGGTTATATCAGGTCACTTTATCGCCTTTCATAGGACGAAGCTGCAGGTATACACCCACTTGTTCCAATTATGGCATCGAGGCTATCAGCAAATACGGCTTCTTTAAAGGTGGTTGGCTTACTGTCAAGCGTGTGCTGTCATGCAATCCATGGGGCGGTAGTGGCTATGACCCAGTCCCGTAATGCTTGGGGCGGGTTTTTGTATTTTGAAATCTTGAAATAAATAATTGAATATGAAGAAAATATCTCTCCTTACATTGGTTTTGGCGCTGCTGCTGCCTTTGGGTATGATTGCCCAGGAAAAGCAGAATAATTTTGAGATTGCCAAGAGCATCGACATCTATAATAGCCTCATGCGTGAGCTCAACCTCAATTATGTCGATGAAATCAACCCAGGTGAACTCAACGAGGCCGCCATCAAGGCCATGCTTTCTGGTCTTGACCCTTATACTGTTTTCATCCCCGAATCGGATATCGAGAATGCCCGTTTCATGACCACAGGAGAGTATGGCGGTATCGGCGCCTTGATCCAATACGATGGTGAATTCACCCGCATCTCGGAACCTTATTATGGATGGCCGGCCCAAAAAGAGGGGCTGATTGCAGGCGATATCATCCTTTCGGTGAATGGCGTCGACTGCAAGAAGAAAAACACCGCCGAAGTGAGTGAGCTTTTGAAAGGACAGCCTGGCACAGAGGTGACCTTGAAGATACAGCGTTACGGTGTTGACAAACCTATAGAGAAGAAGCTGAAGCGCGAAAAGGTTAAAATCGACAATATTCCGTATTATACCGTTTTCGACAATGGCATCGCCTACCTTTCATTGAGCGGCTTCACCCGTGATGCGGCCAAGGAAATGAAAGAGAAGCTGGTCGCCATGAAGAAAAGCCATAAGCTAAAAGGCTTCATCCTCGACTTGCGCGGTAACGGAGGTGGCTTGATGAACGAGGCGGTCGACATTGTCAATTTGTTTGTTCCCAAAGGCAAACCTGTAGTGTCGATGAAAGGTAAGACCCCGACGGCCTGTAGCGTGCATCCTACCACCAACGACCCTGTCGACCTTGAAATCCCTTTGGCTGTATTGGTGGATGGCAATAGCGCCTCGGCGAGCGAAATCGTGGCAGGTGCCATCCAAGATTACGACCGTGGCGTGATCATCGGCCAGCGCACCTTTGGCAAAGGCTTGGTTCAGAATATCCTTCCGTTGAGTTACAACACCCAAATGAAAGTTACAGTGGCCCATTACTATATCCCCAGCGGCCGTTGCATCCAGGAAATTGATTATTCGCATAAAAAAGACACTACTCAGAAGTTGGATACACTAGGCAAGGCGTTCAAGACGGCTGGCGGTCGCATCGTTTATGAAGGCCATGGCATCACGCCCGATGTGAAAGTGGACCGTAATGTCTACGCTACTGTGACGGCTTATCTGTATGGCAAGAATTATATCTTTGATTACGCCAATAAGTATTATAGTGAGCACAAGAGCATCGACTCGGCCGATCGTTTCCAAATCGATGAAGCCACCTACAAGGATTTCATGCAATTTGTGAAAGACAAGAAGTTCACTTATACCACAGAAAGTGAAAAGGCCATTGAGAAACTTAAGAAAACCGCCAAACAAGAAGGCTATCTCGACAAGATTAAACCGCAAATCGATTTGTTGGAGAAGAATTTGGCTGCAGAAAAGGACAACGACTTGCTCAATAATCGCAAAGATATCGAAGAGCTGTTGCGCTCTGAGATCGTCGGACGCTATTATTATCAGAAGGGTAGGATCGTTGCTTCTTTGCAGAACGATCCCGATTTGGAGCGGGCGTTTGAGATTTTGTTGAATACAAAAGGGGAAGACGAGTACCATAAAATATTGAGTGGCAAGTGATGACGTTAAAGGCTTCCATACGGCCCTATCTGAATCAGGCCTACCTTTTGGGTCTGCTGATGATGGCTGTAGGCCTTACCTTGTCGCCATTCCTGATGGGCCTGTCACAGTTTTGGCTCGCCGGCGTCTGGATCATTGATGGTGTTTGCACAAAATCATTCCGAAGCAAGCTCTCCAGTTTTGTGCACAATAAGATAGCCATCCTATTGGTCTCCTTTTATCTACTGCATGTTGTGGGTCTGCTTTATACCAGCGATTTTCAGTATGCCTTGAGGGACTTGCGTGTCAAATTGCCTATTTTGGTCTTGCCTTTCATCCTTTCGTCAATGCCGCCCCTTGACCGCAAGCGCGTCAATCTGGTGATGCTTGTTTACGTGCTTTCGGTGTTTGTGGCCACGCAGTTCAGTTTCTTTACCTATATAAGAAGAGAATACGAAGATGTTCGTGAGATTTCGCGTTTCATTAGCCATATCCGTTTCTGCCTGAATATCGTATTTAGTATGGCGATTATCGGATATTATCTTTATAGAGACCGTGTCCCCAAAACGAAAGGCGTTCCAGCATTTGGCGTGAAAGTCGCATTGGACAATTTCCTGAAGTGGCTTTTGTTGTTCTGGTTTGTCTATCAGATTTATATCTTTGAGTCATTGTCAGGTTATATCATCCTTGCCGCTGTCGTCTTTGTCTCTGTTTTTTATGCTGCATGGCGATGGAAAAAGAGTCGTTCCTGGCATGTTGCCATGGTTGTCGTCACTGTGGCCATCCTGGCATTGGGAGTGGGGCTTGTGTCGCATTTTCTGAAGCCATTGCTGAAAGTGGAAACGGTGGATTTCGCCACTTTGGACAAAAAAACCGCATCGGGCAACTACTATTGGCATGACACGGTCTACAATCCCATTGAGGATGGCAGGTATGTGGGGCTTTATTATTGCAAAAAAGAGCTTTATGAGACATGGTCGCAGCGTAGTGACTTGCCCTTGGACGGCAAGGCATTGAATGGACAACGGTTGGAACCCACTTTGGCGCGATACCTTACCTCCAAAGGGCTGCGCAAGGATGCCGAGGGCGTCATGGCACTCAGCGAGGAAGACATACGGAATGTGGAAAAAGGAGAAGCTAACTATAACAACTGGCTTCATCCTGGACTGCGAGCACGCCTTTCTTCAACCTTGTTTGAATATAGCAAGTATCGTCGTTACAACAACCCTAACGGGGGGTCCGTGTCGCAACGTATCGAGTTCACCAGGGCGTCATTGCACATTGTCAAACATCATTGGCTTTTTGGTGTAGGTACGGGCGATGTGCCTCAGGCTTTTGCCCAAGCATACGAAGAAATCAATTCTCCGTTGAATAAGGACTCTCGTTTTAGGGCACACAACCAGTATCTTGCCATAGCAGTGGCTTTTGGCTTGGTGGGTTTGTCGCTATTGTTGCTCGTACTGTTTTACCCGTGGTTGTCTTCTCGAAAGTATAGGACGTATTTGATCACGGTTTTCATATGTATCATGGCTTTGTCAATGTTTCCTGAGGACACATTTGAAACCCAGGCGGGAGCTTCGTTGTTTGCATTTTTCTATGCGTTCCTGTTCTTTGTCTATCCTAGCTCTAGGGAAGGAAGCATTGAAATGGAAGAAACTAAAAAGAAATAATATGAGAAAGGATCAATTTGTTTGCCCCTACATTGTTTGTGACGACCCCAAGGAGCTGGACCCCAAGGATGCAGAGCTGTTATGCCAAGCTCATGAGGCGGCCAAAAATGCCTATGCACCTTATTCCAAGTTCAATGTTGGTGCGGCAGTGCGTCTGGCCAATGGCGTTGTCGTTTTAGGCAACAATGTGGAGAACGCTGCCTATCCCAGCGGCTTGTGCGCTGAACGGGTGGCGATGTTCGCCGCCATGGCGCAATATCCGGGCGTGGCGTTTGAGGCGTTGGCGGTTACAGCTTATTCGGCGTCGAAACACATTGACGAACCTGTCGCTCCCTGCGGAGCCTGTCGGCAGGTGATGGTAGAGGCGGAGCATGTGTCGAAACGGCCTTTAAGGGTGCTGTGCCAAGGCGAGACAGGCCCCATCATGGTGTTTGATGGCGTGGAGTCGCTGATGCCTTTCGTGTTCTTGGAGAAGTTCCTGTAGTTTACGCAAAGGTAAACAAGAGGTTGCCAAAAAAGTTCCACAGCGTGGCGAAACCGATGGCGAAAACCTTGCTGAGGTAGAAATTCCATTTCAGTTTGCCGTTGAGCAGATACACGGTCAAGGTGTCAATACCCAAGCCTACTAGTGAAATGAAAAAGTATTTGGCATATTCGGTGCCAATCTGAGGATTGTCGCTTTGGAATGTCCAAAGCCGGTTTAGGATGTAATTGGTGGTGGCAGCGAAGACAAAGCCTAGGATGTTACTAAGGTACTTGTTCCATTTGAGCCATTCCTTGCAGACATAGGTGATGCCAAAGTTGACGAACACGCCTGAGAAGCCCACCACGCCGAATTTTAGGAACTTCAGCAGGAACTCACGGGTTAAGGCAATCTGCATGGTATTCATTTCTTTTCTTTGTCTATCACCTTGCAAAAATAGGTAATAATTGAAACACTTCGTATAGTCGAATCTAAAGATTTCCCTACCTTTGCGCAAATTTTCGACGATGAACGACGTTAAGCATATTTGCATAGAAGAATATGACTATCCTTTGCCAGAGGAACGCATTGCCAAATATCCTTTGGCCGAGCGCGATGCTTCAAAGCTTTTAGTGTTGAAAGACAATAAGATAGCAGAATCCCAATTTAAGTACATAGGTGGTTTCCTTCCTGATGAAGCCCTTTTGGTATTCAACGAGACAAAGGTGATTCGGGCTCGTTTGCAATTTCACAAGGTTACGGGATCGCGTATTGAGGTGTTTTGCCTTGAGCCCGATGAGGATTATCAGGTGGCTTTTGCGGCAGCCTCTCCTGTACGATGGAAGTGCTTGATTGGCAATTCGAAGCGATGGAAAGAAGGGAGGCTGTCGATGGAACTCGTGGCAGGAGGTGCGCAGGTAACCCTTTACGCGGAACGTCTGTCGCAAAACGACCAATATGCCGAAATCGAGTTCTCATGGACACCTTCGACACTTCCGTTTGCCACTGTCCTTGAGGCTGCCGGCGAGATTCCTTTGCCGCCCTATCTTCACCGTGATGCCGAGCCCGAGGATCGCGACCGGTATCAGACTGTATTTGCCCGTTACGATGGCTCAGTGGCTGCTCCTACAGCAGGCCTGCATTTTACAAGACCTCTGATGGAAGCCCTTCGTGAACAAGGTTTTGACTTCGATGAGGTGACGCTACACGTGGGCGCTGGAACCTTCCGTCCGGTGGCTACCGACACCATCGGAGAACATGCCATGCATTCGGAGACCATCATCGTGCGCAGGTCATTGATACAAAATCTGATTGACCATGAAGGGAAACCCGTCGTTCCCGTGGGCACCACTAGCACGCGCACCTTGGAAAGCCTCTATTGGATTGGCATGATGCTGAAAGAACAAGGCCTTGCTCTCCGTCCTTTGCATGTTGAACAATGGTATCCATACGAAGCGCATGAAGCTTTGAAGACATCGGAATCCTTGCAGCTGATATTGGATTATCTCGACAAACATGACTTGACCCGTCTCGAGGCCAGCACTGCCTTGATGATAGCGCCTTCCTACAAAATGCATGTCATCACTGGGCTGATTACCAATTTCCACCAACCGAAGAGCACCTTGCTTCTGTTGGTCTCAGCACTCATCGGAGAGCGTTGGAAGGAATGCTATCGCTTTGCTCTCGATCATGATTTTCGATTTTTGAGCTATGGCGACAGCTGTCTTTTCCTTCCATAAGCCCTTTTGCTCCTTTTCCCTTCGGCGGATAAAATTAGTACGATTATTTACTGTAATAACATTTACTTTTTTTATTTTTGCAGGGCATAAAAAGATAAGTCTATGATTTTTACCGCTACTAAATACCAACTTAAGACTGTTGCCACAGGCAGAGTTTTCGATGACGAAGGTTGGACTTTGGACGACAAGGAATGTCCCACACCAAGCATGGTGCGTCCTGTCTATGAAAACAAACAGCTCGATGTTAAGGAAGGGGCTTGCTTGGGTTTGTACCGTTATGCCGACTGGTTGCCTATCAAGACCATGTTGAACCATCCTTCTGAGCCTATTACCTATAAGAGCGAGGGACTTGCTCGTCGTCTCGGCCTGCGGAATCTTTATATTACCTTTAACGGTTGGTGGCCAGAACGTGGCGCCAAGATGACGACCTGCTCCTTTAAAGAGATGGAAGCTTTCTCGGTTTGTGCCCGTTTAGGCGAGGAGCAGAGGAACAAGGTTCTTGTTGTGGCATCGGCAGGTAATACCGCTCGTGCCTTTGCCAAGGTGTGCTCCGACAATGGCATCAAGTTGCTGCTTTGTGTGCCGCAAGACAATATCAAGGCCTTGTGGTTCGACAAACCTTTGAATCCATGTGTGAAACTCATCACTACCGAATCGGGCAGTGATTATTTTGATGCCATCAACCTTTCGAATGTGGTCTGTGAGTTGGATGGCTACCTTGCCGAAGGCGGTGCCAAGAACATCGCCCGGCGCGACGGCATGGGTACCACGATGATGTCGGCCACCACCTTCATCGGCCGCACGCCTGATTTCTACTTCCAGGCTGTTGGTAGTGGCACGGGTGCCATCGCGGCATGGGAGGCCAACTTGCGTTTCATCGAGGATGGACGCTTTGGTGCCAACAAAGCCCGTCTGATGGTCTCACAAAACAAGCCTTTCCTGCCTATGTATGAGGCTTGGAAGGCTGACTCAAGGGCACTTTTGCCATACGATGCTGATCAGGCCCGCAAGGATGCAGCGGAGATTTGCGCTCCGGTGCTGTCCAATCGCAAGCCGCCTTATGGTTTGGCAGGTGGACTCTATGATGCCTTGAAAGACACGAACGGCGACATCCTCGCGGTGAGCAATGCTGAGGCGGATGCGGCCAAAATGCTGTTTGAGGAAACGGAAGGTATCGATATCTACCATGCCGCTGCCGTAGCTACCGCTTCATTGCAGCAGGCGATAGAAAAGAAAATGGTGAAAGCTGACGACATGGTGATGTTAAATGTCACAGGTGGAGGTGAGAAACGCTTCCATGCCGAGCATGAGGTCTATCACCTGCAACCGACTCACATTTTCAAGATTGGCTTCACGAAAGAAGAAGTGGAACGTGTCTTGGCTGAAATGAAGTAATAACCGGCTTTCAGATCGGTAAGATCAAGTTGAAGGGCGTTTCCGTTTGTGGGGACGCTCTTTATCATTTTACCCGTTTCGTCAAAGACGCAAACTCGCTCTAACCCTTCCATCTCAATGGTGACGTGATGCAGTGCTGGATTGGGATAGATGCTGATGTTTGGAAGGTTTTCATACACTTGTGTCGGCGCAAGGGGCGTCACCCAGAAGGTGGCCATGGCCGTGTTGCAACCACAAGGGATGGTCATCATGATGTCGAGCCAAACCACCGAACCTGGCTCCACCTCAGGTCGTAGTGTGGCATAGAAGACCACCTCGACGGTTTCGTCGGGTTGTGTTGGGAAGGTCATGCCGCTGATGCCGTTTGCATAGCAGCTGAAGTCAGTGAAGTATTCGTTGGAAGGATGTGCCGTGATGTCGATGGGGTCGTAACCGGTGTTGTGGACAATATAACGAAATACAGCCTGTGTGCCGGGATACATCGCCGTGTCATTACTGATGGTTACAGCCTCAAAATCATACTGTTGGACCATGTCAATTTCAATATCGTCGATAGTGAGATACGAGGCGCCGGGGCTTGCAAGGGCATGTATTGCGATGTAATTACATCCATCTGGAATGCTGTCGACATAGGAGGAAAACTTTTCATAGTTCCCGCTACTGACGGAGGTTGATAGCAGAAGCGTGTGCATGTTGTCAGGGTTGGATTCGTTGCCTGCCCAGAATTCCAGTTGAAAGGTTCCGTCAGAAATGGCCCAGCAGATAAAACGATAGTCCATTCGGTTGAATAGGCTCAGCGGCATGAACATCCATGCTTCCTCGTCATTGGTAAAGGCGTACCAATTGCCTGAATGAGGGATACGGTTATGGTCTTTTTCTTGGTATCCACAAAGCCAAGAATTGTCGTCACAAGTCCATCCGATGGGCGTTTGGAAATCTTGATTGGCGTATTCGAAGCCTTCGGTCAGGATGCTCTCAGCGAAAGCCACGTTGGCCATCAGGCCTACCAATAGAGTCATTAATGTTCTTTTCATCGTTTGTTTTTTAGTATGGGTTAGATGGTCATTAGACGTTTAATAGACGGTTTTGGCGTTTTTTCCATATGTAAAACAACACCAGCCCTAACAAGGTGATGGCCGCGCCAATGCCGTAGCCCACAGGGCGTGGCAGGATGGAACCGAGTCCGCCATCAGTAGCCTTGGCTACGAAGAGGAAACATCCCGTCACCATGGTCATAAAGAGGGCGGGGATGAGGGTGATGAGATACCACAGCTTGCTTTTGTTTTTGGCTAAGTAAACCGAAATGGCCCAAAGTGTCACCGTGGCTAACACTTGGTTGGCCCAAGCAAAGTAACGCCAGATGACTTGGAAGCCTTTGGCATTGGAGATGCTGTAGACCAGGATGGCTGCCGTGACAGCAAACATGGGAATGGCGACAATCAGGCGGTTCTTGATGGGCTTCTGGTCGAAGTGCATGAAGTCGGCGATGATGAGTCGTGCCGAACGCAATGCTGTGTCGCCAGAGGTGACGGCAGCTGAAATAACACCCAAAATGGTGATGGTAGCGATGACAGGGGTAAACCAAGTGTTGGCGATGATACCTACGATGGCGGCACCACTCTTGCCTGTAACGTCGACGACGCTGTCGGGACCAAAGAAATAGGCAGCGGCAGCGGCCCAGATCAAAGCTACAATGCCTTCTGTAATCATGGCGCCGTAGAAAATCGGGCGACCTTGCTTCTCATTCACCATGCAACGCGCCATCAAGGGCGATTGTGTGGCATGGAAACCAGAAATGGCACCGCAGGCGATGCTGATGAACATCATCGGGAAGATGGGGTTGTTGGCCGCATCAGGATGGCGATTTTGCATGCCGCTCCACAACTCGGGAATCTCAGGTTTGTAGATGAGGAAAGCCACGAAGATGGCAACAGCCATGCCCAACAACAGGATGCCGAAGATGGGGTAGATTTTGCCGATGAGCTTGTCGATAGGTAGGAGAGTGGCAATCAGGTAGTAAACTAGGATGATGATGATCCAGATGTAGGGATTCCAGCCTTGCGTGAAGTTGGCATTCAGTAGTGTGGCAGGGGTGTTGACGAAGACCACGCCGACCAAAATCATCAAGATAATGGTGAAGGCGCGCATAATTTGTTTGGCCCCATTGCCCAAGTAGGTGCCGTGGATTTCGGGCAGGCTTGCACCCTTATCACGCAACGAGATCATGCCGGCGAGATAGTCGTGGACGGCACCAGCGAAGATGCTTCCCAACACAATCCAGAGGAAGGACGCCGTGCCAAACTGTGCACCCATGATGGCTCCGATGATGGGACCTACACCAGCGATGTTCAAGAACTGGATCAAGAAGATACGCCATGGCTTCATCGGCACATAGTCGACGCCGTCGGCCATGGTTGTGGCAGGGGTGGGGCGTTGCGGGTCGATGCCAAAGATCTTCTCGACGAGCTTTCCATATACAAAATAGCCGAGAATGAGGACGGCCAAAGCGATAAAGAAAGTGATCATAATACACGTTTTATATGGCTGCAAAAATACGTTTTTTGAGATACATATTGTAAAGTCACCGCAAAAAAACAAAAGCGGCCTGAAAGATTTCAAGCCGCTTGATGGTTGGTTTGTGAAAAACCTTAGTCGTCGTACTCGAGGACACGGAATTTTTTGTCAAACTTGATTTCCAGTCTGTTGCTCAATTCGATTTCCCAGTCTCTTCTATCCTTGTCGATTTTGATGATATCTTCATCGGGGAAACTGGCTTTCACATAGTTGGTGATTTCAGCAGGAATGAGTGCATCGGGCACGCTAGTATAAACGTTAGAGTGCTTGCAATCGATGTGTTTCCATTCGCCTTTGCGGGTAAACTCGATTTCCGTTCCGTCGCTCAGTCTCATCTCGTATTCACCTTCATCGCGTTGGGTGAAAAGGATGGTGGTTTTTGGGAAATAGGTCTTCACAAATTGTTGAATGGCTGGAGTCGGGTCTTTGGCTAACAGGGCCAAAAACATGGTGATGATGGTTAGAATTTTCATTGTGTTTTTTATTTTAGTTGAAACTGCTTTAATTATTCTTTCTTTCCGCCAAATTCCATCAAATATGCTTTTAAAAACGCATCAATGTTACCGTCCATGACACCTTGCACGTCAGAGGTCTGGTAGTTGGTGCGATGGTCTTTCACTCGACGGTCGTCGAAGACGTAGGAGCGGATCTGACTGCCCCATTCAATCTTCAGCTTGCCCGCTTCGATTTTGTTCTGTTCTTCCATGCGGTGACGCATCTCGCGATCGTAGAGTTGCGACTTCAAGAGGCGCAAAGCATTCTCCTTGTTCTTCGGCTGGTCGCGGGTCTCAGTGTTTTCAATGAGGATTTCTTCTTCCTCGCCGGTATAGGGATCTTTGTATTGGTAGCGCAAACGAACACCCGATTCCACCTTGTTGACGTTTTGGCCGCCAGCGCCGCCGCTGCGGAAGGTGTCCCACGAAAGGCGTGACTGCTCAACGACAATTTCGATGGTGTCGTCGATAAGAGGAGTGACAAACACTGAGGCAAACGAGGTCATGCGCTTGCCTTGAGCGTTGTAGGGGCTGACACGTACCAGTCGGTGCACGCCGTTCTCGCCTTTCAGGTAGCCGTAGGCGTAGTCGCCTTCGAGTTTCATCGTCACCTGCTTGATGCCGGCGTCGTCAGCCTCCAAAAGGTTCGAGATGGTGAGTTTATACTTGTGGTTTTCAGCGTAACGCATATACATGCGCATGAGCATCTGTGCCCAGTCCTGCGCTTCGGTGCCGCCCGCGCCTGCGTTGATTTTCAACACGGCGCTCATCGGATCGGCTTCCTCGCGCAGCATGTTCTTGAACTCCAGGTTCTCCACGATCTGAAGGGTGGCGTTGTACTGCTCATCCACTTCCTCCTCGGTGGCTTCGCCTTCTTTGGCAAAGTCGAAGAGCACGGTGAGGTCATTACCGGCGTCTTCGGCTTCCTTGTAGCCGTTGAGCCATCCCTTCACCTCGCGCACCTTCTTCATGGTGGCTTCGGCGGCCTTGGGGTCGGCCCAAAACTGCGGGTCCTGCGTCTTTTCGTCTAATTCTTGTGCTTCAATGGTACGTTTGTCGACGTCAAAGATACCTCCTCAAGGCATCAATCCTCTTACATAAGTCTTTAAGTTGGTCTTGGGTGATCATATTATAATAAGGTGTTATTTTCGGGCTGCAAAGGTAGTAATTTTATGGAGAATTTGTATTTTTGCCCT
>CACZER010000007.1:0-121078 GCA_902780195.1 uncultured Bacteroidia bacterium
TTTTTGTGTAAGTGCCTGAGTGGTGGAATTGGTAGACACGAGGGACTTAAAATCCCTTGCCCTTTAAAGGCGTGCCGGTTCGAGCCCGGCCTCGGGTACCCCAAAAGCCTCTTCATTTTTGAGGAGGCTATTTTGTTTTAAATCAAATAATCCCTACATTTGCCGCATAAAAACAATTTGTTATGAAAGCAGACAAGAAAACCGTATTGGCCGAGGTGAAGCGTTATGTTGTCATCACCTTGGCATTGTTTACTATGTGCTTGGGCTGGACTGCCTTTCTCATTCCCAATCACCTTATGGGCGGTGGCGTGAGCGGTATCGCGGCTTTGGTGTATTGGGGCACGGGTATTTCCACAGGTATTACCGTGTTCGTCATTAACGCCATTCTGCTACTCATTGCGTTGAAAATCATCGGCGTGGGATTTGGTATCAAGACCGCCTATTCCATCATCATGGCTTCGGTGTTCATGTCGCTGTTGCAGCATTTCATCACTGACCCGATGATGGCTGGCACAATGCAGCCTTTCGTCAGTGATCATTTCCTCGCGGCCATCCTCGGTGGCGGCTTGGCAGGCTTGAGCATCGGCGTGGCTTTCACACAAGGGGGTAGCACGGGCGGCACCGACATTATTGCCATGATCGTTTGCAAATACCGCAACATCTCGCAAGGACGTGTCATCCTCATCCTTGACATCATTATCATCGCCTGCGGTTTCATCGTGGGCAACACTGTCGAAGACTTCATCTACAGTTGTGTGGTGATGGGTGTTTGCAGCTATTGCATCGACCTGGTACTGACGGGTAACAAACAAACGGTCCAAGCCTTCATCTTCACTTCAGAGCCTGATAAGGTGGCCGAACGTATTGCCAACGAGATGCAGCGTGGTGTGACGATGATCAACGGCACTGGATGGTACACGAAGAACGAAGGCCCCATCCTGATGGTGGTGGCCCACAAGCGTGAGTCGCAGCATATCTTACGGATTGTAAAAGACGAAGACCCCAAGGCTTTCATGACGATGAACACCGTGATGGGAGCATACGGTAAGGGCTTCGAGCAAATTAAAAAATAATATGTTGTAAGAGAGCGGCTTCTCTTTGTTTTATTCCAGGAAGAACAGTCCCGGTGTGATGTTCAACCAATGGAGCACGGTTTCGCCCCATACGAGAATCAGCACCCACGAAATGGTCATCATGGTGATGCCAAACTTGAAGGCATCTGTTTGACTGTACATGTTGGTGTTGTATAACAAGGCGGCGGGTTTGCTGTTGAAGGGAAGCACATAGCAGTGCTCGATAAGCATAGCCACAGGGAGACTAAGACTCATGACCGGGAAACCAAAACGCGCCTCCACTCCTAAAGCAATGGGTACGAAGACCATGGTACGGATCGTCTTGCTTTGGAAGATCAGGCCTGAATACATCATCAAGAAAGTAAGGATGACATACAGTACCCAGAAAGGTGTATTGGCGGTAATGCCTAGGCTATCGAATGCTGCATTGACCATTGTGTTGGGTAGATCGGTGGCATTGAGCCCTGATCCCAATGTATAGGCACCTGCGGAGAACAGCATCAAATGCCAAGGAATATCCACATCGTTCCATTTCACTACGCCAATGCCTGGCAGCAATGCCAAGACAGCACCTAACAGAGCGACGATGGTTTCGTCAATGTTGTGGAAGGTGCCCTTAGTGACCCATAAGAATAATACCAGGACGAAAATTGCCACGGCCTTGTATTCCTCAGCTTTCATCTTGCCCATAGCTTTAAGCTCTTCCTTCAAACGTTCTAAACCACCCTCAATTTGGGGCACTTGCTCTTCCTTCTTCATCGGGAAGAAGACATAGATGCCAAGCAGTAGGCCAATAATCAGAATGAGGAGGCTCATTGGACCGCAAGAGATAAGCCAATCGGCATAGCCGAAGTCGCAGCTGCCCACAAAACCTGCGATGAGTGAGATGGCCAGCAAATGGGCTCCACTACCTGTATAGAAGGCATTCGCGCCGATGTTAACTTGAAACAGGTTTTGGATGACGAGGTTACGGCCGAAGTTGTTGCGGTTACCATTTGATGCACCGTAGATGGCGCAAACTGTCATGAAGATGGGGAGCATGATGGTGGCTTTCACCGTTGTGGCAGAGATGAAAGCCGAAAGAACTAAGTTAATGACCAAGAAACTCCAAAGGACACCTTTGGCGCTCTTGCCAAACTTGATGACAAAAGCTAAAGCTAAGCGTTTGGCAAACTGTGTTTTGACCAACATGCTTGCCAACACGAAGGAAAGGATGTTCAGCCACATCACAGGATGACCAAGTTGGGCTAAAGCTTCCTTCTGTGTGGTGACATTGCAGAGCACAATGCCGAGGATAATGAACAAGGAAGTCAGGTAGTTGGGGATGGCTTCTGTCATCCATAGGATGAGACCCGCAACAAAGATGGCGAGCATGGCGTAGTTGGTGCGGAGGAATTCCGCCAAACCGATGTCATTACAGCGTTTCAAGGCCTTTTCGGTCAACATTTCGGTATTCAGATTATCGATGAAGCCGATATGGCAGCACCAATAAATCAAGACGAAAGCGATGATGGCCAAGGGGCCACCGAGGCGAGCCATCCATTTCTCAAAGTTGGATTTCTGCATCTTGGGCAGTTTTTCCACTTTGTAATTGTTCATATCTAGCGGGTCGAATGCCATGATAGTTTAGAGTTTAAAGAAGTGGGGACGTTTCCACGTCCCCACAATTCAATTATTTCCAGTTTTTATAAGGATTCTTCATCAACATGGAGTTGAAATACTTGGGGTCGCCGGTGACCTCTTCGCCAAGCCATGCAGGCTTGTCGAAAGGTTCGTTTTCATCGGTGAGCTCGACTTCGGCGACGGTGAGACCGTCGTTGTCGCCATAGAACTCGTCGACTTCCCAGGTGTGCTTGCCATCGGTGTTCTTAACAAGATAGCGTGTCTTGTCGATGACACCAGGCTCACAGATTTCAAGGAGCTGTTGTACTTCCTCGACAGGGATTTCCTTTTCCCATTCAAAACGGGCGGCGCCAGAGGCGTTACCAATGCCTTTGATGGTGATGAAGCCCTTGTCGCCCTTCACACGCACGCGGACGGTGCGCTCGGGCACACTGCTGAGATAGCCTTGGGTGATGCGCGTGGCTTTGAAAGCCTCGGCCTTGAAGTCACCCTTTACCAAAAATTTTTTTTCAATCTCTTGTGCCATAGTCGTTTATTCGTTTGCCAGCGGCTTGTCGGACATGCCGATGACGCGCTTGATTGCTTGTAAATAGTTGATGTTTTCGACACCTTCGAGGCCACAGTCCTTGATGGTCTTCTTGATGTCCTCAATCTCGGTCGACTCAGAGTTGATTGTTACCACCTTGGCACCGTTGATGAGGACTTCGCCAAACTCGCAGATGGTGTCGTTGACCATGTAGCCGAAGCGGCGCTTGTGGACACGCACAGCTGCTAGGTCAGGGTTAGCCTTCACCATGGCTATGAACTCTTCGTAGGTGTAGGTGTCCTTGGTCAGCTTTGGCATTTCGACCATGAAAGCGGGAAACACTTCCTTCTCGAGCACCTCGCGGCTGATGGGGAACTCGCCCTTCATCAAAGGATTCCATTGCTCGAGGCCGTCGACGCTTTGCACGAAGGTCTTGATGTCCATCTTGCCGTCGCGTATCTTGGTGTTGTTGATGTCGTTTTTGCGGGAGATGATGTAAATCTCGTCGCTGAGGCGCTCCCAAACCTTCTCGGGGACAGGCATCGACAGGCGGGCCATGCGTTTGTGGGCCTCGCAGAAGCACTGTCCGAAGGAGCGGAACTCAAATCTCGGCTTCGACACTTCGCCGATTTTCATTTCTTCTTTTCTATTAGCCAGCGACATGGTTGGCAATAGCTAACGGCTAATGGCTAATAGCTAAAAGCCAAATTTATTCCTGTGGGATGTCTTCGCCAGTGGCGGGGTTGGCTTCGCCCGGGGTCGGGTCGGCCAGCTTCCAGTCGCCACCGTCGGGTGTGCGGGCGTAGGAGCCTTCAACGGCAGAAATAGTCTGTCCCCATTCGCCAGTGGTGCCTCTGGTGAAGATGTCTCTCTGGGTGCCGTCAGGCATGAAGAGGACGAAACGGATTGTCTTTTTTGCTGAAAGACCGCTGTGGAAGACAATTGATTCAGGATATTGCGGCTCATCTGGATTGAGGAGATCCTCGCTGTAGAGCACTACATAACCATGGGCAGGAACGGTGATAGTGCCGTCGGATACCCAGACAGGGTCGGTCTTGTCGTCTTTTTCCAGATACATGCCTTCGGTTAAAACAAGGTCGAGGCTGCCCATATTGTAAAGTTCGATGAACTTGTCGGTGCCGTTCAACTCGTTGAGGACAATGTTGGTGTAGTCGGGCTGCTCAGGAGTGGGCGGCACATCGCCACCTTCGAGGCCGAGGACGATATTGGCACCGTCAACATTCGCAGCACCTGGAGTGGCATCGGCATAGTACCAATTACCATCAGCATTGCGGCTGTAGGAAGCCGGGGCTTGGTTGCCGGCATAGCCATATGCCTCGCCGTTTAGCTCGATGGCGGTCAGGTTGAAGTCGTCGATGGAAGCGCCTGCGGGCGTGAAGAGTTGGACGCGGACGTTCTTCTTGGCGGAGAGGCCGCTGTGGAAGATCAAGCTCTCGGGATAACCTTCATGGTCAGCAATGACATCCTCGCTATAGAGCAGCAGGTACTCGCCAGCACCAATGGCAACTGTATTGTCGGCAACCCAGTTCTGTGTACCGTCCTTCTCGATATAGACGCCATTCAGGTTGATGGCTTCGGCACCACCATTGTAGATTTCGATGAACTTGTCATTGCCGTTAAGCTCGTTGAGGCGCAAATGGCTATAGTCGACAGCGACAGCGCCCACTTCATACTCCATGGCGGGAGAAACTGCTTCTGCCACGTCGTTTTTGGCCATGACATAGAAATTCACTTTGGTACCATCAGGTTGGGCTGGGATGACAGCGGTGTAAATATTCTCTTCCGAAACTACCATAGGGACTTCGATGGCTCTACTATCTGGGCCAGCCGAATACACCAAAGTAGCGACAAAATCCTTGAAACTGGTGATGGTAGCCGATACTGTGACATCGGAATACTCGGTAACAGCTGTAGGACTATAACTGACGTTTGATATAGTAATGCCTGCATATTGTTTATCCTTAACGCAGGAGGCCAGGCCGATTATCAAGGCCAAAGCCACGAACATTATTCTTTTCATATTATTCTTTATTTTAATAAGTTAGACATTAGTTAAATTAGAAAGCAACCTGGAAACGGGCCAGTAGCATGTGGTAGTTCACACCAGCCTCGCCATCGGGAGAGGCGACCTTGGTGAAGTCCTTGGTGGCATTGCCGTCGGCATCGAGACCGCAATAAAGTTTGCCCTTGCCATTAGCGTAACGGTCGTTGTTAACATACTGGTAGTTGAGGGCAATCTTCACATTCTTGCTGAAGTAGAAGTTAAGGCCAGCGCCATAGAGTTCAGCAGAACCGCCGAAGATAGCATTTTCACCACGGCCTTCGTAGTCGTTCATGTCAAGGAACTCATATTTGGCAACGAGTTCTACATCGCCCCAGTTGCGGCCAGGACGTACGCGGTTGAATTTGGCACCATCGGAGTCATAGCTCTGCTTGCCGCCAAGGAGGAGACAGGCACCTTCGACATACCAACCTTGGAAGTGATAAGGCTTGTCAAGAGCGACCTTTTCAGGGTTCATATAGGTCCAGTCTGAAACCCAAGCACCTTCAAGACGGAGGCCGTCATAGTGACCGGCGAGTTCGGCAGTGGCGATGAGGTTGTGGTCGGTGTTCTTGATATCATCGGTATCAATGTATTTCTTGCGGCTGATGTTGGTGGTGTTGCGGCAACTGAAGCGGGTACCGGCATAAGCACCAAACTCATCAGAGGTCTTAGGGGCGTCATACATAACAGCACCACCGATGTGGATGCCATAGTTGGCCTCGTTCACGGGACGGACCACGACCTTGCCGACGTAGGAAAGTCCTTCGTCCATGCCATAGTCCTTATTGTTAGCTTCCACATAGTCGCGAGTTTCTTGACCTTCAATCTCTTGGAACAGAATACTGCCGCTACCGAAGAAGTATTTGTTGCTATACTTGGCGAAAACACCGAGGTGACGGCTAGGCGCGAAGGCGTTAATCACCATCGGGCGTTCCATGAACATGAGGTAGCGTGATGAAGTGTTGCGCGACATGGTGAAGTCGGGCTTCATGCTACCGACAGTGAATTGCCAATTCTTCAGTCCGTTGTATCGGACGACAGCGTCTTTCAATTCAAAGGAGCCATTGGCAAGTTCCATATCCACTTCACCGTACCAGTCGGGAGTGATTTGGGTCTTCACGGCGAAACGGGCACGACGGATGCTAGCGCCCGAGCCGATCGGATCGGCCCATTCTTGAGCACCGAAATAGTGGCCGAAATCGACCTGAACTCTGGAGTCAAACCAGAATTTGTAGTCTTTGTCTTTCGATTCGAAGACTAGGATGCCGTCACGGTCGGAGGCAGTCACTTCCTTCACGTCCACTTTGTTGCCGTACTGGTCAATGGCTTGATCAGTCTTTTGGGCAAAGGCCATTGTTCCAATGAACAACGTGACCATCATAAATGACAATCTTTTCATCTGTTTAAAGTTTTAGTTTTTAATAGTATTATTGTTATGCTAATGCATTATTTGATTCCAAGTTTTTTGGCAATATCTTTCGGCAGGGCGTCTTTGTGGACCACGATGTTTAGGGTCTTGTAACGGACGAAAGCCTTGGAGACGTACCAAATGCCATTATATTGGCCAGCATCGCCCCAGCTGTTTTTCACGATGAAGTACTCGTTACCCATTTGGTCCTTGGCAGTGCCGTAGATGAGCATGCCGTGGTCATCGCCAGTCTCGTAGTTGTCGTAGGCGATTTGACGTTCTTTCTGCGTGACCCACTTCTGCGGGGTGGGACCATTCATGGCTTCTTTCTTACGGTCGGCGGCGCTCATACCCAGCCAGTGAGCCATGTCGCTACCTTGGAGGTCACGACCTTTGGCTTCGAGGTCGGGCAGCACTGCCACACCGGCCATCTTGCCACGGAGCCAACCGGCTTCGCTGACGTCGCTGCCCCAAGCAATCGGGTAGCCTTTGTCGATGGCATTGTCCATTACCTGCATAAACTCGTCGATGGGGAGGTTCCAAGCCTGACCCCAGCGCCAGTTGTCCTGCACTTCGATGACGAAGGGTTCATAGAAAGGATGGTGCGTAAATGAAGTCAGGTTGACGTAGTCGTTCATGTTGAGACCCGTTGATTCAGCGAAGCTCATAGGTGTGTACTTCTTACCTTTGTAAGTGAACTCGGTCGGAGGGACGCCAAGGTAAGCATCATAGATGCCAGCCAGGCCTTTCTTCCAAAGGGCGTTGCCGTCCTTGTCCATCTGGATCTTGCGGCTCTTGATGACGCCTTCCACATAAGGGTCGGTGACAGCGGAGAGTTCGGTGAAGTTCGACAGCGAGTCGCCATGCATGGCGCCGGCAGGCATCAGCTCGTCGGGGACGAGACCATAATGCTTAATGGCATACAATACGTCACCGAAGGAACCTCCTTGCGAGAAGGAGACATCGCCATGGGTACGGATGGCGGCTTCGGCACGGTCAAGGTAGGTCTTGTAAACAATGTACATCTCAGAGAAATCGTACTCGGGCTTGCCCATACGGAGTAACTCGGCTTCGAAGAAAGCCAACGAGCTGTAGCACCAGCAGGTGCCAGCTTGGTTCTGGTCTTTCACGGAGGTGACGGGGAGTTCCTTAATGGTGGTGAACTTGAAGCCTTCTTCGTCTTTGGCTTCTTCTTTAGCCTGAGGTTGGGCAACGACGCTGATGCTGAGCATCAAGGCGGTTGCAGTCAATAAATGTTTGAATTTCATAATATTATGATTTAAAGATTTAAGATTTCATGTTGTTAAAGGCCGAGATCTTTCTTCATGGCTTTTGAAAGAGCGTCTTTATGGAGCGTGAAGAAGATAGTGTATTGGCGAAGGTATTGCTCGGAGCAGTACCAGTAGCCTTTGTAGGGACCTCTATCGCCCCACGAGTTCTTGATCTTGTAGTATTTGTTGCCATTCTGATCCTTGGCAATACCGACGACTAGCATGCTATGGTCGTCGCCTGCATCCCAGTTATCATAGGCTCTTTGATGGTCCTCGTCGGTCACTTTCTTCTCGGCTACAATCTCTTTCCAAAGTTGTTCGCTTTCAGGATCTTCGGGGACGATGCCAATACCGGTCTTTCCTGAGAACCCCTTGTTGCTTACATCCTGAGCCCAACCGAGAGTGTAGCCATGCTCAAGGGCGTAGTCAACGGCTTCCATTAGTTTGTCAAGGGGCAGGTTGTATGCAGGAGTCCAGGTCCAATTGTCGGGGATTTCAACCATGCAAGGCTTGTTGTATTCCTCGCTTGTAAAAGAGCAAATCTCAATGTAGTTGGCAGGATCGATAGGATATTTTTCAGCAAATGACTTGGGCGTGTATTTCTTACCGTCGACTGTGAACTCTTCAGGCACTTCGCCGAGATAGGCGTCCAGTACGCCTTGAATTGCTTTTGGACCAGCTGGTGAAATCTTCTTGTTGCCGTTCTTGATGATGCCGCGGGCTACCGAACTGATGACTTCGTTCATCTCGGCATGCATGTGACGTTCCTCGCCGATGACCTTGCCGCTGTAGTCGGCTTCGGGCATCATGCCGTATTTGTCGATCATATATAGCACGTCACATACCTCGCCGCCTTGGCTGAGGGTGCTGTTGCCGTGCATTCTGATAAACTTGGCAACTTTCTCGGTCCAGGCATTGCGGACGACAAACATTTCAGAAAGGTTGAATTCCTTGCCGTACATGCGCAGGATTTCCGCTTCTACGAAGCCGATGCCCGCAAAGCACCAGCAAGTGCCTGAACTGCCTTGGTTGTCGACTGGTGTGTGTTTTACGTTGACGGTCTCGGTGATTTGGTAAATGGGTGATTCTTCTTTGGCTTCTTGGGCAAAGAGGGTTGCACTTACGCCTAATAACAACGTGATGGCAATTGATTTCACAAATTTGTTCATGTTATTTATTTTGTTTAGAATTTGATGACTCTTTTAACACAACTACCGTTATCTGTAACGACCTTCATGATATAGGTGCCTTGTGGTAAGGCGGAGAGGTCGACAGAAGTTTGGCTCTCATGGCTCTCTTTGCGCATAACCTCGCGTCCTGTCAAATCAAAGAGGATGATTTGTTGTAGTGATTCGGCGTTGACTTTGACAATGCCACTAGTTGGGTTGGGGTAGAGAAGAAGGCTTTCTGATATTCCCTCTTCCACTAATGCAGTCCAATTGATAACCACTTCGTTTGATGGGTTTGACTCCACGAACGCCGTTATTCCAGTCACCATATATCGGTAATCCTCCAAGGCAGCAACGGTGTTGTCAGTGAAGGTGGTTTCTGTGACATTTTGCGCGATCAGCTCTCCATTACGATAAATGTTATAGCTTTCTGCCATAATAGCTTGTTCCCATCGCAAAATGACCGAACCGTCAGAGAGCGTATAGCTGAGATGCTGAGGAATGATGGTCTTGTTGACTTCAAGGAAATACAATTCGGGATGCTCATATGAGTTGGCATATCCAGAGGTGCAGTCGCCTTCGCGGTAATAAGCGGCTACGGCATATTCATAGATTTCGTTGTTTTGGCTACCAAGGATATTGTCGCTGTAATAAGTGCTGGTAAGTGCTTTGATGCGGCTGAAATCTTGTCCTCTGACACGACGATAGAGGAAATAGCCAGTGGGATTTTCACCTTCAGGAGCTTCCCACATCAGCTTGACTTTGTTGTTGGCAATTTCGTATCTGAGGTTGGTGGGAATTGAGCAAGGGCTTTCCAAGTTGATATTGCAAATGTTGGATGGGTCGGATTCATTAGCATTTTGCAACGCAGTTACATAGTAGTTATGATAGCTGTCGTTGGCTGCCTCATCGGTGAAAGAGGTGCTTTCTGAAATGTCGTAAAGAATGCGGTCGCGATAGATGCAGTATTTGTCAACACTGCCTTGAGGAGCATCCCATTGAAGGACAATGGCATTTCCGGCTTGTTGGGCTCGGAGATTCTCAGGAGCCATAGGTTTTGTTCCCTCATCACAAGTGTTGTTGATGACAAAAATCAAACCATTGTGAAGTTCGGAAGTTGGACCTTCGAAGGAGGTTACGGTTTCGCCTTTGTTGTTTTTGATCGTGAAACGGATATTTTCGATGTTTTGTTCAGGTTTTTTCCAGAAGAGGTTTACGTGCCCTTGGGGCATAGCGAAAGTATGGTTTGAGGACGCACCGTTGGTGGTCAACTGGCATAACTCAACGCCTGCGGTATTATACATCGAGATATTGGCACCAGCCCAGCCTGTTGTTTCTGACGATTCCATCTCTATAGTCCAATTGCAAGTGGGGCCAAGAAACACATTGTCTTCACGGGATTCTATTCCTTTGGCGTTGTTAACGATGGCATAAACGGCATAACTAACCATGGTGGGCATGTAATGGTCCGTATAGGTCATGTTGGCACCTGGGGTGACGTTGTTTTCTGTGTAGATGATCTTCCCGTTGCGTGTGACCACGATTTGGTCGATAATGTCCAAATTGTTAAAGTGGATGTTTTGGGTGGGGTTGGTCCAGTTGATGGTGGCTGAGAAGTCACTGTCGCCATGAGAGATGACTTCTAAGTTCTCAGGCTGCATGGGCATATAATTGTACACATCAGTGGGTACGAAGTTAAAGACGGCTTGCGCCCAACCTGCATAGTCGATTTCATCGATGACGAACCAGCCGTCGCTGCTGCCGCCCCAGCCCCAGTTGAAGTGGAAGAGGTCGTTGTCGTCGTAGCCGTCACAAACGAAAGCATGTCCGCCGCTGTTGCTGAATCCAGAGTAGTAAACAGGCCATCCCAGGTCAAAGGATTCCTTGAGCATGTTTTGCCATTCGGAAAGGGAATAATCATCGCGGCCGCGAAGCGTGGCCTGGTTGGCATAGGAGAAATAATGTCGGATTGCATTAGGCACATCCCAAGAGTTGGCGCCACTGCCATCGGGACCGAAACCCATGTCGACTGCTACGCCACAATGGTACATCAACAAAGCGACAGCTTCGATTTCCTCTTGTGAAGAGGCTCCATTGAGGCGGTCGGGCATGTTCTTCCAGTCGTAGACGGTATTGCCGAAATTGGCTGATTGTGTACCATAACCATAGCAGTAGTAGGAATGGCTCCCAGTGCCCTGGGTAGGATGGTCCCAATATTTCATCACTTGACTCATGGCGGTAGCTACGCAGCCTGCATAACAGCGTCCGCCGGGACCGCTAGTTGCCTCTGGAGCATAAAGGTTGTATGGAGAATCCTGGTTCCATCTGGTAGAACATATAACGTCTACACCACGGCCGCCGTTGCGCGAGAGCAGCTTACCAGTAGTGGCTACGCTTTGCCACTCACGCTCGGTGTCTTCGAACACAATGGCGTTGCCACTGGTGCGGGCTTCTATGATTTTGTCGAGGTAGAATGCCAATTCTGGAGACATGTTCTCAGTATAGAAAGGGCCTTCGTCAGAATAGCCTACAATGGGACGGAATCGGTCGTCGGCAGAGACAATGACAAATCCTTCATTGCCTTCGTTGAAGACGTAGAAACAAGGTTCATTGCGATTCGAGACCCCAGTGTAAACCAAACTTAAATCTTGAGCTTTTGATTGGTTATTGAAATTAGAAGCGATGAAGGATTGGCCTGTCTTTTTGGCTCTTTCCACGCTGATAGGATGGCTCTGGGCAAAGTGAGTACAACAGAGAGCGATGACTAGGAATAGGATGTGTTTTTTCATAGAAATGCTGTATTAAAAGTTGTCAAAAATACAAAATATTTAAAAAATGGTATAAAAATGGAAAATAAAGCAATAATAAAAACGAGTATGACACAGTGGAATGGTTTTTGCATAATTGCCGCTGAAACACAAAATATCCGAGCTATGAAAAAATCCATCTTATTCGGTGCTGTGGCGTTTTTTGCCTTGAGTGCCATGGGTATACAGAACGCAAATGCCCAAAATGCAGAAGTGAAATCCAAGAAAGCCGAAACAACCGCTGTTAGCGAAAAATCGGAAAAACAAGTGACGAAGCCCATCATCCAGGAACCAGTGAAACAGAAAAAGGATGACTGCTGCAATGACAAGAAGGTCTCGGCCGACAAAAAGAAAACTGCAGATTGCTGCGAGTCCAAGCAAATGGACAAAAACAAGAAAGTTGCTGTTGACCGTAAACATGAAAAGAAAATGAGAAACGGCAAGGTCATGAGGCCTAGTCACAAGAAGATCCATAAACGTGATATGAAAAAGGCTGAAGCCAAGCGCGTTGAGAGGATGGAGAAGATACGCGAGACTCAAGAGTAAGATTGAACCAGTGTTGAATAAAAAAGGAGAAGGCTCGGCCTTCTCCTTTTTTCATTTCTTGCGTCCTGAAAGCAGTTCGGCGTATAGGCGTAAATGCTTTTTCTTCTCATCGGGCAAGTTGACGGCATTCAAGGCTTCGAAGGCCTTGCGGTCGTATTCGAGCATCACCGCTTCGACTGCTTCTTTCACGTGTAGACGGTCGTAAATGGATTGCACCTCTTCGATCTTTTCCTCCTCATCGTGGTCGATGCGTAGGGTGAAGAGCTGTTGAAGGCGTTTGCGGTCGCGTTCCGATGCCAGCTCCAAGGCTTTCAAGTAGAGATAGGTCTTCTTGTTGTCGGCGATGTCGCCACCATGGCGTTTGCCGAATACCTTCACGTCGCTGTAGAGGTCGAGGATGTCGTCTTGCAGCTGGAAGCTCATGCCTAGGTTGATGCCGAAACTGTAAAGATGATGGATGTCTTTTTCATCCGCTCCTGCAGCCGTGGCACCCATCTGCAGGGCTGTGGCCAACAGCACTGCCGTCTTCAGTCGAATCATCTCCAAGTATTCGGGGATGGTGACGTTGCCGAGGGTCTCGAAGTTGAGGTCCATCTGTTGCCCCTCACAGATCTCGATGGCCACTTTGCTCAATTGTTGGGCAAGTTCTGCACCTTGTTTGGGCTTCAGAGCAAATTGGAAGGCCTTGGCGAGCATGGCGTCGCCGGAGAGGATGGCGATGTCGGCATTCCATTTTTGGTAGACTGTCGGCATACCACGGCGCAAGGGAGCCTTGTCCATGATGTCGTCGTGGATGAGGGTGAAGTTATGGAAGGTCTCCAAAGCCAAGGCGGGCCATAAGGCTTCCTGCTCGTCGCCACCAAACATCTCGTTGGCTAACAGACAGAGCATGGGGCGGAGGCGTTTGCCGCTCTGCAGGATGGTATAGGCAATGGGTTCATATAGCTCCTTCGGCTGTCCGTTGAAGTCGGTTTTTGCCAAGAAATCGGCGAAATCCTGTTGCAGTTGCTTGATTTTTTCCATGAAAATAGAGGTTTCGATGCCACAAAATTAAAGATTTATTCCCGATTGGACAATTTTGGAGCGAAATTTGTGGTTTTTACCTTGTTCAGGGTCCCTGAGCCCGTCGAAGGGCCCGTTTAATAGTGTAATAAATACAAAAACAAAATGAAATATCTGAGACTAATTCCCGCCTTGTTGCTCGGTGTGATGCTTTCCTCATGCAACACGACCAAAAAACTTTATGAAGCTCAAGAGTATGACCAAGTGATACAACGTTTTGCGCCCGACATTTGCCATGGCGACATGAATGCCAAGCATATCAACTATGTGGCGGCTTCTTATCATAAAGCCAACCAAGCCGACCACGAGCGCATCCAAGCCTTGAAGGCCACAGGGCAACCCGATGTGTGGCCCGAAATCTATCAGCGTTATTGCAGCATGAAGGGCCGCAACGAAGCCTTGTCCTGCTTCCCGAATCAGGTGAAAAAAGACATCAATTATGTGAAACTCGACCTTGATGATGATATGATGGCGGCACGCAACCAAGCAGAAGCGTATTTGGTTGCGAAGGCGAACCAACTGTTAAGTTCAGGTTCAAAAGCGGATGCAGAAGAGGCAGGCCAATACATTATCCAATTGAAGCGTACAAATCCAGAGAATGCACAGCTATTGAATTTGCGAAAGAAAAGGGCAATGTATTTGGTTGACAAGGTGGAGATGGGAATGAGGTCTGAGTATTATCTGCCGGAGGGTTTTGAGGAAAATTTGTTCCAGTTTGACGAAAGAGAGTTGCCTCATGGTGTCGATCGCATTTATGTTACAAAAAGCCCCAATTTTGCAAATGTGGTGATTGATAAACTGAAAGTGACGCCTACTCGTCTTGATGAAGTTACCTTTAAGGAAAACAATGGTGGAAAGGCTGTCGAAGTGACAGACCATTCTCAAAACAAGAGCGTTACAGTGTCGGGTTACATACAATACCTAAACAGAGGCAAGGTTTTTGCTTCAGTGCCTTTTGAAGTGACCTCCACCTTCAAGAATGACTACACCACTATCAAGGGCGACCGCGAGGCCTGCTCGGCGGAGACGTTAAGCCGCCTCAATACAAAGCCAGTACCCGTCCCGACGGACGAAAGCATGCTTTTGGATGCAGCGAAAAGGCTCAATGATTTGTTGGGAGAGGAGCTTCGGAAGTAAGCCGTTGCAACACCGAATCCATAATCCTTTCCAACACGGCAGGCCGCTCCGTGTAATACCTCATGTTTTGCGCGAAAATGCTGTCTGTGATGCCGTAATGCTCAAAAAGCTGGTTATAATAATTCCTTGCTAACTTTGCAAAGTCCTGAGCTGTAAACATGACGGTGTCGGAGAAGGTGCGCTCGCGTTCTTGTGATTTTTGTTGGTTAATATCGGCTTCGATGATTTGCACATCGGTCATGACGGCAATCATCTCTTGTTCGCTGAGAAGCCGTTCAGGCATAAAGCCTTTGTCCTTGCGACCGCAGGCGATTGCAAGGACAAAGAACAGGGCTATGATTGCGATACGTTTCATTGCTGATTAGTTGCCGACATCCGAAAGGAACTTGATGCGCATCAGGCGCACTTCCTCTTCGTCATATTCATCTTCACCGAGTTCCTCGAGGGCTTTTTTTACATCGTCCGACTCAGCCTCATGGAAATAGTCCAAAATGTCCTCCTGGTGATAGATGTCAACATTCTCCTCGATATAATAGTTGATGTCGAGGTGGGTTCCGCTTGAGACAATGCTCTCGATCTCCGACAACAGTTCGTCGAATTCGAGCCCCTTGCCATAGGCGATGTCCTCCAGCGGAATCTTTTTATCGATGTTTTGAATGATGCCAATCTTCAGTGCAGAGTTGTTGACCACCGATTTCACCACCATGTCGTTGGGGCGGGTGATTTCGTTTTCTTCTACGTACTCCTTGATGAGTTTGATGAAAGGCTCGCCGAATTTCTCCGCTTTGCCAGCACCAACACCAGCAATTTGGGTCATCTCTTCCTTGGTTATGGGATATTGTATTGCCATATCCTCCAGCGATGGGTCTTGGAAGATGACGAAAGGCGGTAGACCGTTCTGCTTGGCGATGGTCTTGCGTAGGTCTTTCAGCAGGGCGAAGAGGGTTTTGTCGGCACCACCATCTTTATTGGCGCCTAAGGCTGCCATGGCCTCAGGATCGTCTTCATCGGAGCTTTCGTAGTCGTGGTCTTTGACAAGCATTATGGTGTATGGCTTCTTGATGAAGCTCTTGCCCTCTTTGGTGATTTTTAAGATACCATAGTTTTCGATGTCCTTAGACAACAACTTGTTGACCAGCGCTTGACGGATTACAGCGGTCCAATATTTCTCGTCGTGTTCATCGCCGGCGCCAAAGAATTCATTGTTTTCTTGTTTGGCGGCTTTGATATCGCCTGTCAGCTTGCCAGCAAGCAGCTCGGCGATGTGCTTGGTCTTGTATAGTTGTTTTGTGTCTTCAACCGCTTCCAGCACGAGCTTGAGGTCTTCTTTGCCGTCGAATCTTTCCTTTGGGGATCGGCAGTTGTCGCAGGCTCCGCAATTTTCCTTGTTATACTCTTCGCCGAAATAATGCAGTAGCAGTCTATGGCGACACACGGCCGATTCGGCATAGGTTACGGTTTCATTCAACAGTTCGCGGGCGATTTCTTGTTCCGCCACATTTTTGCCTTTGTTGAATTTCTCCAGCTTGTGGATGTCCTCATAGTCGTAGAAGGCAATGCAGTTGCCTTCGCCGCCGTCGCGGCCTGCACGACCGGTTTCTTGGTAATAACCCTCGAGGCTCTTTGGAATGTCGTGGTGGATGACGAAGCGCACGTCGGGCTTGTCAATGCCCATACCAAAGGCGATGGTGGCAACGATGACATCGACCTCTTCCATTAAGAATTTGTCTTGGTTCTCCTTTCGTGTTTGGCTGTCAAGACCGGCGTGGTAGGGCAGGGCACGGATGCCGTTGACGACAAGGGTCTCGGCTAGTTCCTCGACTTTTTTACGGCTGAGGCAGTACACGATGCCCGACTTGCCTGGGTTCTGTTTGATGTATTTGATGATATCTTTGATGACATCCTTGGTCTTGGGACGTACTTCGTAGTAGAGGTTGGGTCGGTCGAAGGAGGATTTGAAGACCTTGGCATCGAGGATGTCGAGATTCTTCATGATGTCGTTTTGCACCTTGACGGTGGCAGTAGCTGTAAGGGCGATAATGGGGAGGTTTTCGCCGATGGCATTGATGATGGGGCGTAGGCGGCGGTATTCAGGCCTGAAGTCATGCCCCCATTCTGAGATACAGTGGGCTTCATCGATGGCGACGAAAGAAATCTTAAGGCCGCGCAGGAATTCCACAGTCTCTTCCTTGGTCAATGATTCAGGGGCAACGTAAAGAAGCTTGGTTTTTCCGCTTTTCAAGTCTTCCTTGACTTCAAGAAGCTCTGCTTTTGAAAGTGATGAGTTCATCACATGGGCAATGCCCAATTCGGTGCCGAAGTTGCGAATCATATCGACCTGGTTCTTCATCAGGGCGATCAAAGGGGATACAACGATAGCAGTCCCTTCCGACATCAATGCGGGTAATTGGTAACAAAGAGATTTTCCGCCACCTGTCGGCATCAGTACGAATGTATTGTCGCCGGCTAGAATGCTTTTGATGATGCCCTCTTGGTTGCCCTTGAATTGGTCAAAGCCAAAGACATCTTTCAAAAGTTTGTAGATCGCCGATTCATCTTTTTTTGCCATTATCTTTTTCCTTTTTGGTAGAATCCAAACTTTTATGTTATTTTGCAATTTCTTTTGAAAAACCGCGTTACAGCCCTAAAAGGTGTTTTTCACCTCAAGTGCGTAGACAAAGTTATAGCTTTTACACAATTCGGCGCAAGAAAAATCAATGAAAAAATGAAAAAAAATGACATTATTCTTGAATTAGCGGTTCAAATAATTGAAAATGAAGCGTCTGCAATCGAAGGGTTGAAACACTTGGTTGGCGATGATTTTCAAAAAACGGTGGAGTTGATCCTCAATACGAAAGGTAATCTCGTTTTTTCAGGCATTGGAAAGAGCGCGCTCATTGCCCAGAAGATAGCGGCTACTATGAATTCAACCGGAACGACATCGGTGTTTATGCATGCCGCCGATGCCATCCACGGCGACTTGGGCATCGTTCGTGAGGATGACGTGTTGGTTATCCTGTCGAAGAGTGGCGAGACCCCTGAAATAAAGATGCTTGTGCCATTGATCAAGTTGCGTGGCAACAAGATTGTGGCCATTGTTGGCAACCGCGACTCATATCTTGCCACCCAGGCAGATTTTGTCCTTGACGTCACCGTAAAAGAAGAGGCTATTCCTAACACCTTGGCGCCAACGAGTAGTACCACGGCTCAACTTGTCATGGGGGATGCTTTGGCTTTGACGGTGATGAAATGCAAAGGCTTTTCCACAAACGACTTTGCCAAGTTCCATCCTGGTGGCGCGTTGGGTAAACAGCTATATCTGCGGGTGAAGGACCTTTATATTAATAATGAGCGGCCTGAGGTGGCGCTCGACGATAACCTTACAAGGGTGATCCTAGAAATGACAGGCAAAAGGCTTGGGGCTACCGTTGTCACCGACCAAGACCAAATCAAAGGGATCATCACCGATGGAGATTTGCGTCGCATGCTGATGAAGTACCCTAACATCGAGCAGGTGAAGGCATCCCAAATTATGACCACCGACCCCAAGACCATCGAAGAGGATGCTCTGGTGGTGGATGCTTTGCACAAGATGCGCCACAATAGCATCACGCAGCTGCCTGTCGTCCATGATGGCAAGTATTTAGGAATAATCCATTTACATGATATTCTCAAGGAAGGTATCTTTTAACTCCTAACACGTAACTCCTTACTGAAATGAAGCTTTGGACGCAAGATTTAATCAAGAAATATAAGCAGCGCACGGTTGTCAATAAAGTGAGTGTCGAAGTCAACCAAGGCGAAATTGTGGGACTTTTGGGCCCCAACGGTGCTGGAAAGACGACAACGTTTTACATGGTTGTGGGACTCATCAAGCCGAATTCAGGCAGGGTGTTCCTTGACGAGGAGGATATCTCTGAGCAGCCCATGTACAAGCGAGCACAGATGGGTATTGGCTATTTGGCTCAGGAGGCATCTGTGTTCAGACAGATGAGCGTTGAGGACAACATTGCATCAGTTATGCAGTTCAAGAAAGGGATGAGCAAGCAACAACAACGAGAGAAGTTGGAAGACCTGCTTGATGAGTTTGGCCTGCAGCATGTGCGTAAGAGCAAGGGCATACAACTTTCAGGTGGTGAGCGTCGTCGTACGGAGATCGCTAGGGCCTTGGCCGTAGATCCCAATTTTATTCTGTTGGACGAGCCTTTTGCCGGTGTCGACCCGATTGCCGTGGAGGACATTCAGAGAATTATCTTCAAGTTGAAGAGAAAGAATATCGGAGTGCTTATCACGGACCATAACGTCCATGAAACGCTTTCCATCACCGACAGAGCCTACCTTCTTTTCGACGGTTCTTTGCTGATGTCGGGTACGCCAGAGGAACTGGCAGCCGACAGCCATGTAAAGGAGGTTTACCTAGGGCACAACTTCATATTGCACAAGAAGGAAATGTAAGGTACTTAAGCTTCTGTCTTCTCTGTAAAGAAAATCGAGAGTAAGATGTAAAGAAGCATCACGAAAGGCAGTGCCAGCCATCTAAATACCACAAAGCCTATAATCGCGACAAGTAAGAAAATCCATCTGACTTCGTTGCCTTCCCATTTCGCTGTTTTCATCTTGAACGAGAAAAACCGCAGGCGACTCACCATCATGAAGGAAAAAATGAGCGTGATGCCGAGGCAGGCCCAGTAGCTTAAAACGCCGTCGGTGAGATGCCCGGCTTGTGACAGCGCCAACGGCAAGGCGACGATGAAGAGTGCCATACCTGGAGCGGGGAGCCCGCGGAACGAGGTCTTTTGCGTGTCGTCGTTATTGAACTTGGCCAAACGGATGGCGGAGAAAACGGGCAGCACAAAGGCCAAGCAAGGCAACACATCGATGCCGAAGAACGTGCAAGCGGGTAGGTCGTAGGCACGGTCCATTAGCCAACACATGATGAATCCTGGCGCCACACCGAACGAAACCACATCTGACAAGGAGTCAAGATCGGCGCCAATGGATGACTGGGTCTTGAGAAGCCGAGCGGTGAAACCATCCAAAAAGTCGAATAGACCAGCGACGAAAACCATAATAGCCGCTTTTATGGGCATGTTTTCGGTGAGAAACAAGATGGAAAGGCAGCCTGAGACCAAATTGCCACAGGTAATGGCGTTTGGGATGTGTTGCTTGAAGGACATGGCTTTGCTTTTTTTGTTGGTACAAAGGTAGTGCTTTTTTCAGAAAAGCAGTATTTTTGCACGAAAATTTCGAACGCGTTATATGCAGCACCAATATTATTCCCTTAAACAGGTTGCCGAGATTGTCGGGGGACAGCTTGTAGGGGCCGCCCATGGCCGCAAAATCAGCGACCTGCTCATCGACAGCCGTCATTTGATGGACCCTTATCATACTTTGTTTTTCGCTTTAAAGAGTGCCCGTAACGACGGACACAAGTTTGTTGCCGAGCTGTATGAGAAGGGCGTGCGTGCCTTTGTGGTTAGCCATCAGCTAGACGGAGACTTCCCTGAGGCAGTTTTTGTTGTTGTGTCCGATACACTGAAGGCCTTGCAGGCCTTGACTTCGTACCATCGCCAGCAATTCAACTTCCCCGTCATCGGCATTACGGGGAGCAATGGCAAGACCATTGTCAAAGAATGGCTTTTCCAGATGCTTAGTCCAGATTATAACATCGTTCGTAGTCCCAAGAGTTATAACTCACAGGTGGGTGTGCCCCTCTCGGTGTGGCAGATGAACGAGAGCAATACGTTGGGCATTTTCGAGGCGGGTATCTCCGAACCTGATGAAATGATGGCGCTGCAAGATGTCATACGTCCTACTATAGGCGTATTCACCAACATAGGACAAGCTCACGACGAGAATTTCATCAACCGTGGCCAAAAGGCTGGTGAGAAACTCAATCTCTTTACCAAGGCTAACGCTTTGGTCTATTGCATGGATTATCCGGAAATTCAGCAAGTCGTGATTCGTTCGGGTATGGCCTCAAAGGTAAAGTTGTTCACGTGGAGCCGCAAGTTCGACGAGGCAGACCTGTTCATTAAGGAAGTTAAGGTAAGGGATAAGCAAAGCCAATTAGAATGTCTCTATCAGGATGAGCTTTTGTCATTTACCATCCCCTTTGCGGATGCCGCCTCCATCGAGAATGCTGCCCATTGTATCGCCGTCGGACTGCTGATGAAGATGAGTCCTGAACTCATTGCAAGTCGGCTTTTATCGTTGACCTCCATCGCCATGCGCCTCGAGATTAAAGCGGGCATGAATAACTGCACCATCATCAATGACTACTATAACTCCGATGTCAACTCACTTTCCATAGCCTTGGATGTGATGAAGCAGCAGCGCCAGCACAAACGCAACGCGGTCATTCTTTCTGACATACTTCAAAGTGGTCGCAACGAGATGGATCTTTATGCTGAAATTGCCCAACTGCTGAAAGCCAAAGGCGTCGACATGCTTATTGGCATTGGTGAAGGCATCTCCCGCCAGGCCAACAAGTTCGACATGGAATCATATTTCTATCCCAATGTTTCCGACTTCTTGGCACATTTTCCTTTTTCAAAATTCAACAACCAGACCATCCTGCTCAAAGGAGCCCGCGCTTTTGAGTTCGAACAGATTGGCATGGAACTACAGGAGAAGGCACATGAGACTGTTTTGGAGATCAATTTCAACCATTTGGTTAGCAATTTGAACCATTTCCGCGCCAAAATCAAGCCCTCCACCAAGCTTATGGTGATGGTGAAAGCCTTTGGCTATGGAAGCGGTAACCTTGAGGTTTCCAATATTCTTCAATTCCATAATGTGGATTATTTGACTGTTGCATTTGCTGACGAAGGTGTAGAGTTGCGTCGTGCTGGCATCAATTTGCCCATCATGGTGATGAGCCCCGAGGTGAACAGCTACGATAACATCATCAAATACCATCTGGAACCGGAGGTGTTCAGTTTCCGCAATTTGGCATTTATTGAGAAAGCGATTGAAAACCTTGCATTGCCCGAAGCGCATCCTCTTAATGTGCACATCAAGCTGGACACTGGTATGCATCGTTTGGGTTTCTCTATCGATGAGTTGCCTGAACTCATCAGTCGTATCCAAGCCAACCCCATGTTGCATGTGAGGAGCGTGTTTTCGCATCTCGCCACTGCTGACAACCCCGCTGAGGATGATTTCACTTTGAAACAGATTCACAACTTCGAAAAGGGAAGTAAACTCATTGCCGAAGCTTTCCCCAGTGTATTGCGTCATATCCTTAACACGGCGGGTATCACCCGTTTCCCGCAATACCAATTCGACATGGTGCGTTTGGGCATCGGCTTGTATGGTGTACCTACCTGTGATGCCGATAGGGGCGTTCTTGAGCCTGTGGTATCACTGAAAACCACCATCAACCAGATCAAACACATCCCAAAGGGCGACAGCATTGGCTACAACCGTCATGGCCATGCTGAGCGAGACATGCGCATCGGTATTGTGCCCATCGGCTATGCCGACGGCCTCTCGCGCTTGTTGGGCAATGGCAATGGTAAATTTTACGTCAACGGCCAGCAGGTGAGTGTCATTGGAGACATATGCATGGATATGTGCATGCTCGACCTTACTGATGTAAAAGCCGTCGAGGGTGATACCGTGGTTATCTTTGATGCCGAACACGACATCGCCGATATTGCCAAGGCATGTCAAACCATCCCTTATGAAATAATGACGCGCGTATCGCAGCGTGTGAAGCGAGTGTATTATCAGGAATGAAAAAAAGAGGGCACGCCCTCTTTTTTTCATCTATCCATTCAATGCCTCTGCACCACCAACGATGTCGATAAGTTCGTTGGTGATGACGTTCTGACGGGCCTTGTTGTATTGGATCTTGAGCTCTTGCGACAACTGGTCGGCATTGTCGGATGCGATGTGCATGGCGGTCATGCGGGCGCCATGTTCGGCTGTCAGTGCATCCAACATGATGGAGTAGAAATTGGTTCGTAATACTTTAGGTATCAATTCATTGACAAAAGTCTCCATGTCGGGTTCCACGAGGTATTCCAGTTGTGGTCCTCCTTTTTGAATTTCGGCCTTAAGAGGTAACACTACCTCGTGTGAAGGCACCTGAACACCAGCGTTTTTGAAATGGTTGAATACCAATTCCACGCGATCGACTTTATGGCTAAGAAATAAGTCAACCATCATGTCGCTGACCTCAATAGCAAGATCATATGTCAAACCTTCTGCCAAAGGCGCATAGGCCTTTTCTACTTTGATGCCGAACTTTTTGGCGTAGTCATTGATTTTTTTCCCGAAAAGAAAAACGACGACGTTCTCTGCTCCCAAACTTTCGGCATATTCGTCATACGTTTGCTTGAAGAGTTTGCTGATGCTGGAGTTGTAGACGCCGCACAAACCGCTGCTTGAAGAGAAGGATATAAGTGCGACCCTTTTCACCTCGCGGTGTTCAGCCAAAGGGATGCTGACTTCGCCTTCGAGGGAACCGAGGTAATTGGACAACGCTTCACTAAGTTTGTTTTTGTATGGCAAAAACCGTGTCGTGAGGCCTTCGGTCTTCTTCAGCTTGGCTGCTGAAACCATCTTCATCGCACTCGTGATTTTTTGCGTTGAGGCGACTGAGGAGATGCGGGCGCGTATTTCTTTTAGTGATGCCATTTTGTTTGGTTAGGAGTTAGGAGTTAAAATGATCACTCAAGTTTAACGCTTCTTCTTTCAAGACAGCCTTGATGTCGTCGTCGATCTTGCCTGCTTTCAGTTGCTCCATAACGTCTTTGTGCTTTACGGTCATGATATCGAGGAACTGTTTCTCGAATTCGAGCACTTTGTTTTCAGGTACTTTGCTCAGCAGGCCGTTGGTGCCGCAGAAGATGATGGCAACTTGCTTTTCGACCGGCATGGGCGAGTATTGCGGTTGCTTTAGTAGTTCCACGTTTTTGCGGCCTTTGTCCAAAATAGCCAAAGTAGCGGCATCGAGTTCGGCTCCAAACTTCGAGAAGGCTTCCATCTCACGGAACTGGGCTTGGTCGAGTTTCAAGGTGCCAGCTACTTTCTTCATGGATTTGATCTGGGCGTTGCCGCCGACACGCGACACCGAGATGCCGACATTGATAGCGGGACGGATGCCTGCATTGAAAAGGCTAGTTTCCAAGAAGATCTGTCCGTCGGTGATGGAGATGACGTTGGTGGGGATGTAGGCCGACACGTCGCCCGCTTGTGTCTCGATGATAGGTAGTGCGGTGATACTGCCACCGCCTTTCACGATGTCCTTGATGCTGTCGGGCAGGTCGTTCATCTGGCGTGCCACATCGTCGTTCTTGATGATCTTGGCAGCACGTTCGAGCAGACGGCTGTGAAGGTAGAAGATATCGCCGGGATAAGCCTCACGTCCTGGGGGGCGGCGCAAAATCAGCGATACTTCACGGTAGGCTACAGCTTGTTTCGAAAGGTCATCATAGATGATGAGAGCATGACGACCCGTGTCGCGGAAGTACTCAGCAATGGCGACACCGGCATAGGGGGCATAAAACTGCATGGCTGCAGGTGAAGAGGCAGGTGCGCTTACTACGATGGTGTAATCCATGGCACCCTGAGCTTCAAGGGTCTTCACGAGGTTGGCGACAGTGCTGCCTTTCTGTCCCACAGCTACATAAATACAGTATACGGGGTCGCCGTTCTTGTAGTTCTCCTTTTGGTTGATGATGGTGTCGATGGCGATGGCGGTCTTGCCCGTCTGGCGGTCGCCGATGATGAGCTCGCGCTGGCCGCGGCCGATGGGAATCATGGCGTCGATGGCTTTTAGGCCAGTCTGCAGTGGTTGGTTGACGGGTTGACGGAAGATGACGCCTGGAGCTTTGCGCTCGAGTGGCATTTCGTAGGTCTTACCTTGGATGGGCCCCTTGCCGTCTATAGGCCTGCCTAGACCATCGACAACGCGGCCGAGCATGCCTTCGCCAGCCATGACGGAGGCAATACGCTGGGTGCGTTTCACGGTCTCACCTTCCTTGATGTCTTCTGTGGGACCGAGGAGCACTACGCCGACGTTGTCTTCCTCCAGGTTGAGCACTACGCCCATGGTGCCGTTCTCGAATTCAACGAGCTCGTTCGACTGCACCTTGTCAAGGCCATAGACGTGCGCCACGCCGTCGCTCACCTGCAGCACCTTGCCTATCTCCTCGAACTGCACTTTGTTGCTCATGTTTTGGAGCTGCATCTGCAGGATGCTTGATATTTCACTTGCTTTGATATTTGCCATATATGTATTGTTTTATTTATTGCTTCAACTTGTTTTTCAGCGTGTTCAGCTGTCCTGCCACGCTGGCGTCCATCCTTGTGTTTTCGATATCGAGGATGAAGCCGCCGATGAGACTCGGGTCGATCCTGACTTCCATCTCGGCATCGGCATCGAAGGTTTTTTTTACGAAGTCTTTGATCTTGTCGTAGGTGGCTTCTGACAACTCGGTAGCTGTAGTGACCTGTGTGCTTAGGATGTTATGTTTGGAACGGTACATCTCCATGTATTTCATGGCGATGAGAAACATCTTGTCTTCGCGTTTCTGCTCGGCCACGAAAATGATGAACTGCTTCAACGTGTCATGCAAGGGTTCGCCGACAGCCATTTCCACCAGCTTCACTTTTTCCTCTTGGGCCACGATGGGGTCGGCCAGCACCTCGTTGAATTGGGTGATGGCCAAGAGGTAGTTGTGGGCAAAGCGCGTCAAGCCTTCATAGATGTCCTTTTCGCAGCCTTGCTCTTGGGCTAGTTGGAACAGCGCCCGTGCGTATCTCACCGATAGTTTTCCGTTGTCCATAGTTTACGCTTCAATGCGGGGTGGGTTGTTTTTCAGCATTTGTTCGATATAGTCGCTTTGTGCTTGCTTGTCGCTCAACTCGCGTTGCAGCAGCTTCTCTGCAATGTCAATGGCAAGGGCGACCACTTCGCTCTTCATCTGTGCCATGGCTTCAGCCTGTTCTTTTTCCATTTTCAGGCGGGTGTCGGTGACAATCTTCTCCGCTTCTTGGCGGGCTTGTGTCTTCGCTTCTTCGATAAGTTGGTTCTTCAGGTCTTGGCTCTCCTTCATTATTTTGATTTGCTCGGCTTGGGCTGCTGCCATGGTCTCCTGCCGTTTCTGTTCGATGCCGGCAAGGGCGTTGTTGGCTTCTTCGGCGGCCAAGAGCGAGTCGGCGATGTGGGTATTGCGTTTCTCAACGGCACCCATAATCATGGGCCAGCCCACTTTTGCCAAGATGACAAAGACGATGAGGAAGCCGATGAGCATCCATATCACTAATCCACTTTCAGGAAGAAATAGATCCATTTTCTTATGTTTTAAAAGTTAAGGCTTGGGGCTAGAGTGTCGGTCAAGCCCCAAGCAAGTTGTGTTTTGTTTAGCCGAGTGCGGCCAACAGGCAGACGACGATGGCGAACAATGTTGCACCTTCGACGAGAGCGCCGGCGATAATCATACCCGATTGGATACGACCAGCGGCTTCGGGCTGACGGGCCATGGCTTCCATGGCTGACTGACCGATCTTACCGATGCCAAAAGCGGCGCCGATGACTGCGATGGAAGCGGCAATGGCGGCCAAACCAGGCACGTAAGAAACCGCTTCAAGGATGGTTGATAATAACATGGTGTTTAAATTTAGATTGTTAATGGATTATGTTTGTTTATTCGTGTTCTTCTTGTTGTGCCATTCCTATGAAAAGGGAGGACAATATGGTAAATACGTACGCTTGGATGTATGCTACTAGCAACTCCAAAGCTGTCATGAATATGGTCATGAATATGGAAACGATGCTCATCACGCCGCCCATACCAGCGCCATACATGCCACCGATAATGAATATCAAAGCCATCAGTACCATGATGACGATGTGGCCGGCTAGGATGTTGGCAAATAGACGTACCATCAGAGCGAATGGCTTGGTGATGGTGGAAATGAGCTCGATGATGGGCATGATGGGGATAACCTTTAGAAACAGAGGTACATCTGGCCAAAGAATGTCTTTCCAATAGTGCTTGTTGCCAAAGATGTTGACAAAGAAATAGGTCAGCAAAGCCAAAACCAAGGTGATGCTAAGATTTCCTGTCACGTTGGCTCCAAAGGGGAAGAAGGGGATAAGGCCAAATAAGTTGGCAAAGAAGATGAAGAAAAACACTGTTAAAAGATAAGGAGCAAACCTCTTCACTTGCTTTTCGGGTACATTGGGGCGGATGATGCCATCCAAGACGGTATAGGTAAGCCATTCCACCATGCCTTGGTATTTGTTGGGCTTGCCCATGGGGTTCTTTTTGTACATCCTTGCAGCGGGCAAAAAGAAAGCCAGAAGAAAGGCGCAGACGAAGAAGATTCCGAAAGCGTTTTTGGTGAACGAAATGTCGAAAGGTCGAGAGAGATTACCGTCAGCTTTCAGTTCCACCAGTTTCCCGGGGTATTTGTCGGCACTGATGGGGGCGATGTAGAAGTCGGCACCTTTATGGCTATAGGTCTCACCTTCTTTCAGTTCACAGACGTGCTTCGAAGAGAAGCAATGCCATTTGCCACCATTCTTGCATTTTACGATGACGGGTAACCATACGCACACCGGCTCACCTTTCACTTCGGTGATATGGAAGCAATAGGAGTCACCCGTATGGCCGAAAATGAACGACTTAGCGTCGAACTTTTCCTTCTTTGGCTGTTCGTCGTCCTGAGCAAACCCATGGGTGGGGGCAAGCGTCAGCAAGGCGATGAAAAAGACTAGGATACTATGTTTCAAAACATTCTTCATGCTTTGTTTTCTTGGTTCAGATGCTTGATATAATGGCTGTAGACACAAGTCTCTGCTGCCAACGCGACGAGGTAGGCTGCTGCCGTGACGATGATAAAGGCCTTGCTGCTTTCCTTGACAAACAGGATGTATAGGATAAGGATGGCTATGGTGAGCGCCATCTTGATGCCTTTGTAAACCATGAGCCAGGTAAGCTTGGTTGAACCTTCGTCCACGTTCTTTTTCATTAGATGACAGTAAAAGGCACCTAAGATCATGAAGAGATTGGGTCCGGTGATCATCCAGTTGTTCCACCATGGTTTTTCGGCGAAGAAACAGAGCATTATCCCGTCCAAGACGATGCAGATGAGCAGAAAGACTGCCAAATATTTTGTCAAAACGTTCTTTTTCATAGCTCTACGCAAAGGGTCAGTTGGTTGTTGTGGTTTTCGACGAAGCCACCTTTAATGGCAATTTCTTGATGCTCTCCTTTGTTGTCGGTGAAGCTGACTTTGCCGGCTTCGAGGATGGCGACGATGGCAGCGTGGTGTTCGAGTAAGGTGAAGGGTCCCATTGTACTGGGCACAGTGATGGACGTGGCTTCACCTTCATACAATGTGGAACTCGGTGATATTATCTCGACTTGCATTTCACCTTAATTATTAATTGTTCGCGTTTTTCAGCAGTTCTTCGCCTTTGGCGATGGCGTCGTCGATGGTGCCCACCAGATTGAATGCAGCTTCAGGATATTGGTCTACCTCACCGTCCATAATCATGTTGAACCCTCGGATGGTTTCCTCGATAGGTACCATCACGCCTTTTAGTCCGGTGAACTGCTCAGCCACATGGAATGGCTGCGACAGGAAGCGCTGTACGCGACGGGCGCGGTGGACAACGATCTTGTCCTCTTCCGAGAGTTCTTCCATGCCGAGGATGGCGATGATGTCCTGCAGTTCCTTGTTGCGTTGCAGCAGTTGGATGACACGCTGGGCGGTGTTGTAGTGATGCTCGCCGATGATGTTCGGGTCGAGGATACGAGAGGTGGAGTCGAGCGGGTCGACGGCAGGGTAGATGCCCAGCTCGGCGATCTTACGGCTCAACACGGTGGTGGCGTCCAAGTGTGAGAACGTGGTGGCTGGTGCAGGGTCAGTCAAGTCGTCGGCGGGCACGTATATGGCTTGCACCGAGGTGATGGAACCATTCTTGGTTGAGGTGATGCGTTCCTGCATCTGCCCCATCTCGGTAGCGAGGGTGGGTTGGTAACCCACAGCAGAAGGCATACGTCCTAATAAGGCAGACACCTCAGAACCAGCTTGTGTGAAACGGAAGATGTTGTCGATGAAGAGCAGGATGTCGTTTTGGTCGTCGTTTTGGTCGTCGCGGAAAGATTCTGCTACGGTGAGGCCTGACAGGGCTACCGAGACACGTGCTCCAGGGGGCTCGTTCATCTGGCCGAAGACCAAGGTGGCCTGTGAAGTGGCGAGGGCTTTTTTGTCGATCTTTGAGAGGTCCCAGTCGCCTTCTTCCATGGCTTTGACGAAGTCGTCACCGTATTTGATAATGCCCGACTCGATCATCTCGCGTAGCAGGTCGTTACCCTCACGGGTGCGTTCGCCCACGCCAGTGAACACCGAGTAGCCATTGTAGCCTTTTGCGATGTTGTTGATGAGCTCCATGATGAGCACCGTCTTGCCTACGCCTGCACCGCCGAAAAGGCCGATCTTACCGCCTTTAAGGTAAGGCTCCAGCAGGTCGATGACCTTGATACCAGTGAAGAGGACCTCTTTGGAGGTGGCCAGGTCTTCATACTTGGGCGGTTCACGGTGGATGGGATACTCCATGGTGCGGTCGAGGCTTCCGATGCCATCGATGGCGTCTCCTGTCACGTTGAGCAAACGGCCTTTGATTTGTCCTCCTATGGGAATGGAGATAGGCTTACCTAAAAGGTTGACTTCCATTCCGCGCATAAGACCGTCAGTGGAGTCCATGGCGATGGTGCGCACAGAGTCTTCTCCAATGTGTTGCTGGCATTCGAGTATCACCCGCTTCCCGTTGGAGCGTACTACCTCGAGAGCATCGTGTATCTTGGGAAGATTGGCTTCGCCACCTTCGAAGTAGACGTCGACCACGGGGCCGATGATCTGAGTGATGTGTCCTTTATTGTTGCTTGACATGTTGTTATATGAGTTTTCTTTTTTCTATCTATCTAGATTTTGGATGGGAATAAATTGCAAAGTTATCAATTATTGTTTTTCGTTCGTCATGATTTTGCCAAAAAAAAGAAAAAAGTTTTCAGTCGGATGATTTGTGAGGAAAAAGGAAACGAGTTGCTTTTGGTTGAGGAATAAATGCATTATGATGAAAAGTTTAGTATCCTGAAAAGATAAAAAGTATCTTTGTAGCATCCAAAAGACCCATCGGATAATGAAAGTGACCATCAAAGAAGTGCGGACAAAAAAAGACCTGAGGGCGTTTGTCCATTTCCCCAATCTGCTTTATAAAGACAATCCCTATTATGTGCCTCAAATTGAATCGATGGACCGTAACACTCTGACGCCCAGTAGAAACCATGCTTTTGAAGTATGCGAAGGCAAATACTGGCTGGCGTATGACGAAGGTGGCGCCGTAGTCGGTCGTGTTGCGGGCATTATCAACCACAGATACAATGAAAAGACTGGAGAGAAGATATGCCGTTTCGGTTGGATTGACTTTATTGATGACAGGTGTGTCTCTAAGGCTTTGATGGACACTGTCGAGTGTTATGCCAAGGAAAAGGGCATGGATATTGTCAACGGGCCGATGGGGTTTCTTGAGTTTGACGCAGCAGGTGTCTTGGTGGAAGGCTACGACAAGTTGCCTACGGCTTATGGAAAATACAATGCTCCTTATTATGAATCACATCTAACCGAAATGGGGTACGTCAAGGATGCCGATTATGTGGAGTATCTTATTAAGGTGCCGGAGGTTATCCCTGAGCGTTATGCACGCATGGCGGAGTTGGTCTCCATCAAAAACAGCCTCCATCAAGCCGAGCTCCGCAACCGTGCCGACTTGGAACCTTATCTTGACGGCTTGTTCCGTTGCCTCAATGCGGCCTATGGGCATTTGCACGGCTTCTCAGAGCTGTCTATTGGCCAGTGCGATGACCTTAAAAAGCAGTTCTTATCCAATATCAATGTGGATTATGTTTCCATCGTCCTTGATGCCGACGAGCAGGTGGTTGGTTTCGGGGTAGCGCTACCTTCGCTTTCAAAAGCCATGCAGAAAGCCCAAGGCTCGTTGTTCCCTCTCGGCTGGTGGCACATGCTGGAAGCGCTTACTCAGAACGACACCCTTGACTTGCTTCTCATCGCCATCGACGAGAAATACAAAAACAAGGGCGTGAATGCCATGATTTTCGACAAATTTGCGCAGGGTATTACCAGAAATGGCATCAAATATATTGAGTCGACACGAGAACTAGAAGACAACACAAGCGTGCAAAACCTGTGGCGTTATCTGGAACACGATCTTACCAAACGAGCAAGAACTTATGTAAAAAGAATTTAATAAAGATATGAAAACCAATATTTTGAAAAAGGCATGCGCTTTATATAGAGCTCCCCAGGAAGCTCAAGCCAAGGGCATTTATCCCTATTACAAACCCATCGAGTCGGAACAAAGCACGGTGGTGAAAATCAAAGGCAAGGATGTGTTGATGTTCGGTTCGAACAGTTACCTTGGCTTGTCAAACGATCCTCGTCTGAAGGAAGCTGCCATCGAAGCTGTCAAGAAATATGGTACAAGCTGTTCAGGCTCTCGTTTTCTCAATGGCACCCTCGACATTCATGTGGAGTTGGAAGAGAAGCTGGCTAAGTTGGTCGGCAAGGAGGCCGCAGTGTGTTTCAGTACGGGTTTCCAAGTCAATCTTGGCGTGGTGTCGGCGTTGTGCGGGCGTAATGACTATCTTCTTCTCGATAGTTTAGACCATGCTTCCATCATCGAGGGTAGCCGTCTGTCGTTTGGTAAGGTATGGAAATACAACCACAATGATATGGACCAGCTGGAAGCAAAGTTGAAACTGTGCAATCCCGATGCGGTAAAATTGATTGTTGCCGATGGGGTCTTCTCGATGGAAGGCGACATTTTGCCTTTGCCACGTGTGGTGGAGCTTGCCGAGCAATATAATGCCGATATCATGATTGATGACGCGCACGCTTTAGGTGTGTTGGGTCATCAGGGTCGCGGTACCGCCGACCATTTCGGTCTCACCGATAAGGTCGATCTCATAATGGGTACCTTCTCGAAGTCGTTTGGCTCATTGGGAGGCTTTATCGCTGCCGACTTTGACATCATCAACTATTTGAAACACAATGCCCGTTCGCTGATTTTCAGTGCTAGTATGCCTCCAGCGAACGTGGCGTCTGTCAGTGCGGCTATCGATATCATGCTGAGTGAGCCTGAGCGTATCAAGCATCTTTGGGATTTGAGCAATTATGCTCGCAAGGCATTTCAGGACCTTGGCTTCGACACGGGTCACAGCGAGACTCCTATAATACCTTTGTTCGTACGCAATTCTGAGAAGGCTTTCTGGCTGTGCAACAGGTTGTTGGATGATGGCGTTTTTGTGACGCCTGTTATCGCTCCGGCTGTCCCCGAAGAAGATGTGCTCATTCGTTTTGCTTTGATGGCAACGCATACCTTTGAACAAGTGGACGAGGCGATAGAAAAGATTTCAAAGGCTTCTAAGGAAGTGGGAGTGATATGATAGTATTCATCACGGGCATATCATCGGGATTCGGCCTTGAGACGGCAAAACTGTTGTCGCAGGAAGGCCATGTCGTTTACGGCACGGTGCGCCGCGAAGTGGAGCCATTGTCACGTGTTCACTATATACAGCTGGATGTTCGCAATCGTGAAGCCGTCAATAAAGCTGTAAATGAAATCGTTGCAAAGGAAGGTCGTATCGATGTGCTGGTCAACAATGCGGGCATGGGTATTGGCGGACCGCTTGAGTTTGCCACCGAAGAAGAGATTCGTTTGCAGATGGACACGAATTTCATGGGTTTGGTGCATTGTGTGGACGCCGTGTTGCCCCACATGCGGAAGCAAGGTGGTGGAAGAATTATTGCGTTGAGCAGTATCGGCGGCTTGATGGGACTGCCGTTCCAAGGCTTCTACTCGGCAAGCAAGTTTGCCATCGAGGGTTACTGTGAGGCCTTGCGATTGGAAGTTAAACAACAGGGGATCAAGGTGGTGGTGCTTCGTCCAGGTGATTTTGCCACAGGATTCACGGGAAGTCGCAAGAAGGAGACCAATAAAGCCGCGTTAGAAGCTTATCCCATTTACAAAACTGCCATTGAGAAGGTCGAACATGATGAGAACGGCGGCTTAAAGCCCATAGTCTTGGCCCGAAAAATCAACCAGATTATCAAGAAAAAGAATCCCAGGAGCGGCTATGTCGTTGCTTCTTTCGAGCAAAAACTCTCCGTTTTGTTGAAGCGTATTCTGCCTGCAAATTGGTTTGCAAAGATTTTGGGGTCATATTACAAGCTTTCTTGAAAATTTTCTTTTTTCGTTTCGTTTTGTTGTTTTGATTGCTTAATTTTGTCGCCTATTTCAAGAATAAACAACAAAACGAAAAATATATGCAAGACAAACTGCAAGCATTGACGGACAGACTTTATAACGAAGGTCTGTCGAAAGGGAAACAGGACGGCGAGGAGCTCCTGCAGAGGGCCCATGCTGAGGCCGAACGCATCGTAGCCTATGCCAAGGCCGAGGCCGACCGTATTATCGCTCAGGCGAACAAAGAGGCCGAGGAATTGAAAACCAAGGTCGCCGCAGACGTGAAGATGGCTGCTACACAGAGCATCGCCGTGACGAAGCAGGAGATTGAAAAGATGGTGGTGACCCACACTGCCACCGAAGGCGTGAAGGCCAACATGGGTAATGCCGCCTTTGTGAAGGAACTGATCACCAGTGTGGTGAAGGCCTTTAATCCCGCGAATGCGTCGCCCGTCGACTTGAATCTTATCCTGCCTGAGGCACTCAAAGCCGAGGTGGAGCCTTTCGTGAAGAATGAAATCAACAGCCAGTTCAAAGGCGAGGTGAAAGTGGATTACTCCAAGAAGATGAACGGTGGCTTCAAGGTTGCGCCTAAGGATGGCGGCTATATGCTGCAGTTCACCGATGATGAGTTCACCCAGCTCATCGCCAACTACCTACGTCCCGCCACCAAGAAAATCCTCTTCGGCTGATGGATAACTACGTCTATATCGTGGCCGGCTTGCCGGAACTGACCTCGGGCTTCGAGAACACGGGCTTCGACTATGCCGCCGTGAAGGAGTCTATCATGGAGCTGCTCTCTGAGAAAGACCAGAAGTTGGTGGAACTTATGGAGGAAGGCTTCAATGAGGACAGCCTCGGCGCGGAGTTTTACGACAAGGCCGCTGAGAGCAAGAACCGGTTCATCCGAGAGTATTTCGACTTTGACGGGCGTCTGCGCAACATAAAAGTGTCCTATCTGGCCAAGCGTCTCGGCAAGAAAGGGGAGGACTACCAAGTGGAACTGCCTGAGGCTGACTTCGATGAGGAGAAACAAATCCAAGAAATCCTTGCTGACGCCGACTTTGTAGAGCGTGAGCAAAAGATGGATGAGCTGAAATGGGAGAAAGCCAGCGACATAGCCCGCATGGACTACTTCAATATGAACGCCATCCTCGCCTTCTTGGTCAAGGCCAAGACCGTCCAGCGCTGGGCTGAACTTGACGCCTCCAAGGGTCAGGAGATGTTCCAGAAACTGGTGCAGGAGATTCGTGGCACAAGCGCGAATTTGGATTTAAGTGTGTAAATAATAGAAACAACAACATATGAAAACAACAGGAAAAGTTACAGGAATCATTGCAAACCTGGTCACCGTAGAGGTGGACGGCCCTGTGGCACAGAATGAGATCTGTTTCATTGACCTCGACGGCGTCGAGCTGATGGCAGAGGTCATCAAGGTGAACGGGAACAAAGCCTCCGTGCAGGTGTTTGAGAGCACCCGCGGCTTACAGATCGGCGACAAGGTGGAATTCCAAGGCTACATGCTTGAGGTGACCTTGGGACCTGGTTTGCTTTCGAGCAACTTCGACGGCCTGCAGAACAACCTCGCCACCATGGAAGGGGTTGGGCGAAGTCAAGGAAGGCTGGCTGCCCCACAAAATCATGGTGCCGTTCAACTTCAAGGGCACTTACACCGTGAAGAATGTGGCCGACGCCGGACAATACAAGATCACCGACACCATTGCCACGTTGACTGACGCGGAAGGCGAGGAGGTGAAGGTGACGATGATGCAGAAATGGCCTGTGAAGGTGGCCGTGGGCGGTTATGTGGAGAAACCACGTCCCTTTAAAGTGATGGAGACGGGTGTGCGTTGCATCGACACGCTCAACCCCATCGCTGAAGGCGGCACGGGCTTCATCCCCGGACCTTTCGGCTGCGGTAAGACCGTGTTGCAACACGCCCTCGCCGAGCAAGCCGATGCCGACATCATCATCATGGCGGCCTGCGGTGAGCGTGCCAACGAGGTCGTGGAGATCTTCACTGAGTTCCCCGAGCTGAAGGACAAGCACACGGGTCGCTCGCTGATGGAGCGTACCATTATCATCTGCAACACGTCGAACATGCCGGTTGCCGCTCGTGAGGCTTCGGTCTACACGGCCATGACCCTCGGCGAATACTACCGCGCCATGGGTATGAAGGTGGCCTTGCGTGAAATGAGTAACCGTTTGGAGGAATTGCCTGGTCAGGACGGTTTCCCCGTCGACCTCTCGGCCATCATCTCCAACTTCTACGCCCGTGCGGGTTATGTGAAACTCAACAACGGTCAGTCGGGTTCCATCACCTTCATCGGAACGGTGTCGCCTGCCGGCGGTAACCTGAAGGAGCCTGTGACCGAATCAACGAAGAAGGCCGCACGTTGCTTCTACGGCCTCTCACAGAACCGTGCCGATAAGAAGCGTTATCCTGCCGTCGACCCCGTTGACTCCTATTCGAAATACCTCGAATACCCCGAAATCATTGAGTATCTTGACGAGAAGATTGAGAAGGGTTGGGTCGACAAGGTGACGAAGACGAAATACATCATCCGCCGAGGCAAGGATGCCTATGAGCAGATTAACATCTTGGGCGATGACGGCGTGCCGATGTCGTACCATGAGCAATATTGGAAGTCGGAACTCATCGACTTCGTCATTTTGCAACAAGACGCTTTCGATGACATTGACGGCTCCACGCCGCTCGAACGTCAGAAGTTTATGCTCGACCTTGTGCTTGAAATCTGCGACCGCAGCTTCAAGTTCGACAACTTCGAGGAGTGCACCACCTACTTTAAGGGCTTGATCAACATCTGCCGTCAGATGAACTACTCGGAATACAAGTCGGAACAATTTGAAAAATATCTTGGACAGTTAAAGGAGGAACTGAAACATGAGTGAGAAAGCCTTTCAACGTATCTATACCAAGCTGACCGCCATCACCAAGGCCACTGTGACTCTTGAGGCGCAAGGCGTGGCCAACGACGAACTCGCCCTCGTGGCAGGCCGTCTGGCGCAGGTGGTGAAGATTAAAGACAATGCCGTCACCCTGCAGGTGTTTGGCGGCACGGAAGACATCCCGACCAATGCCGAAGTGACCTTCTTTGGTGAGCCGCCTTCGTTGAACGTGAGCGACGAACTCGCTGGCCGTTTCTTCAACGCCTATGGCGATCCTATCGACGGCGGCCCCGCTGTGGAAGGCGAGAAACGCCAAATCGGCGGCCCTTCAGTGAATCCCTTCAAGCGTCGCCAGCCTTCGCAACTAATTCCTACCGGTATTGCCGGCATCGACTTGAACAACACCTTGGTCTCGGGCCAGAAGATCCCGTTCTTCGCCGATCCCGACCAACCCTATAACCAGGTGATGAGCATGGTGGCTCTCCGTGCCGATGTGGACAAGATCATCCTCGGTGGTATGGGCCTTTCGAATGACGACTACCTCTTCTTCAAGAACCAGTTTGAGAGTGCAGGTGCCTTGCATAAGATCATCAGCTTCGTGAACACCACCGACCAACCGCCTGTCGAGCGTCTGTTGATTCCCGACATGGCCTTGACTGCCGCTGAATATTTTGCAGTGGATAAGAACGAGAAGGTGCTGGTGCTGCTCACCGACATGACGCTGTATGCCGACGCCTTGAGTATCGTGAGTAACCGTATGGACCAGATCCCGTCCAAGGACTCCATGCCTGGCTCGTTGTATTCCGACTTGGCCAAAATCTACGAAAAGGCTGTTCAGTTGCCTGATGGTGGTTCCATCACCATCATCGCCGTGACGACGCTGAACGACGGCGACATCACGCACGCCATCCCGGACAACACTGGTTACATCACCGAGGGCCAGTTGTTCCTCCGTGCCGACCCCGACTCGGGCAAGGTCATCGTCGACCCGTTCCGTTCGCTGTCGCGTTTGAAACAGTTGGTGCAGAACAAGAAGACCCGTGAGGATCACAGCGCCGTGATGAATACGTCAGTTCGTTTGTATGCCGACGCCGCCAACGCCAAGACCAAGTTGGAGAACGGCTTCGACCTGAGCGACTACGACCTACGCTGCCTCGACTACGCCAAGGAATATGCCACGCGCCTACTGGCCATCGATGTCAATATCTCCATCGAGGAGATGCTCGACACAGGTTGGGAGTTGTTTGGCAAGTATTTCACCAAGGCCGAGACGGGTTTGAAAGAGAAACTCATTGAGAAATACTGGAAAGAAAAAGCATAAACCATGGCTATCAAATTCCAATATAACAAGACCTCGCTGAACGAGCTGAACAAACAGCTCAAGACGCGTACCCGTGCCTTGCCCACGCTGAAGAGCAAGGAGAGTGCGTTGCGCCTTGAGGTGAAGAAAGCCAAGCAGCGTTCGGAGGGGCTTGTAGAGCAGTTAGAGGCCGAACTCAAGTCGTATGAGTACATGGCCCGGCTTTGGAATGAATTTGAGCCAGGACTGATTTCGGTGACCGATGTCAAGCTGAAGACCGTCAAGATTGCGGGTGTGCCCGTTCCGGCCTTGGAGGAGGTGCTGTTCGACGTGAAGGACATCAACCTCTTCACCAAGCCCATGTGGTATGCCGACGGTGTGCAGATTTTGAAAAACCTTGCGCAGTTGGGCATCGAGTCAGAGGTCTATACCGAAGTAAGCCGCATTTTGGATTACCAACGGAAGAAGACCACACAGAAAGTCAATCTTTACGAGAAGGTGCAAATTCCTGGCTACAACGAAGCCATACGTAAGATCAAGCGATATATGGAAGACGAGGAGAACCTCTCCAAAGCCTCTCAGAAAATCGTGAAAAACAAACATATAGCAGAAGAGGAGGAAGAGTATGGTAACTGAAATGACGAAATATGACTTCATCCTCATGAGCGGCGACGCCGATGCTTTCTTGGAGAAGCTGCAATCGGTAGGTGTGGTTGACATCACCCGTTCCATGAAACCCATCGATGAAAAATCGGAGAAGCTGTCGGCCCGTGCGGAGATTTACCGAAAGGCTATTTTAGCTTTGAAAGAGGTTGAAAAGGCCAACGATCCAGGTCAGAAGCCAACCGATTTTGCCGTGGAAGTGATGGAGGTCGTGCGCGACAAGGAAGCCATCGAAGCCCAGTTGCCGCAACTCCGCAAGGATGCCGATGAGTTGGTGCCTTGGGGACAGTTCGACGCCAAGAGCTTCGATCGCCTCAAGGAAACGGGTCTTAAACTCCACTTCTACAAGGCCAAGGCTATTGACCCTGAATGGAAGGAACAATATGCACTGAGCGAGATCTCGAACCTCGGTGGATACAGTTATTTCGTGGTTGTGTCTGATTCCGACGACTACGACTTCCCGCTGAAGGAACTTCCCGCTCCTGACCGCGATTTTGCCACCATTGAGAAGCAGATTGCCGATTTGGAGGCACAGGTGAAAGAGAAAGAGCATCGTTTGGCCCAGTTGAAATGGCATGAGCCGGTGCTGCAAGCCGAGATGGACAAGACCTTGTCGAAACTCGACTTGCATCTTGCGCATGTTGCGGGCGAGAAGGCCGCCGAGGACTACATCACCGTGTTCGAGGGTTTTGCTCCTGTCGAGACAGAACCCGCACTACGAGAGATGCTGGAGGATGAGAAAGTATTCTTCTTGGTGGATGAAGCCAAGGTGGACGACAACCCTCCTATTAAGTTGAAAAACAACTGGTTTGTATCGAAGTTTGAGATGCTGACCGATATGTACGGTCGGCCCAAGTACGATGAGTTTGACCCGACGGTGTTCATCTCCATCTTCTTTATGCTCTTCTTCGCCTTCTGTATGGGTGATGCAGGCTATGGCCTCGTGCTCATCTTGGCTGGTCTGGCTTTGAAGAAGAAACTGCCGAAGATTGCGCCTTTGGGCATTACTTTGGGCATCGCCACCACTGTGGTCGGCTTGTTGTTCCATACTTTCTTCTCGATGGATATGCTCGAGTGGAAGTGGATTCCCGATGCTGTGAAGAAATGTATGTTGCCTTCTCAGATTGCCGGCTACGACGGCACGATGGTGCTGGCACTGCTCGTCGGTATCGTGCACATCTGTCTCGCCATGATTGTGAAGACCTATCAGAGTACCAAGGTTAAGGGCTTTGCCAACTCCTTGAGTACCTGGGGTTGGACTTTGCTCATAGTGGGTGGTGTCATTGTGGGTGGTCTTGCTCTGATGGGTGTGATGGACAAGGCGCTGACGAAGTGGATTGTCATTGTCATTGGCTGCTTGTCGGCTTTAGGCATTTTCTTCCTAAACGACTTGCACCGCAATCCTTTGCTCAATGTGGGCTCGGGCTTGTGGGAGACCTACAACACAGCAACGGGTTTGCTTGGCGACGTGCTTAGTTACCTGCGTCTGTATGCTTTAGGTTTGGCGGGTGCCAAGCTCGGTGAGGCCTTCAATGCTATCGGCGTGCAGGCCTTAGGTGATGGCGGCGCCCGTTGGATTGCCTTCATCCTTATTGTGGTGATTGGCCACACCTTGAACGTCGCGATGTGCGTCTTGGGCGCCTTTGTGCATCCCTTACGACTCAACTTCCTCGAGTTCTTCAAGAACTCTGGTTATGAAGGCTCTGGAAGAAGATATAAACCTCTTACACAAAACAATGAAAATTAAACAAATCAACAATTAAAATATTAAAATTATGCTAGCAACAATTTTAGGTTATCTCGGCCTCGGCCTCGTTTTGGCTTTGGCAGGTATCGGTAGTTCAATCGGTACTTCAACGGCAGGCAATGCCGCTGAAGGCGGTTTAAAGAAACGTCCTGAAGCATCGGGTAATTTCATGGTGTTGTCGGCTCTGCCGGCCACCCAAGGTATCTATGGCTTCGTGGCATTCTTTATGCTGCTGAGCAAGTTGAAAGCGGATCCGACGCAAGGTCTCATCATCTTTGGTGTGGGTCTCTGCGTGGGTTTGGTCTGCATGATTTCGGCCATCCGTCAAGGCCAAGTTTGCGCTAATGGCATCGTCGGCGTGAGCCAAGGTCACGATGTGTTCACCAACACGCTGATCTATGCCGCTCTTCCTGAGTTCTACGCAATCTTGGGCCTCGTTGGCGCACTGATGGTGTAATCCGAATTTGAACGGATAATCTTTTTAGAGACGTGCCATGGCGCGTCTCTATTTTTTTACCATTTCCAAAGGTCAGCGCCTACAGTCCATTCGATGTAATCGATGCGGGAAGCATGGACTTTCATTCCGACCCCAGCAAACAATGTTCTGCTTTTCCCAAAATGGTAGCGAAAAGATAGGCGCTCGTAGTATTTTTGATAATGTTTAGGCAAATACTCTGCGGGTTGCCATAGGTAATACGCAAAAGAGAGATGCCCGATGAATCGGCCGTAGCACAATTCTCCTGCAACATAGGGTGCGATGCTGAATGCGTCAACAGCTTTATATCGGTCTTCGGCATGGTTGTACTCATACATCACCTGATTCTCTCCAGTGTAAAGCACATCGATGCCGCCACCATAGCGGAAGCAGGGATGAAAGGCTCGAGAATACCCGACCTCAAAGGTGTTTCCTATGCAATAGCGTCCTGTGATGGTGTTAGACTCACGCACGCCGATACCGTTAAGCATATAAATAAGGTTGTATTTCTCGAATGGGTACTCTTTATCGTACATAATGTTGGCTCGCCCTTTTGGGAAGTAACGCAGGCCTACTTGTCCGCCCAGCACATTAACGCCTTTGTTGGGCACTCGCAGGGCGCCGTTTGAGGCATGGGAGAAACTGGCACGCAGAAACAGGTCGAAGTTGTCGTTGAGTTTGAAGACGGGTCCGAAGTCGACCGTGAGGTGTACGGTGAGAGGCGAACTGATGAGGCGGTTGTGGCCTTTGGGCCAATATGCCATACCGATGCCCCATGTGTAGTCGAATTGGAACTTTGGACGACTGAAGAGGTGCCCGTTGCAATAACCAAAGGCGGCATAGCTGTTGCCCAGGTCAATGAATTTCTGGCTTTCTTCGTCGAAATAGTCTTTCATGGTATGGTGCTCCATACGGAAAGCAACGCCGACACATGGATAGTTGAAGAACGATTCCCATGCTTGGGAGCCATCGGTCTGTCGTCCGATACGTAAGTCGGCGCCATATACGGGGTAGTCGGCGTAAAGTGAGAAAGGGATGTGGTAGGCATATCGGAAGGAGGGCTCTACATAACGTCCTTGAGCTGACAGTAGTATGGTCGTGCCAAGCAAAAGCACTATAAATAGCACTTTCTTCATGGTTTACATGTCATCTTTCATTTTCTCAATCATACGCCGCTCTTTCTTGGTGGGACGGCCAGCGCCTCGGTCACGCCACTCGGCTTTATAGGCATGCATGAATTCGATGCGTTCGTATTCCTCTTTGGGCGTAAGGTCGTTGTAAATCTCTGGCACTTGTTTGGCCGAGACACGGTTTTTGATGACGGTTTTCACCTGTACAACTTTGTGCAATTGGTCGATTTGCACTTGTATGACATCGCCTTCTTTTACCTCGCGTGAGGGCTTGACGGGATTGCCGTCCACCTTCACTTTGCCACCTTTGATGGCATCGGCAGCCAGCGAGCGCGTTTTATAGAGACGCGCCGCCCACAGCCATTTGTCCATTCTGACGATGTTCTCTTCTTCGGTCATTATTTCTCTTTGAAGATAAGTTGAATCGGTACGCCGTTGAAGTCCCACGTTTCGCGCAACTTGTTCTCCAAGAAGCGTTTGTACGATTCTTTCACGTCTTTTGGCAGGTTGCAGAAAAACACGAACTGGGGTGTCATGCCTTTCAGCTGGGTGATGTATTTGATGCGCAGGAAACGTCCGCGTGATGCTGTGGGTAGCGGCACGGAGTTGATGATTTCCAACATCTTGTCGTTGAGCTCACGCACGGGGATACGGCGCTCACGGTTTTCGTATACCTTGTGCGCGGTTTCCAGCACTTTATAGATGCGTTGCTTGTTGATGGCGGAAGTGAAGATGATGGGATAGTCCTTAAAAGGCGCTGTCTTCTCGCGAATGTAATTCTCGAATTGCAGGTGGGTGTTAGAATCCTTTTCCACGAGGTCCCACTTGTTGACTACCAGCACCAAGCCTTTTTTGTTTTTCTCGATGAGACGCAATATGTTCATGTCTTGCGCTTCAAAACCGTTTTGGGCGTCAAGCATGAGGATGGCCACATCGCAGTCCTCAATGGCTCGAATGGAGCGTAACACACTGTAAAACTCAATATCTTCTTCCACCTTGCTCTTTTTGCGAAGCCCGGCGGTGTCGACAAGCATAAACTCCATGCCGAAAGCGTTGTAGCGTGTGTAGTTGCTGTCGCGAGTGGTGCCTGCTATATCAGTAACGATATGACGGTCGGTGCCGAGGAAGGCGTTGATCAGAGACGACTTACCTACGTTGGGGCGGCCCACCACGGTGAATTTGGGTAGGTCTGTGTTGAAGTCGGTGGTGTCGGAGGGCAGGAGCTCGCATACCTTGTCGAGGAGCTCGCCTGTGCCAGTGCCGGTCATGGCCGACATGGGGTAGGGCTCACCCAGGCCTAAGGCGTAAAACTCGCCTGCCAAAATTTCTTTGTTCGGCTCGTCTATCTTGTTGACAGCTAGCAGGACGGGCTTCTTTTGTTGCCTCAAAATGACCGCTACATCCTCGTCGAGGACGTGTACGCCTTCGCGTCCGTCCACCACAAATACAATGACATCGGCCTCTTCGATGGCCAAATCCACTTGCTTTCGAATTTCTTCTTCAAAGATGTCGTCTGACCCTACCACATAACCGCCCGTGTCGATGACGGTGAATTCCTTTCCGTTCCAATCGCTTTTGCCGTAGTGCCTGTCACGCGTTACGCCACTCGTCTCTTCCACGATGGCCATGCGCTGCTTCAGCAGACGGTTGAACAAAGTCGATTTTCCCACATTGGGTCTCCCCACAATTGCTACAATGTTTGACATTTCTTTGATGGTTTTGTTTTGGGCTGCAAAAATAATAAATAGTTAGGAGTGAGGAGTTAGGAGTGAGGAGTTTTTTGTCATCACCTCCACTCCTCACTCCTCACTCCTCACTTCTCTCTCCTCACTGTTTTATGCTTCGTAGCCAAACCGTTTCAGTTCGGCTTCATTATCTCTCCAATCTTTATCAACCTTTACGAACAATTCCAAGAAAATCTTCTTTCCTGTAAACTCCTCAATGTCAGTGCGGGCCTGCATGCCTAGTTTCTTGATGGCACTACCGCCCTTGCCTATGATGATGGCCTTCTGTGAATCGCGAGCCACGTAGATCACGGAACGAATATGGATGTGATGTTCGGTTTCTTCGTAGCTCTCCACCTCGACTTGGACAGAATAAGGAATCTCCTGCTGGTAATTGAGCAAAATCTTCTCGCGGATGATCTCTGTGATAAAGAAGCGCATCGAACGATCGGTGAGTTCATCTTTGGGGAAGTAAGGAGGGCATTCGGGAAGTTTCTCCAGAATCTGCTTTAAGATGAACTCCACGTTGGCGCCATATTGTGCCGAAAGCGGGAACACCGTGGCATTGGGTAGGGTCTGCCGCCACGTTTCGACAGCTTGTTCAACGGCCTCTTGGTTGGATAGGTCGATTTTGTTGATAAGCACGAAAACAGGAATGTCGATGGTCTTTAACCTCTCTACCGTTTTTTCCTCAACTTTCTTGTCGGTGATGTCGACGACGAAAAGGATGAGGTCGGCATCGATGAGGGCCACGTTGACGAATTGGTTCATCACTTCATGCATCTTGTAGGCTGGGTCTTTGATGATGCCTGGTGTGTCAGAAAAGACGATTTGGAAATCGTCGCCATTGACGATGCCCAAGATGCGGTGGCGTGTGGTCTGTGCTTTCGAGGTAATGATGGAGATTTTTTCTCCAACGAGTTGATTCATGAGGGTGGACTTGCCTACGTTTGGACGCCCTATAATGTTGACATAACCTGCTTTATGCGTCATAGTGAAAAAAATTTCCTGTTTTTTGCCTTGCAAAGAAACAAAATTATTATCTTTGCAGCCGATTTCGGGAGCGAATTTTTGTTTTCCGAGGTTTTTCGCACGATGCGGGGTAGAGCAGAGGCAGCTCGTCGGGCTCATAACCCGGAGGTCGGAGGTTCGAATCCTCCCCCCGCTACAAAACCAAATTGAGCAGGACGGTAGTCCTGCTTTTTTTATGGCCTTTCCTGTCGAATGCTTGCATTCAGATAGGGAAGACCATAAAAAAAGCGGCGAAGCCGAGCTCGATTTGGTTTTGTTATGCCCTCTTCCAAAGGATCACGACTGGAAGGAGTAATCCTCCCCCCGCTACAATAAAAAAACAGCCCAATAACAGGGCTGTTTTTTTTATTGCAAAGAAGATGTTTCCGTTTATCGGATTTGGGTCAAACTTCCCGTCATTGTGGCGTTCATATTGAGCGTGGCAGTAGAGAACATGATGCTGACGGTTCCATTGCCAGAGCAGTTGCCGTCGAGTGTGAGTGTGCCATCTGACAGTGTTCCTTTGATGTCGTATGTCATTTTCATTTCTGGTGATAAATTGAAGCCTCCTGCATTGTAGTCGATGGTGACGACTTCATCGACGGCTGTGAAGGTGACGATATTGCCGTCGACAGTACCTTTGCATGGGATTTCCTGGTCTTCAATCTTGCAAATGCCAGTCACTTCTTTCGAATTCTCTCCCTCGTTCAGTTGAAGTTCAACGGGTAATGCTTGGTCAGTGAATTCTTGGTGCATGGGTCCGATGTTTGGGACGTTGGCATCATAGGTGCCTGATGCCCATACAGTCCCTTTATAGTTTCCGATGAATCTTTTATTGTTGTTTTCTTTTTGGCAGGCAGAGAACAGAATTGTGATGCAACATAATACAATGGCTAATGCTTTCTTCATGATGTGTTTGTTTACGATGTTAGTGTAATCATTCTATTATCGTGTGCAAAAATAAGGCCAAAATGGTTTTGAGAAGCGTGTTTTTGTAAAAAATGCTATTTTTGTATCACATTTGATGCCTATGAAAAAGAAATGGATTGGCTTGGCACTTGTGCTAGTATTGGCGTTGGGCATGGCGCTGTTGTATGCCTTTGGCCCTGTTGTTGGCCCTATGCCGCTTTGGATGTCAATTCTTCCGCCTTTGGTGGCCATTGTAATGGCTTTAATAATTAAGGAGGTTATTTCATCGCTCTTCATCGGCATCTTGACGGGTACCTTCCTCATGGCCTTGTATGGAGGGGCAAGTCCGGCTTCGGCTTTGGGCGGCGGCCTGCTTCGCGTGGTTGACACCTATGTTGTGGGCTCGTTGTTTGACGCCGACCATGTGACCATCATTGTCTTCACCTTGATTATCGGTGGCATGGTGCGCATCATCACCGTCAATGGCGGCATGCAGGGCGTGGTTAATTGGTTGTCGCGACGGGCACATGGCCCCCGTTCGGGTCAGCTGATGACCTTTTTGATGGACCTCTGCATTTTCTTCGACGACTATTCCAATACTTTGGTGGTGGGCAACACCATGCGTCCTGTTGCCGACAAATTGAAGGTATCGCGCGAGAAGTTGGCCTATATCGTTGACTCTACATCGGCCCCTGTCGTGGCAGTGGCTTTTGTGACTACTTGGATTGGGGCTGAGCTGAGTTACATTCAGGATGGTATTCGCGCCATTGGGTTGGAAGCATCTGCCTATTCGGTGTTTTTCCATTCCTTGGCATACAGTTTCTATCCCTTCCTTACCCTTGGCTTCGTGCTGATGATCATCTTTAGCGGGCGTGATTTTGGCCCTATGCTGAAGGCTGAACGCAAGGCGCGCAATGCCTCTGCCATGAAAATTGAGATGACCAATGGGGTGTCGAGACCGGCCCATATCATTGATGCCTTGATTCCGCTAGCTGTGTTGATTTTTGGCACCATCATCGGTCTGATAGCCACGGGTTACGATGCTTCTGTTTGGCAAGCCGAGACAGGCTTCTTCTCCCAACTCTCAGCAACTATAGGTGCAGCCAATTCTTACAAGGCCTTGCTTTGGGCTTCTGTGCTGTCGTTGCTCACTGCCATTGTGATGACAATGCTACGGGGCGACATGAAATTTGGAAAGATCATGGAAGAGATGGTCGAAGGTTTCAAGGCCATGTTCAACGCGGTGCTTATTCTGACCATGGCTTGGTCTATCGCCTTGGTGACCAAGGATATGCACACGGCTGAGTTTGTTTCGCGGCTGCTCTTGCAATGGTCGTTGTCGCCGTGGCTGGTGCCTGTGTTGACGTTCGCCTTGGCGGCTTTGATTGGATTCTCGACCGGCACTTCATGGGGCACTATGGCCATTCTCTATCCTTTGATTTTGCCCGCTTCTTGGCTGCTATGCCAGGAACAAGGCCTGAATGTTGAGGCCACAATGCCGCTATTCTACAATGTGGTAGCTTCGGTGCTGGCTGGCTCCGTCATGGGCGACCACTGTTCCCCGATTTCCGACACTACCATCATGAGCTCATTGGCCTCAAGCTGTAACCATATGCAGCATGTCAGCACACAGATGCCTTATGCGCTCACTGTGGGGGCTACGGCTTTGTTGATGGGTGTTTTGCCTACGGCTTTGGGTTTGCCTTCGTGGGTGGCTTTCCTGACGGGCTTTGCCGTTTTGTGGCTGGTGGTGCGTTTTGTGGGAAAGAAGGTTTAACACCGCTGTCCCTCGTACTGCTGCACCTCATCGTATTTGTATTCCAACTTGATGCCCACTTGCTTGAACATTTCTTCGGTTTCGGCGCCGTCGTGATAGCGGCGTTCGCACACTACGCGGACTATGCCGCAGTTGATGATGAGCATGGCCACGCAGTGCTGGGTGACGCTACCATCTTCATGGATGACTTTGCGGAACAGGTGGCCCACGTCGTCACAATGAGGTAGGCCCTTGGGCGAGCCCACGTAGCCCGTCACCAGAATCTGTTTGTCCTTTACGATGACACAGCCACTGCGGCCACGGTTGCAGGTGGCACGCTCGCTGACGGTGTCGGCCAGGTTGAGGAAATAATCATCCCACGAAGGGCGCACATGAAGTTGGGTCAACACCTTCTCCACCTGTTGGTGCAGCTGTGGGATGGTGCCGTCGTTCATGAAGACGAAGTCGGCTTCCTTGATGCACGCGCCGAGGTTCTGCTTATTGGGGTCGGTGGCGGTCATCTCGCGCTCCTCGTTGGCTACGAAGGTGTCGAAGTCGATGTGGTCGGTCTCCGAGCCACGGAGGTAGATGCGGTCGTAACGGATCTTACGGTCGCTCAGCCTTGGCGCGCTCAAAGAGCTGGTCGGTGATGTAGCTCGGACAATGCGCGGCGCGCAGGTCGTTGCCCACCATGGTCAATGTGTCGCGGTTCACTTCAAGCCCGCGGCGTTGACATTCTTCTGTGATGTAGGCCCGCACCGAGTAATGCACGAAGCCCTTTTCCTTGACGAGGTAGTCGACGATGGTGCCTTTGCCAGCGCCCAGCGTCCCTGTTATTCCACAGCGTCCCTGTTATTCCAATAATGATCATATTCTCTAAACTTTAAACTCTAAACTATTTCACTTGTTCTTTGATCTCCACTACCCACTTTGTCACATCCGCAGGCTGAAATTGTTCCATCTTTGCCAAAAGGTCCTTCGCATCATTGCTCACGATGAGGTTCTCAGCATGTTCCTTGCGCATGAAGCCTTCATTGGCCATGTGGCCGATGAAATCCACGAGGCCATCGTAGTATCCGTTCACGTTGTAGAGGGCGACGGGCTTGTCGAAGACACGCAGCTGGCTGAGCACGTAGGCTTCGAAGAACTCGTCCATGGTGCCGATGCCGCCCGGCAGGGCGATGAAGCCGTCGGCCATGTCTTCAAGGATTTTCTTGCGTTCGGCCATGGTCTCCACCACAATCAGTTCGTCAATCTCGGGATGCCCCACGCGCATGTCTAACAGGTGCTGGGTGATGGTGCCGGTCACCTTGCAGTGGCGTTCCATCATCACATCGGCTACAATCTTCATCAGGCCCACGCTGCCACCACCATAGAGTAGCTCGCAGCCGTGGTCGGCCAGCACGCGACCTAATTCAGCGGCTTTTTCCTTATAAATCGGATCGAAACCCATACTGCTGCCGCAAAAGATGCAAATCTTCTTCATTTGATAAATTTTTGCAAAGGTAAGATTTTTTATTTTTGCAACTCAAAAAATACAAACGATGAGAAATATAGGCATACTCGGCGCTATGGCGCAGGAAATCGACGAAGTGAAAGCTCTTTTGACGGAAAAAACCATCGTAAAAATCGCCAACCGTGAGTTTGTAGTGGGCAAAATCGGTAACGTGCGCTGTGTGGTAGCTTTCTCCAAATGGGGCAAGGTGGCCGCCACCATCACCGCTACTTTGTTGGTTCAGGAGTTTGCTGTGACGGACTTGATCTTCATCGGCACAGCAGGGGCTTTGGCCGATGGCCTTAAGGTGGGCGACATTGTGATTTCAAAGCGCCTTGTCCAGCATGACCTTGACGCTCGCCCCATGATTTCGCGCTTCGAGTTGCCTTTGCTTAATCGTATCTATGTCAGCAGTGATTCTGACCTGACTGAGCTGGCAGGTAAGGCAGTGACGAATCTGTTGAACAAAGGCGTTGAGAATATGGTAGGCGAGGAGGCCGTGAAGGAGTTTAATTTGGCTCCGAGCTTGTATTTTGGCGACATCGCCAGCGGCGACCAGTTCATCAACAGTAACCAGAAACGTGAGGAAATCCTCGGGTTGCTGCCCGATGTGCTCTGCGTCGAGATGGAAGGCGCCGCTGTGGCGCAGGTGTGCTTGGAGTTTAATGTCCCATTCACGGTCATACGCACTATCAGCGACACCGCCGACCACAACGCCCGCGTCGACTTTGGCAAGTTCATCGCTGAGGTGGCGAATGCCTATTCGAGGGCGATTGTAGGAGAAATTATGCGGCTGGGGTGAGGCTTTAAAACATCATTCGCTCCAATTGGTTCTTCCATTTTTCCCAATGTGGCATTTCTTTGCTCAATAGGGCATAGAAGTCTTTGGTATGGTTATGATGAACCAAATGGCACAACTCATGGGTGATGACGTATTCGATGCAGCACCTGGGTGCGCAGATGAGTCTGGGATTCAAGTAGATGTTGCCGTCAGTAGTACAATAGCCCCATCGCTTTTCCATTTTTCTTATGCCTACGCTTTTCGGCTGTACTCCATAAGCTACAAATTGCTCTATGATGGGCTTGGCGTATTCCGGAAACTTGATCTGTGCCCGTTCCAGATACCATAGTTGCATCAATCTGCCTGCCTCTTTTTTGTTTTGGCATACAACCTCCAAGATATTGTTTTGGTAATGCACCGCATTGCTCTTTCCTTCCTTGATTTTCAACATATATTGCCGTCCGAGATAGAGATGCGATTCGCCGCTGATGTATTGCCTTTCGGTAGTCGGAGTGCCAAAAGATTCAAAAAAGCGCTTCTGACGAAGGATCCAAGCGGCTCTGTGATGCACTTTGTTGCGGATGTCATCAAGCGTTGCATTGATAGGCGCTTTCAAGGAAACGGTGCCATTGGGAAGCACTTTGATACCAAGTGTTTTTCGGTCGACAAATTCGATGTCATATTCGATAAGGGTGGCACCGTATTGGATGCTGTCTTTTGTCATCGGATCCAGATTTTTGCCACGTCGACGCAGCCGTCAATGATGATGTCCATATCGCTGAATGCGAAACTCAAGCCGTATTTGCGTTTGATGTTGTCGATGAGCTCGTCTTCCAGTTCGATTTTCAGACGGCCGATGATGTCGCTTTTCGATTGCCAGTCCACCAGAATGGAACCATCGACAATGACTGTCTTGCGAATGATTTCATCGAAGGCACGAGTGGTCTCAAAAGCCATATCTCGGACGGGCATGTCGGGGAAGAGTCGCTTGTAGTTCTCCAAAGCAATGCCGAAATAGGCTTTTGCCGCGTTGTTGTGTTCCAACTCTGAAGGCAGCTCGCTATCTGTATGGTTGAGCACGTCTTCTTTGTATTGCATCATTTTCTCCAAATACTCATTGTCGGTCAAACGCCCTTGTTCGTAGAGTTCGATGGCTTCCTTGATGAGTTGGGAGAATTTCTTGTAAAACGCTGGGTCGGAATCCATGTTCTCGCGGATGTACTTGGAAGTGCGTGTGGCGATGGTATCGGCTTTGGCGGCAGTGCCCACCACGCTATCCACTTCCTTTTGGAAGTTCTCTTTGTCGAAGATGTTGACGAGGTTAGTGATGACCCTTACGGCGTCGCTCTCCACATGGTGGTTGATGAGTTTCTCAATGCGTGCCTCGTATTTCTTGTAATCGACCGTGTCGGAATAGCGGAGTTGTACGGCAGTGCGCAACTTGGCGAACATGTTCAGGTCGTCTTTATAGCGTTGTATGGTTTTTTCATCGGTATTCTCATGGAATTCCATTGTGGATAAGGCCAGTTGTAACACCGAAGAATACGCAGTGAGTCGGTCGTAAAACTCGTGACGTCGGTCTTCCAAACGCAGCGATTGGGCGTAGGCTTCCAAGTCGCGCTTGTTAGGGATGGTCTTGAACATGTCCCACAAGTCGTTGTATCGTTGGGGCAGCTCGGCGATTTTGTCAATCACGGGCACCAAGGTGTCGCGGAACACCTCTCGATCGTCTTCGTCGTACTCGGAATAGATGCTTAAGGCATCGTCCAATTCCCTCAACACGCCGTAATAGTCAATGATATAACCATAGTCTTTCCCTTCGCAAGTGCGGTTTACTCGTGCCACGGCTTGCAGCAGGGTATGGCCTTTGAGGTTGCGGTCGAGGTACATGATAGCCACTTTGGGCTCGTCGAATCCAGTGAGCAACTTGTCCACAACAATCATGATTTCTGGAAACTCTTGGTTTTTGAACCTCGAGATGAGATTCTCCTGGTATTTGGCAGGAGTTCCGTGCTCGTCCATCATTTGTTTCCAAAACGCTTTTACTTCTTGTGGCGTACCACCGTAGGCAATCTCTTCGCCTTCGCGGTCATCCGGTGCGGTAATGAGCACTTCCGACGATACTTTCCCGATTTCGTCCAAATACTTTTTGTATAGGATGGCCACGCGTTTGATGGGCGTTACCAGCATGGCTTTGAATCCTGTGCCTTGCCAGTTTTTCGAGTAATGGTCGGAAATGTCGGAGGCGATGGAGAAGATGCGTTGCTCGGTTTGGTTGAGGATGTCGGTACGCGAGAATTTCTTCTTCAAGTCGGTGGACTGCTCGTAGGTGAGGTCTTCGCAGGCTTGGCTGAAGAAATTGTCAATGGGGCCTTCGCTCACCGTTTGGGGCGAGAGCCGCCCTTCGTAGAGCAACGGCACAACGGCCTTGTCGTCGACGGCTTGCTTGACGGTATAAACGGGCTTGATGATGCCGCCAAAGGTTAGGGCGGTGTTCTTGTCTTTCTTCATCAAAGGCGTGCCGGTGAAGGCAATCTTGCAAGCGTTGGGCAGCACGCGGTTCATCTGGATGGCCAGTTCCTTGTATTGGCTACGGTGAGCCTCGTCGATCAGGATGAAGATATTGGGGTCGGTGAGAGATTGCTTGATCTTTTTGATGGCCGTGGCAAATTTGTTGATGACGGTGGTGATGACGGCATCGGTATCACTCTCCAGCAGTTCTACCAGTCTCCTACCTGTGGTGGCGTTCTCCACCTGTTTGCCGCATTTGCGGAAGGTCTTGGTGATTTGGTCGTCCAAGTCGGTGCGGTCGGTGACCAACACGATGCGTGGGTTGCGGATGCTGGGCTCTTGTGCGATTTTCTGGGCCAGCATCACCATGGTCAGCGATTTGCCGCTGCCTTGGGTATGCCATACCACACCCCCGTTTCGGTGTCCGGCTTCGATGGTCTTCACGCGTTCGACGGTTTCTTTCACGGTGAAAAACTGCTGATAGCGTGCCAGTTTCTTGATGCCGGCATCGAAGATAGTGAAGTGGAAGATGAGTTCCAGCAGGCGCTCGGGGCGGCAGAGGTTGTAGAGGTATTCGTCTTGCAGGGTGGGGGTGTGCATTTCCTCGTGACCTTCGTTGACCAGTTCCAGCAACCGCTTGTGATACGCCATCTCTGCCTCTTTGTTGATGAACATCTCATGCCACTTGCTCCAGAACTGGGCGGCCGATCCCGTGGTGGCATAGCTGCCGAAGCTGTTGCCGATGGCTAAAAGCAGGGCACTGTAGACATAGAGGCTACGGATGCCGTCGTCCTTTTGGTTGCGCAGGTGCTGCGATACGGCTTGTTCCTCGGTGCCTTTGATGTCGGGGCGTTTGCATTCAATGATGACCAGTGGGATGCCATTCACGAAGAGTACAATGTCAGGACGGTAGGTGTCGCTGGAACCAGAACGTGTGACGGCGAACTCCTCGGTGACGTGATAGACGTTGTTCTCGGGTTGTTGCCAATCGATGTAGCGCATGGTGTAGCTCTTCTTGTCGCCGTCGATGCTTTGCTCGAAGGCCTTGCCTAGGGTGAGCATGTTATACACGGCCTCGTTGCCGTTGAGGTAGCCGCCTTCCATGGGCACGTTGCGCATGGCGATGACGCCATTCTCGATGTTCTGCTCCGAAAAGCGCGCCTCGCTGTGGCTGCCGATTCGGATGGAGTTCAATGCACGCAGTTGCCGCCGCAGCACCTCTTCCAGCAGCACGTTGGAGGTTTTTCCGCCGCGCAGTTCCAGCGCCTCTTCGGGCGAGAGGTATTGGTAGCCCAGCTTTTGCAGCAGTTCCAATGCCGGTTTTTGGCTGATATCGTTTTCTTTGAATGAGATTCTGTCCATTGTTTTTCTTTTTTGACCACCTATTTGACCACCTATTTGACCACTTATTTGACCACCTGTTTGACCACTTATTTGACCATCTTTTAGATCATTATGTAAGCCTTCAATCCATTTCTTTCCACTGAATTTCGAAACTTTTTGCTTCTCCTTTTAGTAATCCCATAAGATCTAGATTTCTATTGTTTTGTTTGAATAACTTGTGCTTACGTACGTCAAGCACTGCAAATATTGGTTCCTCGCCTCCAACCTTATTGCGCATTTCGTTTTCCATCAAGGTTAGAATTAAATCTGCACGTTTTCTGTCAATAGAATCGTTTGCAGATAGGAATAGCTTGATAACAAGAATTTCGCCATTGTGAACCAAGGTCAACTCAGGATTCAATGCAATATTAAGATCACCTATTGTCCATGTTTTCCTTGTCGGGGTTACATATTCAAATCTTTTTCTAACACCTAGGAATGACTTATAGCCGTTGACCATTATCTGATAATTCTCACGCCTGTCGGGTAATACCACATCAAAAACCTCATCTAAGAATTCAGGTGTTTTCCCATTTTTATGCATTTCTTGGATTTGTTTTCTTAGGTAATACCAATAATCACTTCCTGGAGTGTAGGGATTCTCGTTGTCTTCATGTCTCTTTTTAGCCTGTCTTACTACAGTGGCTTTTGCGCTCCCTGATTTGTTCACAAAATTCATGAATTCTGTTAATGTAATCTTTATTGCCATAATATTATGATTTAATTTATTCTTTTCTTTCCAGTTAGCAGCACCTGCATCAGCCCCTTTTTCTGCTCCTGCATGGCCGCCAGCTTTTGTTTTTGTATCTCGATTTCTTTGTCGGCTTGTTCCAATATGGCAGAAATGGCTTTTTGCTCTTGAAGTGTCGGAATGTAGAATTTCATAGAGCATAAGCCGTCGAAGGAAAGGCTGTCTCTTACACTGCCTTGCGTATATGCAGGGATGTGTCCTCTGAACCACCATGATTGGAGACATTGTAACAAATATGTTTTGTCAATGTTTTCGTTGGCTTTGAAAACGATGTACATAGGACTTAAAATGCCTTCGTCATAGTCGTTTAGCATAGCCAAAGAACCAACATTTACCCTGGATGGATTATAGGCAAACTCGCCTCGACGAACTACTTTGTAGTTGCTCGTGTCGTTGCTGGCTACAATTTTGTCGAATTGTTCTTCTTGGAGGATAAAACCTCTTGTGTTGGTAACTGATAAAACGCGATTGCAGCCAGCGTTTCTTCTATTGCATTCCGAAATGTAGTTGCCAAGTCTATGGAAATTGCCTCCCTCAAACCCTTTCAGCCGCTTCTTCCCCGTGAGCAGTTGCTGCGTGAGGCCGCGCTTGCGCAGGGTGAGTTGCTCTATCAGGGCGGTCTGCTTGGCTATGGCGGTGTCCCAAAGCTCTAATACATCTACTATGCGGTGTTGCTCGGAAAGAGGAGGGAAACTAATTCTAATATTACTTATAATACCGAGACTTAGATTTTTTTGGTTCCCGTCATTGCTTTCGTTTCTAATGCTTTCATAGTTTGCTATTAGAGTCTGATGAATATAATCCACCAATCCGGTTTGAACATCAATGTAAGCACAAGCTTGATTGGTTGAAGCTCTGATTAATAGTTTAGAAACTTTGCCTCTTGTTTGTCCTTGTCCATACATAGCCATTAATAAAACGCCTTCATTCAGCATCTTAGCAGAAGAATTATTGAGACCTTCTTCCGTAATATATTCTTCTGCATTCTCAATATATGGATTATTTAATAGGGATGTAGTTACCCAGGGTATATTACCATTCCAATATTCGCTGTGGCTTTTAGAAGGTGTTCCTCCTGAACCAATTTCAGCGATTTCTCCCAGCCTCTTCACTTCCCAGTCTTCGGGAATGGGGCCGAGTGGAGAGGGCTTGTAGCCGGAGGAGATATTTGAGCTGCTTTTTTTCATATCAACGAGAGCACTTGGGTAAATTCATTGTTGTCTTGGACCGCATCATCCCAGAAAAAACTCAGTTTTAGAGTCTTTGGGCTGCCTGTATAGAGTACAATATTCATTTCAAAACCGTCTTGTGGGTTTAGCAACTCGTACGGTAGAAGATCCATACCATGAATGTAGAATTTGTTTTCATCAATTCCTTCAATTCTTATGTTTTTTGCAGGAGATTTGCCTTTGTTGTAAACTTTCAACACACGTTTGCCCTTGTCATACTTTATGATATTACCACAAATTTGTGCTTTCTTGCTGTCTTCTTCCTCTTCTTTAAATCTGGCAAGTTGATACTCGTTTATTTTTGCCTCTTGCTTTTTTATTTTTCGGTCATGAACGATGTATGTGGCCAATGATCCTAAGAGAGCGATGATGGATAGAATTAGTGACGCTTGTTCCATGTCATTTGATTTTGATGTATTTGTTTCCCGAAAATGCGTTTTTAATCATGTCGTTAAGCTCTTTATGCACATCTGAGGTTATTTCTTCCTTTTTCTGTTCAATGGATTCTTGAATTAACTCATTGTTGAATTCAATAAGTTCGTCTTGACCTCCAAAGTACTCTTTTCCACAATTGGTGCATTTAATGTATGATTTGTCGTCGTTCGACTCAAAACAATCATCGTAACCGCAAACTGCGCATCTGAGTTTTACGCTGAAATTGTAATTGTCTTTTAGGTGTTTCATAACATTTGTCGTTTTAGCGCCTTATCTATTGAACTGGTTTAAGAAAGCCAGAAAAATCTGCTGTTGCCGTAGTTGGTAGGCATACCATTCGTTCATCATCCTTTGGAACAAATCCGCCTTCTCTTTGCTGTCAATTACATTGCAGAGTTGTTCGGCCAGTTGTGGCTGAAAGTTGTTTCGGATTATGGCTTTCTGCATCTCGTTGGAAATCTTGTTTCCGATAATGTTCATGAAATCTTGTTCTGTCATTGTCTTATGATCTTGTTGTTTTCAATATCCTAATTCCTTCAAATATTCCTTCATCTTTCCCTGCACCTCGGCCAATTCCGTTTCCAGCTGCTCAATCTCTTTCTGCACGGCAGGGATGTCGATTTCGGCTTCTTCCTCGTAGGTGTCCACGTAGCGCGGGATGTTGAGATTGAAGTCGTTTTCACGGATTTCATCAGGCGTGGCCACGTAGGCGTATTTGCCTTCCACTACGCCAGGCTGCAACTCGCCATCGGCGAAATTGCGGTAGATGCCCACGATGTGTTCGATGTCCTCGGGGCGGAGCTTGTTTTGGTTCTTGCCGTTCTCGTATTCGCGGCTGGCATCGATGAACAGCACATTCTCCGAGCCACGACCCTTACGGAAGATGGCAATGGCAGCAGGAATGCCCGTGCCATAGAAAAGGTTGGCAGGCAAACCGATGACGGCCTCCAAGGTGTGTTCGTTCTCCAAGATATATTGGCGAATCTTGCCCTCGCTACCGCCACGGAACAACACGCCGTGAGGGATGATGACGCCTACCTTGCCGTTTTGGTCGTCGGCCACCTCCAGCATGTGGCTGATGAAGGCCCAGTCGCCCTTGCTCTTGGGCGGGATGCCGCGCCAGAAGCGGTTGTAAGGGTCGCTGGCGGCTTCCTCGGCACCCCATTTGTCGAGGCTGAAAGGAGGATTGGCCACCACCGTGTCGAATTTCATCAACTTGTCGTTGATTTTCAGCTTGGGGTTGCGCAAGGTGTCGCCCCAGCGGATGACGGCATTGTCGAAGCCGTGCAAAAACATGTTCATCATGGCCAAGGCCCAGGTGCTGCCATTCACCTCTTGCCCGTAGAGCGAGAAGTTGTTGTTGCCCACTTCCTTACCGGCTTTGATAAGCAAGGAGCCGGAGCCGCAGGTGACATCGCAGATGCGAGCGCCGGGTTTGCTTTTGGTGAGTTTGGCAAGCAAGGTGGAAACCTCGGCAGGGGTGAAGAAGTCACCCGCTTTCTTGCCAGCCTCCCCTGCAAAGGTGGAGACGAGATACATATAGGCATCCCCAATGATGTCGTTGTTCTCTAGGTGCGACTCATCCAAGTCAACGCCGTTGAAATCTTGTAGCAGGTTTTTCAGACGGGCGTTTTTCTCTTTCGGCTCGCCCAGATTGGCGCTGTTGAAGCTGATGTTGCGGAAGATGCTGCTGCCGTCCTCGCTGCTCATCTTCTCGCGGTTGGCGTCTTCGAGGTCGGCCAGCGCCTCGTCAATCAACTCACCGATGTTGGAGGCGTTGCGGTGCTCATAGAGGAAGTCGAACGAGCTCTTCTCGGGCACCACAAAACGCTCGTGACGCATGGCGCGCTCGGCGCGTTCTACCTCACCCTCATATTTAATAAGGTAATCGTTCAATTTCGATTTATACACGTCGCTGACATATTTCAGAAACAGCATGGTGAGGATGTAGTCCTTGTATTGGCTTGGGTCGATGACGCCGCGAAACGTGTCGCAGGCCTTCCAAACGGTGCGGTTGATGTCGTCTTGGGTGATTTTCTTGGTTTCCATATCTTATTTTAATTTATTCATTATGAGTTGGTTGGTAATCTGGTTTCGTTTCTCGGTGATGGCTTTCAGCAGTTCTTCTTCTTTCTGTTGGAGTTTGGCCAATTCTACGATTTGTTGTTGTGTTTTCAAGTCGGGGATGGCGATTTCCAAGTTTTCAAGAATCTGTTTTCGGATTAAAGGCGTGCCTGTGCCCACTTGCCCGGCCTTGATGGTGGCTAGTGTCTTTGGCTGACTCAAATACCAACAGAGGTACTCGGGAAGAATGTTCCCGTCGCCTATCCTTATTATATAAAAGGTGGTTGAAGCTATGGCGGGATGTTCAAAATCGACTACGCGACAAAGGTTGGATGTCCCTTTTCCAGCAAACAGCAGGTCGCCCTTTTGTAAGAGATGCTTCTCTAACTTTTGGGAATAAGGAATACGTGAGGCGGTTTTTTCTGGTGTTTCCGCCAACAGATCCTTGATTTGCAAATAAGCAATTTCTCCTTGAGGAGCTGTCGCTAAGAACACTCCAGATTGGATCTTTGCAAATTCTTGTATAGTTAATATTCTAGTATGATTAATACTATTCATGTTGCAAAGATACAAATAATTCTGGAAATAGCAAATAATTTTCAGAAAAAATCTGGTAAACGATGTACTAAATTGATACTATCCTTCCAATTCCAACCTGATGATCTCCCAAAACATCCCCATCCCGATTTCCAAAATATCATCTGGAAAATCAAACATCGGGTCGTGCAGGGCAGGTTGTTCTAAGCCCGAACCCAAACCGAAGAAACCGATAGGACAGACGCTCCCAAACCTACCGAAGTCCTCCGACCAACGAAAAGGCTCGTCCAAATGGCCGAGATTTAATTCAAGGTTCTTTGCAGCTTGTTCAATGGTTTTCAAGCAGTTGGGGTCGCTGTTGGTGGCGGCGAAGGCTTCGTGCATTGAGAAGTTGAAGTCAAAGAGATGGTCTTTGGCCCTGGCGCGGCAGAACTCGATGATTTCCGTCGACATCAGTTCTAGGTTGCGGTCGTTGAAGCTGCGCAGGGTGAGCCAAATTTCGGCATGACCGGGGGCGACGCCGAAGGTCTCCTCGCCAAGTGTGGCATGGGTGATGACGAAAGTCGTCAAAGGCTTCACGGCCTTCAGCTGCTCGCGTTTTTTCTCCAGATGATGGATGAGCTGGGCAAGCAATTCAGAAGGGCTATGGCCCGTCTCGGGCTGAGAGGCATGTGCGGTGCGGCCGTCGAAGATGAGTTTCAGACCGAACGATGCAGCTGCAAAGCAGCCTTCCTTTACCATGATTTTACCTTTGTCGAAATTAGGTAGGTTGTGCAACCCGTAGGCCACATCGGGTTTGATTTGCTCGAATTGCGGGTCGCTGAGGATGGCTTGTGCGCCTTGTCCGGTCTCCTCGGCGGGCTGGAAGAGCAGCACCACCTCGCCTTGGTCAGGACGTTGTTCGCCGAGCCATTGCGCCAAGCCGCAGAGGATGGTGGCGTGGCCGTCGTGGCCGCATTTGTGGGAGACGCCTTGGTTTTGTGAACGATAAGGAATGTCGTTCGGCTCAGGGATGTGCAACGCGTCGATGTCGCCACGGATGAGGATGCGCTTGCCAGGCTTTGCGCCCCTATAGACTGCAGCCAAACCATGGCCGCCGATTTTTTCAATGAGCAGGTCGGGCCGGGTCTGTTTCACCCATTCGTTCAAAATCCTGTTGGTCAAGGTTTCTTGTCCTGAAAGCTCGGGATGGGCATGGAGGATATGGCGTAGTTCTATGAGGTTTTGCATGGCGGTTTTTCTTTTCTTGCAAAAGTACGGTTTTTTCATTTAGGCGAAGTCGGTCGTTCCAAGAATTGTTTTATCTTTGCCACCAAATTTCAGAAGCACAATGCAAACCGTACTCTATCCTCTTAAGTTCAAGCCTATCTTTAAGGACAAGATATGGGGTGGGCGCAAGATCAAGGAACAACTGGGCCTTGACTATGGCCCGTTGCCCAACTGCGGTGAGGTGTGGCTGCTTTCGGGCTTGTGGGATGAACAGAGCGAGATAGCCAATGGCGACTTCGAAGGCGACGAAATCAACGACTTGGTGGAGACCTTCATGGGTGACTTGGTAGGGGAGAGTGTCTTCGATAAGTATGGCGAGCAGTTTCCGTTGCTCCTTAAGATCATCGATGCCAACGACTGGCTGTCGGTGCAGGTGCATCCCGATGATGAGCTGGCCGAGAAACGCGGCTTGGGCAATGGCAAGACAGAGATGTGGTATGTGATGCAGGCCGACAAAGACGCTGAACTCGTCATGGGCTTCAATCGTGAGATGACGCGTGCCGACTATGTCAAAGTGATGGAAAACAACACTTTGCGTGATGTGTTAAATTACGAAAAGGTGGCTGCTGGCGATGCTTTCTTTATCCCTGCCGGGCGTGTCCATGCTTTAGGCCCTGACATCATGGTGGCCGAAATCCAGCAAACCAGCGATGTCACCTATCGTATTTATGACTGGGACCGCATCGACGTGGCTGGCATGCGTCGCGAACTCCACGTCCCGCAGTCGGTCGAAGCCATCGACTTTGGCATCCCTGACAAGTATAGAATCGAGGTACCTAACTTGATGAACAAGACCGTTCCTGTCGTCGATTCCCAATATTTTGTGACGGGTCTCCTCCAACTGCAAGGCGAGATGGAGAAGGACTATTCCAACCTCGATTCCTTTGTGATTTTGATGGCTTTGGAAGGGAATTTTTCACTGAATTGGGAGAATGGCGCGGTTTTTGTAAATACAGGAGAATGTGTTTTGATCCCGAATGTCATCAAGAAGGTGTCCATTAGGGCTGAAAAATACTGCAAGCTTCTTGAAATATATTGTCAACTTGAAGAAAATGAATTTTAAATCTTGAATATTAAATTTTGAATCAATGAAAAAACTAATGACACTTTTGCTGATGGCTCTGATCGCGACAGGCCTTCATGCACAATCGAAATCGGACCTACCGAATGTCACCTTGAAGGATCTGAACGGTAAAAACGTGAACATTTCCAAGTTGTCGAACAACGGCAAGCCCATCGTCCTCACTTTCTGGGCCACCTGGTGCGGTCCCTGCATCAAGGAACACAATGCCTTGAATGACGTGTATGAGGATTGGCAGGATGAGACGGGCGTGAAAATCTACGCTGTCTCCATCGACGACTCGCGTTCCACCGCCAAGGTGAAGCCCGTCGTTGAAGGCAAGGGTTGGGATTTCGAGATCCTTCTCGATGTCAACAGTGACCTCAAGCGCGCTATGAACGTGAGCAACCCACCTCATACCTTCCTGTTTGATGGCAACGGAAAGCTCGTTTATCAGCACACTGGCTACATCGAGGGTGGGGAAGACGAACTGTACGAACAGATTCTGAAAGTCGCCAAGAAGAAAAAGTAAATAATTACATCTCCTGCATAGGGCTTTTCCCGATTTCGGGGGAAGCCCCTTGCTGGATTAATACCATTGTAATATGAGAAGAAGCTTACTATTGTTTGTATCTTTATGCCTGATAGGTCTTGTGGCAAATGCACAGGACTTTATTGAAAATGCCCAGGTGAGCGGCAGCTTCCAAACCGACGCCCAGTATTATATGCTGGATGATGGTATCGGCATCACCGACCTCAACGGCAAAAAACTCGGCATCAACGGCTTTGGCAAGGTGAACTACACCAATGGCAATTTCTCTGCCGGCATGCGTTTCGAGGCATTTTTGCCTGAGTTGAACGGTTTCCGTAGCGAATTGAATGGTGTGGGACTGGCGAATTTCTTCGCCACCTACGACAACGGCTTCATCGGCATGACCGTGGGCGACATCTACGACCAGTTTGGCAGCGGTTTGACATTCCGTACTTATGAGGAATGGTCGCTGGGCATGGATAACGCTTTGCGCGGTGCGCGCGTGGTGGTGCGCCCCACCCATGGCGTGACATTGAAAGGACTTTACGGCCGTCAGCGTTATTTCTGGGCACCTTATCTCGAACGTGATTTCAATGCCGATGACTACCGTGGCATCGTGCGTGGTGTGGATGCCGAGTGGGACCTCAACCAGAGCATAGCTTCGCTTAATGACGCTGCATTCAAGATGAGCATGGGCGGCAGCTTCGTCAGCAAGAAACAGGAGGACCAAAGCTCGTTCTATAACATCCCCGAAAATGTGAGTGCTGCAGCTGCTCGCGTCAACTTGGGCTATGGCAACTGGGCTTTCAGCACCGAATATGCTTATAAGATCAACGACCCGTCGGCCATCAACAACTTCATCTATAAGGAAGGCCGCGCCCTATTGTCATCGTTGAGCTATTCACAGAAAGGCTTTGGCGCCGTTCTTCAGGTGAAACGTGTCGATAACATGAGTTTCAAATCGATGTATACAGGCAAGCAAAACGACCTCGACATCAACTTCATCCCGCCTATCAACTACACGCACACGCATAGTTTGCCTTCGATGTACACCTATTCGACGCAACCCAATGGTGAGATGGCTGCCCAGCTGCAGGTGAATTACACCATCCCTAAGGGCACGGCTCTTGGCGGAAAATATGGCACCAAGCTTGCCTTTAACATGAGCCAGGTGAACGACATCGTCCGAGATTCCGTCAAGTATGGTAACACGATGGCACTGAACCAAGCCGGCACCTTGGGCTACACCTCCAAGTTCTTTGCCGTTAGCGACCATCGCTTCTTCCGCGATATCAATTTTGAGATCGACAAGAAGATTAGCAAGGACTGGCATCTTACCGCACAATACATCAACCTGTATTACGACATTGAGACCATCGAAGGCCATGCCGGCGCTCCTGTTGTGCAGGCCAATATCGGTTTCATGGACGTGACTTATAAGATCAACAAGAAACAAAGCTTGCGTCTTGAGTTGCAAGGCTTATGGGAGAACGAAGTCCACAAAGGCTATGAGTATGATGAAAGCGAGAAGAAAGACTACCAGAAGCGTGGCGACTGGGCAGCTGCCTTACTCGAGTATTCCATCAATCCGCATTGGTCGTTCTCTGTTGCCGACAAATGGAACTACGGTAACCCTGTCGAGGAATACCGCGACCATTATTTCACGGGTACGGTCACTTATATCCATGATGCCACCCGTGTCATGTTGAGTGCCGGTCGCCAGAGCGAAGGCGTGGTTTGCGTAGGTGGCGTGTGCCGCACGGTGCCTGCCTCAAGTGGTGTTTCGCTGACCGTTTCAACGAGTTTTTAATTGATATTTAAACCCAATGATTAGAACAATGAATAAAATACTAAGAATAGGTATGGCATTGCTGGCCGCCATGTTGTTCATGAATGCCTGCGATGTTGAGGAGGAACCATATATCCAAGGCGCTGAAGACGAAAAGCTTATTTTGACGTTTAAAGTGGATAGTGTTTATGGCACAATTGACGAAGATACCAAGATAGTTAGATTGGATTTTTCTGCTGGAACGGATGTGACCCATCTGGTGCCGACTATCATCATTTCAAACTACGCCACCATTGAGCCCGAATCGGGCGTGGCCCAAGACTTCACCAATCCTGTCTATTACACTGTCACTGCCATGAATGGTACCACGGCACAGTATATGGTGGAGGCAGTGGTTCACGACGCCGACAACGAAAAAAGCATACTGTCGTTCCGTTTCGATGCGTTGGAGGCGGATGGCGCCATTGATGAAATTGCCCGTAGAATCTCTTTCGTGCTTCCTGCTGAGACTGATGTTACGCAATTGGTGCCCACCATTGTAGTGTCGGAAGGCGCCATGGTCAGCCCTGCTTCGGGCGAGGCTCAGGACTTTTCTACTCCTGTAACTTATACCGTGACGGCTCTGAATGGCACCACGGCCGATTATATAGTGTCGGTCAATGTGGCTGGCGGTGAAATTGAGCCTTCGGGTAAAACCGTGCTCATCAAAGACTTTACGGGTGCCCGTTGCGTCAACTGCCCAGCCGCGGCCGAGTATGCCCACAACCTGCAACATCAATTAGATGAAGATCATATCTTCATCATGAGCGTCCATGCCGGCTATTTGGCACAACCGATAGGCTCTTTCCCGGATTTCCTTACCGATGAAGGTACTGAATGGTACAACAACCATGATTCCAACCCGTTGTTTTCTGTTGACCATGTGGCTTTGACGGATGGTAATACCCTCAAAGTGGAGCAAATAGATGCCCCTGTGGCTGAAGCTTTGGAAGAAGAGCAGTCATTTGAGATTATGGTTGGTACCCAATATGACGAAGGCAGCCGCCAGTTGCAGGTGTCGGTCCAAGCCGCTGCATTGACTGAGATGGATGGACAGTTCTATATCACGGTGTGCCTGGTTGAGGACCACATCATTGGCTGGCAAACCATTCCTGGCGGCATCGACAAGGAATATGATTTCCGCAACGTATTCCGTGGCACACTTAACGGTGCATATGGCGATGCGTTTGAAGACAGCCATGCCGATCCTGATGAAATGTTTTATTTCAATTATAACACTGAGATCAATGCCGACTACAATGCCGATGAGTGTTACGTAATGGTTTACATCTATGATAAGAGCCAAGGTGACAAGATTCTGCAGACGGCAGTGAAAAAGATCAGGTGATCAGGGAAGGACCTCGGTGACCGTTAGTTGCTGGTCTTTCACATAGAATTTCACTTCCCAACTTGCATAGCACATGCCATAGATGCGGTTGGGGTCGTCTTGATACGAAGGCCTGGGGTCGTGCGCAAGCACTGATTTCAGGCTTTCTCTTTGGTTTTCAGGGATTTTTTGCAACAAAGATTCCGGAAAGCTCACGTCCAACAGATACTCGGCGGGTGTTGAGGCGAAGCCACTGGCAGCGTCGGGATGGCTGTCGGTGTAGGCGATGTAAGGCTTGATGTCGTAGATGGGCGTACCATCCATGAGATCGACACCCGATACATAGAGTATGGGACCAAGATGGGCGTCGATTTCTATTCTCTCCAATCGCACCGACGATAATCCAATGGGGTTGGGACGGAAAGGCGAGCGCGTGGCGAATACGCCTTTCCTGACGTTACCGCCAAGTCGCGGTGGGCGTACCGTAGGCGACCATGTGTCGCGGACGGCCTCTGAAAACTCCCAGAGGAGCCAAATGTGGGAGAAGTCCTCCAAGCCACGTATAGCCTCCGCGTTGCGGTATTCGGGCTCAAATACGATGCATCCCTGCAGCGAGGCGATGATGCCACTCTGCCGAGGAATGCCGAACTTGGTCGGGAAGTCGGTGTGGATGTGAGCAATGGTTTTCATCTTTCTTGAGTTGCAAAGAAACAGAAAAAATCCTAGTTTCCACAATAAAATTATTAAATAGGTGTTTTTCTCCTAAAGAATCCTGTATTTTTGCACAATTTTTGAGGGACCTTTGCAACAATTGAAAATCGAACAACTAAACAACTGACAAAATGATAGAGACTGACATTCGCGAATTGAACGAAAAAATCCAAAGGGAAAGCCAATTCCTTGACCTTATCAACCTTGAAATGAACAAGGTCATCGTAGGACAGAAACAGATGACCGAACGCCTGTTAATCGGCCTTTTGGCCAACGGCCATATCCTGCTTGAAGGTGTGCCTGGCTTGGCCAAGACTTTGGCCATCAAGTCAATGGCTAGCGCTATTGATGCCGACTTCGCCCGCATCCAGTTTACTCCCGACCTGCTGCCTGCCGACCTTATCGGTACGCTGATTTACAGCCAGAAGAAGGAGGAGTTTGTGGTGCGCCGCGGCCCCATCTTCGCCAACTTCGTCCTTGCCGACGAAATCAACCGTTCTCCCGCCAAGGTGCAGAGCGCCCTGCTTGAAGCCATGCAGGAACATCAGGTGACCATCGGCGACGAGACCTTCAAGTTGCCGGATCCCTTCCTCGTTATGGCTACCCAAAACCCCATCGAGCAGGAAGGTACCTATCCGCTGCCCGAAGCTCAGGTGGACCGTTTCATGCTGAAGGTCGTCATCAACTATCCCAAGAAAGAGGAAGAGAAACTCATTCTCCGTCAGAACATCGCCAACGCTGGCGCCCAAATCAACGCCGTGGTGAAGCCGGAAGACATCATCCGAGCCCGCGAGGTGTGCCGCGAGATCTATCTTGACGAAAAGATTGAGAACTATATCACCGACATCGTCTTTGCCTCACGTTTCCCGAGCGACTACAAACTGAAGAAGTTCGCTAACATGATCAGCTATGGCGGCTCACCGCGTGCCACCATCAACTTGGCACTGGCTGCCAAGGCCTACGCCTTCATCAAGCATCGTGGTTATGTCATCCCCGAAGACATCCGTGCCGTGGCACCCGACGTGCTGCGCCACCGTATCGGCCTGACTTATGAGGCAGAGGCTGAAAACATCACCACCGAAGAAATCATCAACGAGATCCTGAATACCATTGAGGTGCCGTAATTAGTTGAGAGTTTAGAGTTGAGAGTTTAGAGTTGGGAAATGGAATCAACAGAAATTTTCAAAAAGGTCCGAAAAATCGAGATCAAGACGCGAGGCCTCTCGAACCACATCTTCTCGGGGCAGTACCACAGCGCCTTCAAGGGGCGTGGTATGACCTTTAGCGAGGTGCGCGAATACGAGTATGGTGACGACATACGTAACATCGACTGGAACGTCACCGCCCGCTTCAACAAGCCTTTCGTCAAGATCTTCGAAGAAGAGCGCGAGATGACGGTGATGTTGCTCATCGACGTGTCGGGTTCCAATGACTTCGGTTCGCAGAGCCAGTCGAAGCGTGACCTGACTGCCGAGCTGGCTGCCGTTTTGGCGTTTTCTGCCATCCAGAACAACGACAAGGTGGGCGTCATCTTCTTCAGCAGCAAGATCGAGAAGTTCATCCCGCCCAAAAAAGGCAGCTCGCATATCCTTCGTATCATCCGTGAGATTGTCGACTTCGAGCCGACGGAACGCGGCACCGACATCGGCGAAGGCCTGCGTTTCTTGACCTCGGCCATCAAGCGTCGCACCACCGCCTTCCTGATATCCGACTTCATGACGGACAAAAGCTTCGAGAAGGAGATGCAAATCTGCGCCAACAAACACGACCTTGTGGCGCTGCGCATCACCGACCGCCGCGAGATGGACATCCCCAAGGTGGGACTGGTGAAGTTCCGTGACTCTGAAACGGGCAAGGAACGCTGGGTCGACACGTCGAGCCGTTCCTGGAACGAGGCTTATCGTCAGATGATACAATACAAGTCCCTCGAACTTAACCGTGAATTCAGCAAACATGGCATCGACAATGCCCATATCTACACGGGTGAGGATTATGTGAAACCTTTGATGCAACTCTTCAAGAAAAGGGAGGCAAGAAGATGAAGAAATATGTTTTGTTTTTGTTGGCGACATTCGCCCTGTATGGCGGTCTCAAAGCGCAACAGGTGGAAGTGGAAGGTAAGGTCGACGACACGAAAGTGCAGGTCGGCAAGCCCTTTACCCTCGACCTCAGCATGAAAGCGCCTTACGGGTGGTTTGTGGAATGGAACGACTTCGCCAGCGACTCATTGTCGGAACAGATTGACATCGTCAAGCGTGGCAATGTGGAACGTACTGCCGATGCCGATAGCAATGTCATCGTACGCCAACAGCTTACGTTGATGACTTTCGACACGGGCCAAATCCGACTGCCTGCTGTCGGCCTGACCTATGCCAAGTCGTTCGACGATCCGAACCGCTTGAAAGCCTATACGGACCCCGTTGATTTGTATGCCACCACGATTACGGTCGACACCACCTTGGCCTACAAGCCCATCGTGGAGCCCCTCGCTGCCCCCATCACCATGAAAGAGGTGTTTCCTTGGATTTTGGCGGTTTTGATTGCCGTTCTCTTGGGTATGGGGATATGGTTCTATAACAAACGTCGCAAGGCTAGGAAAGCTGCAGATGGCGAATTCGTCAAAGTTCCTGTCGTCCCGCCCTACAACAAGGCGATCGGCGACCTCGAGGAATTGCGTCAACAGAAGCTTTGGCAGTCGGGCAAGGTAAAGGAATACTTCTCGACGTTGACCGACATCGTCCGCGAATACATCGAAGGACAGTTTGGTGTCAACGCTGTTGAGATGACCACCGACGACATCCTGGAAGAGATCAAGCCGCTACAGTTCCCGAAAGAGACCTACGATAAGCTGAAGGACACCATGGAAGTCGCCGACTTGGTGAAATTCGCCAAATATTCAAGCTCTAATTTGGAGAGCGAGAACGCCATGAACAGCATAACGGACTTCGTCAACGAAAGCTATACGCATTATCAAGATATGAAAGCCAAAGAAGCCGCTGCAGCACAAATGAAAGCGGACAAGACTATGGTTGCCGAGAAAGAGGAGGTAAAGGATGTTTGAGAATATTGAATTTGCGAATCCCAAGCTGCTTTGGCTCCTTTTGCTCGTGCCGTTGGCCATCCTTTGGTATGTGGTGCGCCATAAGAAACAGGAAGCTTCAGTGCGTTTCTCCGACTTGAGCGGTCTCGCCAAGCTGCCCAAATCGTGGAAGCCCTATCTGCGCCATCTTCTATTTGCCTTGAAGCTGGCGGCACTCGCCTTGCTCATCGTGGCTTTGGCGCGTCCGCAGAGTTCTTCTACTAACTCGACCTCAAATATCGAAGGCATCGACATCGTGATGGCGATGGACGTGTCGGGCTCCATGCTGGCGCGCGACCTTAAACCCGACCGTTTGACGGCTGCCAAGCGCGTGGCTTCTGACTTCGTGAACGACCGTCCCGGCGACCGCATGGGTCTCGTCATCTTCTCGGGCGAGTCGTTTACACAGGTGCCGCTGACCACCGACCACGGAGTGATGCTTAACATGCTGGCCGAGATGAAAAATGGCCTCATCGACGACGGCACCGCCATAGGCGACGGATTGGCGACTGCCATTAGCCGCCTGAAAGACAGCGAAGCCATCTCAAAGGTGGTCATACTGCTTACTGATGGTATGAACAATGCCGGTTCCGTCGACCCTTATACTGCCGCTGAAATGGCCAAACTGTTTGGCATCCGTGTCTATACCATTGGTGTGGGCTCCTATGGTACGGCACCCTATCCGGTGCAAACGCCTTTCGGGACCCAGATTCAACAGATGAGGGTGGAAATCGACGAAAAGCTGTTGACCACCATCGCCAACTCGACGGGTGGAAGGTATTACCGCGCTACCTCCAACCAAAAGTTGGATGAAATTTATACGGAAATCGACAAGCTGGAACGCTCCAAGATCGAGGTGACCGAGTTCCGCCGCCTTCACGAAGAGTTCTATCCCCTGGTGGCTTGGGCCCTTGCCTTGCTGCTGCTCGAGTTCCTTTTGCGTAAAACCATTTTTAGGACTATAACGGACTAAGACTATGGAAAACGTATTGCGATTTGAACATCCCGAATACCTTTACTGGTTGGCCATCATACCGGTATTGGTCATCATCTATATCTTGTTCCGTGTGGGACAGAAAAAGCGTTTCAAAAGATTTGCCCAAATCGAGATGCGCGATTATCTGGTCCCCAACCGCTCGGACCGAAGAGCTAACTTCAAGTTTGTCGTATTCCTCCTCATGGTGGCCTCGCTGATACTGGCTTTGGCCAATCTGCAAAGCGGTTCCAAGATGGAGGAGGTGAAACGCGAGGGCATCGATTTGTATTTGGCCATCGACGTTTCCAATTCGATGAATGCCGAAGACATCGTGCCAAGCCGTTTGGAACGTTCCAAGCAGGCCATCAACAAGCTTATCAGTGAGCTGAGAGGCGACCGTATCGGCGTTATCGTTTTTGCCGACAAGGCTTTTGTGCAACTGCCTATCACCACCGACTATTCAGCCGCCAAGATGTTCCTCTCGACGGTTAACACCAGCTTGGTGGCCTCGCAAGGTACTGCCATCGCCGAAGCCATCAATTTGGCTTTCAAGTCATTCTCAGACGATGATCATGGCAAGGCCATCGTCATCATTTCGGATGGCGAGGACCACGAGAACGATGCTGCCGTGAAAGCGGCCGAATTCGTCTCCAAGAAAGGCATAAAGATCTATACCATTGGTATGGGTCTCGCCGATGGTGCCCCCATTCCTGAGTATAACCAATATGGCCATCAGATAGGCTACCGTAAGGATAAGAACGGCAACACCATCATCACACGCCTCGACGAACAGATGCTGCAGAAAATCGCTGCGGCAGGCAACGGATTGTATGTCCGCGCCAGCAACTCCAACGTAGGTCTGGAGAAAATATATGACGACATCAACAAGATGGACAAGTCGGAGATCGAAGCCAAGGTGTTCACCGACTATGAGGACCAGTTCCAGTGGTTTGTGGGCTTTGCCATCCTGCTGCTCCTTGTGGAGCTTTTCATGTCGTCGGGAAAAAGAGCCTGGGAAAGGAAGTTTAACATTTTTGGAATGAAAGATGAAAAGGTTCAGTAGATATATAATTCTCATTGCTTTTTTGTGCTCTGCCCTTGCCGTTTCGGCGCAGAGTGACGAGAAGGCCATCCGGAAGGGCAACCGCAACTACAAGAGTGCCAACTACGAGAAGGCCATCGCCAACTACAGGAAAGCCTTGGAGATTAGGCCTAACAATGCGAAGGCGCAGTTCAATCTGGGTGACGTATATTATGCCAAGCAGTCGTACGACACGGCGTATTCCGAATTCCAGAAAGTGTTGGAACTATCGCCTGATGTCAAGCTGAAGTCGGATGCCGTGTATAACATGGGCAACTGCCTTCTCGCACAAAACAAGTACTACGATGCCTTCAATGTTTATAAGGTTGCGCTTAAGATGAACCCCGACAATGCCGATGCCTTGTACAACCTCGAATTCTGTCGAGCCCATCTCGTCAAGAGCAAGATCTGGGTCGTGCAGCCCGAACACGGTAGGGTGGAGGCCATTGAAAAGGAGGCCTTCAATGGGCAGCGTGTCACGATGACGGCAAGGCCCGATGAGGACTATGCTTTGTCGCAATACGTTGTGGTGCGTGCCGACAACAAGGAGGTGCAGGTGCAAGTGAACGGCAACAGCTTCATCATGCCTAAATTCAACGTGCTGGTGACGGCCGAGTTCAAGAAAGCGCATAAGGTGGAGATTGAGAAGAACATCCCGCACGGTACTGTGAAGGCCGACCGTCAAAAGGCTGTTGCCGGGCAACAGGTTACCCTCGAAGCCCAAGGCGATGAAGACTATGTGCTTGACAAGTTCATCGTCTATCGCACGGGCAGCCGCAACGACACGGTGCCGGTCAACAAGACTACGTTCCAGATGCCCGACTACGATGTGACGGTGACGGCCACCTTCCGCACGGCTCTTAAGGTCAGTATCGACACTGTGTCGCATGGCACCATTGCGGTGAGCGATAGCTTGGTGAAACCGGGCGACAACGTTGGCATTATCGTGCGACCCGACAAAGGCTACCAGCTGGGCGACCTGCAGGTGGTCAGCGATGTCGATGCCAGTGAGTCGGCACCCGTCAGCGATGACAACGTCTTCCAGATGCTCGACACAGACGTGACGGTGAAAGCCAACTTCGTGGAAGCCACTGACTATTTTAAGGTCAACGCCGACACCACGCTGAAAGGCGGCCACGTCCTCCTCGACCAAACCGAAGCCACACGACGTGAGACGGTTGCGTTGCGCAATGCGCCAGAGCCTGGCTATCAGTTTAAGGAATACGTCATACATCAAGTGGGTGACACCGCTGTTAAGGTGCAGCCCATGGGCGATTTCTTTACCATGCCCGACTTCGACGTGGAAGTCTCTGCCATTTTCGAGAAGAGCGAGGGCGAGAACCAGGACCAGCAACAACAGCAGCAGGACCAACAGCAGGACCAACAACAAGAGCAACAGCAGGAGCAGCAGAATCAAGACCAACAGCAACAGCAGCAACAAAACCAGCAACAGCAGCAAAATCAACAGATGTCGAAAGAAGACGCACAGCGCATGCTGGATGCCCTTGAGAACCAAGAGAAGAAGACCATGGAAAAGGTCAACGAACAAAAAGTAAGACAACAACCCAAAAAGAAAAGCGATAAGGATTGGTAATATGAAAAGAACACTCAGGTTAGTATTATTCCTCGTATGTGCAGTGCCTTTGGCACTTTGGGCCCAAGACGACACCAGGCTGACGGTCTCCTCCAAAAAGCAAGTGATGGTGGGAGAGCGTTTCCAAGTGGTTTTTGAAGCCAACGCCGAAGGCAAGAACTTCTCGGCACCATCGTTTGATGGTTTCACCGTGGTGGGAGGCCCATTCACCTCTTCGAGTTCAAGCTTCTCGATGGTCAACGGTTCGATGTCGCACACCATCAAAAACACCTATACCTATGCCTTGCAAGCCTATAAGGAAGGCACTTTCCACATCGGTTCGGCATCGCTGAACGTGAAAGGCAACAAAATCACCAGCGAACCCTTCGACATCAAGGTGGTGCCCGACGATGGCAGTCATCAGAGCGCTCCTGCCGCTACGGGGTCGGGACAAGGCCAAACCCAAAGTTCCAACGACCCGCAAGTCAGCGGTAAGGACCTTTTCCTGAGAGTCATCCCCTCGAAGAAGTCGGTATATGTGGGCGAGCAGGTGATCCTGACGTATAAGCTATATACGAAGGTGCCGGTGTCGTCGTTGTCGGTGTCGAAGATGCCCTCTTATGCAGGAGCTTGGACCAAGGATATCTCCGACAATAACGGAGGCGCCCTGCGTCAGACGAGCGAATACGTTAACGGCGTGGAATATACTGTGGCCGAGATCCAGAAAATGGTCGTCGTTCCGCAGCGTTCAGGCAAGTTCGTCGTCGACCCCATGTCGATTGAATGCCTCGCACAGGTGCGTACCCAGAGCGGCAACGGCCGCCGTGGCTACGACCCCTTTGAAGACTTCTTCAACGATTCTTTCTTCAACCGCAACTATGTCAACGTCAAGAAGGAACTCACTGCCTCACCGCTGACCATCGATGTGAAGAACCTGCCTGTCGAAGGCCGTCCTGATGCTTTCGCAGGTGCCGTGGGCAACTACACTTTCAAGGCCGATATCGACAAGACTGAGCTGAGCACCAACGATGCCTTCACCCTGACGCTCACGGTCAGTGGAACAGGCAATATAGAACTGCTTCAGATGCCTGAGCCAGTGTTCCCGCCCGACTTCGAGATCTACGACCCCAAGGTCACCGCCACCACTGACGTCACCTCACAAGGCTTGGCTGGCACCAAGAAAGCCGAGTACCTCGTCATCCCGCGTAGGGCAGGCTCGTTCACCCTTCCCGCCATCGAGTTTGCATACTTCAATCCTGCCAACAACGCATACAATACGTTGAAGTCGCAGCCCTTCGAAATCAATGTCACCAAAGGCGCTGGCGGCGACGACAACAACAATATATACGCTTCCAACCAGGAAGGCATCAAATATCTAGGTAGCGACATCCGCCATATCGAGACCGGCAACGCCCACCTGAAGCCAGCACACTCGCTGTTCTTCGGGTCGACGCCTTATTACGTTGTACTGCTTGCCTTATTGTTGGCTTTCCTCATCGCCTTGCTTGTGTCGAAGAACCGCGAAAAGATGAAGCAGGACACTGCTGCCACACGCAACAAGAAAGCTGAGAGGGTGGCCAAAGGCCGCCTGAAGAAGGCTTTCCAATACTTGAAAGTCAAGGACCAAGACCATTTCTACGTCGAGATGTCGCAGGCTTTGTGGGGCTACATCGCAGACAAGATGGGCATTGAGCAGTCGAAGCTGTCGATGGACACCGTAAGCGAAGCCATGAAGGAGAAAAACGTCGATGAGGAACTCACCAACCAATTTGTGGAGGCACTCAACAGCTGTGAGTTTGCCCGCTTCGCTCCGGGCAATGCCGAAGCTAAGATGGACGACCTTTATCAGAAAGGCCTTGAAGTAATCACCAAAGCGGAGAAACGTCTGTGACGCTCGCTCAAGAAAGGAGAAACAATGATGAAACGAAACACCTTATTATTAATAATGCTTTTGGCGGCATTTTCATGGCCTCTGGCCGCACAACAGCAGGAGACGCAATGGTTCGACGAAGCCAACGAGGCCTATAACGCGGGTCGTTACGACACCGCTTTGATGCTTTACGAGAAGATCTTGGACGCCGATGTCGAGTCGGCCACTCTTTATTATAACATGGGTAACGCCAGCTATAAGCGCAGCGACTTTCCCATGGCCATCTATTACTACGAGAAAGCCCTGAAGCTGGACCCGGGCAACGACGACATCAAGACCAACCTGGCCATTGCCAACCTGGCCATCGTCGACAAGATTGAACCTGTTCCCCAGTCATTCATCAGCAGGGGATGGCAAAGACTCAAGGCGTTGTTCTCGTCAGACGGATGGGCCAAGGTGTCGCTGGTCGTGTTTGCCTTGCTGCTCTTGTCGGCATTCCTCTTTTTCCGCGGACGACGTCTGGCATTGCGCAAACTGGGCTTCTTTGTCGGTTTGTTCATGTTGGTTGCCACTGTCTTGTCTGTCGTGTTTGCTTCACAGCTTAAACACGAAGCGTTGCATTGCGACCACGCCATCATCATGAGTCCTACCGTCAACGTGAAAAGCCAACCCAATGCCTCGAGCACCGATCTTTTCGTGTTGCACGAAGGCTCCAAGGTGACCATCCTCGACCAATCGAGCGGCTGGAACAAGATCAGAATCGCCAATGGAAGCCTGGGCTGGCTGCCCGAAGAAACGATGCGTCCATTCTAAGCATCCCAAAGTTTTGAAATTGCCCTGTTGAGAAAAAAATCAAAATTTTTTTCCTCTTTTTGGTTTTTCTTCGGGAGAATGTTCTATATTTGCAGACCATTCTATTATGAATAATAGTATAAACTACGTATAGAACGCATATAAAACAGATAGTTAAATTTAAAATTCGTGATATGAAAAAGAGATTTTTACCTTTCAGTTTACTTTTGGTAATCATGATCTTAGGTCAAGCGATGGCCTTCGCTGACAATGGTGGACACTATGTTCCCCGCAATGACAACCAGACTGGCGAAGCTTTCATGAGCGAGCTTCGTGCCAACCAGAACACGGGCTTGATCGATCCCGCCCTGATGCTTAAGGCACAACAGAGCGTCACGCGTTACGAGCCTGAATCGCCCTTGTATTGGCTCAGCATGGGCCCCAACAACATGGGCGGCCAAACCACTGCTGTCCTTTACGACAACCGTAAGAATTCACACGGTAACCCCAACGGTGTGGTCTATATCGGTTCCATGGGCGGTGGCGTCTATAAGTCATACAACCACGGTATCACTTGGCACCAAGTTGGTGACAAATGCCTCGTGGTGAGTTGCATGGTTCAGGATGCTGACGGTGTCATTTATGTCGGCACGGGCGATGGCAACAACGCTGCCACTTACAACGGCCTCGATCAACAATCCTACGACAACAGCTTTGTCGGTAACGGCATCTGGAAGCTCGAAGACGACGTTTTCACCCTTATTGAAAGCACGAAACCTTCTATGAATGACGTCGAAGCTTGGAGTTTCGTCAACGACCTCGCTATTGCTGGCAACAAGTTGTTTGCTGCCACCGACGGCGGACTGAAATACTCCTCCGACAAAGGCGCTACTTGGAACGTCGCCGTTGAAGGTGCTGCCGATGAGGTGAAAGTCATCGAAGGCGAAAAGGTGATGGCTTCTGTTGATGGTAAGCTTTATATCGGCACCGCCGACGACATGGTTTGCCATTCTGAGAGCTCCATCCAATACGATGAAGACCACAACATCATCGCACTGCCCACGGCTGCTGCTTTGCTCGACATTGCTGCCGCCCCCAGCAACCCCAACGTGCTCTATGCCGCCTGCATCAAGGCTGATGGTACCCATACCGGTATCTATGTGACCTATGACCAAGGCGCCACTTGGGCAATCGCTCTGCCTAACGTCACCGTTAACCAAGGTCACAATGTGTATGCTGGCTATGGCCTCATGCATCATGGCATCGTGGTCAACCCTGACAACGACGGCATCTTCTATATCTTGGGCCAAAACCTCTGGCAACTTACCCGTCCTGCTTCTGGCACCGGCAACTATCTCACCAGCCAGCTTACCGATGGCGGTAGCGATTCTTACATCTCTGATACCTATCTCCACATTGGTCTCCGTGCCATGGCCTACAACCCCAACAACCACAACGAGTATTACATCGGTACCAATGGTGGTATCTATAAAGGTACGCTTCATGGTGGTGAATTTACTTTCAAAAACTGCAACCGTAATTATATCACCACTCGTATGTTCAACATTGCCTACAGCGGCAATGACACCCGCGTCCTGGCCGCTGGCCTCGACCACGGCACCGTGAAGATCGAAGGCGATGCCAACACCAACTCCGTCGCCTACGGCGAATGGATGAACGCCAATGGTTACAACGATGGTGCTTACGATGCAAGTGCTGAAGCTGGCCCTTGCGCCATCTCGTTGATCAACCCCAATACCATGTTCGTCACCTATAAAGGTGGTGGCTTCCAACGTACACAGACCGCTGGCGCCGACTGGGTCTCCACCAACTTCCTCGAGAACCTCAGCATCAGCACCTCTTCGTTCCGCATGCCCATCATGCTGTTCGAAAGCTTCAACGACGCTACCAACCCTGCCACCATTTGGTATAAGAACACCACTGGCGAAACCATCGCTTCGGGTACCACTTTACAATGCATGAGCAACAACGAGTACCCATTCAACTATACTTTGACTTCCAGCTTGCACGCTGGCGACTCCATCGAGGTTCACGATCCCATCAGCGCACGCCTCTTCGTCAGCTTCACGAACGCTCTTTATATGACTTTCGAGTCTCTGCAATTTGGTGTGGCTCCCACATGGTATTGCTTGGCCAACAGTGGTAAGACTGGTTTCACCGGTGAGCCTCTCTGCATGGGTCTCTCCGCTGATGGCGACGACATGTTTGTAGGCATGAAGAACGGCAAGCTCTTCCGCGTGAGCGGCATCCTCGATGTTGTCGACGCCAACTCCGTCGCTTTCGACAGTGCTTACTGCGTCGTTAGCACCACCGAGATTGAACTGCCCACCAGTGGCCAGTGCGTCACCTCTGTCGCCGTCGACCCGCGCAACGCCAACAACGTCGTGGTCACCCTCGGCAACTATGGCAATGACAGCTATGTGCTCTATTCCACCAACGCCCTTTCAAGCAGCCCGACCTTCACCAGCAAACAAGCCAACCTGCCTAAGATGCCCGTCTACAGCTCCGTTATCGATATGAGCACTGGCGATGTCATCATCGGCACCGAACGCGGCATCTACCGCACCGACAACATCGCTTCACCCAACTGGGCTGCCGATGGCCATATGATGGGCGAAGTGCCGGTCATGGAACTGAAGCAACAACTGGTCTATAAGGAAGCTGAGCAGACCATCAACCACACGGAGGAAGGCGACTTCATCACCGATTATGCTGGTGTCTACAACACGGGTGTCATCTACGCCGCTACCTACGGCCGTGGCGTGTTCCGTTGCGAGAACTACAAGAAGGAGTTCGACAACGTGCCTGAGAACCCCGTTGTGGCCGAAATGAGCGCCAACATCTATCCTAACCCCGTTCACGAAACCGCTTCCATCCGTTTCGAAGCCAAGGGCAACAACAGCGTTAGCCTGCAGGTGTTCGACATGATGGGCCGCATGGTGATGAGCCAAGACATGGGCCGCTTCGCCGAAGGCATGCACGAAGTGAACGTCAGCATGGACAACCTGAGCAGTGGCGCCTACATCATGCGCCTCAGCCAAGGCAGCAATACCACCAGCCTCAAGTTCTTGGTGTATTGATCCTAAGACTTATATGGATATTAAAGGGCGACCCAAGGGTCGCCCTTTTTTATTATATATAACCCGACGCTAAAGCATCGGGGTGGAATCGGGTCGCCCATTGACTCCGTCGAAATGCTCTGCATTCAGCGAAGCTAATCTTCGATTTTAGGGCTTCGCGCCGGACAGCCGCTTCGCGTCATTGCGAGGAGGCACGACGAAGCAATCCAGGGGTGAGGCTATAAAGAAACGGGAATGCTGCCTAAGCTGTAGGCGTTCACATAAGCAAAGCCAGCACGAGTGTGACGCCTTATTGCTTGGTAAGCTCGTCATCTGGATCGCTTCGTGCCTCGCGATGACGCGAAGCGCGTGTGGGGGCGAAGCCCAGATTGACTCTCTTTTTATAATGTATCTTTAAAATCCACAAAAAGTATCCTATTATTCCACAAAATGGCTAAGGGTACAATTATAGTTGACAGTCATTCCAATGTAATTACAACAAAAACGCGTTTTTGACACATGCATCCGAACCCCAAACGGATATTGAAGACAATTCATTCGCTAGAATATTCCACTGCCTTGCATAAGGGCAGGAATATTAATACTAGTATTAATCAATTTATTTATTCACCAAATCAATTCATTATGAAAAAGAAAGTATTTTCTTTGATGATGATGCTCTTGCTTGCTGTTACTGGCTTTGTGAGAGCAGATGAGCTGACCGTTAATGACGGCACAGCTTACAACAGTTACTTGCCAATTTATGGCTTGTACGTTGACACACAAGGCTGTAATGCCGAGTATGTCATTCCGGCTGCCGACCTGGCAGACATGAACGGCGGAGAAATCTCCGGCCTTACCTACTACCTTTATTCTTCAGCTACTGCAGCTTGGACAGGAACAATCCAAGTTTACATGAAGGAAGTTGAAGAAACCACGGTAAGTGGTTTGGTAGGTCCTGACAACTGCACCTTAGTTTACACGGGTACATTGGATGCTTCAGGTTCCACCATGGAAGTGACGTTTGACGACAACTACACTTACAATGGCGGCAATCTTCTGATTGGCATGTATGTATCAGTGGCTGGCAACTACAAGAGTGCCTCTTTCTATGGTGTAGATGCTGATGCTGCTGGTTATCTTCATTATGGATCCTCCAGCTATCAGAATCTGGTTGTCAACTTCATGCCCAAGACCACTTTCACCTACACTGCTGGTGAAGGCGGCGACGAGCCTGACGAGCCTACTTTCGAGGACAACCTCCACGTGAAGTACGTCAACGCTGAAGGCGAAGAGGTCATCGACACGCTGGATCTGGGCGTTCGCCCTGCCGGTGCTTGGATGGAGCCCTTCACATTCACGATGTACACCGACGGTCCTGACTACACTGTGACCGTTCTCGACTTCACGCCTAGCGATGGCATGTTCGTCGTTGAAGGCGAAGAGCTGCCCTTCGATGTGGTGGCCGATGCCGACGTCGAACTCACCATGGGCACCAACAGCACCGCTGCCGGCGTCATCGAACGTCAGTTCGTTGCCATCACCGAAGGCGACCGTGCTGCCCACATCTGGCCTGTGAGAGTTGAACTCTACACGCCCGAATGCCCCGATGTCGTTGAAGTTGCTTACGAACTCAACGAAGGCGAGCCTCTCGAAGCTGGCTTCAGCTACGAAGGCATTCCTTCAGAGATCACTCCTACCGAACTGCACAACGACTACACCTTGCCCTTCCCCGAGATTCCGGAAGGCGTTGACGGTGTGTACAAGTTCACGGTTGAGAACGACGTGATCCTCAATGCTTGGGTTGACACCACTGCCGAGAACGGCAAGGTGGCCCTCTACAAGCAAGAAGGCGAAGAGCTGCCTCACCCGATGGCAGACAACTACTACCAAGGCCTGAACGGCGGCGAAGGCGGCTCTGCTGCCACTCCGTTTGAGGCTCAGATCGGTGAAGGCACTACCACCACTGGCTACTTCCCGTTCTACACCTTGTACAACTACAGCATTGCTGAGAACCTCTTCACTGCTGCCGAACTCGAAGGCGCTGGCGTGACCACCGCTCCTATGACCAGCCTCAGCTGGTATGCCACCAATGCTCCTGGCTATGAGCAGCAAGGCATCACCATCTGGATGGCCAACGTGGCCGATGAGACTCTGACCACCACTTCTCACCCTGTCACCAGCATGACCAAGGTTTACACGGGTGCCATGACTCCTGCTGTGGGTTGGAACGAATTCGTCTTCAACGAGGGCAACTTCGCATGGGACGGCACGAGCAACGTTCTCATTTACTGCCAACGCAACAACGGCAGCTGGAACAGCACTGTGAACTGGCAGGCTACTGCTAGCCTCCCGTTCAACGCTATGGCTTATCGTTATCAGGATAGCGGTGCTTATGACCCGACTATTGCCAACCCGATGTACACGAGCACTACCCGCCCGAACATCATCATGAAGTCTACTGGCCGCAACCGCGATGCCATCACCTATGACTTCGAGGATGGCCTTGACGGCTGGACCGTCATTGACGTGAATGAAGACGGAGGCACTTGGGTCCATAGCGACGAAAATCTTGGTGGCTATGACTATACTGAGCTTGCCCACGGTGGTACCGGCTTTGCCATGTGCTACTCATTCGTCGACTACGATGGTGCCTACGACACCGACAGCTACCTTGTTTCACCTCAGAAGTATGCCGTTGACAATAACTCGACGATTACTTTCTGGGCCGACAACGCCAACGATGATTATCCCGAGAGCTTCTCGGTTTGCGTTGCTACTGCTGCCCAGCCGACCGCTGCCGACTTCACGGAAGTGTGGTCTGGCGCTGCTAAGGGCAATGGACCTGCTGGAAAGAGCGTCCGCCACATGAACAACCGTTACGACAACTGGCGTGAGCACACTGTTAGCCTCAGCGCCTATGCCGGTCAGGAAGTGTGGATTGCCTTCCACGATGTCAACTATGACATGTATGAAGTGTGGATTGACGATGTTACAGTGAATACTGCTAGCACCACTCCCGACCCGACTCCTGATCCGACTCCTGGTCCGACCCCGACTCCTGGTGGTGGCGAGGCTCTGTCCATCAGCGCCGGTCCTGTCATCGAGAACCTGGGCCTGACGGCTGGCACCTACTACCTGGTTGCCTCCGCCACGCAGGCTGACTACACCGTCTACATCAACGTCGACGAGATGCCTTGCCCGGCCGTCGAAGCCGAAGGCTTTGCCTTCAGCCCGGTTCCTGCCGACAACGAGGACGGCCTCGAGCCCGCCAGCGTCACGCTGCAATGGATGGTTCCCGAATATGCCACCGGTTGGCGTCTTGTCTTCGGTAGCACCTACCATCCGCAGGTGGGCCACCCGCAGACGATCATCTATCCCGAGGACGGCAGCTGGAGCACCGACATGGTCAACAGCTACACTGTGCGCAACCTCTGGAACAACACCAACTACTTCTGGCACGTTGAGTTCAACAACGGTGCTTGCCCTGAAGGCGTGAGCAGCCCGATCTGGGGCTTCACCACCCACCTCAACATCCCTCAGAACCTGAGAGCTTCCGACGAGACCATCTTCGAAGGCGAGACCGTCACTTTGACCTGGAACGCCGTGGTCGACCGTACCTATCGTTACTACTTCATCTACAAGGATGACGTGAAGATCGGCGAGACCACCGTCAACCAGATTGGCCAGACCACCTATACGGTGCCTGCCAGCGAGTTGGCCTACAACATGAACGGCTATCGCTTCTATGTGACCGCTGTCTACGACGAAGGCGAATCAGATCCTTCGAACACGGTTGTCGTGAAGGTGAGCGGCTACAGCAACACCACCGGCATCAACGGCTATGCCTATGAGCAGGACGGCGAGACCCCGATCGAAGGTGTCACCGTGACCATCACCGGCACCGATGAGTTTGGCGATGCCCATACCTACACCGCCACCACCGATGAAAACGGCTACTACCATGTGCAGGTCTACGTTGGCCACTACACCATGGCTGTTGCCAACAAGGAAGGTTACCAGACCACCGTCACCAACCACGAGCTGCCCTTCGACGTGGCTCTCAACGGCCAGGTTGACAATGTCAACTTCATCATGGACGAGAACTTCGTTGCTCCCGCCCACGTCTGCGCCGAACTCGTCGAGGTCGATGGCGAAGAACTGGTGAAGGTTTGGTGGGACTTCGACTTCTACACCGCCCTCATCGAGGACTTCGAGACCGGCGACCTTTCCAGCTTCGACTGGGTGAACAGCGCCAGCTATCCTTGGACTGTCACTACGACCAGCCCGTATGAAGGCACCTACTGCCTGAAGAGCGGCGGTGCCGGCGTTGCCAGCGTCCAGAGCGACCTGAGCGTCACTGTCGACGTTCCGAACGACGGTAAGATCAGCTTCTACATCAAGCCGAGCTGCGAACAGAACTGGGACTACGGTTACTTCTACATCGACGGCACGCAGAAGGGTAGCTTCACTGGCGCCGGCAGCTGGGCCGAGAAGAAGTACGACATCACCGCTGGTGAGCACACCTTCAAGTGGAGCTACCAGAAGGACGCTAGCATCAATGCCAACGACGACTGCGTCTATCTCGACTACATCCAATTCAACGTGCTGCCCGAACCCGTGCAACCCGGTTGGCATACCTACTGCGAGAGCGAATTTGACAATGCTTACAAGAGCAATGTCGGCGATCCTTCATGGGGTTATGAATATCCTGTGAGCCTGCTTAGCCAATATGCCGGCTATAACCTGACCAAGGTTGCCGTGTTCAGCGATGACATGTACGGTGCTGTGGGTGGCAACTTCACCTGCAACGTGTATGTTGGCGGCAGCACTCCTGCCTCTGGCACACTCGCTTCCACTATTACCGTTGACGTTCCTACCAGCGTGGGCGATTGGGTTGAGTATGACCTGACGACTCCTGTTGCCGTCACAGGTACCGATCCTATTTGGGTGCTTTGGACTGTGAACACCTATGCCGGAATGGGTTATCCCGCTGGTTGCGCTTCGCACAGCAGCGACTACGGCGACTGGTGGAACAACGGCCAAGACGGTTGGGAACACATGGGTGACTGCACCTGGACGATGAAGAACTACTTCGCCGGCCGCGACGGTCGTCTTGTTGCCCTTGAGCCTGTTGCCAGCACTCATCCGATGAGCAGCAATCTCCGCGCCTTCGTGAAGGGCGAAGAAGCCAACAGCCAAGCCGTGTGTGTCAATCCGAACGCCACGCCTGTGGTGAGACCTGCCAAGGATGGAAACCGTGCCCTCGACCACTACAACATCTACCGCACCAGTTGCTACAACGATGGACCTTACAACGACACCAACACCGTGTTCCTGGCCACCGTATGGCGTCCCGACACCGCTTACTTCGATGTGAGCTGGCCGGAAGTTGAACCTGGTGTCTACAAGTGGGGTGTCAGCTCCGTGTATGCTGGCAACCGCGTTGACTATCCCGCCGAGCCTCGCGAAAGCGACATCGTGTGGTCCAACATGTGCGACTGCGGCATGGGCTGCATCGACAAGGACATGACCATTGACAGCCTCGTCACTGTGAACGTGCTGCTCAACAGCGCCGACAGTCCGGAAGGCACCGTGGTGACCTTCACGAACCTGAACGAAGGCGAGCAGGCCAACCATCCGATGGATCCTATCACCCTCGACGCTACTGGTTTCTACAGATTCCCGAGCTTCCGCAAGGGCGACTACACCGTTACGGTTGAGCACAACGGTTACGAGACCATCACCGACACTCCGGTGAGCATCTGGGAGCCTGTCGACCTCCGTTACGTGATGATCGAGATCCTCTACGGTATCGACAACCTCTACGTGAGCCGCACTGGTTGGGCCATGTGGGATGCCCAGGGCGATGCCCCGACACCTGTCGATCCTGATGATCCTCAAGGTGAGACCACTTTGAGCGAAGGCTTCGAAAGCGCAAGCGGCCAAGGCCTGCCTACTGGCTGGACGATGATCGATGCTGATGGCGACGGCAACAACTGGTATACGCTCAACTGGATTGATGCCGGTTGGGACGAAACTGGTGCTCATACGGGTGATCAGTGGGCTACCTCGGCTTCATACAATGGTACTGCCCTGCATCCTGACAACTACCTCGTTTCACCTCAGGTGACTCTTGGTGGTACGCTGTCCTTCTGGGCTAGTGCACAGGATCCGAGCTATGCTGCTGAGACATTCGGCGTGGCTGTTTCTACTTCTGGCAACACCAACGCTTCCGACTTCACCACCATCCAGTCCTGGACAATGACCGCGAAAGGTCTTGGTGCTAGAACTCCCGACACTCGTAGCGGTAACAACCGTATTGGCAACTACTATCAATACACTGTTGACTTGAGTGCCTATGCTGGCCAAACTGGCTACGTTGCCATCCGCCACTATAACACTTATGACATGTTCCGTCTGAATGTGGATGACATTGAAATGACTGCTAGCCGTGCTGGCGACCGTCACCTCGAGTACTTCAAGGTGATGTGCGAGAGCATCGACCATGAGCCTATCTTCAATGCCAACACGACTCACAACTTCTGCCAGGTTGCTACCGACCAGTTGGTGGAAGGCGAGCACTACATCTGCAAGGTGGCCGCTGTGTACAGCACCGGTCAAGGTCCTTGGTCAGAAGTTGAGTGGCAGTATGAAAGCTGCGAGAACTACGCAGGCACTGTCGACGGTGTGACCGTTGAAGGCAACACTGTCAGCTGGACGTATCCTGGCGGCGATGGCCCGACTCCTCCTCCGACCGGCGATGACAACTTCACTGAAGGCTTCGAAAACGGCCTCAACGGCTGGACCGTGCTGACCGTCAATGCCGATGGTGGCTACTGGGTGCACAGCAGCAACAATCCTGGTCAATATGACTATACTACGCATGCCCACGGTGGTTCTGGCTTCGCCATGTGCTACTCGTTCATCGACTACGATGGTGCCTACGACACTGACAGCTACCTCATCACTCCTCAGAAGTATGCTATCACCAATGGTTCAACGTTGACCTTCTGGGCCGACAACGCCAACGACAGCTATCCTGAGAGCTTCAAGGTTTGCGTGGCTACTGCCGATAACCCGGGTGCTTCTGACTTCACGCAAGTGTGGAGTGGTAGCGCTAAGGAAAGCGGTGCCAAGGCCAATGTCCGTCACGATGCCAACCGTTACGACAACTGGCGTCAACACACCATCGACCTGAGCGCTTATGCTGGCCAGAATGTGTACATCGCCTTCCACGATGTCAACTATGACATGTACGAAGTTTGGATCGACGACGTTGCTTTGACTGCTGGTGCCAAGAGCGGCAACATGAATGCCGACAATGCTCCTGTTGCCCATAACACCACTGTCCATGGCCGCAACGCATGGGATCTCATGTTCACCTTCACCGCTCCTGAGGCTGCCCACTACGGTGTTGTCACCGATGGCAACAACTTCTACACCTCCAACTGGGGTTACAGCAGCGCCGCTCATAACTTCTATAAGTATGACATGGAAGGCAACATGATCGAAGGCTTCGAAATCTCCGGCTGCGGCACGCTCCGTGGCATGACCTACGACGGCACCAACTTCTACGGCGTTGCCAACAGCAGCACCGTCTACTGTGTCGACCTGGCCAACCATAGCGTGGTGAACACCTTCACCACTTCTTATGGTGCCATGCGTGGCATTACCTACGATCCCGTCCGCGATGGTTTCTGGGTAATCGGCAACTGGAGCGGCAACCTGACGCTCATCGACCGCACTGGTGCTATCGTTCAAGTTGGTCCTACGCCGGCCAGCGTTTCCGACCTTGCCTACTACAAGGACGAGAACGATGTTGAGCACGTGTTCTGCTTCAACAACGCTGACAATGGCGTGTATGACTACAACATCACGACCAACACGCTTGGTAGCTCTGTGTTCAACTTCTCGAATGTTCCTGGTTTTGATAGCGGTTCATCCGGCGGTTGCCATGTTGCCAGCATCAACGGCAAGATGGCCTTCATCGGCGACATGCAGCAAGACCCGAACCTCATCGGTGTCTACGAGCTGCGTGACGACAACTCCGGTCCTGACCCGATTGAGCCTACCGGCAACATCCTCGGCGCCATGATCTTCGTGGACGGCGAATGGGAAGCTTTCGTTCCCGCTCCGACCAACACCTACACTTACGAAGGTGAAGGCGAGAACATCTGCGTCCGCATGGTCTATGACGGCGAAGCCGAGCTGCCCGACAACAACTTCTACTATGCCATGAGCTGCGAAGAGTGCGCCGTGCCTGAGCAAGGCTGCGCTCCTGTGGAGAACCTGACTGGTTACTACCAGAACGATCCTGAATATGGCGAAGCCATCTTCGTTGATTGGGATGAACCTGAAGGCGTCGTCTCCTATGAGCTCTACATCGGTGGTGAGTTGGCTGGTACCCTCGAACCTGGCGGTCTCCCGCTCGTCATCTACGGTTTGGAAGGCTATCCTGCAATGACCCTGCCTATCGGTGTCGTGGCTGTCTATGACGACTGCGAATCCGAGATGGTTGAGGTGAACGTCAACTACGACGAGGTTCCTGAGAACAACCTCGAAGTGGCCCTGTTCCCGAACCCGACCAAGGACAACGTCACCATCCAGGCTGCTGGCATGAACCACATCACTGTGATGAGTGTCCTCGGCCAGGTGGTCTACGACGCTGAAGTGAGCAGTGACGAAGTGATCCTCAACATGTCGCAATTCAATGCTGGCGTGTATGTGGTTCGCATTGTCACCGCCAACGGTGTCGGCACACGCCGTGTGACCGTGGTCAAATAAATGAAATAGGTGAGTCTGTGGAGACGCGACATGTCGCGTCTCTACGACCGCCGGTCATTTACCACACATCAAACCGAAAGGCGACCCTTATGGGCCGCCTTTCTTTTTTTTGTGCTGCGATATAGGGACCCGACGCTAAAGCATCGGGGAGGAGTCGGGTCGCCCTTTCAGGGCTTTGCGTATGCGTCGCCTTGCGCCGGACTGTCGCTTCGCGTCATTGACTCGCTTTGCGTCGTCGAAATGCTGTGCATTCGGCGTTAGCCAATCTGCGATCTCGACGAAGTCGACGATGCGAAGCTGAGATTGACAAACCTTCAGTCATTATTGGAAGAACCTAACTTCTTCCTCCAGTCAACAAGCTCGTGGTTTTAGGTATAAACCGATGCATAATGGCATACAAGGCAATACACACTATAGCTGGTATGAGTAGCTCTGATGCGTAGACCAGCCAGAAATGAATTGGAGTGTTTGAAACCTTTCCCAAGAGCGGTTCTACGATAAGGTAGCTCATAATGATTGGGTGTAATGCAAATAGCAGGAAATTGCTATCAGCTACGAAAGCTATCGGTTTCAGTTGACGGCGCTCGACCAAAAGCGATGCAATCTGTATGGTTGGAATCACCGCCACTATGCTGAATAGGTTTTTGGCTATGTCTATGTATTGACCATGGACCATACATTGCCAAACATGGAATACTAAAGAAAGTGTTGTGATTGTGACGGATAGCCATATTGGTATTTTGCGTGACATTTCCACCATGTTTTGTTTATGGATACCCATATATGCTCCGATGCTGAAAAACAACAAAGCTGATGGGAATCTTAAGAAGATGAGATTCCAACCCGAGGGGAAAGGCATTAGATAAAGGAAGGCGAATAGTAGTAAGACCCATGGTCTCCGTCCTTTGAGAAGATAATATAATTGAGGTGTAAATAAACAGACTACTATAAGATCACGAAGGAACCAAAGAGGAAAGTCTTTTGGCATCCCTTGATAACCTTGGCCGTATCCTATGATGACGTCAAGGATGTTGCCTGGAAGGAAGGCCTTAATGGATATCCAGTTGGCATGACCTTGCAATACCACAATGAGCATTTGGAACGCCCAAACAAAATAATTCCAAAAAACATAGGGTATGAGAAGTGTGCGGAAACGCTTGAGAATCTTCGAAGCATAAGACTCAAGAGAAAAAGTCTCAGGGTTCCTGAAAAACCAATAACCAGAAAAGATGAAAAACAATGGGACAGCTAGCTTTGTGATGGTCTTGATGATGCAATGGAACATTAGGCTTATTCCAGCTTGCGGCATCGAATTGAGTAACGCGGTGTCGGTGTGAATCAACACTATCAAGAGCATCAACGGGTATCTCAACCAATCGATGGTTTGCGATTGAAGCTTGTCATACTCGGCAGTTTTCATTTGAATCACTTTTTTTGCAAAGATAGTTATTTTGAATTTAATTAAAAAGAAATTAAACCCAATATAAAAAAATCGTAACTTTGCACACATTTAAGAAACACAAAGGCTAGATGCCTTGTTTTGACCTTTTGATTCTTTTATCTATAAATACATAATCATGGAATTACCATTTGCAGAAGCGTGGAAAATCAAGATGGTCGAACCCATTAAGAAATCCACCCGCGAACAACGCGAAAAGTGGCTCAACGAAGCCCATCAGAATGTCTTTATGCTGAAGAGCGATTACGTCTACATCGACCTGCTGACCGACAGCGGCACTGGCGCCATGAGCGACCGTCAATGGGCCGCCATGATGCAAGGTGACGAGAGCTACGGCGGCGCCCGTTCGTTCTACCACATGAAGGACACCATCACCGAACTCACCGGTTTTGAATACGTCATCCCGACCCACCAGGGCCGTGCCGCCGAGAACGTGCTGTTCTCCTACCTCGTGAAGCCCGGCATGGTGGTGCCTGGCAATGCCCACTTCGACACCACCAAGGGTCACATCGAGAGCCGCAAGGCCTTCGCTATTGACGTCACCGTGCCCGAGGCCTACGACACCCAACTGGAAGTGCCGTTCAAAGGCAACGTCAGCCTCGAGAAGCTCGAAAAGGTGCTGAAAGAAAACAAGGGCAACGTGCCCTTCATGGTGCTCACCGTCACCAATAATACCGTTGGCGGCCAGCCCGTGAGCATGAAGAACATCCGCGAGACCTGCGAACTTTGCCACAAATACGGTGTGCCGGTCAACATCGACAGTGCCCGCTTCATCGAGAACGCCTACTTCATCAAGACGCGTGAGGAAGGCTATGCCGACAAGACCTTGAAGGAAATCGCCCTCGAGATGTTCAGCTATGCTGATTCGATGACGATGTCGGCCAAGAAGGACGGTCTCGTCAACATGGGCGGTTTCATCGCCACCAACAAGAAGGACTGGTACGAAGGCGCCAAGCTGTTCTGCATCCCCTTCGAGGGCTTCCTGACCTACGGCGGCATGAACGGCCGCGACATGGACGCCCTGGCCGTCGGCCTTAAGGAAAACATCGAATTCGAGATGGTCGAGACCCGTATCAAGCAAGTCCACTACCTCGCCGCCAAACTCGACGAGTACGGCATTCCTTACCAGCGTCCTGCCGGTGGCCACGCCATCTTCGTCGATGCTGACAAGGTGCTGACACAGATCCCCAAGGAAGAGTTCCCTGCCCAGACGCTGACCTGCGAGCTTTACCTCGAAGCCGGCATCCGTGCCTGCGAAATCGGTTATGTGCTTGCCGACCGCGACCCGGTCACACGTCAGAACCGTTTCGGCGGCAACGACTTCGTGCGTCTCTGCATCCCGCGCCGTGTGTACACCAACAACCACATGGACGTGATTGCTGCTGCCTTGAAGAACGTTTATGACCGTCGCCACGAAATCAAGCGCGGCCTCGAAATCACATGGGAAGCCGAGCTGATGCGCCACTTCACATGCCAGTTCAAGAGATTAGGATAATTGTTGTTTGGGATTGGCCGAAAGGCCAATCCCAAACTTTATTACCACCGCTATCATGACCACCACTGCAATCATCCTAAGTGTCCTCTTCGTCCTCTGCTTGACTTCCAGCGTGGTGCCACGTTCGTTGGGCTTGGTGAAGGCTGACGACAAACCGGTACAGAAGATATGGATCCCTGTCGTTTTTGGCCTTAGCCAAGGTATCATGGCTTTGCTGGGACTCGGATTGGGCCGTCTGATGTCGCATCTCTACATCTATATCGCCCAGTATATGGTGTTTGCTATGATGCTCGTGGTTGCGGTAAAGCTTTTTGTCGATTCCATGAGGGCGCTGCGAGGGAAAATGCTTTATACTGTGACCTCGAATAGGGACCTGTGTCTGCTTAGCCTCCTCGCGGGTTTCAACACTTTCCTTTATGCCTTGGTGGGCGTGTTTTTCGCTCCGTTTGGCATTTGGTTTTTCGCGGCAGTCACCGTGGCAGGCTTTTTGTGGTCTTTCTTTACGGTTCGCTTCGACTTCACACCGGGGATGATCAAGAAGGTGAGTTTCGTGGAGTTTTCCGCCGCCGTGCTGATGGTCGTCATAGCGATATTGTATTTGTTCACCAACGTGTTTGAATAGTGGGTTGTAAATAACATAGTTGAGATTCCCTTCGGGAATGGAATTTGATGTATAATTATTATGCGGCGGCTTTTGGCGTTTACGATTTGTGAGCTCTTTTTGTCGCCGCGTAGTAGAAACAATAACATGCTGCCATTCCCGAAGGGAATCTCAATAAAAAACAAATATAGAATTATGAAAAAAACACTTTCCCTCCTCATCGCCTTGTCCTTGGCGCTGTTTGTAACGGCACAAGTCCCTTCGGGCTACTACAACGCCGCTAATGGCTTGACAGGTAACCAGCTGAAAATGGCCTTGCACAACATTGTCAAAGGGCATACCTCGATTTCGTATGGAGGGTTGTGGGACGCCTTTTGGAGCACCGACAACAAAGGCAATGGTGTGGTGTGGGACATGTATTCCGATATTCCGGGAGGCACACCGCCTTATGTCTATTACATGGTTGAAGACCAATGCGGCAACTACAATGGAGAGGGCGACTGCTACAACCGCGAGCACTCGTGGCCGCAGAGTTGGTTCAACAATGACGGCACGGCTCGCACCGATTTGCACCATATCTTTCCTGTCGACGGGTGGGTCAACAACAAGCGAAGCAACTATGCCTACGGTGAAGTGCGTTCTGCCAGTTGGACTTCTCAAAACGGCTCGAAACTTGGCACTTGCAAGACCCCAGGCTTTTCGGGCACCGTCTTTGAGCCCATCGACGCCTACAAGGGCGACCTTGCCCGTGCTCTCATGTATATGAGCGTGCGCTATTACACCGAAGACGGAAGTTGGGGCAGCAGCGACATGACCACCAAGTCGGAAATCAAGCCCTGGGCTATTCAGTTGCTGATGCGTTGGAACGAGCAAGATCCGGTAAGCCAAAAGGAAATCGACCGAAATAATGCCATTTACGCAGACTATCAACATAACCGCAACCCCTTTGTTGATCATCCGGAATATGCCCGAATGATATGGGATCCGAATTGGTCTGCCGTAGAGGAGCTGAATGTGTCGGTAGGTCTTTTCCCCAATCCAGTTGAAGAGAATGGCGTTTTGCATTTGAGTGGCAACAGCATCGATGCCATCGCCGTGTGCGACCTCTGTGGCCGTACCCTCTATAAGGCTGCCGGCAAAGCCATCATCGACGGCACCGTCACCCTACCTGCCAGCATCGCCAAAGGTTGCTACATCGTCAAGCTAATGCGCAACGGCAGTGCCGTTAAGTATCAAAAACTGCTGGTAAAATGATGTGATGTTTACATCATTTTCTTATGCCTGAAATAGATATAAAACGCCACGGCGACGACGGCCATGAATCCCATGATGCCCCAGAAGGCCCAAGCCTGCTCCTGGAAGGGTAGCTTGACGTTCATGCCATAAAGGCCAGTGATGAAGGTCAAAGGCAGGATGATGGTCGACACCAAGGTGAGAATCTTCATGGTTTCGTTGGTCTTGTTGGTCTGCATCGAGTCGAAGGTCATCGACAGGCCTTCGATCAATTCTTCGTAGTCCTCGGTCATGTCCCACAGTTTCTGCAGGTAGTCGAGGATGTTGCCCCAGTAGTCTTCCATGTACTCGATGTCGTCGGTAAAGCCTCTGACCTTGCCTGTCTCAAAGAGATGGAAGAGACGCAGCTGCGGCTTGAAGATGGTGTTGATGAGGATGAGGTTTTTGCGAGTGACGCTGATGCGTTCGATGATCTTCACCTGCTTTTCCTGCAGCAGCTCGCGGTTGATGAGTTCGACGTCCAAGCCGACCTTGCGCAGCAAGTAGACCGACTCGGTCATCAGCTTTTCAAGGATGCGGTAGAGCAGGATGTCGGAGTTGCGGAAATTCATTTCCTCTCCGTTCTGGATGCGCTCCTCGTATTCCTCGAAGAGTTGCGAAACGCCCCAAGGGTTCTTTTCAATGGAGATAATGTATTCTTTGCCCCAGAAGATCTTCACTTCCTTGATTTTCACGAATTTGTTCTGACGGTCGAAGTTGGGGAAGTGTAGGATAAGGAAATAGTAATCGTCGTAGATGTCGATTTTCGGACGCTGGTTCACCGATTTGCAGTCTTCGATGTCCAAAGGGTGGAAATGAAATCGGTCTTTCAGAAATTCGAAGTCTTCTTCTGTTGGGTTGTTGAGATGACGCCAAGTCAAGTTCCCGATTTTCAGGCTGTTAATCATAGGCCTTCCCCCTTTCTTTTAAAGTGAACACTCTGTTTACATCGGCGCAAATATTGATTCGCGCCGCGAAAATAAGGTTTTTTGTTTAAAAATAGGGGAAAAAGTTCAAATTATTTCCACTCGAAGGTTCCGATCAGGTGGTCGATATCCTCGCGGATAAAGTGGATGACGGGCTGCATCGAGTCGTTGTTGGGCAGGAAGTTGAAGTACAAAGCGCCGCGGACGAAGTTGTCAGTGCTGTCGGTGAGGTAGAATTGCATCGGTGTTGCCACGCCTTTGCCGTCCATCTCGATAAACATGCCGTAAACCTTGTGCTCATCGATGGCGATTAGGCTGTCCTGAATGCCGTTGGCTTTCTGTAGGTGCTTGACGATCATGGTATGGACGTCTTCCAAATACTCTCCAAGATTGCCTTGTACCTTTTTATGTGTCAGATGGATGGAGCCTTTGAACTGAGGCATTTCGATGTTGACCCAGTTTTTCTCTTCGGGTGCATATGGGTCGGGGGTGACGATGGCGTATTGCGGGCATTCGAACCGATAGGCACCGATGGTGTCGACTGTGACGTAAGCTTTCTCAGGCATGTCGATGCGGAAATAGCCGCGCGGTTTGGGAAGGTAGTTCGGTTCGCGGTTGCATGAGGCTGCGATGGTGAGGACCACGATGGCGGTGAATGCTATGGCGATGCGGTTTAACTTCATGATGGTCTGTTTTATTCTTCCTCGACGAAGACTTTGACTTCCTTGATGCGTTTGTTGTCGGCGTCGATGATTTCGAAATGGAATTTCTCGAATCTGAAGGAGAAGCCTTTTTCGGGGATACGTCCTTCCATCTCCAGAATAAGACCTGCGAGCGTGTCGGCTTCGCCTTGGATAGGCTCGAAGTAGTCTTCGTTGAGGCTGAACACCTTGCAGAAATCGACCAGACTTGTTTGTGCTTTGAACAGGTAGGTGCTGTCGTCGATTTTCTTGTAGTGGCTTTCGGTCTGTTCTTTGTCGAACTCGTCGTTGATTTCGCCCACAATTTCCTCGATGACGTCTTCCATGGTGATCAGTCCCGAAGTGCCGCCATATTCGTCGACGACGATGGCGATGTGGATTTTCTTCTCGCGGAAGTCTTGGAACAGGTCGTTGATCTTGCGGTTTTCGGGTACGTAGAAGGCAGGCCTCACCAGTTTCTGCCATTCATAGGACTCGGCGTCAAGATAGGGGAGGAGGTCTTTCACATAAAGGATGCCGATGACCTTGTCTATCGACTCGTCGTAGACGGGGATCCTTGAGAAACCGCTTTTGATGACGGTGGCCAGCATGTCGGCGAATGCCATGCCTTGTTCGATGCCGACGATGTCGACACGGGGGATCATGACGCCGCTTACTTCTTTTTCGCTGAATGAGGCGATGCCCTTGAGCATCTGCTTCTCCTCGATGGGCGTCGACTCTTCGGTGGCGATTTCAACCGCCGTCGAGAGGTCTTCCATTGAGATCTCGCCTTTTTTCTTCTCCAGATGTTTGTCCATGAACGAAGTGGAGTTGATGAGAGGTTTGCTTAAGGGTTTGAAAAAACCTATAAGGAAACGCAGAGGCCTTGCCATGAAACGGGCCACCTTGATGGGACGTTTGCTGGCGTAGATCTTAGGTGTGATTTCACCTACGATGAGGATGAGCGAGGTGACGACGACCACTTCGAGCAGAAAGGCTGCCACAGGATAGTTGACCATGTCGAAAAGTTGGCTCATGATGTAGGTGGCCAACAGCGTGATGGTCACATTGACAAAGTTGTTGCCGATTAGGATGGTGGCCAGCAAGGTCTTGGGCTTTTCACGAAGCTTCAGTACGAGTTTGCTTTTCACGTCGCTACGCGATTCCAGGTCGTCGATGTCGGCTGGCTGGAGGGAGAAAAAGGCGGTCTCGCAGCTCGAAATCAAGGCAGAAGCGATGAGGAGCAGGCACAATACGACCAATCCTATGATGGCGTTAACGTTAAATCCAGTGAAAAAGTTGTTTGAAACTACAGAGAGGAGTCCTATGAAGGGCTCAGGGTCAGGGTCGGGTGTTTCCAAAACGAAAGGTTTTAATGTTTGCGGCTGCAAAAATAGGAAAATCTTTGGATTCGGCGATGCGAAGTAGGCCAAATAATCTGAATCTAAGTCCATTTCTTGGCTTTATATCCAGTCAATAAGGGCTTAGATTCAGATTGTCAGATGTTTAGAATGGTAAATCGTTGGCTTCCATTGGGTCGATGGAAGGACTTGTTGCCGTGATATCGCCTGAAGGATAGGAGGGGGTGTAGCCCATGTTAGGCTCGTTGCTGCCTCCATAGGGTTGGCCGTAGGATGATTGTTGGGCGGGGCGGGCTGGGGCCATTTGCATCATTTTTTCTGCGTTGACTTCAGTGACATAACGGGCGTTGCCGTTTTGGTCAGTGTACTGACGGGTCCTCAGTTTGCCTTCTACGTACATAAGGTCGCCCTTGGAGTAGTTGCGACGATGGTCGGCAATGTCGTTGGCGAGGTTGCCCCAAACGACGATGTTGTGCCAGTCGGTTTGTTCCACCCAGTTGTTGTCGCGATCGCGATAACGTTCCGAAGTGGCCAAGGTGACAGTGACTTTTCTGTTGCCGTTTTCAAATGTCGTTACTTCTGGGTCTTTGCCGAAGCGGCCGATGAGGATGACTTTGTTTAAGCTTGCCATGGTGTTTTTTTAGTTTAATGATTTAAGTATGAGTCTATTAAGCGTGGGACGGGGTAACGGTCCAAATCCCTTTCGGGGGTCAAAAATAGATTAATTGTTTGAATGGAGTGCAATTCTTGTGAAAGTTTTATTTCGATGAACCGTGCTATGATGGTGCGGTGTGTGAGTTTGTGGGCGATGGGTGCCGACACGTTGACAATAGTAAAAGGAGTTGCACTCATGATGTGGGCAAATTCTGGAGAGGTGATCACCTCATCGACAGTCCATTCCCGCGGGCTTTCGATGTTGGGGAAGTCGTAAAGGTTTTTCCAAATGTCGTTTCCGTCGCGTTTGTGCAGATAAAGGCATTTTTCTCCATTTTTCTCGACCCTGAGGACGAGGTAGTTGAAATGCCTCGTGCTGATTTTGACCTTGGGAAGTTTGACGGGGCGTTGCATGACGGTTTGATGGTCGAAGGCGAGGCAGTGGGCTTGCACCGGACAATGGAGACAGTCGGGGTTTTGTGGTGTGCATAATAACGCGCCGAATTCCATCATGGCTTGGTTATGCAAGCCTGGGCGCTGGCGGTCGAGCAATTCGTTGGCGGCAGAGGCGAAGGCCTCCATGCCTTCGCTATTATTAATAGGAGTGTCGATGTCGTACAATCGCGACAGAACACGGTAGACGTTGCCGTCGACGACGGCATGGGGCAGGTTGAAGGCGATGGAGGCAATGGCCGCTGCCGTGTAGCTGCCAATGCCTTTCAGGCCCTTCAGTTGGTCGTAATCGGCAGGAAACGAGCTCCCGTGGCGTTCGACCACCTGCTTGGCACATTGGTGCAGGTTGCGCGCCCTTGAATAATAGCCCAAACCTTGCCACAACTTCAGCACCTCCTCCTCGGAAGCCTGCGCCAGAGCTTCGACGGTAGGCCATTTCTCCGTGAATCGCAAGTAATACGACAGGCCTTGGCTGACTCGGGTCTGCTGCAAGATTATTTCCGAGATCCAAACCTGATAAGGGCTGGGCTCGTGGCGCCAGGGCAGGTCGCGCTTGTTGTCTTCATACCATTCTATGAGGGTGTTGCTGATGTTATTCATGGAATTATGAGGGTTTCTTTGAGGCTTTTTGTTGGGCGAAATTCTTTATTTATAACTCCTTAGATAAAAAAAGTTGACAAAAATGCTCGGGGTGTTGAAAATGTTTGTACCTTTGCCGCAAATTTACAACAATCAAATCAATTAACTATAAAGTAATAAAAAAATGACAAAAGCAGAAATCGTAGCTCAGATTGCCGAAAAGACTGGCATTGAGAAAGGTGCAGTTCAAAACGTGGTCGAAAACTTCATGGAAGTCGTTAAAGCATCGATGGCTAAAGGTGAGAATGTTTATCTGAGAGGCTTCGGCAGCTTCATCATCAAGACCCGCGCCGAAAAGACTGGTAGAAACATTTCGAAGAATGTGGCCATCACCATCCCGGCTCACAAAATCCCTGCTTTCAAGCCCGCCAAGACCTTTATGAACGCTGTTAAATAAGCAAATACAAAAATTTCAATATTATGCCAAACGGTAAAAAACACAAGAGACATAAAATGTCAACGCACAAGCGTAAAAAACGCTTGAGAAAGGATAGACACAAGAAGAAATAAGCTCTTCTTGAGCCTAAACACGACAATAACACAGCATTGGTTCAATCTCCATTGTTGTGTTATTGTTTTATCAATCAACAGTTAACCTCAAAGCAAAACACTATGTCTGAAGAACAACAAGCTGTAGTAGAACAGAAGACGGTGATGCGCGATTTGGTCATCAACTCGCACGCTTCGGAGGTCGACATTGCTCTGTTGGAGGACAACGTACTCGTCGAACTTCATAAAGAGAAAACCAACAACCAATTTGCAGTCGGAGATGTTTATTTGGGCCGGGTGAAGAAGATCCTTCCAGGCTTGAATGCCGCTTTCGTCGATGTGGGCTATTCCAAGGAAGCTTTCCTGCATTACCTCGACCTAGGGCTTGAGGCTCGTTCCTTGTTGAAATTTAGGGATATGGCTCGTTCTGGTGCCGAGGATCTCTCGATGGACACTTTCAAACTTGAGCCCGAAGTGGAGAAAAACGGCAAGATTGGCAACTTCTTGAATGTGGGCGACCTGCTCCCAGTTCAGATTGCCAAAGAGCCTATCTCGACCAAAGGACCGAGAATCACTGCAGAAATCTCTTTCGCCGGGCGCTATCTTGTGCTTGTGCCCTTCTCCAACCGCATTTCGGTATCCCAGAAAATCCGCAGCAGCGCCGAACGTAACCGCCTGCGCCGACTCATCCAAAGCATTAAGCCCGCCAACTATGGCGTCATCATCCGTACCGTGGCCGAAAGCAAGAAAGTGGCCGACCTCGATGCCGACCTTAAGTCGCTCATCGAGAAATGGGAACACTGCATCTCGGAAATGAAAAAGATGACTACCTTTGGCAGGATGGTCAGCGAGATGGACCAAACCTCCGTTATGCTGCGCGACTTGCTGAATGAGTCGTTCAACAACATCCGTGTGGACGACGAATCGCTTTATGAAGAAATTAGGAGTTACATCCAAACCATCGCGCCTCAAAAAGCTGAAATCGTTCAACTTTACCATGGCAAAGAGCCCATTTTTGAACATTTCAACGTAGCCAAGCAAATCAAAGGCTTTTTCGGTCGCGTGGTCACCATCAGAAACGGTGTCTACCTCATCATCGAGCACACCGAGGCCATGCACGTCATCGACGTCAACAGTGGCCATCGCGTGAACAAGGAAAACTCGCAAGAAGAAAATGCCCTTCAGGTGAACCTGGAAGCCGCCAAGGAGATCGCACGCCAACTGCGCCTGCGCGATATGGGCGGCATTATCATCGTCGACTTTATCGACATGCGCGAAGCCAAGCATCGCAAACAGCTGTATGACGCCCTCGTCGATGCCATGTCGCACGACCGCGCCAAACACAACATCCTTCCAGCCACCAAATTCGGGTTGATTCAAATCACACGTCAACGCGTGCGCCCCGAGACCGAAGTGCAGGTGCAGGAGAAATGCCCTGTCTGCGCTGGCGAAGGCAAAATCAGACCCGCCATCCTGTTCATCGACGAAATCGAAAACAATCTCAAGTACCTGCTCGTCGACCAAAACGAAAACCATCTCACACTGCAGGTGCATCCTTTCATCGAGGCCTATCTCACCAAAGGTCTGTTTTCGATCCAACGCAAGTGGAAAAAGAAATACGGCAAATCCTTTAAGGTACAACCCATGTCGGATTTCCACATGTTGCAGTACAACTTCCTTAACGCCAATGGCGACGACATCAAACTGTAAGGTAAGTTGCTGCCAAAAAAAACTCGAAAGCCCGCTTTTGAAGCGGGCTTTTTTCTTATTTTTGCGCCAAATTCTTGAATTATGGCAAAAGACATCGTTTTGAGTGGCATTCGCCCCACCGGAAACCTCCATCTTGGCAACTATTACGGCGCCGTGCGTAGCTTCGTGAAGATGCAGGAAGACTACAACTGCTACTTCTTCATCGCTGACTGGCATTCGCTGACCACGCATCCCACGCCCGAAAACATACAAAAGTCAGCCCGTACTATCTTGGCAGAATATCTGGCCTGCGGTATTGATCCCGAAAAGGCTACCATCTACATCCAAAGCGATGTGCCGGAGACCATCGAGCTGTATCTCTATTTCAACATGAACGCTTACATCGGTGAGTTGGGCCGTGTGACGACTTTCAAGGAGAAAGCCCGTCAACAGCCTGATAATGTGAACGCTGGCTTGTTCACTTATCCCACGCTGATGGCTGCCGACATCCTGCAACACCGCGCCAAATGGGTGCCTGTAGGCAAGGACCAGGAACAAAACATGGAAATGGCCCGCAAGTGCGCTCGTCGTTTCAACAACATCTATAAGGTGGAGTTCTTCCCCGAACCGCAGAACTATTACTTTGGTGGCGATGCCATCAAGGTGCCTGGATTGGACGGCAGTGGCAAGATGGGCAAAAGCGACGGCAACTGCATCTACCTCTTCGAGGATGAAAAAGTCATGCGCAAGAAGGTGATGCGCGCTGTTACCGACAGCGGCCCGACCGAGCCCAATAGCCCAAAGCCCGAGGTCATACAGAACCTCTTCACGATGATGAACATCGTTAGTGAACCTGAGACAGTGAAATACTTTGACGAAAAGTGGAACGACTGCTCCATCCGCTATGGCGACATGAAGAAACAACTGGCCGACGACTTGGAGAAGGCTGTTGCTCCCATCCGTGAACGTATCAAGGAGTTCTCTTCTGACGAGGAAAGATTAAACCGTATTGCCCGCATGGGTGCTGAAAAGGCACGTGAGAGCGCAGCGAAGACGCTGAATGAGGTGAGGAAGATTATCGGATTTAGACAATACTAAATAGGGTCGCTTTGCGTCATTGCGAGGAGGAACGACGAAGCAATCCAGAAAAAGAACTTATTCTCTGGATTGCTTCGTTCCTCGCAATGACGACAAGCGCGTCAATAACAATATGGGCGATTTCATAACCTACGAAAAAATACCAGAACGCGCGGTGTTGATTGCTGTTGCCAGCAAACAACAAGGCCGCGAGCGCACGGAAGAATATCTCGATGAGCTGGCTTTCCTGCTAGAGACGGCAGGTGGCATCCCAGTGGCACGTTTCGTGCAGCCTTTGGACCGACCCAGTAGCGTGACGTATCTCGGCTCTGGTAAACTGGAGGAAATTCACCAGTACATTAAGGCGGAGAACATTGAGATTGCCGTCATCGACGACGAACTCAGCGCGACACAGGCCCGTAACATGGAACAGGCCTTGGAATGCCGTGTGCTCGACCGCACTAGCCTTATCCTCGACATATTCGCTTCCAATGCCCATACTGCACATGCCAAGGCACAAGTTGAGCTGGCACAATACCAGTACCTTTTGCCGCGCCTGACCCGCATGTGGACCCACTTGGAGCGTCAACGGGGCGGTATCGGTATGCGCGGTCCTGGTGAGACCCAGATTGAAACCGACCGTCGCTTGATCTTGGAACGCATTGCCCTCTTGAAGCAAAAGCTGAAGGAAATCGACATGCAGAAAACCGTGCAGCGCAAAAACCGCAGTAAGTTGGTGCGTGTCGCCTTGGTGGGCTATACGAATGTCGGTAAGTCGACCATCATGAACCTGCTGAGCAAATCGGAAGTCTATACCGAGAACAAACTCTTTGCCACACTCGACACCACAGTGCGTAAAGTGGTGGTGGAGAATTTACCTTTTCTCTTGTCGGATACCGTAGGTTTTATCCGAAAGTTGCCTCATCATTTGGTTGAGTCGTTCAAGTCGACCTTGGATGAGGTGCGTGAGTCGGATATCCTCTTGCATGTGGTCGACATCTCGCATCCCGACTTCGAGGCACAGATGGAGGTGGTCAACCAGACCTTGGCAGAGCTGGGCTGTGCCGACAAGAAGACCATCGTCGTCTTCAACAAGACTGATGCCTACACTTGGGAGGAGAAAGATCCCGATGACCTGACGCCGCCCACCAAGCGCAATATCTCCTATGAGGAACTGAAAAAGACATGGATGGCCAAGATGAACGAAAATTGCATATTCATTTCGGCCAAGAATCGTGACAACTACCAGGAATTCAGAGATTTACTTTACAAGGAAATCAAAGACATGCATGCCATCAGATACCCATACGATAGTTTTTTGTATTGACCATGTACCTTGTCGACACCCATACCCATGTTTATGACCATCAGTTTGATTTGGATCGAACTGCAGCTATGCAACGTGCCTTGGAAGCAGGTGTTGGGATGATGCTTTTGCCCAACGTGGATGTCTCGACCATTGCTCCCATGCTTGATTTGCACGAGAAGTATCCCGACTGCACCCAAGTGATGATGGGTCTGCAACCCGAGGAAGTCAAGGAAGACTACAAGACGGTTCTTGACAAGATGGAAAAAGAGCTGTCGCGCGGTATTTATATAGGTGTCGGAGAAGTGGGCTTGGATTTTTATTGGGATTCGTCCTATGAGCAGCAGCAGCTAGATGCTTTTGAGACCCAATTGGACTGGGCAAAACAACTTGGTTTGCCGCTTTCCATTCATTGTCGCAATGCCTTTGAAAAGATGGCAAGAATCCTAGAAAAGAAACAAGACGGTGGGTTGCGAGGTGTCATGCACTGCTTTACAGGGACTGAAGAAGAGGCAACAGTATATCTTGAATTGGGCTTCCATCTAGGTTTGGGAGGAGTGACAACCTATAAAAACTGTGGTGTGAAGGATTATCTGCCCAATTTGCCGTTGGAGCGTATCGTTCTTGAAACCGACGCTCCTTATTTATCGCCTGTGCCGTATCGTGGCAAACGCAATGAACCAGCTTTCCTGATTGCCACGGCGCAAAAAATCGCAGATATGCTAGGTGTTACATTAGAGGAAGTGGCAAATGCGACCTCACGCAACGCCCTATCATTATTTCACATAACTGAACAATTGAACAACTGAATAAAACGATGACACAAAAAGAAGAAACCTCCATTCTCGTGCTTTACACGGGCGGAACAATTGGCATGATGCAAGACCCCAAAACGGGTGCCTTGGTGCCTTTCGATTTCGACAACATATATGCCCATCTACCGGTGCTGAAGAATTTCGGCTATCAAATTGATTTCTATTCATTTGACCCCTTGATTGACTCTTCCAACATGTCGCCTGACTTTTGGATTCGCTTGGCGACCAAGATAGGAGAGGAGTATGAGCATTATGACGGGTTTGTGGTGCTGCACGGTTCCGACACGATGGCCTACACTGCCTCGGCCTTGAGTTTCATGCTTGAAAACTTGAATAAGCCTGTGGTGCTGACGGGCTCCCAGCTTCCGATGGGTGTGGTGCGTACCGATGGCCGAGAGAATTTCCTTGCTGCCATTGAGATTGCCGCTGCCAAGGAGGACGACACCTCTATTGTGCCCGAAGTGTGCATATTCTTCCAGGATCAGCTGCTGAGGGGTAACCGAGCCACCAAGATCAATGCGGAGAACTTCAATGCCTTTGCATCGACCAACTATCCCAAGTTGGCTGATGTGGGAGTGCATATCAAATACAGCCAGGATCGTATATTGAAGCCTAACTTCAAGAAGCTGAAGGTGCACACCAACCTTGACCGCAACATAGGCATTTTGAAGCTGTTCCCTGGCATTTCGGCCGACTATGTCCGCCATGCGCTTCAAACTCCTGGCCTTAAGGCCATGGTGCTTGAGACCTTTGGGTCGGGTAATGCCACAACGGCACCTTGGTTCCTAGATGCTTTGAAACAAGCCATCGACAACGGGTTGATTATCCTTAACATTACGCAATGCAAGTCGGGCTCAGTCGAGATGGGCCGTTATGAGACGAGCCTTGACATGGCCCGTATCGGAGTGGTCAGCGGTTACGACATGACCACCGAAGCAGCCGTGGCAAAACTGATGTACCTCATAGGCGAAGGGTACTCGAAAGAAAAAATCATGCAGTTTTTGCAGATTTCGATTCGCGGCGAGATGACCCTTTAATCCTATTTTTCAGCCAATTGGAATTTTCTTGAAAGAAAAAATGCAAAACATTTGGTTTTTCTAATGAAAAAATGTGTACTTTTGGCAACGATTTCCAAAGAAGAGGGGTAGTAGGGACGAGAAATGAAGCCAAGGAGAGATGTCCGAGTGGTTTAAGGAGCACGCCTGGAAAGTGTGTGTACTCCAAAAGGGTACCGCGGGTTCGAATCCCGCTCTCTCCGCAGAAAAGTAACACTATGAAAAAATTAATTGCTTTCCTCATGGTTGCTGGCCTCTTCACTTTTGGCATCAGCAATCTCGTCGTTGCTCAAGAAGAGCAAGCGCAAACCGAGCAAACGGAACAAACCGTAGCTCCTGAAGAAACTCCCGCTGTGGAGACTGTCCAAGAAGAAGTTGCCCCTGCCGTTCAAGACGAGGCTGCTCCTGTCACTTTCCGCGAATCCATCAAGAAGCAATTCATCGACGGTGGTCCTGCTTTCATGGGCATCGTGTTGGTCATCCTCTTGATTGGTATGGCAATCTCCATTGAGAGAATCATTTATCTGACACTCGCTTCTGCCAATTCGGACAAGCTCCTGAAGGGCATTGAAGAAAAGATGAAGAACGGTGATGTTGAAGGCGCTAAGCAACTCTGCAAGGACACCCGCGGTCCTGTTGCCAGCATCTTCACCCAAGGCCTCATCCGTTATCAGGATGGCCAGTCACTGGACGAAATCGAGAAGTCAATCGTTTCCTACGGCTCCGTTGCTGGCGGCAAGCTCGAAAGCGGTCTGAGTTGGATCGGCCTCTGCATCAGCTTGGCTCCTATGTTCGGATTCATGGGTACCGTTATCGGTATGATCAAGGCCTTCGACGATATCGCCGCTGCTGGTGATATCCTTCAGATTTTCTTCAACTTCATCGCTTCTAAGATTGAAAGTATCGTCAACGATATGGAAAACGCTTCCATCTCGTTCATGGATATTCTCGCCAAGTACAACAACAAATAAAAAAAGGTAATCATGAACGGTAAGCTTGCAAATATCTCAAAGTGGGTATTCGGCATCCTCGCGCTGATTACGGTTCTTGTCGCTGGCTGGTTCTACCTTAAGGTAGGTTCCATCGCTCCCGACTACAAAGCCGGTAATCCTACTCCGCGTGCCGATTTGTACCTGAATTGGGGCTACATTCTGATTATCCTTGGCATCATCCTCGCAGTGATTTCAGCTATCTTCACCGGCATCGTCAAAGGTGTCAAAGGTAAGAAACTGCTGATCCTTGTCATTGCAGCCGCTGCTATCGCAGTTGTAGCCTTCCTCATGGCTAGAAGCTTCTTCGGCATCCCTTATCAAGCTGGTGAACATCTTTACACCGGTAAGACACATGGATGGGTTGAATTTGGCCTTAATTTCTTCTACATCACCCTTATTGTTGCCATTCTTTCAATCCTGTTCTCAGTATTGTATAAGGCAATCAAAAAGTAAAATCATTACACCATGGCAAGAAAAGTTCCAGAAATCAATTCGAGTTCACAGGCTGACATAGCATTCTTGCTTTTGTGTTTCTTCCTGATGACGACCTCCATGGACGTGGACTACGGTATCACCCGTCGTCTTCCCCCTCCCGTCGAACAAAACGATGAGGACGTGAAGGTCAAGGAAAGGAATGTAATGAATGTAATGATTAACAAAAACGACAGACTTTTGGTCAATGGCCGTCCCTCCGACGTTTCCATGTTGATGGAACAGGCCAAGCAGTTCATGACCCCCAGACCGAACGACCCCACCGCTCCTGAAGTCGAAACCAAGAATTTCGATCTCGTCGGTGACGTGCTGATGTCGAAAGGCGTTATCTCACTGCAAAACGACCGTGGTACGTCGTATGCTATGTATATCAGTGTGCAGAACGAGTTGGCTCGTGCATTCAATGCACTGAAAGAAGAGATGGCATGGCAGAAATTCCATAAGCATCTCGACCAACTCACAGAAGAGCAAACCAAGGCTATCAACGAGGCGGTTCCCGTCCGCGTCAGTGAAGCTGAACCTGTTGTGTATTAATCTAATAGGAGGATATAGATATGGGTAAATTTAGAAAAGAAGGTAAAAAAGAAGTGCCACAAGTGAGCACCTCGTCATTGCCAGACATCGTTTACATGTTGATATTCTTCTTCATGATTACTACGTCAATGCGTGATGTTGAACTGAAGGTGAAAGCCGCTATGCCGAAAGCTTCCGAAATCCAGAAGCTCGAGAAAAAAGCCTTGGTGAGTAGCATCTACATCGGCCCTCCGCGTGATGCCAAACTTGGCACGGAATCCCGTATCCAACTTGACGATGCCTTCGCTCGCCCGAGCGACATCGCCGACTGGATTCTGAAAGAACGTGAAGCACGCAATGAGGCCGACCGCCCGCTCCTTACCACTGCCCTTAAGGTGCACAAGGATACTCGTATGGGTGTCGTCACCGATGTCAAGCAGGAGTTGCGTAAAGTTGGTGCCTTCCGTATCAACTATACCACCCTCAAGGGTAGCGCTTTGGAGAACTAAAACAAAACGTATGTAATAAAAAAGGCGGCAGTTTTGCCGCCTTTTTTTATTTCTTCGATTTCCGCCAACTCCATAGGATGAGCCCAATAGTGATGGCAGCGCTAGCTGCGATAATCCATGGGCTCTGCGTCTCTCCCCAATGCTCCGCGTCTTCGATGAGGCCTTTGTTGTCCAAATAGTATAAAACCACAGCACTTCCATTGTTGACAAAATGCATCAGTATGCTGGTCCAAAGCGAACCGGTGATGTAGAACATGTATCCTAGCAAAACACCTAAGAACATGCGTGGCAGGAAGCCGTAGAACTGGAAGTGGAAGAAGGAGAAGATGGCTGCCGATAGGATGATGGCGATATGCGGGTTCATCTTTCGTGTCAGCGACTGCTGCAGCACACCGCGGAAGGTCATCTCCTCACCAATGGCAGGAATCAACGCGATGATGACAAGGTTTAACAACAATCCGCCAATAGTGTTCACGTTTAACATTTTCTCGGTGGCAACTTTGGCGGTTTCCTCAAGGTTTTTAATAAGGTCCTCAAGTTTGGAAAAAGCACCTCCTAGGCTCATGCCCTCATTCCAAGTTGTCAGTGTGGCTGTGACGGGTATGGAAACAAACATGATTGCCACACCGATAAAAATAAGCCACCATGGAGGTGTAAGTTTGCGAAAACCAAAGGCTCTCATCTGATGTTCTTTGCGCGTGATAGAATAATAAACGATGGGCGGCACTACAAACATCATGATGGAACTGATGCCCTGACCGATTTTCATGCCCAAATCGCCAGCAAAGAGGAAGACTGCAGAAAGAGCTATGCCTATCAAACTGCATATCATTACGATAATAAGAAACAGGAAGACACGCATCCCTATGGATTGTTTCAGGTTTTCGGTAAACAGATTGTCTTTCATGGTCGATTGATTTTAACTCCGTTGAATCATAGATTTGTTGCAAAGATACACTTTTTGTATTTTTGCAACGAAAAAGCTAAGGCCCCTGAGCCCTGAGCCTGTCGAAGGGCCGAAGGGCCGGTATTATCTCTATGTACAAACTCGCCCATCTCGAATTCGATCATTATCCACTGCTCCTCGCGCCGATGGAAGACGTGTCGGACCCACCGTTCCGTTACGTCTGTAAGCTCTTTGGCGCCGATGTGGTCTATTCAGAGTTCATCTCTGCCGATGGTCTCATCCGCGACTCGGTGAAGAGCATCAAGAAGTTGGACTTCGAGGAGATGGAGCGCCCCGTGGGTATACAGATCTTCGGCAATGCCGTCGATCCCATGGTGGAGGCGGCACGTTATGCTGAGACTGCCCACCCCGACATCATTGACATCAACTTCGGCTGTCCTGTGAAGAAAGTGGCCTCGAAAGGCGCTGGCTCAGGCATCATGAACGACATTCCTAAAATGGTAGCCATCACTAAGGCTGTGGTGGAAGCAGTGAAAACACCGGTGACGGTGAAGACACGTCTCGGATACGACGACCAGCACCGCGAGATCGTCGACATCGCTGAGCGACTACAGGATGTGGGCATCGCCGCCCTGACGATTCACGGTCGCCTACGTACCACCAAATATAGTGAACCCGCTGACTGGACTTTAATAGGCGCGGTGAAGAACAATCCCCGCATGCACATCCCCATCATCGGCAACGGTGACGTGGTGGATGGCCCCTCGGCGAAATACTACAAGGACACCTATGGCGTGGATGGCCTGATGATCGGTCGTGCCACCTATGGCAATCCGTGGATTTTCGATCAGATAAGGCATTATTTGGAGACGGGGGAGGAGCTGCCCCTGCCCGACGTGCAGGAACGCGTGCGTGTAAGCAAGATTCAATTGCAACGCTCTGTGGAGTGGAAAGGCGAGCATATCGCCCTACTGGAAATCCGAAAGCATTGGGCCTCTTATTTCAAGGGATTACCCAACTTCAAGCCGTTCAAGATGCGGTTGATGGAGACGTTATCTGTCGATGAGACTTATGCCATCTTGGACGAAATCAATCGGCAATACCCTCTTTAAGCACTCCATTCTCAAATAAATTCCTCACTAACTCATCGCGCCCAATATGATAAGTGCGGATGCCCAACGACTTCGCTACATTGATATTGACAGCCGTGTCATCGATGAATAAGGTCTCTTCGGGTAGCAAGTGCTCGTGGTCAAGAATCAGCTCGAAGAAGCGTGGGTTAGGTTTTTCCAAATGTTCGGCGAATGAGAAATAGGATTTGTTGAACAGCTCGTCGAATTCATTGTAGCCAAAGCGCAGTTGTAGATCTCTGACGTACAAGTCGTAATGGATTTCATTTGAGTTGCTCATCAAAAAAATCTTGTAATGCTTCTTTATCTTCTCAATGGCTTCGATGCGCTCACGAGGAATGTCAAGGAGCATGGCGTTCCAAATCGAGTCGAATTTTTGGTCTGTCATTTTCTCGAGTCCGAGGAGGGCTTTGGTCTTCTTGCGGAAGGTGGGGGCAGTGTAGATACCAGTGTCGAATTTGCTCATGATTTCAAAAAACTCCTTTGACTGGGCTAGTTCGGTAGTGTTGATGCCCAATTTTTCGAGTTCTTGGTACACAATATTCTCATCGATGTCGAGGACCACGCCGCCGAGGTCGAAGATGATGTTCTTGATTTTCGTGCTCATTTTTGAGAAAATTTCAGTCTATTTCGTTGCAAAATTGTAAATTTGCAGCGCAAAAAGCAAGAAAAAAGGCGTATTTGTTTGCTTTATTCAAGCTGTTTTGCGGTCCCATAGCGCAGTTGGTTAGAGCAACTGACTCATAATCAGTAGGTCCTAGGTTCAAGCCCTAGTGGGACCACGGCCATAAAGCAGGGTGAAGGCTCTGCTTTTTTTGTATCTTTGCAGACAATAATACGATTATCATGGAACAAGAAACTACCCCCAATGTCTTGACCAATTTGGATGAACTCGGCGAATTCGGCCTTATCGACCAACTGACGCAGGATTTTCCCTTACGTAACGCCTCCTCGCTGAAAGGCGTTGGCGATGATGCCGCCGTCATCAACCATGAAGGCTACCGCACGCTCGTCTCGGTCGACATGCTCATCGAAGGCATCCATTTCGACATGACTTACTGCCCCTTGAAACACCTCGGCTACAAGGCCGCCGTCAGTAATTTTTCCGACATCTATGCCATGAATGGTACGCCCACGCAAATCGTGGTTGGCCTAGGCGTTTCGAGCCGTTATTCTGCCGAGGCACTGGACGAGCTTTATGCCGGCATCCGCCTCGCCTGCGAGCGTTACCATGTCGACATGGTGGGTGGCGACACGACAAGCAGCAAGACTGGCTTGGTCATCTCTATCACCGTCATCGGCATGGCCAAGGAGGAGGATATCGTCTATCGCAGCGGCGCCAAGAAGAACGACCTGCTTTGCGTGAGCGGCGACCTGGGTGGTGCCTACATCGGCCTGCTTATCCTAGAGCGTGAGAAGGTGGAGTTCCTTTCCAATCCCAATATGCAGCCTCAACTGGGAGGCATGGAGTATGTGCTGGAACGTCAGCTGAAGCCCGAAGCCCGCAAGGATATCGTGGAACAACTGAAGACCTTAGGCGTCAAACCTACCTCGATGATCGATATTTCTGACGGCTTGGCATCCGAAATCTTGCATTTGTGCAAAGAATCAGGTGTGGGCTGTCAGCTTTATGAAGAGAAGATCCCGATTGACCCGACTACCGACAAGATGGCCAAGGAGTTCCAAATTGTGCCTTCGGTGGCAGCGCTGAGTGGTGGCGAGGATTATGAGTTGCTCTTCACCATCGATCAGAAAGATTATGAGAAGATAAAGACGATTTCGACGGACGTAACGGTCATCGGCTATATGACCGGTGACAAGGGCGTGGCCGAGATGATTACCCCTGACAACCACGTCATCCCTATCAAAGCCCAAGGTTGGGATCATATGAAGAAGCATGAATGACCTGCCCGAAATAGTGAAACAAAAGCTCGCCGCGCTGCCCAACAAGCCCGGTGTGTATCGCTATTTCGACAAAAATGGCACGCTCATCTACGTCGGAAAGGCCAAGAACCTGAAACGCCGCGTCAGCAGTTATTTCAATAAGGAGCAATTCGGCAAGACGCGCGTCTTGGTGAGCAAGATCGCTGACCTTGAATACAGCATCGTCGACTCGGAGTCGGAGGCGCTGCTGCTTGAAAACACAATGATCAAGCAGTACAAGCCGCGCTACAACATCATGCTCAAGGACGACAAGACCTATCCTTGGATCTGTATTAAGAAAGAAGCCTTCCCACGAGTCTTCCTCACCCGTCGCAAAGTAAACGATGGATCGGAGTATTTCGGTCCTTATCCCTCGGTGCGCACAGCGCATATTCTGTTGGATTTGCTTAGTCAGGTCTATAAGGTGCGTTCCTGCCGTACGCCGTTAACTGAATCAGGAGTCGAGAAGGGCAAGTACAAGGTCTGTCTCGACTACCACATCCATAAGTGTAACGGCCCTTGTGAAGGCCTGATTTCGAAGGAGGACTACAACACCATGATTGCCGAGATCCGTGAAGTTATCAAGGGCAATCTGGGAGGGGTGCTTCGAGGACTGAAGTCGGCAATGATGGACCATGCGTCGCGTATGGAGTTTGAGGAGGCACAACTCATCAAGGAGAAATATGACCTCTTGGAGGAATACCGTAGCCGCTCGACGGTGGTCAGCGCGACGATTCACGACGTGGAGGTGTTCTCCTATGTCGACGACGAAGAAACGTTCTATGTGAACTACATGAAGGTGAAGGATGGTGCCGTGGTGCAGTCGCATTCCTTCGAGATGAAACGCAAGTTGGAAGAGAGTCCTGAAGAGCTGCTGTTGCTTGCTGTTACCGATCTTCGCCAGCAGTTTGGCGATCATGCTCCTGAAATCATCGTGCCGATGAAACTGGACTACGACATTGAAGAGGTGGAGGTGAGTGTCCCCCAACGTGGTGACAAGTTGAAGCTACTCGAGCTCTCCCGTCGTAATGCCATGCAATACAGGATTGATTTGGAAAAGCAACGCTCTTTGGTTGATCCCGAACGACATCAGAAACGGGTGCTGAACAGCCTCAAAGAAGCTTTGCAACTGGAGGAGGTTCCCGATGTCATCGAGTGTTTCGATAATTCCAATTTCCAAGGCGATTATGCTGTGGCGGGCATGGTGCAGTTTGTGAACGGAAAGCCTAACAAGGCGGGCTATCGCCATTTCAACATCAAGACGGTGGTGGGCCCCGACGACTATGCCTCGATGAAAGAAGTGGTGCGTCGCCGTTATAGCCGTTTAATTGAAGAAGGCAAGCCTTTGCCTAACCTTATCATCACCGATGGCGGCAAGGGCCAGATGGAGGTGGTGAGGCAGGTTGTGGAAGACGAACTTCATGTCGACATCCCCATTGCAGGTCTGGCCAAGGATGACCGTCATCGCACCAACGAGTTGCTGTTTGGTTTTCCGCCTCGTGTGGTCGGTCTGAAACCTAATTCGGAGGTGTTTCGCTTGATGGCACATATTCAGGATGAGGTGCATCGTTTTGCCATCACTTTCCACCGCAAGAAGTTCGAAAAAGGCTTCATGCACTCTGAGTTGGCAGAAATAAAAGGGATTGGGAAGAAGACGGCAGAGAAGCTTCTTGTGGAGTTGAAATCAGTGAAAGCCATCAAGGAAGCTTCCATGGAGCAACTCGCTGGAGCCATCGGTCCCGCCAAAGCGGCGGTTGTGTTCAAGCATTTTCACCAATAAAAAAATCCGACGCATCGCGCCGGATTTTTTTGTCTCTCATGTCTCTAGACTTTACTGAAGTCTGAACATAACGGGAATCTGATAAGAAACACGCACGGCTTTACCACGTTGTTTGCCGGGTTTCCACTTGGGCATGTTCTTGATCACGCGCATGGCTTCCTCGTCGCAGCCGCCTCCGATACCACGGAGCAGCTTGACGTTGGAAACGCTGCCGTCAGGTTCAACAACGAAGCCGACGAACACACGGCCCTGGATGCCGCTTTCACGGGCAATCTGAGGATACTTGATGTTCTTGCCGACATATTCCATCAGTTTCTGTTCGCCACCGGGGAAGGCAGGCATCTCTTCCACGATTTGGAAGATTTCCTGTTCCACCACTTCTTCTTCCTCGATTTCAGGAGCGATGTACTCTTCGACGACCTCGTTTTGTTCGATTTCAGCGTTGATGTTGATGTCCTCAACCTCTACGTCGTCTTGCACGATTTCAAGTTGTGTGGTTTGTTTGGGCATCTCCATTGGCTGAGGCTTGGGCTCGTCTTGTTTCGTGATTTCGACCATTTCCTCGTCCACTGCAATCTCTCTGCTGAGCAGGCTGGTGTCGATTTCGCGTTTGTCATAACTCTTAAACTCGAAGACCATCCATGCGAGGAGCAAGCTGATGATCAGACCTATCTGCGTGAACAACAATTTCTTGTTCTCCAGATTTGCCTTAGGTGATTTTTTTTCTTCCATGACAATATGTTTTTAAATTCTTACTTTCGTTTTTACGATGCGAAAGTACTAATTATTTGTTTATAAAACGTGCTAAAATTGAATTTTATTTTTTTTTCTTGAAAAAAAGTGAAAAAACAACAGGCCGAGAGAAGCTCCGATGGCATCGGCTAGGAAGTCGTACCAGCTTCCCGTACGTTTGATAAACACGGTTTCTTGGAGGATTTCGGTGAGCGCTCCATAGGCGATGCTGATAAGAATCGTGATGAAGAAGGCCCTTTCCCTATAGGTCTTTCCCTTTGAGAAGTAGTTTTCGCGATATCCCCAAAGACATAGGAATGCGAAGGCGAAGTACATGAGGGCATGTGCCACCTTGTCAAGGCCAAGAGAGGTGTTGACATGGGGCAAATAAGAACCCGGGAAACCAGACAGAATCATGATAACGATTCCGCAAAGGATTCCCGGGTAACTATTTCTGGTTAGTTTTTCCAATACCGAGGATTAGCCGATTTTCGCTTCGTAGGCAGCGGCATCCATGAGGCCGTCGAGTTCGGCGACATCGTTCACTTTGATCTTGATGATCCAAGCTTCTCCGTAAGGATCGGTGTTGACGAGTTTGGCGTTCTCTTCGTCGGCGAGAGTCTCGTTGACTTCGAGGATTTCACCAGCGACGGGCATAAGCAATTCGGCGGTGGTCTTCACGGCTTCGATGGCGCCAAATTCTTCTTGGGCGTCAAGGGTCTCACCGACGAGGTCGGGGTCGACATCAACGAAAGTAATGTCGCCGAGTTCATGTTGTGCGTAATCAGTAATGCCGACGTATGCGGTCTCACCTTCGAGGCGGATCCATTCGTCGTCGTTCGTGTACTTTAAATTTGTTGGAATATTCATTTTCGTTATGTGTTGTTGTTTGTTAATAGGCTGCGAAATTACATATTTTAAGCGCTACTTCGACATTTTTATGAAAATTTTATTGTGCCAGGCTGAATCTTATGGTCACACCGGCAAAGGTAGTTGAGTTTTTGAATGTGTTGGCCACAAACGGGTTCGTCATGTCGTGCTTGATAAAGGCTTGAGCACTCAGCCGTTGGCTGAAGGTGTAGTCGGCGGTGACATAGATGTTGATCTTGTCTTGACCGGCCGAGATCTGGTTGTTGTTCTCGTCGATACGGCGCAAAATGGTTTTGTCGCGTTTGAATCCCAAGTCGAATTTGAGGATTAGATCGTTCTTGATGGTCTGGTTCTTGCCTCCTGTCAGCGAAGCCACCACGAAGGAAAGGTCCTTGATGCGGTAGCCTGCTCCGATAACGATTTCGCGCCCGCTGACCTCTGTCAATTGGTTGTTGGCAAAGCTTAAGGTCAAAGTCCTCGATTTCTTGAACTGCAGGTTAGCGGTCATGGAGTTTTGGAATCCGAGGTCGACACCAATCAAAGGAGCAAATTGTTCGGTGATGACCATCTGGGCGATGTCATATTTCGGAATGATTAGGTCGGAATTCTCGTAGGTCTGGATCGTGTTGTTCGGGTCGTAATAGACGTTGCTGGCCCAAGAGCTGATGGCATAGTTGGATTTGTAGGAATGGGTCAGGCTAACCGTCTTGAAGATGCTAGCAATGGCTGGTATGGTCGATAGTCCGTTGAAGGTGACGTTCCAGTTGGGCAATGGGAATCTCGGGAATGGATTGAGAGTAATCTTGTTGGGATCTTTACCTGTGTAGGCGGCGATGAATGAATACATCAGCACGTCCATAGAGGATGAGCCATAGCCTACTGGGAAGTAATCGCCAGCGATACTATCGAATTTGTATTGGTTGACGTTTTCAATCCATTGTGGGTTGTCGCGCGCAATGCGTTCGGCAATGATCTTACGATAATTCAGCAAATTGTCGAATAGGGAGGAATGTGTCGAGTCGCTGGTGACGAATGAAGTTCCCCACATCAGGTAACTTGTGCTGAAATTGCCGTTGTTGGTGGGGGTGAAGACTTCGAAATCGTTGAGTGCTTCGTTATAGCGGAAATAATGCTGTGCATTCTCGCTCATGGTGCGGTTACCAGTGATGTCGATCTTTAGACCCATCAAAGGCTCTGCGTTGACGCGATAGTTCATGGTTTCGGTCTTGCGTCTTCTATAGGGGTCGCTTAAGATGGAATCCATGGTGAGCCAACGCATATCGTCGTCACCGACACTGTGGATGACGGCTTTATGGAAGATGTCGGCATCTTCGCCAAAGCTGCTACCCAATACGAAACCTAGGCCTGGTGACCAGCCGTTGCTATTCATGCCCAGGTAGGAAGGCTTAGGCATGAAGCCTGGCAGCGTTTGTCCGTTGGTCAACGAATAAGTTCCTGAAACTTTCTTCACCAGGGTGAGGATGCGAAGACCATTGTCAAGGACCACCTTGCCCACGTTGACGCCTTTGGTCTTGGTGGAGTCGGCGGTGGCTTCTTGTCCTTTATCTTTGCCAGTCTTACCCCCCTTTCCTTTGGAGTCGTTACGTCTTTGTGGTGTGTTGAGTTGCTTTAGGTACGGTACCTTGTTGTATAGTTTTGTGAAGTCAAGGGTGGCATTGCCCTGGAGGCTGTTTGAATTTTCAATCTCGTTGCCGAGGCGGGGCTGGATGGATTGCGCCGAGGCGGTCCAGAAATAGGATCCTTGGTAGTTGGCGCTAGTGGTAATCCAGTTAAAGATCGGGATCTTGTTGATGGGCAGTGTGTAGGTGGCCGAAACGTTTTGTTGGAATCTCGACATGGAACCGAGATGTCTCAGTTCATTCTTGATGGTGTCGCGGTTTTTCTGCCATCTTTCAGGATCAACGCTCTTGTCGACATAGCCGGCAGGCTCGTAGATGTATGCTTGTGCTTGCGCTGAATAGTCAAGTGACAAGCCTTTTGTGAGATCGTAACGCACTTGGTAGTTGCGGTTCCAGTCCCATTGTTTCGAGTAGGTTGGCATGATGTTGACGATGCCGCCTGTCTTGTTTCTCATCTCCCGTTGCGAGAAGTAACGATACATCTCTGTATTGAAAGTGATACTCTTAGGCAGGTAATAGAAATTGATGTCCTTGATGATTTGAAGGGCGGGTTTGGAAGCCCATTTGGCTTTTCCGAAAGGCGTTACGTTTTTCGGGTTACCTGCATAGTTGTATCCCAATCCTCCACGGTAGGTCTTGACCATGTAATACTTGATGTCGGTATTCTCTTGGAAGGTCTCGTTATAGGAGAAGGACAGATTGAAGTTTTCAATGTCATAGATATGCACCTTGGGCATGTTGGCACGACCTCTGATGCCGCTATTGGGGTCTCTTGGGTTTGATTTGCCCTTGTCGCCATCACTAGGATCATCGCCTCTGTTTCTTTTGTTAACTCGTTCCTTGCGCACATTCATGAAGTTGATGTTCTTATGACGTGTGAAGTCGTGGATGGAGGAAGTGAGGGCATCTTTCTCTTCTTGCGTGCTTAGGGCATCCAAGGCATCCTTCATCTTGATGTCGGGGTCGTATGGGTTGTAGAGCGGGGTGATTCTATTCTCGCCATAGTCGATATGCATCGGGATCTTGAGGCCGGTATTCTCGAAGAACTTGCCGAGCTCAAGGTCGGTGGAGACGGCAAAGGCGGAGTTGGCTTCAAACTCATTGCTATTGATGTCGCTGTCGAGGGCACCGAAACCGGCTGAGCTATAGGAGCCCGTGACCGACATCCTACCTAAATCAGCCAAAGTGGCTTCCAAACGGCCTGTCGCGGCAATACCACCATTGCTGTTGAGGTCGGTGAGACGCAGCTCGTTGACCCAGATAACGGCACTCTTTGGCTGTCCGTCGTCTTCAGAGGCCAGATTCTGCCGTTTGGGGTTACGCACACCAATCATCATGGCTTCCACGTCGCTGATGCTCGGGTTACCGATCACCTTGATGGTATGATAGTAGTCCCTATTGTCTATAGTACCTTTCTTGACCTTCTCAGAATAGATGTAATTGGTCCTAACACTGCTGTTGGGTTGGTTCATGGCCTCGTTTCGGTGCGACTTCACTTCAACAAGGTCCTCCAACTTGATTTCGAAGTTGTTGATTTCAGGCCAGATGGCGTCCTTGTTGGTGTAGGAGGTCTGCCATGGCGTGACTTTCAATGGAATCTCGTATTCATAGTAGTTCTCCGTAAAATCGGTGCCTAGACGCAAAAACACGGTGAGATCTTGGTCTTGAAGTTGGTATTCGTCGTTGGCGGCTTCGGCGTGGACAAACATCTTTAGGTATTTGTATTGGCGGAAGTCGAAGTCTGTGGTCTTGTAGATGGCACGTCCATCCCCGTCAACGAGGTTGTGCACCGTCATCTGCAAGGATTGCTCGTTGATTCTCGTGATAGCCGTGGTGCCGATCACCTTTTCCTGCTGGATGCCAGGAGGAATGACATAAGGCACAGGCGCGCGGCGGCTGTTTTCGTCGATGCTGACGGCTGAGATGTCGAAGGTGGTTTCGTTGTTGGCATCATCAGGTTGGTATTCGCCGGGTGCTTGGATGCTTTGCGAGTAGGTTCTCCATTCGCCTTTCACCAAATCGAGGGTGGCAAAACGAAGTACGACAGGGCGTTTGAATTCGTTGACAAACATTCTCATGAAGCGGATGGAGGAGAAGTCGTCGATGTGGCCGATGACTTTGTCAGGCTGCTTGATGGGAATTCTGAACTGATACCAAGTGGCGCCACCGATTTGTCCATTGGGTAAAGCGACATTCGTGGAATGGAGGATGTCTGCGATATGGTTCTTGCCAACCACCATTTGGTTCGGATCCAAGTCGATGACATATTGGTAATAACGTTCCGATTCGTTCAAGGTATTGTCGTTGTTGATGTCCTCGACGTTTGGCAGTGTCGAGTTGCTGGTGGAATAGGCTTCGGTTCTTTGGACCTCGGAAGGGGAGTTGCCTTCCTGGCCGTTATAGTTCTTGTAACGTTCCAAAACACTGGAGTGTATCTCGTCCCTATCCCATTCCGAAGACCTGAAATGGTGGTAGTTGTCGCCCGATGGGTCATCGTAAGCATTGGCATAAGCTTGTGAACTTTCTCCCAAATAGTCTCTCACGACGTTGAGATAAGTCTCTTGGAAGAAAGTGCGCTCATCGACATCGCGCAAACCATCGAAGCCGACGTCTTGGTATTGGCGTGCATCGGCTTCGTTGCTGAAGGTGCCTACAATGTCTTGAAGGGTAGGTACACGTCCCCAGATGGTCGTGTCGACATTGATGACGTTTTCGGATGTGGGCAGACCGTTTTCGTAGAATTTGCGGCCGTCACGCAAGACGTCTTCAGAGATGTCGCCCAAGTTGATGTAGAGCTTACCTGGGTTGTTGGCGTATTCTTCGTCCATGAAGGGATCCATGAGCCAGAACTCGATGTATTCGATGTTGGTGGCTTCGAAGTCGGTGGTTTCCATCTTGCGCATGATACCTGCCCAACGGCTTTCAGGGTTGTTGAGTTTGCCTTGTGCATTGATACCTGCGGAATACTGCGATGGCTGTACGTCATAGTTATAGGGTCCACGTTCTTCTGGATAGTAAGCTAGGTTGAGTACCGACACGTTGGTAGGGGTGCCTGCGGCGATGTCTTTGGTGGGGAAGATTTCGGTTTCGAGCACCTGTCTGACGCTGTTCTTTGAAAGCTCATCAGGGGTGACGTTGGCGGGACGCATATTGGCATAACGGTCATAGAACACTGCGTTGTCGATGGTGTACCACGACAGCTTGGCTCTGTTCTTTCCATATGCCAACCCAGTGCCGGCGGCGGCTTCAGGGAAGAGGTCGCGCTGGTTTTGAGGCGTGCTGGCCATGACCCACATGGTAGGAAGCCTCAGGTCGATTGTCGATTTGGCACCTTCAAAGTCATCGATATAAGAGGTCCCTCTCTCGCTAGCTGATCTGGAAAGACCTGGGATGAAGCGGGCAAACTCACCGTCGACATTGATACGTGAGGGAGTCCTAGTGCTGATGCCAGGCAACTTGTCGATGAGGCTGGTGAGCCATCTCGCTTCGGTGTGGTAGCTGATGTCGGCGCCATAGATGGTGTTGGCGATGGCTTCTTCTCCGTAGTTGATTTTTTGGGTATATGATTTCTCGCCAAGATACAAAACCGTTCCTCCCAAACGGAAATCGCGGTCGATTTCATGTTCGATTCGGGTTCCGAGGAAGGTTTTCTTCAAAGCGCTGAAGCCTGAGTTGGCTTCCAAGGAGATATTGATGGGCGTGCCAGAGTTGAGGATGCCTTCGTTGATGATGGTCACACGGCCTAAAGTGTAGTCAACTGTATAGTCGACGTTTTCAACCAATTGTGCGCCGCCAGCCGTGACTGTCACAGAACCTTGAGCCACATTCATGGCGTTCAAGCTGATCTCACTTCCTGATTGTGAAGAATAATAACCTTTCAACGTGAACTTGTTCTTCTCTGAGAACTGTTCGGCAGAGGTTTTCGTCATCGTGTACAATGAATCGTAGGCGTATTTGTTGGCCAGCGACGATTCTTCGGGGAAGATTTTGGTGCGGATATGTTTGCCGAAAGGCTCCAACACTGGGAAGAAGATGCGTCCGTTAGAGGCGTTGATAGTACCACCTTGTGTAGCCGCGTTGTTGATGAAATCGAATACGCCATCACCGCCAGGGATGGGGTTGTTTTGTTGTGTCAAATTATCGAGTCCCATCAAATGCAACAACGGAACGCCCTTTACAGAACCCTCGGTGAAGTAGCCTATCGGGGTGCTGTTCGAGTTGCCGTTGTAGAAGATGTTGAGCATGAAGTCCGACGAGCTGATTTGGTAGGCTCTGATGTTATAGACGTTCTTCATCATCAGGTTCCAGATGGGCATCTTGGTGTTGACAGTGGTACCTCTCAAAAGTTTGGCGACCAAAACGTTTGGCGTGTTGATGCCTTGGTCAGAGAATTCACCTACTTGGTAGACTTCATCAGAACCAACGATGGTGTATTGATAAGCGACGGCCAGGGTTTGGTTGGAGTTGAGGGTGACGTTCAGTGAGATGAAACCCAACTTTGAGTTGAGTGTGAATTCTGTATTGCTCAAGCGACGGGCGTTTTCGATTTTTTCGAAGTCACGGCCCGACACCATGTAGCCTGACCTGCCGATGCGCATGGGGTCGTTCGACATGTAATTGGTGACCATACTGATGTTGCGGATCTGTGTGGTGTCCATGCGTGAAACCAAATTGTTGGCTGCATTGCGGGGATATACCTTTGTGCCGTTGGTAGGGGTGATTTCGTTGTTGTAGATCCAATCGCGCTTTCCTTCGCCCAAGTCTGTGAGCGCAAGTATGTTACGGGTATTCTGCGTGGACGAGTTAGTGTTGGTGATCCACACTTCTATCTTCGTAATGTTGACGCTCGAGGTGACGGTGGGCAATGTTGACAGGGCCTCTTCATAGTGATCTCTGAAATATTGGCTGAGGAAGAAGTGCCTGTTCTCTTCGTAATCAAGGCAACTGAGCTCGAACTCGTTAGTCTGGGCTCCTCCTTGCACGGTGATGTTTTGCGATTCACTCTCCTGATAGGAGACAATGGAAGAGATGGTGGTCTTGCCGAATCTGAGTTTCGACTTGATACCGAAAAGTTGTTGTGTTCCGGTGATAAGGGTGCTGTTAAGAGGGAAACTGACGTTACCTGCCTCAAGCAATTGGATTATTTCATCTTCTTTACCGTCATATTTAAGAGCCAACTTGTCTTGGTAATTGAAAGTGGCTTTGGTGTTCTTGTTGATGTTGAAATTGATCTTATCGCCAATCTTAGCCATGACGTTCAGCTGAATGTCTTCGTCGAAATCGAAATTGTATTGGTTTTGCTGACGTTCACTCATGGATGGGTCACCACGATAAGTATGCTTGAAACCGAATGTGAGGTCGACGGAACCTTGTGGGCGGATGTCAACGGTGTTGGAGCCGAAGATCATGTCGAAGGCTTTGCCGCCGATATAGATGGGCGGGATGATGGAGGTGCCGTTGGTTGTCGAACGTGAGTTTTGGCTGCGCCGGTCTTTCCAATAATCGAGAATGCCTTTTTTGCTTTGATACTCCAAATACTCGCTTTGGGTCATTGTGGTCGGCGTGTCATAATAGAAGTCGCCAATGCGTCTTTTGAAGGTGTATTGTTGGGTGACGGGGTCGTAGATGATTTCAGTGGAGAAATTGGACGGGTCGCTGAGATAGAGAGGCGACTGGTTGTAGAGGTCTTCCATGGGATTGCCTCTACTGATGGGAATGGGATATATGATGGAGTCGGGTTCGACGGGATAGTCCATGGAATATGGGCAGGGGTAGGGGAGCGTCGCTTTCGCGTCAATACTGGCGAGGAGCAGGACGAAGATAACCGATGCCAATGCGAGGATGCTATGTCGTTTCATTCTTTTTCTCAAATGATTGGAGGTTTACATTATTTTAAGCGCTTCTTTGATAAGGGTTTCGACGGTGGCGTCAGGCATCTGTTTCAGCAGACGGTCGAGAGCCTTGTCGACGGCCGATTTGCTGAAGCCCAATATCGTCAATGCTGATAACGCTTCAGTTTTGATTGTATTGTTTGGAACGGCGAAAATTTCGGTCGCAAAATCATTTTTCTTCAGTTTGTCTTTTAGGTCGATGACGATGCGTTGTGCCGTTTTTGCACCGATGCCTTTCACGCTTTGTATTGTTTTTACGTCATCATTGGCGATGGCGCTGCTCAACTCATTGACGGTCAGTGAGCTAAGGATAAGTCTTGCCGTGTTGCATCCCACGCCAGAAACGGAGATGAGCAACTCGAATAGATCGCGTTCCTTATCAGAATAGAACCCGAAGAGGTTGTGGGCATCTTCCAGGATTTGTTCGTGGAGATACAACTTGACTTCATCCTTCTCGCCTATGGCAGTGAAGGTGTTGAGCGTGATGTTGATGAAATAGCCGATGCCATGATTGTCGAGAATGACGTACGTGGGTGACTTTTCGGCTATTTTGCCAGCGATGAAGGCATACATTTGTGTGCAGTTATGTTTAAACTGCAAAAATACAAAAAATAAGGATAAAGGACGGAAATAAACAAAAAAAAGAGGGCTGAGTCAGCCCTCTTTTTCATTTGGTTTAGTTTCTGAAATTACTCGGCGGGAGTCTCAGCAGGAGCTTCTTCGTGGTTGCAGCACTTCTTTTCGCCACCGCAGTTTTCGAGACGCTTCATAATGAGGTCCTTCTGTTCGTCAACAGTCATGTTGGCGAAGTTTTCCCAAGCGGCTTTCATCTCAGCGCATTTGGCTTCGCATTCAGCCTTCTGTTCTTCGGTCATTTCGGCCATTTCCTTGCAGACTTCTTCACCAGCAGCCTTCATTTCTTCCATCTTAGCGTCCATTTCAGCGAAGACGGCAGCAGCCTTCTGGTTGAGTTCAGCCTTCATGGCGTCGTCCATTTCGTCCCACTTGGCATACTCTGATTTCAGAGCTTCCATGGGGCATTCTTGCTTTTCCTCAACAACTTCAGTTGCAGGGGTTTCAGGTTCAACAGCTTCCTCTTGCTTAGGAGTGTTGTTGCAGGCCACCATGAACAGGCAGGCCATTCCGAGTGTAAGAACTAATTTCTTCATTTTTAGTTGATTTGATAATGAATGTTGTATGTTTTTTCAAATTTTGAGCGTGCAAAAATACAAATTATTTCAATAGTACTACAAAAAATGCTTTTTTTTACAAAAAAATCTTTTTTATAATAAGGTTGTTTGTTTAAGTTATATTGCCTAATTTTGCGGCCAAATTTTAAATACGGAACAAACACAATATTCATTACTAAATAATTTATTAACAATGGCAGAAAAGAAATTTTTGACATGCGATGGTAACCAGGCTGCGGCCCATGTTGCCTACATGTTCAGTGAAGTGGCCGCCATTTATCCTATCACTCCGTCGTCGCCGATGGCAGAGTATATCGATGAATGGGCCGCTAAAGGACAGAAGAACATCTTTGGCGAGACCGTCAAGGTGGTTGAAATGCAATCCGAAGCCGGTGCCGCTGGTGCCGTCCACGGCTCGTTGCAGGCTGGTGCTCTCACCACTACTTACACCGCCTCGCAAGGTCTGTTGCTGATGATTCCCAATATGTACAAGATCGCCGGTGAACTGCTTCCTGGCGTGTTCCACGTCTCAGCCCGCGCCCTTGCCGCCCAGGCCCTGTCCATCTTCGGCGACCACGCCGACGTGATGGCCTGCCGCCAGACGGGCTTCGCCATGCTGGCCACCAGCAGTGTCCAAGAGATCATGGACCTCGCCCCTGTGGCACACCTCGCCGCCATCGAAGGCCGCGTGCCGTTTGTGCACTTCTTTGACGGTTTCCGTACCTCTCACGAAATCCAGAAGGTCGAGGCTGCCGACATGGAGAAACTCCGTAAGCTCGTCAACCA